>CAVWAK010000012.1:0-130320 GCA_963752745.1 uncultured Gammaproteobacteria bacterium
CAGAGTACGGGGTCAAAGGTACCACCGGAAATAGCACCCAGATCGATAGTCAAAGTCGTCGAGGGCCGTGGCGTCTGTGCCCATGGCTTTTGCGACTGGGCAAGCTGGCTTGTATTTTGCAATGGCATAATTGCCCGCACGGGGCACCGCTTATGCCGGTCGCATTGACGATTGCGGTATCGGAAGAGTCGGCCTTGTTGGCCAGTAAACCGGAACCCGACGTCAGGGTAGATAGTGCCGTTTCAAATGTTGACAGTGAACTCTTTATCGTCCCGAGTGAGGATATTTTGGCATCAAAACTGTCTTTTTGCGCAATCAATCGATCGAGCGGAATCCGCTCTATCTGCATTAGACTGCTGACAATGCTGGCAATATCGAGATTCGAACCAACGCCCTGAGAAGTAATCGTGCCAAAACCCAAATTAGAAATCATTGCCGCTTACCTCGACTCACGGTCAGAAATTTATACATGGCACTTGCGTAACCTATGTGCATGACATGCATGATACATACCACTGGTCGTTACACGCTTCCCTGAATCACCATTCCTCTAAGGAAATAACCCGGCCATGTCCTACATGACCGGGTTATGTATCACAGCATCCCGCTTAACGCCGTCTCTTAGCCCAAGAGACTCAGCACGTTACTCGGGATCTGGTTGGCCTGGGCCACCATTGCCGTGCCGGCCTGCACCAGGATCTGACCGCGGGTCAGAGCCGCGGTTTCCGCGGCAAAGTCGGCGTCCATGATCCGGCTGAGGGCCGCGGACTGATTCGACTCGCTCCGTTTCAAATCGCTGGATTTGGAACTCTGCAGCGGCGATGGTCGCACCATAACCCGCCCGCGTGGCCGCAAGGGCGCTCAGGGTGGTGCCAATATCCGTTTCGGCACCCGCAGCACCACCGGAAGCGGTCAGGTCGCCACCGGGCGCGGAGACCCCCAGGGCGGTAACCTCGGCATTCAAGGCAGAATATTCCACTTGAATGTTTGCCGCCTGCGCCGCGCCGTTTGTACCTGGGCCTGCACCGCCAGCTCATTCATGCGCTGCAGGATGTCGCAACGGCCGCTTCACCGTCAGCAATCTGTGCAGTAGAGATATCGTCCGCCGCGTTGCGGATCGACACTCAGGGAACGAACCGTTGAGGTCAGGGACATGCCCACCGCCCAGGCCGGGCCGGTGTCGCTACCGGCGCTGTTCACGCGCAGGCGGGAATGATCTGCGAAAATTTCAGGCTTAGAGTGTTTTGTTCAGATTCTTCTGAGCATTCAAAGACATCAAATTTGTGTTGATAACTAACACAGTGATTGAGCAACTGCGTCGTACCCCGTTGTGTGCATCCATGTGGGCCGAGCATAAGGGGTATCACTTTCAGCGGATATACTCCTGTTTGTGGAATATTTATGGCTTCCGAACCGGCCATGTGTTACATGACCGGGTCATGATTTACAGCATCCTGTTTAACGCTGCCTCTTAACCCAAGAGACTACAGATTACTCGGGATCTGGTTAACCACCATTGCCGCGCCTGGATCCTGGCCGCGGGCTGAGCCGCGGTTTCCGCTGAAGCCTCGGCGTCCATGATCCGCTGCAGGGCCGCGACTGATTGACTGTCCTCCGTTCAAATGGCTGGATTTGGAACTCTGCAGCGGCGATGGTCGCACCATAGCCCGCGTGGCCGCAAGGGCGCTCAGGGTGGTGCCAATAGCCCCTTCGACAGCAACAGCACGGCTCCGAGGGAGCCACCGGGCGCGGTGATCCCCAGGGCGCTAACCTCGCCATTCAAGACATCATATTCCACTTGAATGTTTGACGCCTGCGTGGCCCTAGGCCCGGGCCTGCACCGCCAGCTCATGACGTGGCAGGATGTCGGTCGCAAAGGCCGCTTCACCGTACCGCGCAGTAGAGATATCGTCCGCCGCGTTGCGGATCTCGACACTCAGGGAACGAACCGTCGAGGTCAGGGACATGCCCAGCCGTGCATGTTCCACGCGCAGGCCGGAAGAGAGGCGTTCCGCCGCGGTATCCAGGTTAGAGCGTTTTTGTTCAGATTCTTCTTCTGAGCATTCAAAGACATCAAATTTGTGTTGATAATACTAGCAGCCATCGTAGTAACTCCGGCGTCGTACCTTGTGCGCGATGGGCCGAGCATAAGGGGTATCACTATATTCAGCGGATATCTGTTTGTGGAATATTTACCGCTCCCGTGTTCTGTGTTGGTCTGCCAAAGGAAGGCTTGAGTTATAATAAATGTCTTCATCCCTGTGGATGCATTAGTATGTCCATCGGGAAGCTTCTGCGTAAAAATTAAATAAAAACAGAATATTACGATCCATTGCCCGGCGTCCTGCATTTGATTGAACTGACAGATAGAAACAGCTCGCCACCTCTGAGCCTTTCCTGTTTCTATGGCATGTATCTTGCTTTTAACGTAATAAAAAATGGTCAGCGTTATGTTATTGACAGGAGGGATCGGCACTCTGACTCCGAGATCGATGTAACACAGCAAACCGACATGGGGGCATTGCTCAGCAATGCTTTCGGCGAGCGCTATCTGTTTGGCATCAATCGCAACCTGTTTCAAGGCTCCGACGCCAGTAGCGTGTTCCGGTCATATTTGGCGACAAGTTGTTCGAGGAAGACACGTTTTATGTAGTTCGCTGGCACAGAGAGTGGCCTCCTCTACCAGTTTGTGAAAACGCAGGGGCTCCCCAAAGGGCAGCCGTTACCGTTCGTGGAGTTGCCGATCCTGGCGCTCATGGACGGTCTGGATGGTCCACAGGAAATAATGGCAGTATCCACCGCGGAGGCCTGGCTTGACAGGGCCAGGGACATGGGTGTGGTGAACTATGCGGCTCAGGAGCGAGTGGTCCTGCTACGTTCCCTTGGTGTCGTTCACGGCCATTACGTCCCGTATGCCACTTTCTGGCGGCAACTGAAAAGTGACTTCGATATTTTTTATATTCGACCAGAGAAGGGGGCTGAACAGTCGCCTTCGTTATTCGCCAGATCGAAAATCTGACAGAAAACGAGGTCCCGGCTACCTGTCTCGACGCGCTTTCAGCGGCAAGCACCGCGGTGGAATCGGCCAGCGGCCCTTCCCTGGATGAGCTGTTGCCCTGGGTCAGGCAGCACCGCCGTCATCTGCTCGTGATCGCGCATCCTGCATCAGCCGTTCCCTCATCGCGGCAGGTATCCAGCCGGACATCTGCGTTTCTGTCGATCCCGTCGCATTCAACCTCAATGTGTGCAAAGACATGCCTCGATATGTCACTGGTGAACAAGGATGAATTTCGAGTTCCAACGTCAGCTGGTGGGCAAAAGGTGTTCGTTGAATGTTGCATCTGGTCGACCCCATTGAACCGGAAAACCTCCCGCACGTCGGGGGCTCGACCGTCACCAAGGACCTGCTCCTGGGGTTTGCCGTGAAGTCCGGGGCGCTGGGGACATTGGCGAGCGGATTTCTGTTTCAGCGAGAAGGCTACACCACGCCAGGGGTTCGGCGGAGTATGCCATGGGCTCCAGGCTGCAGCTCGGTGACCAGCCGGTCGAGACCAACAGCGGGATGATGGCCGACACGGAGAATGCGTATCTGAACTCAGCCATGTCGATCGACTTGCAGGCCCGGAATGCGACGCTGCAGGGGTGCCGAGTCATTAACCCGGCACCGGGCGCGATGCGCCTGCCACATAGAGCATATTGCCCTGGAAGACATTCGGGTCGAACCGCTGGAGCGGCCGATCTGTCTCTCGCCAGCGCAGTGCCGCTTGTCGATGAACGCAGCCGGGTTCGTCTGTATCAGGAGACGAAGAGGTGGATCGTGTACTAGCAGAGGTCAGAAACATCAAAGCGCTGTCCGAAGGCTCTTGTTTATAACATGAAGCTGTTCGCCACGGGCGGGCGCGATTGCGGATTCCATAACAAGGCCAGAATGGCAATCCGCATCCAGAACAGCTTGACGGTAGGTATGCAGAAACGGCCGATTTCATCAAGCGCTTCGGCTCGCCAACTTTGTGCCCGTTCTACGTTTCCATGATCTCCGTGAAGAAGGCCGCGAAGAAAACAGCCGCCTGTACTTTCAGGCATTCGGCTGCAAGGAACTCACTGACATCTTGCGCGCAGCCGCGAGCGTATTATGAGTCGGATGGAGGAGGAGAAAAATCAACCCGATATCCAATGCCTGTCTTAGAGCAATGGCATAACGACCAACAGGCTAAGGACTGAGCCATTCAATGGGCGGAACTGCACGAAGGCCAGGCAGAATTCGATTGCTACAGTGGAAACAACAGGCTTTGAAAACCTTCCAGGACGGTTCGCGGATAGTGTTGCAGCGCTCGGCCAAGACTACAGGAATGCCCTGGGAGCAAGGGGCGGATCAGCGCCAGCGGCCTGTTTTTTCAGTGCAGTGACCTGGAAGGGCTAACGCGCTTTGTGACCAGGAACAGGTCTAGGCGATAGCCACCTGGATAGATGGGTATATTGCGGAGCTGGTAAACGCTGATGGCTGTCTCAGGTTTGTTTTCCAGCTCCGCAGCATACCCATTGATCAGGGGGGTTATCAGCCTGACCTGTTCCTGGTCACGATAGGCGCACAACCCGGCCCGCAGGCGTTTTAGCCCTTCTAGGTCACCGCACTGAAAATATTCCCGGGCCCGGCCGGTCACGCTGTCCAGATCACCCCTCTGCTCCAGGGCATTCCTGTAGTCTCGGCCGAGCGCTGCAACGCTGTCCGCGAACGTGTTCTGGAAGGTTTTCAAAGCCTGTTGTTGCCACTGTAGCAATTGATTTACCTGGCCTTCGTGCAGTTCCGCCCATTGAATGGCTCGTCCTAGCTGTTGGTCGTTATGCCACTGCTCTAACAGGCATTGGATATCGGGTTGATTTTTCTCCTCCTCCATCCGACTCATAATACGCTCGCGGGCTGCGCGCAAGATGTCAGTGAGTTCCTTGCAGGTATCCACGAATGCCTGAAAGTACAGGCGGCTGTTTTCTTCGCGGCCTTCTTCACGGAGATCATGGAAACGTAGAACGGGCACAAAGCGTGGCACGCCGAAGCGCTTGACGAAATTGGCCGTTTCTGCATACTTACCGTCAAGCTGCTTCTCGATGCGGTCCATTCTGGCCTTGTTATGGAATCCGCAATCGCGCCCGCCCGTCGCGAACAGCTTCATGTTATAGACTAGAGCCTTGTCGGACAGCGCTTTGATGTTTCTCACCTCTGCTAGTACACGATCCACCTCTTGCAGTTCTTCCTGATACAGACGAACCCGGCTGCGCTCATCGACAAGCGGCACTGCGCTGGCGAGAACAGCCTGCGCCGGCTGCTCCAGCGGTTCGACCCGAATGTCTTCCAGGGCAATGTGCTCTATGTGGGGTAGGCGCATCGCGCCCGGTGCCGGGTTAATGACTCGGCACCCCTGCAGCGTCGCATTCCGGGCCTGCAAGTCGATCGACATGGCTGAGTTCAGATACGCATTCTCCGTGTCGGCCATCATCCCGCTGTTGGTCTCGACCGGCTGGTCACCGAGTTGCAGCCTGGCGCCCATCGCATGCTCAGCCGTGCCTCTGGCGTGGGTATAACCTTCCTGGCTGAAACAGAAATCCGCTCCGCCAAGGATAATCTGCCCAACGCCGGACTTCACGGCAATGTCCAGGGCAGTATTGGTGACGGTTGTTCCCTCGACGGGTGGTATGTTTTCCGGTTCCAACGGGGTCGACCACGGGTAGCGCGACCCTACGAACACCTTTTGCCCGCCCCAGCTCGCTAACAGGTTGGGACTCAAATGGTAGTTATTGACCAGTAAGGTGCCGTTTTGAAATTCGAGCATGTCTTTGCAAACATTCAGATTGAAAGCGACGGGATCGACGGATACGCTAGATGTCCGGCTGGATACCTGCCTCGATAAGGGAACGGCTGATGCGGGATACGGCGATCACGAATAGATTCCGGCGATGCTGCCGTACCCACGGTAACAGCTCATCCAGTGACGGGCCGCCGGCCAACACCACCGCGGTCTTGCCTCTGAAAGTGCCATTGAGACGGATTGCGGGGATCTGGTTTTCCGTCAGATTTTCGATCTGGCAAATAACGAAGGGGCGACTGCTGAGATCACCTTCTCTGATCAAAGATGAAAAGCTCGAATTCACTTTTGAGTTGTCGCCAGAAGGTGGATACTGGCCGTAATGGCCGTGAACGACTCCCAGGGAACGGAGCAAGACGAGTCGCTCCTGAACGGCGTAGTTCTCCACCCCCATGTCCTTGGCCTGTTCAAGCCAATTCTCTCCGGTGGTCACGGCCAGTTCTGCCTGCGAGCCATCCAAACCTTCCATTAGCGCCAGGATCTGTGGCAGCTCCACGAACAGGTAACGGCTGCCCTTGGGGAGCCCCTGCGTTTTCACAAACTGGTAGAGGAGGCCACTGTCTGTGCCGGCGATTACATAAAAGGTGTCTTCCTCGAACAACTTGTCGCCAAAATATGACCGGAACACGCTACTGGCGTCGGAGCCTTGAAACAGGTTGCGATTGATGCCAAACAGATAGCGCTCGCCGAAAGCATTGCTGGCGATACCGCCCATGTTGGTTTGCTGCGTAACATCGATGTCCGTCAAGTCCCGGTCCCTCCTGTCAATAACATAGCGCTGACCAGCTTTTAGCTACATTACAAGCAAAATACATACCATTGAAACAAGTAAAGACTCCGAGGTAGCGAGATATTTCTATCTGGATGTTTCTATCTGATTGATCAGTTCAATCAAATGCAGGATGCCGGGCGATGGATCGTAATATCATGTTTTTATTTTATTTTTACTGCAGACCTCCCGGTGGACATACTGACGTCCGCAGGGATGGAACAAGTTTATTTATTATAACTAAAGACTTCCTTTGGCAGGCCGACACGAAACACGGGAGCGGTAAATATTCCACACACAGGAGTATATCCGCTGAATATAGTGATACCCCTTATGCTCGGCCCACATCAATCGCGCCGACGGGGTACAACACAGGAGTTACTACGATGGCTGCTAGTATTATCAACACAAATTTGATGTCTTTGAATGCTCAGAAGAATCTGAACAAAAACGCTCTAAGCCTTGATACCGCGGTGGAACGCCTCTCTTCCGGCCTGCGCGTGAACAGCGCCCGTGACGACGCCGCCGGCCTGGCGGTGGGCATGTCCCTGACCTCAACGGTTCGTTCCCTGAGCGTCGAGATCCGCAACGCGGCGGACAATATTTCTACTGCACAGATTGCCGATGGCGAAGCGGCCGTAGCGACCGACATCCTGCAGCGCATGAATGAGCTGGCGGTGCAGGCCCAGGGTACAAACGGCGCAGCGCAGGCGTCAAACATTCAGGTGGAATATGATGCCTTGAATGCCGAGGTTAGCGCCCTGGGGATCAGCGCAGCCCGGTGGCAGCCTGGCAGGTGCTGGTGCTGCAAGTGCAGAAGGGAACTATTGGCACCATCCTGAGCAACCTTGCGGCCACGCGGGCGGGTTATGGTGCGACCATCGCCGCCGCTGAGTTCCAGATCCAGCGATTTGAAACGGAGCGAGTCAATCAGTCTGCGGCCCTCAGCCGGATCATGGACGCCGACTTTGCCGCGGAAACCGCGGCTCTGACCCGCGGCCAGATCCTGGTGCAGGCCGGCACAGCAATGGTGGCCCAGGCCAACCAGATCCCGAGTAACGTGTTGAGTCTCTTGGGTTAAGAGGCAGCGTTAAGCAGGATGCTGTAATACCTAACCCGGCCATGTCGCACATGGCCGGGTTATTAAAGCCTTCCCTTGGTAGGCCGATATAGAACACAGGAGCGGTAAATATTCCACAAACAGGAGTATATCCGCTGAATATAGTGATACCCCTTTCGGCCCGCATCAATCGCGCCGACGGGGTACAGCACAGGAGTTACTACGATGGCTGCTAGTATTATCAACACAAATTTGATGTCTTTGAATGCTCAGAAGAATCTGAACAAAAACGCTCTAAGCCTTGATACCGCGGTGGAACGCCTCTCTTCCGGCCTGCGCGTGAACAGCGCCCGTGACGACGCCGCTGGACTGGCGGTGGGCATGTCCCTGACCTCAACGGTTCGTTCCCTGAGCGTCGAAATCCGCAACGCGGCGGACAATATTTCTACTGCACAGATTAACGATGGCGCAGCGGCCGTAGCGACCGACATCCTGCAGCGCATGAATGAGCTGGCGGTGCAGGCCCAGGGTACCAACGGCGCAGCGCAGGCGTCAAACATTCAGGTGGAATATTCTGCCTTGAATGCCGAGGTTAGCGCCCTGGGGATCACCGCGCCCGGTGGCAGCCTGAGCGCTTCCGGTGGCGCTGTGGCTGCCGAAACGGCTATTGGCACCGCCCTGAGCGCCCTTGCGGCCACGCGGGCGGGTTATGGTGCGACCATCGCCGCCGCCGAGTTCCAGATCCAGCGATTTGAAACGGAGCGAGTCAATCAGTCTGCGGCCCTCAGCCGGATCATGGACGCCGACTTTGCCGCGGAAACTGCGGCTCTGACTCGCGGCCAGATCCTGGTGCAGGCCGGCACAGCCATGGTGGCCCAGGCCAACCAGATCCCGAGTAACGTGTTGAGTCTCCTGGGTTAAGAGACAGCGTTAAGCAGGATGCTGTGATACATAACCCGGCCATGTAGCACATGGCCGGGTTATTTCCTTAGAGGGATGGTGATCCAGGAAAGCGTGTAACGACTAGTGGCATGTATCATGCATGTTACGCAGATATATTGCGCAAGTGCCATGTATAAATTTCTGACCGTGAGTCGAGGTAAGCGGTAATGATTTCTAATTTGGGTTTTGGCACGATTACTTCTCAGGGCGTTGGTTCGAATCTCGATATTGCCAGCATTGTCAGCAGTCTAATGCAGATAGAGCGGATTCCGCTCGATCGATTGATTGCGCAAAAAGACAGTTTTGATGCCAAAATATCCTCACTCGGGACGATAAAGAGTTCACTGTCAACATTTGAAACGGCACTATCTACCCTGACGTCGGGTTCCGGTTTACTGGCCAACAAGGCCGACTCTTCCGATACCGCGATCGTAAATGCGACCGGCATAAGCGGTGCCATTGCGGGCAATTATGCCATTGAAGTAAGCCAGCTTGCTCAGTCGCAAAAGCTGGTGGCAGCCGGACAGGCAGACGCCACGGCGGCCATTGGTGGTGGTACATCGACGACTTTGACTATCGATTTGGGTGCTATTTCCGGTGGTACCTTTGACCCCGTTACCGGCACCTATAGCGGCGCCAGTTTTACGCCAAATGCGGCGGGTTCCGTCGATATCACGATTGATAGCAGCAACAATACCCTGGAAGGCATTCGGGATGCGATCAATGCAGCTGACGCAGGCGTGTCGGCAACGATTGTCAATGATGGCGATGCCACGAATCCTTACCGTTTAGTACTGAGTTCAGCAAATAGCGGCATAGATCAGAGTGCTCGTATTGCTGTTACGGGCGACGCCACCCTGTCCGCCCTGTTAAGCCATGACCCGGCCGGCACGCAAAATTTCTCGGAAAATGTTACCGCCCAGAATGCCCTGTTTACCGTGGACGGTATTTCCATTACCAAGTCATCCAATAAGGTAACGGATGTGATTCAGGGCGTCACTCTGGATCTGCTCGAGGAAACAAGCGGGACGCCAATAACGGTTTCTGTATCGCAGGATGCCGACAGCGCCAAAAACACTATTGAGGAATTCGTCAATAGCTACAATGCCTTTATTGACCTGGTCAGGGAGGAGACTAAATCAAGCATTGATGACGGTGAAGCTGGAGCCCTGGCCGGCGATTCCACAACACGTCAAATGGAGACCTTTCTTCGTACCGCGCTAAGCCAGGCCCCGACAGGCATCACTGGGGCATACACCAACCTGTCCAGTATTGGTGTTGAGTTTCAGCGTGACGGTAAGCTTGCCCTGAATGAGACAACGTTAAGTGCCGCCATACAGGCCGATAGCAAAAATGTTGAAGACCTGTTTTCCTCCACCGACGGTTATGCAACACGGCTTGATACTATTGTGTCGGAAATGCTGGCGTTTAATGGAACCATTGATACACGGACGAATGGTTTTAAAGACAGGATCAGCAGTCTGGAGGATCGGCAAGTGACCCTGGAGAGCCGCCTTGACAGGACTGAATTGCGCTTGCGTACGCAATTTACCAAGCTTGATGTGCTGATGGCCAACATGAACGCAACCAGCGGTTTTTTGACACAACAACTTGACATTCTTAATGCTCAAACATCAGGTGGCTAGTCGACGACCGGGCTGCCATGTGTCAGTGTTTACTACCGACTCAAGGAAGATAAATCGGACCGGAGGTGAGTCCGACGCCCCACCCCTCCACCAGCCCGGCAGGCCACTACCCACTAATGAGCCGTAACTAGAATATAATCCCCGCTACGCTTACTCTGACGCTGAAACAACTGGTAACCCCGCAGATAGATGGCAAATTCCGCCAGGGCTGCGACAGGAATCCACACTGAGTAAAACCCGAAATGTCCGCCACCCTTCTCGAGCATGAAGCTCACGTCTGGCTGGTAAAGCCGGAATCGATCCGCGACAGCGCCGTACTGGCTGATTTTCGCGCCGTGCTATCTGCACAGGAACGCAAACAGTGCGACCGTTTCCATTTCCCGGAAGACAGTCACCGATACCTGGTCTCACATGCCATGCTGCGCCAGGTGCTTTCCGGCTACGCCGACCTGGCTCCGGCCGACTGGCGTTTTTCCCGTTCAAAACACGGTCGTCCCGAAATCGCCAACAGCGAGGTTCCCGGTATCCGCTTTAATCTCACCCACACGCGCGGGCTCGCCGCCTGCATCGTCACCCAAAGCAATGAATGCGGCATCGATGCCGAGAAACTGGATCCACGCCATCACATGACGGGCATCGCGCAACGCATGTTTTCTGCGGAGGAGTATCATCAATTGGAGCAGCTAAACGGTGCGGAGCTGACCGAGGCATTCTTTAGCCGCTGGGTCTTGCGCGAGGCCTTCGTCAAGGCCAAGGGTATAGGCATCTCCTACCCGACACACAAGCTGCATTTCGATATCCAGGACGACAACAAAATCCGGGTACGCTTTGACCCGGACCTTGATGAAGGCGATAGCTATTGGCAGTTCAGACTTCTGAGGCTCACTGAAGAACATATCACGGCAATCGCCCTGCGGAGGGACAGGCCTGCCGATTTCCGCATTGTGAAGCACACCTTCAAGCGCTAGAGGAAATTGAACAGGTTCAGATTCTGAACCTTCACAAACGCCTGCTGGGCAGCCTGCAGGGTAAGACTTTCCTGGCTCAACCGGCTGGCCGCCTCGGCGTAGTCGAGATCTTCTATCCCGGAACGTGTCACTTCGAGCTGCAGCAGCAGGGCTTCGTTTATGCCTTGCTGACTTTCGAGTGCATTCAGACGCGCCCCGGCCGTCGCCCTGAATCCCACCAGATGTTCCATGGCCCTATCGATCTGGGCCAGGTTACTGCTGGGTACATTGGCTTCCAGGTCACTAGCAAGGGTTTCAAGGGTTGCAAAAACGCTCTCAAAGCCCCCGCCGCCGTCCGGTATATCCATGAACACGGCCTGCCCGGAATCGCCATCGGCGATCTGCCGCGCCGGCGCGACCTGGATCAGGCGCTGTCCCTGATCACCGGCATAGCTGAACACACCGGGCGCAGTCTCACTGAAGGGCGTCGTCTGCACCTGGTAACCCGAAAACATAAATTGGCCGTTACCCAGCTTGCGGTTGGCCAACCCCATCACTTCGTCGGCCAACTGGCGGATCTCGAGAGAAATCGCAGTTCGCTCTTCAAGACCATAGGTGTTATTCAGGCCTGCCACAGCCAGTTCCCTGACACGCAGCAAGGCATCCCCCACCGACCCCAACGCACCCTCCTCCAATTCCAGACGGCTACGCGCGGCAAGTATATTGTCCTGGTACTGTGCCGTGATCTTGGCTGATTCGGACAGGCCAACCAGTCGTGCCGCACCGGTCGGATCGTCGCTGGGGCTATTGATACGTTTGCCGGTTGATAGCTGGTTTTGCGTTTTAAACAGCTTCACCTGCTGGTCAAGCATTGCATTCACGCTCTGGCGGAACATCTGCAAAGTACCGATACGCATGCTTATCTCCCCACCGCGCTCAACAAGGTCTGAAAGGTGGTTTCGGCCACCGTAATCACCTGTGCAATTGCCTGGTAGGCCTGCTGGAAACGAATCAGGTCGGCGGCTTCCTCATCAAGGTTGACACCTGACAGGTTATCACGGGATTCCTGCGCCTGAGTCCGTAGCGCCGCCTGCGCTGTGGCGGTTATTTCAGCACTGCGGGTCTGTGTACCCAACTGGCCGATCAGCTGGCCGTAGGCGCCCTGGAAACTGGTGCTGCCATTCTCCATGGTCAGTGATGTCTGCAAACCGGCCAGTAACAGGGCATTCCTGTTATCACCCGGCGCCGGGCCAGCGGCCGGCGATGCGGCTGCAATTTCACGCGTATTGCTGATCAGAACATCCATTCCTGCTGCACCGCTGCGGGTTGGACGGATCAGGAAACGATCCCCGAGCGCAGCGCCCGCGGTGACTTCGACGCTGAGCCCGTCGAACAGAAACGGGTCTGCTGGTGTACCTGTGCCGGTCATGGGCACCGCCTGCCCGTCGCTGACCCGGCTGAGTGACCACACCGCACCATCAAAAGCCAGAGTGTAATCTTCCGTGGTCAGGTTATCGATATTGGCTGTATCAAAGGTGGCGGTTACGGTCGCCGTGCCAGTGTTATTGGTACTGTCCGCGACCTGCGGTGTGGTTACAGAGAAATAGTTCGCTCCCGCCACACCGTCGAGGTCCATACCCGCCGTATGCTGGATATTGAATGTTGTACCCAGGCTGATGGCAATACGTCCCAGCGAATTTTGTGCCGAATTCAGCACCTGGTCACGAAAATCCAGCACCGCGCCGAGCTGGCCACCGGAAAGGTTATCGGTAATGGTGGCGGAGCCACCACCACCGACAATCGCAATCTCTGCCCGGCTGGCATCAAAATCATTACGTTCTGTCTGTAGTGGAGAATTCAGGAAGCGGGTCACCAGCGTCTGGCCACTGCCGACAAACACATTCACCGCACCGTCATCCTGCTGCACCGTGCGCACTGAAACCAGCTCTGACAAGCGATTAATCATGCCGTCACGCTTGTCGAGTAGATCGTTCGGCACGGCGCCGCTACCCTGGCTGCTGGCATCGACAATGCTTCGATTGGTGTCGGCTATGCCTGCGCTCAGGTCATTGATCTCAGTTACGATCGTATCGAGGTTGTCATTGATCTCACGGCGCATGGCGTCGATCTGTCTGTCCAGGTTCTGGACTCGCGCCACCAGTGAACCGGATTCAGACAACAGCACCTGCCGCGCCGGGATGGAGGCCGGATCATCAGCAACAGTTTGTACGGCATTGAAGAAACTTTCCAGGCCTGCTCCCAGACCCGCATCGGTATCACCCAGCAGATTGGTCACGCGTTCGGAAAAGCGGAAAAAGGTTTCATACTGGGAAGAGGAACTGCTTGTTTCACGCAAGCGGTCAACCGTGAACTGGTCGAACATGCGCTCGATACTTTCTATTTTGACACCGTTACCGATGTAACCCTGGCCGGTAAAACTGGCCTGCCGGGTTCCCAACTCGATACGCTGACGCGAATAGTTTTCGTTGTTCGCATTACTGATGTTGTTACCGGTCACCGATATGGCACGCTGGAAGGCCTGCAAACCGGAAGCGGCTGTGCCGAGCAGTCCTACCGCCATGACGCAGACTCCGACCGTGTGTAACAGCTTGCAAAATCAAACTTCATGAAACTGTACCTCGTCATTAGCTTAACGGCTCCCGGGTGATTGCCTTGATGTCAGAAATCGTTTCGCGGAGCGATGCACTGTTCATGATCCGATTAATTTTCCCCGAATAATCCGGGTCCGTGGCATAGCCCGCTTCCGATAGCGCGCGGGCAAATGCCGGCGCATCATTAGCCTGGCGCAGTGCCTCGCTGTAGCGTGGATTGCGTTTCAGAAAATCAACATAGTCGGAAAAGCTCTCTTCCGGCGAAGCGTAGGCGCGAAACGCCGCACGCTCCTTGCGCATCAGCCCGTCCCTGAACTCAACGGTTTCCGTTACCGCTCGCTCTCCCTGCCAGCCTGCATCCGCCTTGATACCAAACAGGTTGTAGCTATTGCTGCCATCGTTGCCGCGGATCATATGCTTGCCCCAACCGGTTTCCAGTGCTGCTTGGGAAATCAGTAATTCCGGACGGGTACCTAATTCGTCAGCGGCGCGCCGGGCATGTGGCCAGAGCGCCTTTACAAATGATTCAGGTGAATCGGGTCTCCAGTCATCCCGTTCTGTATTTTTTTCAGTTGCGTTACGAGGTGCAGAATCTATACTGACTGCTTCCGGTGCCCGGCGTAACGTTTCCTGTTGAAGAGCATGCTGGACCGGACTGGCTGGCACCACTCCTTCCGGTTGCGTATCAGTCGATCCACCTTCCATGCGACTTAGCTGCTGCACCATCATGTCTGCAAGACCCAGGCTGTTGCGTTTGCTAAGGTCGATGGCGATTTGCTGGTCAAACATCGACTGGTAGGTCTTCACGTGATCGCTATCCATCAAGCCTTCGCCCAGGTTGGCGTCACGCATGCTCTTCAGCATCATTTGGATAAATATGGCTTCGAATTGGCCGGCAATCTCGCGCAGGCTTTCTTCGCTGTTGTCCCGGGCGCCGGCACGCAGCGCCGACAACCCCTGGAAGTCGGTATAAACATCAGCATGTGAAACTGGCGTAGTCATAACCGGAGTGAAATTCCCTAGATCACCATGAGTTCAGCACGTAGCGAGCCCGCCTGCTTCAACGCCTGCAGTATCGCAACAATATCAGCCGGAGTAGCACCGACACGATTTACACCATCCACTACATCCTGCAAGGTAATAGTCGGCGGGATCATGAAAGTGTGATTGTTTTTGAAACCTACGTCGATATCACTCTGGTCAGTGACCACAGTGCGGCCGCGACGTGCAAATGCACCCGGCTGGCTGGCCTGCTGATTCTCGGTAACGGTGACGACCAGCGTACCGTGTGACACGGCGGCCGGAAGTAATTTTACGTTTGCCCCGATAACAACAGTTCCGGTTCTTGAATTTATAACCACACGTGCAGCGGCTTCACCCGGCATAACAGAGATATTCTCCACCAGTGAAGCGAAGGCGACACGCTGAGAGGGATCCTTTGGCGCACTGACC
This sequence comes from uncultured Gammaproteobacteria bacterium, assembly GCA_963752745.1. Classification (GTDB taxonomy): domain Bacteria; phylum Pseudomonadota; class Gammaproteobacteria; order DSM-19610; family DSM-19610; genus Thiogranum. Next base: position 15,287 of record CAVWAK010000012.1, read on the forward strand.
TGGATAGACACCGCGTCTATAGGCCGCGCGATGCCTGGACCAACCATCTCATTGATAGCACCAGCCAGTCGGTTGGCAGTGGTGAAATCAGAATGATTCAAATTGAGAGTAATAAAGTCGCCCTGCAAAAACGGGTTATTGACCACCCGCTCTACTGTCGCGCCATTAGGAATGGTGCCGACACTGGGGATGTTAACTGTGATATTGGAGCCATCCGCACCTGACGCGTTCAGACCACTCACCAGCAGGTCTCCCTGGGCCATGGCATAGACCCGGCCATCCGCACCTTTAAGCGGTGACATTAACAGAGCTCCACCACGCAGGCTCTTGGCATTACCAATAGAAGAGACTGTAACGTCAATGGTCTGCCCTACCTTGGAAAATGCCGGCAGACGCGCATGAATGGCAACAGCAGCGACATTCTTGAGCTGTGGACTGCTACCTGGCGGTAAAGTGATACCAAATTGTTTCAACATGTTTTCCAACGACTGCACGGTAAACGGCGTCTGGCTGGTCTGATCACCGCTGCCATCCAGACCCACGACCAGTCCGTAACCAACCAGCTGGTTGTCGCGTACCCCGGCAACATGGGTCAAATCCTTGATGCGCTCGGCACCAGAAGGCACCGATAGCAGTAACAGACTGAAGAACACAAACAGCTTATGCATAAATTTCTCTGTCATGCCATTCATCAGTAGGGCCATATCGGACTGTTAAAGAAGCGCGCCAGCCACCCCATGCTATTGGAATCATGCAGGAAGCCTTTGCCACTGTAGGTAATGCGTGCATCACCCATCTTGTTCGAGGAAATAGCGTTGTTGGGCCCGATGTCCTGTGGCCGTACAATGCCCGAAATCTGGATAAATTCTTCACCCTGGTTCAGGGTCAGCCACTTTTCACCACGTACCACCAGATTGCCATTCGGCAAGACATCGGCGATGGTAACGGTAATCGCGCCACTCAAACTGTTGCTCTGGCTGGAGTCAGCCTCACCCTCAAACTCCCGGGTTGCCGACAAATTCTGTTGCAAATTGTTATCCCGGTTACTGTCCAGCGGAATGAGGCCTGGCAAGTTAAATTGCGGGGAGGCACCGAAAAATGTCGGGTTGGCGACAGTGGTCTCCTGATTCTTGTCAGCCGCGGTTTTTGCCGACTTGGACGCAGACGTGCTTTCCTGAAGAACTACTGTAATGACATCACCGATACGACGTGCCTTTACGTCTTCAAAAAGACGCACATCTCTGGCTGCCTGATAAATCCCGCCACCGTGTGTTTCTGTAGCAGTATAGGCTGCCGGCAATGTTGGTCTGTAACTGTCCGGTGGCGGTGGCCTGGTGGCGCAGCCGCTGAACAACAGGACAGCAGTCAGTAGCGCAGTGCCCGTCAGTTTACTGTTTATCCGTTTCATGACTTTTATATACTCAACCTATTCCTACAGGTTCTGCGTTACAAACTGCAGCATGCGGTCAGTCGTCTGTATGGCCTTGGAATTCATTTCATAGGCTCGCTGGGCTTCTATCATATTTACCAGCTCTTCCACGACATTTACGTTAGAAGTCTCAAGAGCACCCTGAGTTATGCTACCGAGACCGTTAAGGCCGGGCGTCCCCGTCGACGGTGAACCACTGGATGCTGTTTCCTGATACAGGTTTTGGCCGACGGCCTGCAGGCCGGCAGGATTAATGAAATCTGCCAGCTGTATACTGCCAACCTGTGTAGGTGTTCCACTTCCTGGTGTCAATGCGGAAACCACGCCATCAGAACCAATGGTGACGCTGGTGGAATTGTTCGGCAGAGTGATGGCCGGTTGAATTACGTAGCCGCTAGCGGTGACCAGCTGACCAGTCTCGTCCATCTTGAAGGAGCCATCGCGGCTATAGGCGATATTTCCGTCCGGCTGTAACACCTGGATAAAACCGCGGCCCTGAATCGCCACGTCCAGACTGTTATTGGTCTGGACGATGTTACCCAGGGTATGAATCTTCTCGGTTGCGACTGTGCGAACACCGGTACCCAGCTGCAAACCCGAGGGCAGGCGTGTGTCCTGCGAGGACTGGGCGCCCACCTGGCGTACGTTCTGGTAAAGCAGGTCTTCGAACACCGCACGATCCCTCTTGAAACCGGTGGTGTTGACGTTGGCCAGGTTGTTGGAGATCACACTCATGCGCATCTGCTGCGCTTCCAGCCCTGTTTTTGCAACCCATAGTGACTTCATAGTCTATCCTCTTTACCTGTACGCTTAACCCAGATCCATGATCCGGGTGGTTTGTTCGTCCATTTGCTCAGCCGTCTCCATAATTTTTACTGACACTTCGAACTGTCGCGCCAGACTGATCATGTTGACCATGGCTTCAATCGTATTAACGTTGCTGGATTCGAGCACGCCACTGACCAGCGTCACATCGGTCGCCGGTTCCGCTGGCGCACCCTCTTTGGTGCGCAACAGACCGTCCCCACCCTTGACGAGATTTTCATGTTCTGGCGAGACCAGCTTGATACGGCCGACTTCCGCCAGGGTACTGGGCTGTTGACCGATTGGCCGCACGGTAATGGTACCGTCAAGACCTATTTCAAGATGTTCGTATTCCGGCACAACAATAGGACCGCTATCGCCCAGCACCGGATGATTCGCACCCGTGACCAGCTGACCATTGATATTGATTTTCAGGTTACCGGCACGGGTATAAGCTTCGCTACCATCCGGTGACTGCACAGCAATCCATCCATCACCATTTACAGCAACATCCAGTTGCCGACCGGTACTCTGCATTGCACCCTTGTCAAACGTTACGCCGGCATCTTCAGTTGTGGCAAACGCCCGGGTATCAAAACCCGGGCCGCCGATCATCTGGGTACGAAAGTTCGCCAGGTCCTGCTGAAAACCCACTGTGTTGGCGTTCGCCAGGTTGTGGGTATTCAGCGTCTGGGCATGCATTAACTGCTTACCCCCGTTGGCAACAACGAACAATACGCGATCCATGATTAAGCTCCTGCGCTAACCTTAACGGATGTTAATAATTGTCTGGGTGATGGTATCCGCAGTGGTAATCACCTGGGCATTCGCCTGGAAATTACGCTGCGCGGTAATCATGCCGACCAGTTCTTCTGTCAGGTCCACGTTGGAACCTTCCAGCGCACCTGACTCAATCAACCCGGCAGAGCCGTTACCAGGCGCACCAACCAGCGGCGCTCCTGAATCAAAAGTCTCGGCCCAGCTGGTGTCACCCAGCTGACGCAAACCTTGCGTATTATTGAAAGTAGCGATCGCTATCTGCCCCAGAGTACGCGACTGACCATTAGTGAAACGCGATGTAATAACACCGGCATCACTGATATCAATGCCGCTCAGGCGACCTGTCGCGAAACCGTCCTGTGTCAGCGCGTTAACACTGAAAGCACTACCGTACTGGGATGTATTGTTGAAATCGACGCCTACGGTCATCGCTGCCGAACCACCAGAAGGTGTAAAAGTCATGGTGGTAGGACTGCCAGCCGTTATAGCACCAGTGTTATCGAAAGAAATACGATCACCGGCCGCTGCATTCACCTGCGCTCCGTCCACAAACTGGAAGGCGTCCCACTCATTATCCGCGGCCTTGCGGAAATACATCGTACTCAGGTGTGGCGCACCCAGGCTATCAAACATCGTCAATGACGTAGAGTTGTTATAGGAACTGGCATCCGAAGGATTAAAGGCTGCAGTCGGTGCAATCGCAGAGGCATCCAGATTAGCCTGCACATCGATCGACGTGGTTGCCGACGGGGCTATATCGGAACGATCCAGCTGCAAGGATCCCGTAGCACCGGTTATATTGCCGGCACCATCCGCCTGAAAGATGCTCAATTGCTGTTGCGCGTTGTTGACCACATAACCATCCCGGTCAACACCGAGCGCACCGGCACGTGTATAGTTGTTAATACCGTTATCATTCATAATGAAAAAACCCTGACCGCTGATCGCCAGGTCTAGGTTGTTGTCAGTGAACCCGATATTTCCCTGGGTAAACTGTTGGGAAACCGATGACACGCGCACGCCGGTACCGATTGCGTTTGACGTAACGCCCAGGTTCGAGGTGGCAAAGATGTCAGCGAATTCGGCACGCGACTCCTTGAAACCGGTTGTGCTGGCGTTAGCCACGTTGTTACCAATAACCCGCAGCTCTGCGGACGATGCGTTTAAACCACTTAATGCTGTACGAAATGGCATAGTCTTTCTCTCCTTCAGACTGACCGGTTAGAGGATCTGCCTGACTTCACTGAAGTCAAGCGATCCTATACCGTCGAGATCCAGCAACAGCCCACCGCTATTGCTCAATGTGACACTACGAACTTCTGAAGCCAGCAGGGTTTCGACACTCTCAAACTGACCATCGATATTGGCTTCAGCACTTATAAAATAGTTACCCGGCGCAGCGAAGGTGCCGTCGTTCTTCAGACCGTCCCACTTAAAATCCGCCGAACCTGCGGCTTGCGACCCCAATTCGAGACGACGAATCACCTGGCCGGACTGGTCGTGGACGTTGACCACCACCTCACCGCTGGCGGCGGGCAATTCAAGCGAACCTCGAATACTGCCACCTTGCGCGAGTGCCGCTACTCCGGTCGGCGCAAGCACCCGGCGCCCGACAAGATTGGTCGCCTGAAGTGCCTGGCTGGATACCAGCGATTCACTCAGCGCGGAAAAGTTTTCATTCAGATCACCGATGCCCTCGACCGTAGAGAACTGCGCAATCTGCGCCAGAAAATCACCATTCTCCATCGGTTTGAGCGGATCCTGGTTCTGTAACTGGGTAGTCATTAGTTCCAGGAATTCTTCCTGGCCAAGTTCCTTGCGGCTGGACTCGGCACTAATGTCCTGCAAAGTACGGAATTCAACTCCGCCTAATCCGTTTTGACTATCAATCATAGCGATACCCTATTGACCTACTGCCCAAGTCGCAGTGTGGCCATCATCATTTGTTTTGAAGTATTCAGGACTTCGACGTTGCTTTGATAAGAACGTGAAGCGGAAATCATGTTGGACATTTCATCCACCATGTTGACGTTTGGCAAAAACACAAAGCCATCTTCGTCGGCCATTGGGTGACCAGGCTGATGGCGCTTTTCAAGCGGTGTCTGGCTTTCGACAATGCCGTCAATCTTGACGCCAACACTGTAACTGTCACCACCCTGTAAAGATTGCATCACCGCAGAAAAAATCGGGTGCCGGGCGTGATAGGTTCCCTTTTCATCCGGACCAACACTCTGGGCATTGGCGAGGTTACTCGCGGTAACATTCAAGCGTACTGCCTCGGCCCCCATGGCCGAACCGGCAATATCGAAAACATCAAATAAAGCCATTTATGTTGTCCCCTTAATAGCCAGTTTCAGACCGCTGAACTTGCCGCCAAGAAAAGTCAGTGTGGATTGGTAGCGCACTGCGTTTTCCGTGAACTGGGCTTGCTCGACCTGGGTGTTGACGGTATTACCGTCGAGCGAAGTCTGTGTTGGTACGCGATAGAGCAGATCCATACTGCCAATAGCCGCATCTGCTCCACCGATATGACCCGCTTTGGTAGTAGCCATCGTCATCTGGGCACCGGAGGCGCTGGACATGATGTTCTGAAAATCGATATCCCTGGCCTTGAAGCCCGGCGTATCAGCGTTAGCGATATTTGAGGCCAGCAAAGTGGAGCGCTGACCATAGAGCGTTAGATGCTCGGGCAGATTCCCCAGTGCCTTGTCAAAACTGATTGCCATGTCGCCTCCTGCAAAAATGCTTTGCAGTAACAAGAGCAACCCTTGTGCCAACTGGGAACAGTTACATTAATTCAGCCACTTACTGTGATTTCATGCCGCTGGAAAGCGGCATGGCGGCAAGCCCTGTCCGCCCGGCGGCAAAGGTTGGCAAGCTTTGGAAGAGAAAACTGAAGCCGGAAACAGCGAGTAACAGAGAGTCAGGCGGACTTTTTGCGGTAAACCACGCCGGGATTGCAACGCAACATCTCGAATGCATCGGAATACTGGGTAATCGCCTCGGACGCACCCAGAAACAGGTAACCACCCGGGTTCAGGCAATCAGCCATACGCTTGATAATATCGATTTTCGACTCAGACGAAAAATAGATCAGCACATTGCGGCAAAATATGGCATCGAACCTGCCTAGTGGTGCATAACTGGCAAGCAGGTTACCGTGGGTAAAACGCACTCTGCGGCGTATTTCATTGCTTACCTGCCAGCGCTCCTCCCAATGGGCGCTATCACGCACGAAATACCGATTCTTGATATCCGCCGGCAACCCGCGCGTCACCGCCATGGCATCGTAATAGCCCTTTTTGGCATCCTCGATCACGGCTGGCGAAATGTCCGTCGCAGTCACCTGCACGTCGTTCAAGGCGCCGAGGTTCTGCCGCAGATACTCCTGAACAATGATACTAATAGAATAGGGTTCCTGCCCCGTCGAACAGGCTGCTGACCAAATCTTTGGCGTGCGTACCTTGCGCTTACTGAATTCGGGTAATACTTCCTCTGTCAGTATCTTGAACGGATGATTATCACGAAACCAGAAGGTCTCGTTGGTGGTCATGGCCTCGATGACCTGCTCTCGTAATGCACCACCACTGCGTTCCTGCCGCAAGCGACCTACCAGGTCGCCCAGCGAGCTGACCCCGTCGTCCGCGACCATCTTGTTCAGGCGGCTTTGCACCAAATAATGCTTGTTATCGCCTAATAGAATACCGCAGGCATCCTCCAGGAACCGGCGAAAATCTTCATATTCATTGGATGTTATTTGTGCGAGTGACAAACGATGCGTCCCTTCTTGCTTACCCGGCGGCCAAAAGATACCGCCGGTCTTTCCCCCGGCTAACGAGATTATCCCGACAGGATATCAGGCAACCTTGGCGTGCGCATCCTGCCATAGCTTCAGGCGGCCAAGAACAGTCTTGGCAAGCACATCAGGCTGAAACTTGGCAATAAAGTCATTGGCACCAACCTTCTCCACCATGGCATTATTAAATACACCGCTTAGCGAAGTATGCAGCAGGATGTGCAAGTCAGCCATACGAGGATCCTTGCGCACTTCGGTAGTAAATGTATAGCCATCCATCTCCGGCATTTCAATATCGGAAATCACCATGAACAAGCGCTCATGCAACGGAATCTCGTTTTCTTTCTCGACCCACGACTGCAGCATTTCAAGTGCCTGTCTACCATCGTTGGCAAGCACACATTCGATGCCAAGTTGCTCCAGGGTACGTTTGATCTGGTTACGCGCAACAGACGAATCATCTGCCACCAGAATAATCGGCTTACGCTCTTCTCCGTCTTCCGTGTCTGCAGCTTCATCAACGAATTCCTGAGAGACGTCTTCATTCCAGCCCACGACTTCAGCCAGTACCTTTTCCACATCAACGATTTCAACCAGCTCACCTTCGACCTTGGTCACTGCGGTCAGATAGTTATCTGCACCAATACCTTTCGGCGGGGGCAAAATCTCTTCCCAGTGCATATTGACAATACGATCGACGCCACCAACCAGGAATCCCTGCACGTGCTGATTATATTCAGTGACGACAACAAAGTTCTCTTCGGGTTTTTCCACACCCCGCAGGCCAACAGCCCGGCCGAGATCCATGACTGTCACTGTGCGGCCACGCATATTGGCGACGCCACGCACGACCCGGTGCGAATCTGGAAACTGGGTCAGCGGTGGGCACTGAATCACTTCCTGCACCTTAAATACGTTAATCCCGAACAGTTGTTTGCCATTCAGGCGAAACAACAACAACTCCAGCCGGTTATGACCGGCCAGCTGGGTACGCATATCTACACTGGCCAAAACGCCGCTCATTGCATCAACTCCCTAATATGGTTTGGCGATCTCACGTCGGGCTATCGGCTTTTGAAGAAGAAGCTTGACACTTCTGATTGGCTGGCACGCCACTTGCTGTATGTGTATCAGGGCAGATTTGAGCAGGATGATATCCACATGATCAAGTTGAAGATGGTTAGTTTTTTCATAGTGTTAGCAATACTCGCCTGGCAACCAGCAAAATCCTTTGCCGATTCGGCGGCAACCAAGTGGCAAAGCCATGCCGCTATTCGCACCACGGCCCAAAGCTTTGTGGATGCATTTGCTAGCAGCCATCATGAGGGCCGGACCCGGATTAAACTCGGGCAGCTGGACCAGCGGCTGCGACTGAAAAGTTGTGCCATGCCCCTGGAAGGATTTATGCCTGACGGTGGCCGGGTGATGGGCAACACCACCATCGGCGTACGCTGCCCTGATGAAGGTGGATGGAACATTTATGTATCGGCCAAAATTGATGTTTTCGGACTGGTACTGGTCGCACGCCAGCCAGTTCCACGAGGCACCCTCCTCCGCGAAAGCGATATGGAACTGGTCGAACGCAACCTGTCAAACCTGCCCCACGCTTATTACAGCGACCCCCAGCCAGTGATCGGTCAACTGGCCAAACGGACCATAGCTGCGGCGTCAGTAGTCACGCCTTCTATGTTGCAGGCGCCGAAAATGGTTAAACGAGGAGAACTGGTGAGCGTTATCGCTGAAACAGGGGTTCTCAAGATCCGCACCCGCGGCAAAGCGCTGGGTGATGGCAAGGCCGGCGACCTGGTTCGGGTGCGCGCTGAAGGCTCCCGGCGAGTGGTTGACGGCATAGTTATATCACCAGGCGTCGTAAAAGTGACGCTTTAGTGAAATTGTGAGGAAAAGCGCTTAAAGTTATTGAATGCAGTGACGATAATATGACTGTAGACACTGTAAAGTAACTTTGAGGATGCCGAAATGGAGATTGAAAACAACCGTATAGCATCGCTGGTAACACCCTCCAGCGGTCAGAATGGTTCGGTTGAAAACCAGCAGAACGGCCATGACAAAGCCTCATCCGAAAACGCGAGCACGAGCGCTAACGGTTCGGACAAGGTCAGTCTGACAGGCGACGCCAGCCGGCTACAGGAACTGGAGCGCCAGCTCGAGAGCCAGCCTGTCGTTGATAGCCAGCGCGTGAACGCTGTCCGCGGCGCTGTTGAAAATGGAACATTCGAAGTTAATCCAGAGCGGATTGCCGAGAAAATGATGAGTCTTGAGCAGGCTCTAACCGACGCGAGGTAAGACCTTATGCATGCTGAAGGGACACAGCCAACACTGGAGTCTGTACTCACAGAGGAAGTTCGGTGCACCGAGTGCCTGCTGTCCTGCCTGGGCGCAGAGCGCCTGGCGCTTACTGCGCGGGACATGGATGCACTGCAAAAAACCACTCGCGAGAAACTCGATCTTACCGGCAGGCTTGAACAGCTCGAACTGCAGCGCGAGGCCCTGGTCACCCAGCTGGGCTTCGGCACCGATATGGAAAATCTGCAGCGCTGTTTCCGCAGCCAACCCCGCTCCGGTATGCTAATGAAACTCTGGCAGCAAGTGCTGAAAAACACCGACGCTTGCCAGACCGACAACCTGACTAACGGCGGCATACTTGAGTCTGGCCGCCAGCACGTTGAACAGGCGCTATGTATTCTGCGTGGTCAGCCTGGCAGCCCGACAACCTACAACCCTGCGGGCAACAACACCGCAGCCGACCTGGGTCAGCGCGAACTCGGCAAAGTCTAGCTCCAAACCTACCCTCAAGCCTGATCGGCCCACGGCCGATATACCGGCATATAAAATTCAAACTGTATTACCACCAGGCTGCACGGCTATTGCCGTCACGGTTCATTTTTTATGCTTGCAACACTGAAACGGGCATTCCAGGGGAATCGCAATCCGGAGCAACAACGTGTCACTTCCGGATCCAGGATTATTGCTATTCTTCGCCAGCTAAAAGCGGACCACGAACTGCTGTGTGCCACTGTGCCCGGCTGTAACGGCAAGTCCAATTCGGCAGTACTTGGCGTCAAGGAAGAGCGCGGCGTGTTCTACCTGGACGAACTCAGTAATACTGAAGCCCACGAGGCATTGCTGAAGCACCGCAAACTGCGCATCGATTGCCGTCTGAAGGGCATGGAACTGCAGTTTGTCACCCACATGACGCGTGCAAATACCGATAGTAGCGGCATTGCGTTGTATGAAATGTCTGCACCTAAAGTCATTGCTCAACTGCAAAGGCGACAGAACTTCCGGCTACGTCTGAACCCCGGCATTATGGTGCCGCTCAGCATTGCCAACCTTGAAGGTGAAACGGTAAAAGGTGAGGCTTTTGACCTGTCGACCACCGGAGTCGGTGCATTTCTGCAAACGCGGAAAATCCCCAGCCGCGGCCAGACGCTCTCCGGGGTCACCCTGTCACTGCCGCAGACCCGGCCGTTGAAGGCAAAATTCGAAATTCGATTTGCCCGCCAGGACAGCGTACATCACATGTTACGCATCGGCGCACGTTTTATCGGACTGGAACGGAGTCAGGAACGTCAGATCGCCCAGTTTCTGGCCGAGCAGCAGCGCAAACGACGTCGCTACGATCCGCGTTAACCAGCCTGGGGCTTTGTTTACCCCGGCGGAATTCCTTATTCAGGTGGGAAGCATGCCGAAGCCCTTGGCATATGCGCAGATCACCAGCTGCCAATTGAATGTCTCTGCACGCCTATTGGTTGTGAGTACCATTGATATAGTGCATGAGGTCGTCGATCTCATGTTGACGGTCGCGTACTGCCCAGCGAGCCAAATCACCGATAGATACCAGCCCCAGAATACGCCCGTTTTCAACCACCGGCAGGTGACGACAACGATAGCGGGTAATCAGCAGCATGGCATCCCCAACTGATGCGTCCGGCGCAACAGTCAACGGCCCTTTTGTCATACACTGGTGCACTTTTACCAGGGCAGGGTCTAAGCCCTTGTCGACAATGCGCACCAGCACATCGCGCTCGGTAAAGATTCCCAACAGCTTCCCCTGCCCAACAACCAGCAGTGAACCGATGGCGCGCCGGTTCATTTCCTGAACTGCCTGGGCAACTGTGGCATTAGTACCGATACAGTAAAAATCAGCTCCCTTCTCGGCTAGCACTTCGCTAAGTGGCGTATGCACGGCAGCCTCCTTCTCAGAATTCCGACCGGGTAATGAAAGTATAGCTGCCGGTATGCATTACACCGTTGAAATACAAGATCCTTTATGTCAGATTGTCAGCTTCTACGGGGCCGTAGCTCAGCTGGGAGAGCGTCGCGTTCGCAACGCGAAGGTCGGGAGTTCGATCCTCCTCGGCTCCACCATCACCTCACTTAACCACTTGTTTTCCATAATATTCTACTCAGAATGTTCGCCGCACCATCCGGAAAGTTAGCGGCAGGATGTATGCATCCCTAAAACCAATCCAATGCTCCGGTGAGCATATATCCTATTGTTTTATATATACTTAGTTATATTTTTTTATGGTCATGATCGCGGCAAGCGATGTACATGGAAGTGACGTATAAGAAAGCACTAAAAACATCGCCCCAGACGAGCTATGCCAAATGCGAGTTGGTAGCGCACGTTGCCCCGCACGTTTAGTCACAGGCGCTCCGCTTCCTTGTGTTCGTCCGCTTTGGCCAACAGCATAATATTCGCTGCCATGCAGACCAGCAGGACGAAGCAACGAAAATACTTCCCTGGCAAAACACTCCTTAACGAAAGTCAGCCTGACCTGCTGCAATCAATCCACCAGGGGCTGGCCCTAGTCTTTACTCGGGTTTTCCTCAGGCGCACCGGTTAAAAAGCAAACCTTTAACTGAAATCCGGAATAATGGTTGCCACTGCCTCGTCACCCATTTAGTACTATAAATAAAGACATAAAAGGCATTTTTGTTTGTGATTATTTTCCCAATTAGCACGTTCTGAGAAGTCGAGGAGATATGGATAATTCATTAGCAAAAACGTTTCTGGAAGGAACCCGACAAAACATGTTCAAGGCCGTAGACGCGTCTTCACTGGTGGTGTTTCGTATCGGCTTTGGCCTGATTATGCTCTGGGAAGTCTGGCGTTACTGGAACTACGGCTGGATAACCAGGTATTACATTGAGCCGGATTTTCACTTCAAATATTTCGGCTTTGAGTGGATCGAACCCTGGCCAGGCGACTTGATGTATGCGCACTATGCGCTGGTCGCTGTCCTGGCATTGTTCATCACCATCGGGCTGTTCTATCGCTTAAGCACGCATCTCTTTTTTATTGCCTTCAGCTATATATTCCTGCTGGAACAAGCGCATTATTTAAATCATTTGTATCTGGTCATACTCGTCAGCTTTATACTCTGCATGGTTCCTGCCAATCGCTATTTCGCAGTTGACGCCCGGCTAAAACCTGACAAAAGATCTGATACCGTACCAGCCTGGAGTATCTGGCTGCTGAGGGCCCAGTTCGAAGTCGTTTATATCTACGCCGGCATTGTAAAACTGAACAGCGACTGGCTACAGCTGGAACCACTCAGTACGTGGCTGGCAAGTCGGTCTGATATGCCTGTTATAGGGGACTTTTTTTTACAGGACTGGTCTGTTGGCGTGGCAGCCTACGGCATAATAATATTGCATATCATTGGTGCTCCCCTGTTACTGTGGCGCCGCACCAGAATATATGTCTTCCTGATATACGCGTGTTTCCATACACTCAATCACTTCGTCTTCAGTATCGGCATATTCCCCTGGCTGACGCTGTTTGCCACCCTGATTTTCTTCGACCCGGACTGGCCAAAGCAGGCCTGGCGGAAACTTCGCGCCTTGTTTGGCAGAAAAACAGAACCGCGCCGAAGTACCGCTGGTACCCGTTCAGCAGAGACTCACAACTGGCTGCCAGGACCAGTAGCGCAGAACTTTATTATCGGCGCTATCGGGCTGTGGTTCGCTTACCAGGTCCTTATGCCGTTGCGGCATTTACTTTATCCCGGCAACGTAAGCTGGACAGAAGAAGGCCATGCTTATTCATGGCAGATGAAATTGCGCGCCAAGCAGGGTGAGGCGGAATTCATCGTGCGCGATCCGCTCACCGACCGCACCTGGCGCGTCGACCCCGAGTCCTATTTGACAAGCCGTCAGGCGAGAAAGATGTCAACACGGCCGGACATGATATTGCAGTTCGCACACTATCTCGCCGACCATTGGAAATCGGCATACAATGTCGAAAGCGCCGAGGTGAACGTCATTTCAAAAGTTTCACTGAATGGCCGCAAAGCCCAGACCATGGTTGACCCGTCCGTGGATTTGGCCAGGATCGACAGGAGCCTCAAGCGGGCTGACTGGATCCTGCCCTTGACTGAACCATTCAAACGGTCACCGGAAAGATACCGGGCTTTTTACAGAGCACAGAATCAGTACAGATGAGGACCAGGGATACATTGCAGAACCAACCCATAGTGCTGTTCGATGGTGAGTGCAATTTTTGCAGCTCAAGCGTGCAGTTTGTAATCGCGAGAAACTCGCGCTCGAATATCATGTTTTGCCAAATTCAATCTGAGCCCGGTCAGCGCTTAATTGCTCAATATGGTCTGTCTGACCTGGGGCTGAACTCCATGGTGCTTATTCATCACGAAAAAGCGACTATCAAATCCAGTGCGGCTCTGCGTATTGCCACATTAATGGACATGCCATGGCCGCTTATGTTTGCTTTTATTATCGTGCCGCCGTTTATCCGGAACCGGGTTTACGACTGGATAGGCCAGCGGCGCTACCAGTGGTACGGTAAACGAGATGCCTGCTGGGTACCTGATACGGAAATCAAAAACCGCTTCCTGAACTGATTACGCGTTTACCTGGCATTTTCGCACTGATCACCTAAACCGGTTCTGGAAAGTTCAGTGAATAACCTAACCGAAACTTGATCAACAATTAAACGAGATCGATGAAGCGTGCTGACGCAGCGCTCTACCAGGCCAAAGGCAATGGCCGGGACCGCGTGGTGATCTGGCAGAAAAAGACCACCTGGAAACAGTAAAGTAACGCTTTCACACTTCCTGATTCAGACATATTCGGCTGTAATGGATAAACCACCCTGGTTCGTTTCACTCTGGGTGGTAAACATACGATCCATAATTACACTTCTTTCAGCCTCCAAGATCACAATACCATCGAGTTTGCACGGGATACTAAATAAACCCACTAAAGCGCCGCTAGGCTCGAATATGGGGTATAGGGAAGTATCGCATTTATGAAGCTTCGCCCAAAATTTGTAAGCTACATGCTCATAATCGCCAGTGTTCCGCTGGTACTGGCGATGTCAGTCACACTTTGGCAGAGTAGCAATCAGACCCGTGCACTGACCATCGATATCGTCCAGGGCTACCTTGATGCGGGCGCAAACGACCTGTCCGGGTTTTTCAGCACGCGAAAATCGGAAATCAACGCCTACGCCCATTCCCCGTTACTAAGAAGTATGGACTTCAAGTCTATCCGCCCTCTTCTGATTGACGAGTTGGCCCGGCACGGCGGCATCTACGAAAAATTCATCCTGGGCACCCCAAATGGTAATTTCTACAACACAGCCGGCGGCAATCCATCGCTGGACGGGCTGCGCACCTTTGACGATATGGATCCAAAGGCTGCACCTAAAACCATAGCAAAACGTGACTACTGGAAGACAACGGTTGGTGACAACGATAAACATGAACAGAAAGTCTATGTTTCAGAGCCGATGATTTCCTATACCACGGGAGCAAAACAGATCGTCGTTGCCGCCAGCATACGCTCCGATGACGGCGAAATTACAGGCATGATCGGAGGCGCACTACCCTGGAGTTATTTTGAAAACAAGATCCACCTGATCTTCGACGACATCATTAAACACCGCAACTGGGAATCCCGCTTCTTCCTGGTTACTTCAAGCGGCGTTTACTGGTATCACTGGGACCCCTCTTATGTTGTGCATATTAAAAAGAATGAACAGGGCCAACCAATATTCAATGAAATTGGCGAAAAAGTTGCGGCTGTCAGGAAAATAACCGAGGAGCCTGTCGCAGAACTGGCCGCAGCGGGCAAAATGATGGTTGCCGGACAACGAGGCCACACGTTGTTTACCGACCCGCAGACCGGAGAAGAACTCTATCTCGTGTACGCACCGGTCGATGCTTCCGATTACTCTGTTGGCCTACTGGTGCCCAGGAGCCAAATGATAGCACCAGTCACCCGCCTGCAGTCGATGCTTGGCGCGATACTGGGCTTTGCCCTGATTATAGTATTTATAGGGTCATGGCTGCTGTCCAAAAAGGTAACCCGCCCTATTACAACATTGAGCAACATGGTCAAATCGATCAGCGATGGAAACAATAATGTCAACCTCATACCGGACGGTAATGATGAAGTTGCCGAGCTGACAGACACTTTCAACAACATGGTCAACTCGATAACAACCCGGGAGAATTCTCTAAAGGAAAGTGAGGAACGTTTTTCGTTGGCGATGCAGGGAGCTAATGATGGCCTGTGGGACTGGAAGATTGACAGCAACGTGATGTTCTTCTCGCCCCGCTGGAAGTCGATGCTGGGTTATGAAGAAAACGAACTCGTTAATCGACTGGAAACCTGGCAAGAGCTTGTACACCCGCTGGATCTGGAAACACTGTCACCACTTCTTGAAGACTTTATCTCCGGTGCCAGTGACAAATACGAAGTTACCTTCCGTATGCATCACAAGGATGGACACTGGGTTGATATCCTGTCTCGCGCTTTCGCCGTAAGAAACAATGAAAACAGGGCAACACGACTGGTCGGCACTCATCTTGACGTCAGCGAACGACAGCGAATAGAAAAGGAAATCAAGGAACTCAACGAAAAACTCGAAGATCGAGTCAAGCAGCGTACTATAGATCTCGAACTCGCCAACAAAAAACAACTTGAAAGCGAAATCAAGACCAGAACCATCCTCGAGTCGGTCGTTGACGCACTGATTACCGTTAATGAACGAGGTATTATCGAGTCTGCAAACCCGGCAACAGAAACCTTGTTTGGTTATTCGATAGCCGAGATGGTAGGCAAAAATATTTCGATGCTGATACCAGAACCCTGTAACAGCGGACATGGCAACTACCTGAGAGAACACCTTGAAACGGGCAAGGCTTATGTTCTCGGTACCACACGTGAGCTGGCAGGGCGCCGCAGTGACCAGACAACATTCCCGATCGAGCTATCTGTCAGCGAAATGTCCATAGGCGATGAAAAGAAATTCACCGGCCTGGTCAAAGACATAAGCGACCGCAAGAATGCTGAAAATAATTTGTTACGAGAATCACAGGCACTGACCCGACTGAATGAGATCGCCGCCGACCCGGCGACATCGTTTGAGAAAAAAATACAGCAACTGCTGGAACTTGGACTGGGTACTTTCGAGCAGTCACTGGGCATCGTCAGCCACATTAAAAATGATATCTATACCATTGAATATATCAAGGGCCCGGATGATGCACCCGACCCGGGAACGACATTCAGGTTCGATGAAACCTATTGCGCGCATACCTATGCTGCCAACGGTGCGATAGCGTTTGAAAATGCCGGCCGCAGCGAAATCTGCAATCACCCCTGTTACCGGAATTTCAAACTTGAATCCTACATTGGCGCACCCATCATCGTTGATGGCCAACGTTACGGCACACTAAACTTCTCTTCCCCTGAAATTCATCAGCCGCCATTCTCTGCCAATGAGTTATCACTCATTCAGCTACTGGCACAATGGATCGGCAACGAAATGTCACGCAGCCGGTCAGAGCATGCACTGAGCCAGTTCAAGATCACCCTTGATCAGACCATGGACTGCGTATTCATGTTCGAGCCCGCATCCCTGAAGTTTTTCTACGTCAACCAGGGCGCCATGGAGCAAGTTGGCTATTCAGAGTCGGAACTCATGAATATGACGCCAGTCGAAATAAAGCCGGAAATTACCGAAGCGGAATTCCGGGACATGATTGAACCATTGATTTCGGGCAAGCAGCCGTCGCTGGGTTTTGAGACCATTCACCAGCATAAATATGGCACAAGGATACCGGTCGAAATTTTCCTGCAATACATCAATCCTCCGGGTGAATCACCACGCTTCGTGGCAATTGTCCGTGATGTATCCGAACGTCGTGAAGCTACCCGCAAGCTCAATGCCACTATCGATGAAATGGCGCATCGCACCAAAGACATCACCTCTCTTAGCGAACTGGCCGACTTGCTGCATTCCTGTCATAACGCCAGTGAAGCCTACGGCGTCATCACTCGTTTTATGCCTATGCTACTCCCTGATATGTCGGGCGCCTTGTATATTATCGACGATACCAGCACTAATCTGCAGTCGGTCGGTACCTGGGGCGCCCAACCACCGAAGGAAGCTGTATTTTTGCCGGAAGACTGTGTCGCCGTGCGACGCGGCCTGGCCTACACCTCAAAGGCGAGTGATTCAGTGCTTTTCTGCCGACACTTACCGGAAGAAAAACCGGATATGTCATTCTGCATGCCGCTTGCGGCACAGGGCGAAACTTTTGGGCTGCTGCATTTCCAGGCCAAATCTGTTACCGATTCCGCCAACGGGCAGGCTGCTGACATTAATGCGATGATACGTCCGGATTTTTCCGAAACCATTGCAAAACAGGTATCAATGGCGCTGGCAAACCTCAGATCCAGGGAGCAATTGCAGAATCAGTCCATACGCGACCCGCTAACCGGTCTGTTCAACCGCCGCTATATGGAAGAATCTTTCGAACGCGAGCTGCATCGCGCGGCCAGGAGTGAAGCACCAATGGTCTCCTTCATGATGATCGATATCGATCATTTCAAGAACATCAATGACACTTTCGGTCATGATGCCGGTGACATGGTATTACGTGAACTCAGCTTTATATTGTCCAAGAACAGCCGCAAGGAGGACATTGCCTGTCGCTTTGGTGGCGAAGAATTCGTGCTCTGCCTGCCAGGGGCCTCGCAGGAAATAGCGGAAAGAAGAGCTACCGATATCCGCGAGTCCATCAGTCGACTCAGCCTTCGCTATGAAGGCTCCGACATGGGTGTAGTCACTGTATCGATAGGCATTTCCATCTACCCCGATCTTGGCGAAACTCCTGCCGAATTAATGAAGAAAGCCGACCAGGCTCTCTATCAGGCCAAAGAGCGCGGCAGAAACCGGGTGGTAATCGCCAAACGTAGCAGCGCCCGGGCCGAAGTCAGTCCGATAGGAATCAGACGATAACGTTATCCTGATCGGGGATAGCACCCATCAATCCTGTCGACAGTCACCGCTGTCTTTCGAGGACGCAGATAGCTTCAACCTCAGTCCGTGGGTGCTTTCGCCAGAAACTCTTTAATCAGCCGCTGCGCTCGTTGGTGATGGCTGCCCTGCCAGTAAATCTGTCCGCATTCGCTACACTGAAGAAATTCCTGATAGTAGCGGCGCGTCTTGGGTTCCAGCCGGTGATCGACCAGATTTTTTTTGACCCTGTTTAACAGACCATTACACCGGGTGCAGCGAGTAAACGGCCGTACCATTGCATACAGATCAACACGCCGAAGCACTTCACGCACCTGCTCTCTTGGCATTGCTGCACGGACATAAAATCCGTGAGTGATGATTTTACGGTGTAAAAGTCGGCGATCTCGAGTGAGAACAATACGGTGTTGTTGCTGGCTGATTAGCGCCACACCAGCATCCGTGTAGTCGTTTCGGTAAAGGCAGTCGAATCCCAGCAGGCGCAGATAGCGCGCCAGTCGACCGAGGTTGCAATCCACGACAAAGCGCGGATCGCGCAACGGTTCAGGCCGCAGCCGCAACAGTGGGGACACATCCAGACTTTCGAATACCGGGTATACGCTGATACGGTTACCGTCTTCCACCATGTAGGAGAAATCCACGGACTGGCCATTGACCAGAATCAGTTCAACTTCCGTATGCGGCACGCCCAGTGACTCAATCATATCCTTGATCGAGGCGCGCCGGTCAAAGTGATGCTCAAACTCGATCTTGCGCTGCCTGGCGGGGAGAAAGTCGTTTAACTCCTCATAGAATCGGAAAACGGCAACGGCCATAACCTAAACATACACCAGCTTCTACCATGAAGAAATATTTCCTGTTCTCAATACTCCCGGCCCGGCCCTGATATGTCGATTGGATGCCTTTCTGGAGGATGTCCCGGATAAATAACCGAACGTTTCTGCGGCTGATGTGACAGATTTTCACCGACAACCAGCAGGTTGCCTGATTCTTGTAAAGGACGGACACATACCTCAACCCGACAGGCTCAGGCTATCAGATATGCGACACCAGGCGCGCATCAGGAATAACCGCTCGCAGAGCCTGCGCGATGTCGTCCCTGATACCCGTAATGGGCCGAATAGAAACCCACAGCAAGTTCAGCCTCAGGTTCACTTCAGCAAATACAACCGTATCACCAAAGCTGACGAGAACGCGATGAATGTCTTGCATGGTCTGTTGTATGCGATGCTCGGAGCGCTTGCGCAAGTTGGGAATAATGATCATGAAATCCGACAACGCCCGGCCGTTCTCATCCACCGCGGGAGCACGCTTGCGCAGCGGCTGCGAAGCATCCAGAAGGGGAAATAGCGATACGCGCGGCAGGTCCATGGATCCGACTATAGACCATGGATATGCCAGCGTACATAGCCATCCTGAAGCGATAAAGAATCTTACCAATTAGCCGATATTGTCGTTATATTCGGCTGCCACCCGATTCGTGGCTTCCCCCGGACAGCAGGGATGCAACACTATGTGGCAAATAATAACCAAATTTGGTCTGAAACAAGCCCTTACGGCCCTGTTAACCATCCAGACCACGATTATCTTTGCACTCGCCCTGAGCGCGACCGAAGAACAGACACTCTTGTACACAGCAGCCGGAATCAGTCTGGTTGTCACCATTATATCCTTGCAGTTACTGAGCGCGGGACTGACCAAGCCGCTCAAACAGGCGGCTGACAACATTCGCGCTTTTTACTCAGGTGACATCGACCAGAGCCACCGTCCTGAGGCAAACCACTGGCGGGATTTTGCGTCGTTGACAGAAGCAACCAACAACCTCATCGACAGGGTGCAGCCGGTCCTGGATATGCTTGGCAGATCTTCGAGCCAACTTACCCAGGTTGCTGCAGAAATTGCCACGGCCAACGTTAACGCCACAGAACTCATGGCCAGGCAGGAGCAGGAAACAACCAGTATCGATAACGACATCACCACCATGACCGCGGCTGTTACCCAGGTGACGCAGGAAGCAAGTGAAGCAGCCGGACATGTCATGGAATCGGATAACCTTGCCCAGGAAGGCAAAGAAGTCATGACCAATGCCATAGGTGCGGTGATGTCCCTGTCGGCTGATGTTTCGGAGGCGGCTACCGTTATCAGTGAGCTGGGTGAAAAATCCCGCGATATCGACTCTGTGCTGGAGATGATTAGCGGCGTGGCGGATCAGACTAATTTACTGGCGCTGAATGCTGCCATCGAAGCCGCGCGCGCCGGCGATGCCGGCCGTGGTTTTGCTGTAGTAGCCGACGAAGTACGTTCACTGGCGGCACGCACCCAGGAAGCAACCACCAACATCAAGTCAATTATCGAAACCCTGCTGACCAGCGTTGATCAGGCTACCCAGGTAATCAATTCAAGTTCGGAAAAAACCAGTCTATGCGAGGATATGGTAGAACAGGCCACAGTCACCTTTGCGGAAATCGTCGGCACTGTAGCGAGTCTCAAAGCAGCAAATCATGGCATCCTGGGGGCGGCAGACCAACAGAGTCAGGCAGCCACGGGCATTAGTCATGCTATGGAAATCATCAACAGCGTTACCCACGGCACGACCAAAGACGCAAAACACATTAGCCACTGGTGTGACGAGCTGGCAAATACCACTACTCAGATGAATATTATTGTAGGAAAGCTGACAGCGACTTCTGCAGTCAACTCGGAAACCGGTGATGAATTGAACGACTTTCCGCAGGCAGAGGTTGCGCAGGGTTAATTCTTAACTGGTTTCGTTGTTATTCACTTACTTTGATCTGCTTTACTATTTTTACCCAACGGTCGCTGGCAAACTCCTCCAGGAATTCCATAAAGGTTTCTGCCATCTCTCTGCTGTGCTCCAGTTGCACCGCATCTGCCTGGCAAGCCTGTTCCAGCTCCTTCAGGAGCTCAACCCGCTCCTCCTGCCGATGAAGTATATCCAACATCTGCCTCATTGCTGCAAGCGTTTCTCTGCATTCGTCAACTCTGTTCGAATCGATAATCACAGCTTCAATCGTCGGGAAACCATCAAACAAGGCATTATATAGTTGCGCAACCTGCTCTGCCGCCCCATCTGCTAATGAAGTATTTTTCGGCCCCTTTGAAACCGGCTTATTGTTTTTGCCAGCATCCATGTTTCTGCGTGCATCCATTCTCCGATTTGACTTGCGACGGCGTTCAAGCCCTTTCAGATTTTGCTGTTTACTTCCGCCAGCATCTTGTTTTTTGGAAGCCATAGCTGATTTACCCTTGTCTGATCGATTCATTATCTCTTCATCGCTCTTTTGATTTGCCGTCGCTACCCGCTGAAGGCTGGTTCACTGAATTGTTGACTTGATCCATGTCTTAACCCTCCTTGAGGGCAACACTCACTGAGTCGTGAAATAGTAGGCTCTTCGGGGAAACTGTAGAACGTCGTTTTGCGAACCGGCATCCTGTTCCTGCCATGGATTAGCAACTCCCTATGCTGCGTCACTCTCGATAACGGCAGCTTCAGAGCCGACTTTAGAATTCATCACCAGTCAAACCCTGGCCACTATGTGGGCGTTGACTGCTGCTGGGCTAGAGCATTATCCACTCGCCACCAAAATGCTCTCGCTACTGGCTGATATTCATGGGCTTTGTTAATATGCACGCTTCGTTCCCTGTCCCGGTAGCTCAGCTGGATAGAGCAAGCGCCTCCTAAGCGCTAGGTCGGAGGTTCGACTCCTCTCCGGGACGCCATAATTGCCAGTGAATTTCGTATAGTTAACTCCCAATTCCCCTCTGTATCACTATCGTCGTTAACAAGCGATACAGGCATTGATTTGCAACGAAACAGGGCAGGGTATAGAGTTAACCCGCTTGATAGTCAGCTGGCATCATCAAGCAACGTTTACACCTTGCGCCTGACTTCAATTATATTTGGCAGTTGGCCAATTCGACTCAGTATTCTGCTCAGTTGACCAATATCGGTAACCTCCACATGCAGCTCCATACGGGCCACCATATCCTGCTTGCCGGTATGCGTATTTATCCCCATCACATTGACGCGATCGTTTGCCAGTAGCGTGGATATATCGCGTAACAGACCGGGCCGGTCGTAGGCCTGTAACTGAATATCGACCGGGAACAGCTGATCAGGCTGGGAGCCCCATTCGACATCGATCAGGCGCTCGCGATCTTCATTCTTGAGCCGCAGCACGTTGGCACAATCACGCCGATGTATGGTGACACCACGGCCGCGAGTGATGTAGCCCACTATCGCATCGTTGGGCACCGGGCTGCAGCAGCGGGCAGCGTTGGTCAACAGGTTACCTACGCCAAGTATTCGGAAATCTTCATCTTTCTGGCGTGGCTGCGCGCGCCGATGGGGAGTGAGATAGCTGAGCGGTTCGTGTTCGGCCGTCTCGACGAGGCTCATGGCGGCACTGACAACCTGCCCGGTCTGCAAATCACCGCCACCAAGGGCGGCCATCATGCTGTCGATATCTTTATAGTTAAGTTTGCTAGCTACCGCTTCCAGGCCATCGTCAGACAGTCCAAGACGATGGAGTTCACGCTCAAGCGCGTTACGCCCGGCACCAATGTTGATGTCGCGATCCTGCTCCTTGAACCAGTGCCGCACTTTTGCACGTGCGCGCGATGTCTTCAGATAACCCAGGTGAGGGTTGATCCAGTCGCGGCTGGGTGCCGGCTGGCGAGCCGTCAGTACTTCTACCTGCTCGCCGGAAATCAACTCGTGGGACAGTGGCACGATGCGACCATTGACCTTGATGCCACGACACCGATGACCGACATCGGTGTGAATATGGTAGGCGAAATCCAGTACCGTTGCGCCAGCTGGCAAATCAACCACATTACCTTGCGGGGTCAGCACATAAACACGCTCTTCCATTGACTCGGACTTGAAGCGATCGATGAAGTCGTCCGCAGACTGCTCTTCGTCTTTCCACTCCAGCAACTGTCGCAACCAGGTGATTTTCTGTTCAAAACCTGCATCGTAGCGAGCACCTTCCTTGTAGCGCCAATGCGCCGCAATACCCAGTTCAGCGTGTTCGTGCATTTCGCGCGTACGGATTTGCACTTCCACGGGTTTACCTTCAGGGCCAATCACCGCCGTGTGCAGGGAGCGATAATTATTGGTCTTGGGATTGGCAATATAGTCATCAAACTCGTGCGGCACGTGATGCCACAGACTGTGCACGGTACCCAGCACGGCGTAACAGTCGGCAGCCTGTTCAACCAGCACTCGCACCGCCTGCACGTCAAAGATCTCGTGAAAATCTATATTCTTGCGCCGCATCTTGCGCCAGATACTGTATATATGTTTTGGCCTACCGGTTATTTCGGCCTTGATCCCGGCGGCAGAAAACGACTCGAACAGGCGTGCTTTGACCAGTTCAATATGGCGTTCCCGATCGATACGCCGTCCATCCAGCAGCGAAGCGATACGATGATAGGCTTCCGGGTCAAGATAGCGCAGCGCCAGATCTTCCAGTTCCCACTTGACTTGCCAGATGCCCAGGCGATTCGCCAGGGGTGCGTAGATATCCAGCGTCTCGCGTGAAATTCTGCGTTGCCGATCCTCGTTAAGGTGACGCAAGGTGCGCATATTATGCAGACGGTCGGCGAGTTTGATGAGCACAACGCGGACGTCTTCTGCCATTGCCAGCAGCAACTTGCGGACACTTTCAGCGTGCTGTGACGCGGGGGCTTTACCCGTCGGATCGCGTATTTCACCGATATGCCCCATCTTGGTCACACCGTCTACCAGTGATGCGACGCCATCGCCAAACTCTTCGCGAATATTCTCCAGGCTAATTTCGGTGTCTTCTACGACATCGTGCAGCAAAGCTGCGGCTACAGCTTCGTGATCGAGATTCAGGTGGTGAACAATTTCTGCGGCGGCCAGGCAATGCAGCAGATAAGGCTCGCCGGAAGCACGCTTCTGCTCCATGTGTGCCTGACGCGCACGCTCCAGAGCCTGACGAATCAGTTGCAGCTCATCCTCGGACCGGCCCTCACCCACAGACGACAGCCAGACCTTCAGGTCTGGCGGCTGTCCATCAGCAGGTGTTCGGGTCTCGGCGCGGGCTACCATACTTGTAATTGTAGCCCCCGACTGGCGATCAGGCTATTCCGCAGATGCGGCGAGATCGCTCGACAGGGCATGCAGCACTCGCTGGAGCGCTGTTTGCATAGCCTTTGCAGTGGCATGCATATCATCGCCACCGCTTGCCTGGCGCTCGCTGTAAACAGAGGTCCACAACACGGGGCCAGCTGGCAGCCGTTGCAGGCTGGCTTCAAGCTCCACTACCACTTCCGGTACCGGCCCGCCGCGCAACTGCTCAAATTTGAGCACATCGGTCGTCAGACGGTACGCCGCCGCGCCGTGCTGACCACCATCATCAAGACGGTCGGCAATGCCACTGGCGCGCAGATATTGCACCAGCTGGCTATGTACCAGACGTGGCGGCTGATCCACCCAGTAGGCATAGTGATAGCGTTTCAACTGAAGTGGCCGGGCATTTTCACTGTAGAGCACTGCACGACCACTACGTAGCGGGTCAGCCTCTGTGTAATCGATGTCCAGGCCACCCTGTAATACCGGCGAGGAGAACACATGTGCCGGGGTTGCTGATTCGAGCTGATAAAAGCGGT
Source organism: uncultured Gammaproteobacteria bacterium (assembly GCA_963752745.1). Classification (GTDB taxonomy): domain Bacteria; phylum Pseudomonadota; class Gammaproteobacteria; order DSM-19610; family DSM-19610; genus Thiogranum. Next base: position 40,073 of record CAVWAK010000012.1, read on the forward strand.
CTTCAGGTACCGGTGAACTGGTAGCACAGGACGCCAGCAACATGACCACGGCAAGGACAAGCGTAGCGCGAAACATCACTGACCTCCCTGGTCACGAGGTGCCGACCCACCAATCAGGCGAGCCGGATTCTCGCGGATCTGGCGACTGAACTCGCTCATATTACGACCGGTGTTATCAAGATTTTGCAGGATACCATCACTATAGCGCGACACCTGACGCAGGATATGCTGCAAATCACTCACCGCCTCCTCCAGGCCTGGCTGACTGCTAACCAGCAGCCCATCGAGCCGGTTGATCAGCTGCTGTGCATCACGCTTGACCTCAACAAGACCACTGGTCATAGCCTGAAGGTCAGCTGCAGCACGATCTACATTACCCAGTACACGACGAGCCTGCGCCCCGGTTTCTGCATTCAATATATTGCCAAGATGATCGGCGCTGGCATTCAGCTTGGTTACCAATAGCTGTACCTCGCCAAGAATAACCGGTAACCGGTTCTGTAGTTCACCACCCACCTGCTTAACCGACTCATTAAGCGTTTCGAGCAACGGCCGTATAGCGTGCTCGCTGAGGTCACCAAAATCGCCTGCCAGTTCACCCATGGCGGCAAACAGATCAACACCCTGCTCGCCCTTGAGACTGTCCCCCGGTTGCAGAAAATCCGCAGCGCGCCCTTCCGAGATATTCACCACGGTATCAGCCAGCAGGCCTTCCGAATAGATGCGTGCAATACTGTCTGACGGGATCTGCCAGCCTGTGCGCACGCGCATTTCGACCTTGTATTCGATACCTGCTTCTGTACGTTCGGGATTGATAGCTGCTACGTGTCCCAGCGAATAGCCTTCGTAGGTCACCAGCGTGCCTGGAGAGAGTCCGGCGACGTTGTGATAATGCGTATAATAGACATCGCGATCGCCCGAGCCGCTAATCATGTAGTACAGTGCAAAAAACAATACACCGAGCGCCGCAAGGACAAACAGACCCACCGAAAAATAGTTTATTGTTTCGCGCTTCATTGGGCCTTAATCCATAATGCCAGTCAGTCGGCGCATATATTCATCCGCGTCGACAACCTGCTCTTCCGACCTGCGCGACAACAGATTACGCACGCGCGGAATATCCGAGTTACGTACTTCGTCGACGCTGCCTACCATCAAAATACGCCCCTGGTCCAGGACAGTGATCCGGTCAGCGATCTTGAAGGCACTTTCCAGTTCGTGCGTCACCACAACGATCGATACCTGCATGGCATCGCGTATGTTCAATATAAGATTATCCAGATCTGCTGACACTACCGGGTCGAGGCCCGCCGAAGGCTCATCGAAAAACAGCAGACTGGGATCCATAATCAGGGCTCTTGCCAGGGCTGCGCGTTTCAACATACCGCCGGAAAGCTGTGACGGCATTAAATCCTCGAATCCCGACAGGTTCACCACTTCCAGCTTCATGCGACTCATAATGCGCATCGTGTTCTCGTCCAGCCTGGTGTGCTCGCGCAGGGGCATACAGACATTTTCGCCCACTGTCATCGAATTGAACAACGCACCTCCCTGAAATGACACGCCCATTTTTTTGCGGATAGCCATCCATTCGCTGCCACTGAGATCCGTTATGTCCCTGTCGAACAAACGAACCACACCTGAATCCGGCTGATGCAGGCCCAACAGATAGCGCAGCAAGGTAGACTTTCCAGACCCACTACCACCCATAATCACCATGATTTCGCTTTCGTTGACAGTCAGCGAAACATCATCCAGCACCTGCTGCTCACCATAGTAGGTGACCAGGTTCTCGACTTCGATGACAGCCGATGTCAATTTTTCAGCGGGCGCATTCATCACAAAATCAGGAAAAAAGTAAATATCATATCGGCAATGACAATGGCGCTGATACAAAGCACAACGGAACGGGTGGTCGCGCGTCCCAGTCCTTCAGCACCACCGCGTGCATTAAAACCATTCGCGGTAGCCACCAGGGTAATCAACACACCAAACACCACGCTCTTGGACAAACCCTGCCAGATGTCGGCGGGTTCCAGCACACTCAACACGCGTTCAAAATAGGTGCCCAGGCTGATGTTCAATTCCAGCATAGTGATGAAGCCACCACCCAGAATTGCCATCAGATCGGAGAGTATTGCCATAGCCGGCAGCATCACCAGCATGGCAACAAGAATAGGCGACACCAGGTAACGTACCGGTGCTACACCCATAACCCGCAAGGCATCAATCTCCTGTGCCATTTGCATGGTTCCAATTCGTGCAGCAATGGCCGAGCCGGAACGGCCGGCAACTACTATACCTGCGATGAGCACTCCGAATTCGCGTGTCACAGAGGTCGCAATACCGTTAATCACTTGTGACTCGGCACCGAAATCGCGCAGCGTATAAATCCCCTGCATGGCCATCATGGCACCATTGGCAAATGCCAGAATTGCCAGCACCGGAATTGCCAGAACGCCGATTTCCATCATTTCCTTGACCATCGACTGCAGCCGCACGGGCTGTTGCCACCAGCGCCCGCAGAACACCCAGAACAGACTCTCGACCAGCAAGGCTGCAGCATAGCCGAAGTCCTCGACGCCAGTTACAAACTGACGACCGACGCGCTCGCTAACACGCCGGAACCGGCTGGAATGAATCTCAGCTGCCACGCTTCAGGCGCTCTTCCAGCGATGCATGTATCTCGAACACCTTGTCCAGCCTGGCCAGCTTCAAGACACTCATGGCTGCGTCACTGACACCAATAAGTCCAAATTCAAGATTATTGGAACGTGCGTACTGAAACCCTTCGACCAGGCTGGCGATACCCGAACTATCGATATAGTCGACGGCCGACAGATCCACCATCACGTGTTTCATTTTCTTGAGGCAGTTGAGAATCACTTTGCGTGCATCAGGTGAGTTGCCCAGGTCAACCTCACCGTTCAGCATTACCACCGAAAATCCATCTATATTTTCCACCGGGAACGCCATAATCAACTCTGCTCCTTGAGAAATTTCTTCATCTGAAAGAGATTACCACCATCTGCCGGTGGCTCCAGAAAGCCGCATTCATCCATTAGAGAACCGATCAGGTGTACACCCAGTCCGCCAGGTCGGACATCGTCCAGGTCTCTGGAACAAACCTTGTCGACATCCACACAATCAGCATAGTCGCGCACTCTGAATACCAGCGCATCCGGTTCCTGCACGATGGTCAGATCGATCTGGCCATCCGGACGCATTTCATAGGCATGCTGAATGATATTCATACATGCTTCGTTCACGGCGAGTACGACAGCATCAGTGCATTCTTCGGTAAGACCAACCATATCGGCTGCATCGCGCAACACGCAGCGCAACAATTTGAGTCGACTCGGGTGCGAGCAGAAGCTCATGGCCAGCAGTTGCTGATCACAATCCATGTTACCGGACTTCCTCTATAATCAGCAGGGTCAGATCGTCGTCCACAATACCATCGACCGCCTGTACCGCATTTGATATGGCACTCGCGCGCGCCTCCAGTGGCAAGTGTGAATATTCCTTCAACAGGCGCAAAAGGCCCTCCTTCTCCAGACGCTGGTCGGCGATGCGGGCTTCCAGCAGACCATCTGTATACAGGTATAGACACCCACCCTGCAAATTAAAAGTGTGATTGGGAAACTGGCTTTCCGGCGATATGCCCAGCGGCGGTCCACCGGCCGGGTATTCACCCACCAGTGCTGCGCAACCCATATGCAGTGCCGGCAAATGACCGGCGCTGGCTATAGTCACATCGCCGGTGCTGTGATCGATCACCCCCGCCACCATGGTGACAAACATACCGCGTATCGAGGTTTCGGAGATTTCCCGGTTCAACATACCGAGCAGTTTTCCAGGATTGTGTATGCCTTTGCCCAGGCAGCGGAACAGACTGGCTGTCTTGGCCATCAGCAGCGCTGCATTCATTCCCTTGCCTGACACATCGGCCAGACAGAAGGCAATGCGTCCGTCAGGCAGCCGGAAGTAGTCATAGAAATCGCCAGATACTGCCTTGGCGGAGAGATTTTGACCGACAACACCCTCGATACAACCGGCAGCGCCAGGCAGCAGGCTTTTCTGTACTTCTCGCGCCAGCTCCAGCTCGCGCTGCAACTCTTCGGCAATCTGGTCGCGCTCGGCCAACGTCTGCTCAAGACGCCAGGTGAGCTCCTGGTAGCTCAGATTTTCCTCGGCAAGACGAAGATTGGCCTCCCGCAACACATCTTCGAAAGACATTTGATCGCCAATGCGCATACCCATGGCAACAGCGGCTTCGGCGACCGATTCTGACACCTGCTGCAACAGGTAATCGGTTTGTTCCGGCCCTGCATCAAAGTGCTCCTTCAACAGGGATCGGGTGCGCTGTACCACGCTACGCTTGTCTACACTGCGGTAAACCGATGCCATCCAGTCGGCACATTCCGAAACCTTGCACAGCGTTACATCCTGTGGATCGGCATCCTCCGGTGGGCCATCGTGGTGATAGCCCATGGCGATCGCCAGATCAGCGGGCAAATCCCAGTTGGTCGCCAGAACCAGGCCAACCTCATCATGCGTAGTATGGAAAAATTCCACCTCCAGGTCGCGGCGCTGATCCGGGGTCGCAGCAGCCAATGATCCCCAGTGCTCAACCTGGTCAGGATGCAGGTAGAGCATGACCAGCAGGCCAAAATCCTGCAGCAGGCCGGCAGTAAAACACTCGTCAGCATCGAGGCCGGCGAGGCCGGCAAGACCACGGGCACTGACGGCACGACGCAGTGCGTCCTCCCAGTAGGCATCGATATCAAATCCGGGAATTGAATCCTTGCGCAGCGCGTCGCGCATCGATATGCACAGCACCATGTTGCGCAGCGCACGGTTGCCAAGCACCGTCACAGCACGGGTCACGGATTTCACCTGACTGGCCAGACCGAAGAAAGCGGAATTGGCAACCCGCAGAAGCTCTGCGGTCAGAACGGGGTCGTTGGTGACAATTTGTGCCAGGTCCCGGCTATCAATGCCGGTTCGCGAGCAGGCCTGGACGATACGGATGGCGTCCTTGGGAGGTGCCGGCAGATCCGACGGCTTTACCTGGTTACCAATGGTTGCTTGTTCCATAAGCTGTTGATCGCGCATCCTGGGCCAACTGTCCGGGTTTCCTTCGCTCAGCATAGCGGCCGATTATCAGTCAGCTAGAGTAGAATTTATCCCCAATGATCAGATAATTAGACCGGAAAACCGGCTGGATGGAGAACCCCGCGGAAGGGCTGTATCAGATCAACGCCTGTAGCGTCGCCGGGAACTGCTCAGCAGCCTCTTCAAAGGCAAAAAACAGCTCGTCTTCCTGCAGCCCAATAATCTCCAGCATGGCTTGAGACAGCTGGATATCAGCTTTTGGCGAGCCCATGAAATTACCCTGCTCGGATTCGTTAACCAGGTGGTTGGCCAGGTAGAGAATGTGGGCCTCGATTGAGGCCTGCACTGCGCGCTCAGGCTCATGATGCCAGCGTATGGCCTCGATCAATACTTCCGGTAGATGCCACTGCTCCATCATATGGGCGGCAACACTTGCGTGGGTAAAGTGGAAGCGCTCCTGCTCGGCCTGATACAGAACCTCTTCGTCACCGTTAGCGACCATCAATACATCCCGCATGGCATCCGGCCGTTGACTGTAAAGCACCAGGCTACCCAGGTCGTGCATCATTCCAGAGACAAACAGACGTTCGGGGTGAAGCACGTTGGCGCGTATTGCCAGTGCCCGCGCCAGCAGGCCTGTATACACGCTATGGCGCCAGAAAGTATCCATTTTCACCAATTCATTGGGCAGATTGGCAAAGGTTTTGACTGCCGAAATTGACAATACCAGCTGATACAACTCGGAATTGCCAATGACTGTCACGGCACGGCTGACGGTATCAACCTTGCGACTGAAATTGTAGAAACAGCTATTGGCCATACGCAACAGACGGGCTGTCAGGTTGGGATCAAGGTTAATCACCTCGGCAATCTCTTTTGCGCCGGTGGTAGGCGAGTGAATGAGCTCAAACAGCCGCATGCAGACATCGGGAGGCGAAACCAACCCTTCCACATCGTCCAGCAGAGTGACAATTGACTGTTTTTGATCCTCGGATGCGAGGTTTGGGTTCTGGCTGATCATAGCTATGGCTACCGGTTCTCCTTTCAACTGTTAACGACAATCCGTGCTAAAACTGGAGCAGACCGGCATTTGAATTTGCCAATCCAGTCACAGAAGCCAACTTCGGCACTGTGCTACTAATAACTTCAGTCGCTAGAAACTTAAACCCCATACTCAATATCGGTGTGACCATGACAGATACAGCGAAGAAAAACGTAATAAATCTGGGTGATTTTGACCAGATGCGTCGTGGCCTGGGTAACGGTCCGGGCACCCGGGCCTTGCGTCAGGTCCGTGATCATGCGAGCAAACATCTGGAGCACTACGTCGAACGCATGATGGAACAAATCGACGATGCCCTGTTTGCACGCGCCGAAAAAGCTGAAAACAATATGGTCCAGACCCAGTATTTCGACGCTATGCGTGAACTGCGCATTATTCGAAAGGATATCGAAACAGATTTCATCAACGGTTTCTGTGATCGCTTTAACCAGGGCGTACCGCGTAATGGCGGCAGTAGCGAAGCGCTGAGCCTGAATTTTGAAGATGATTCATCAATCGGGCTGGTCGGCAAAAATGACATGGAAGAAGAGCTGGCCATCAGCAACATGATCAACAAGACCCGTGGCACCTGCACCCAGACCCTGTATTCGCTCGACAAACGCATCGGTTTTCTGATTCGCGACCCTGACCTTGAGCGCTGGCAAAATCCACTCGGTCCAGAGGCCATCTGCGATGCCTTCAAGGAAGCTGTACAGCGCATCGAAACCGGCCTGGAGATCCGCCTGGTCATCTTCAAGCTGTTTGATCAGCACGTAGTCTGTCACATGGACGCACTTTACAAGGAACTTAACCAGCAACTTGTCAAACTTGGTGTCATGCCGGAAATCAAGGCAACCATGCGTAAGCCAGCCCGCTCGGCCCCACGTCCGCCTGCGCCTGTTAGCGGCAGTGACATCAGCGAGGGCTATGATGCTGCAACCGGCGGCGATGTGCCAGGTGGCAGCTATTCACCAGCTGGCAACTATTCATCTTATGGCGGTTATGGCCAGCCAGGCGGCACCGCCAGCGGAGAATTTCTGGCCTCGCTCAGCGCACTGACCTTCCTGCAACAGGGTGGCGAAGTTGCCGATGGAGATAGTACCGGTGGTATCAATGTGGATCCGGCAGCCCTCTCCTCGGGACAGGTCAATATTTTGCACGGCATGCGCCAGTCACCCATTATCAAAGAGCTCGGCAAAGCTGGTGACACCACGATTGACATCATTGCGATGATGTTCGACTACATTCTTGATGACAAGAGTATCCCGAACATCATGCGTGCATTGATCGGCCGGCTGCAGATTCCGGTGCTGAAAGTCGCATTAATGGACAAGGAGTTTTTCTCGAGAAAGTCACACCCTGCCCGGCAGCTGTTGAACCGTTTGGCGGGCACCGCCATGGAATGGAACGAAGATCAGGGTGATGATGATCCGCTCTACCAGAAAATCTCCAGCGTCGTACAAACCATTCTGGATGACTTTGAGGAAGACACCAGCCTGTTTGAAACGGTACTGGAAGATTTCGAAGGCTTTCTTAAACACGAAGAAGAGCGCGCGGAGATTCGTGCTGAGCGCTCGGCCAGGGTAATGGAAGGCCAGGAGAAACTGGACGTTGCCAAGTCGACCACACTGGAAGAAATAGAACCGCGCCTGAACACCGGGGATAGCAGCGAATTCGTACGCGAGTTTGTGATAAACCACTGGAAAAATCTTCTGTTTATCACGTGCGCCCGCCAGGGCAAGGACAGTGACGCCTGGAATCAGGCCGTCTCAACCATGGATGACCTTATCTGGAGTGTAAAGTCAAAGCACACACTGGAGGATCGCAAGCGTCTGGTCGCCATGCAGCCGGTACTCCTCGGCAACCTGCGCGCCGGCATGGAGAGACTGTCAGTTTCCGCGACTGAACGTGATGACTTTATTGCCAAACTGGTGCACGCACACGGCCGAACAGCGGTCAACAAGGATTTAACATCCGCCGATGAAACGTCGGCAATCGAAACAGCTATCGAAGCAGCAACTACCGAGCAGTCAAATGACAACACAGCATCAGAAGCTGTCACAGATCCGCACACCAGCGAAACGATAGCAGACAGCACGGCATCAACAAGCGAAGTCAAAACCGGTACAGTTACGTCCCGCGAGATACCGGGAATCAGTGACGACGCCACCAACCAGGTTAAGCGACTGACCACAGGCACCTGGATAGAATTCCGGGGAGCTGACGGTAAACCGATGCGAGCAAAACTCAGCTGGATAAGCCCGATCACAAACACTTATCTGTTTACCGACCGCAAGGGACTAAAAGCCGGCAACTACAGCATGGAAGAACTAGCCGAGTTAATCCGGGGAGCGCGCGCCCTGGTGGTTGATTACAAAACCCCATTGATGGATCGTGCGGTCAGCTCGGTGTTGAGTGAATACAACAAACACTAGATCCGCTCACCTAGCGGATATATTTGACATACAGATTCAGCAATCCAAGCAACACGGGCTGGTGTAATAGATAGATGATCAGGCTATGACGTCCTGCAAAAGCCAATAGATTAATGGGCCTGACATCCGTCGTCTGCTGAACCCGCCCTGCCAGGTTTTGCAAAGCAGGTCCGAATGCCATACCGATCAGAACAACACCAAACCACGGCAATAGAGGCACATAATCCTCAGTCAGTGGCTTATGCGTCATTAAACCAATCCAGCGCCGTCCCGGGACATCAAACCAGCCGGATTGATAGTTCAATGCCACACCGATCAGTGCCATCCCGAACAGCAGACTCAGCCAGCCGGCGCGGATAAACAACAGGCCAATTACACTGGCCGCCGCAATACAGTGCAACACACCAAAAAACACCATGCGCTCACCAAACATGAACCAGGTGGACAGGCTGACCAGCAGCGCAGCTCCGGTAATCAGGGCAAGTCTTTTGAAGTAGCGTCGAAACTCTAACTTCGTCCTGTTAGCCAATACCAGGCCGACGCCAACCAGCAGCAAAAAGCTGCTTAGAATAAAGGTACGGGCATGCAACCAGAATGAATCGTTATAGAAATCAAACCCGGCGAGTCCCAGATAGGCCAGGTCGAAACAGAAATGAAAGACCACCATCAGGGCAATGGCAAATCCTCTCAACGCATCAATCAATCGTAGCCGCTGTGCGGGCAAATTACGGCTTGTCAATTTCAGATCCCTGCACAGAGTTACCTACTTGTTAAGACCGACAAAACTACCATTATTATCTTCAGCCAGCTTCCGCATAAGGGCCGCAAACCGAACACTGTTTACGGGCAACCCGCCCTGTGCAAACAGTACGGGGAAACCTACGGCATGAATGCGAACCCGCCGTTGACCACGACTATCAGCTCTGTTGAGACTTTCTACGGTATCAACAACCTGCTGGATGGATCCTCGGGAGAAATCATCGCCGAACACATACAGGCTGATACGTTTATCCTTCGCATAAAAGCGCCTGATCGCTGCCTCGACACCTTCAACCGGACTTGAGTTGGAAAACGGTTGCCAGCCAGCCAGTCGTTTCAGAATAGCCTTGCGTCGAGCCGGCGTATCCTGAATCCAGCGCCCCTTGTACTGGGAAAACAGGTAGTCACCCATGTCGTTCATGACCTGGATACCCTTGACCTGCGGATAGATCGCCAGCACCTCACGGACTTTCTGTAACACGCGCGGCCAGGCACCTTTTTGCATTGAACCAGAAGTGTCAATAATAAATATAATATATTCACTATCGACCGGTATACCACCAATCGCAGTGTCTGCGCGGCGGTAACCGCTACCCAGAAGCCGGCGCATTTCCTCGCTGAGTGATTGCTGCGCACTTTCGAGCTGGTTCTCGATTCGCAGCTGGGCATCGAGCTCGCGCTTGCCTGCGGTAAACCGGCCTCGAATGAAGGACAGATCGCCGCGCAGACGGGCAAGGTTCTGGCGACTTTCAGACAGCTGTTCCTCGTTGCTCATCAGTTCATGACTGATAGTCTCGGTTTCCCCCTGCAGGTGGTGCAGTTCCGCCTGCAGACGTTGAACCAGGCCACTGAGATCGACAGCCAGTTTTTCGATTACCTGTGGCTCGGCTATCTTCACAATCACCAGCAAGAGAATAATCGCACCAAAACCGCATGACACCACGTCGAGAAACGACAGGTTGAATATATCCACGCCGCGGCGTTGACGCCGGCTCATGGCCAGTCTCTTGCCGGGGTCATGAAAGCCCCGCTGGTATCAACTGCCAGTCGCCAGTAAGCGGCTGCCGCCCAGGCATCACCTTCCATAGGCATCAGGATTGTATTTACCGGGATACCGTCAGACAGCGTTTTTACCGCCTTTTCAAAGTGGCGCAATCGCTGGTCAGCAGTCACTGTCGTAGTGTTCGGCTTGCCACGGCCCTGGGTGGGCAGTCCGTCAGTTATCAGGAGAATATTATCGGGCCGCGGTGACAAACCAATAGCCGCCTTAAATGCAGCGTACAAGCTCGTTCCGTCCTCCGGAGCCAACTCGCCCAGCCCTTTCGTAACCGACTGGATGTCGCCAGGTTCGGCGGCAGATAACCAGCGTGTCATGCTACCTCCAGCCACAGCACTGGCCTGCGTATTAAAACCGAATACCTGGAACTTTGCCATGGCGGGTAACTGACTGATCAACCATGCTGCAGCAGCACGCGAACGTTTCCACTTGGGCGCAACACGTCGCTCGTCCGCAGAGCCATTACGTCGACGTACCACATCGACAATAGTTTCATCCAGCATGCTCGCAGAAGTATCCAGCAGAATCAGTATTCGCTTGCCACCGACTTTCAACCCGGTCAGGTACTGGCGATCCCCCTCACCACGAACCGCAAGCACCTGGCTACCCTTTCCGGCGCCACGCTCAGTGCCAAGACGCTGTTTGTCCTCGTCCAGTTGTTTCAGGTCTGTTGACAGGCTGGCGACATGCTCCCGGCGCGCTGTTGTTTCTGCAGCCATACTCGCTATCTCGACTTCGAGCTCTTTTATGGTACGGATGACCTCCTCTGTTTCTCCCCGCGTGACAACAAGCTGCTGCTCTGCAGAGTCCAGACTGTTACGCTTGCGCACCAGATCCTCTTCGCCAATCAAAACCTTCTCTTCCAGCCTGACAGCTTCAGCGCGCAGATCGGAAAACACCTGGTTGCGTGCCTTTACAGTATCGGTATTAAGAATCAGCACCAGCAGTACCACGGCACCAAAGCCGCAGAACATGATATCCAGAAAGGATAGCGAGAACGGTGTAACCGGGCGCCGCTTCATAAGTATCAGCCGTCTCAGGTTTTGAGTCGGCGAATCATCCAGTGGTCGACATAACGTTCACTGTCGAGCACCAGGCGTTCCTGCATCAGCTGCAACTGGTGAATAAAGAACATCAGTACAATACTGATCACCAGCGCAATGAACGTTGAGTTAAAAGCAACACCCAGGCTGGACGTTACACCGGTTATATCACCTTCTACAGCACGGTGTGCCTGGCCCAGCGCATCACCGATGCCACGCACCGTTCCGATAAACCCGACCGACGGAATTGCCCAGGCAATGTAGCGAATAATCGACAACTCGGATTCCAGACGCTCACCTTCTGACTCACAAACATCGCGTGCCGCAGTCGACACGTCCTGTACGTTTCGTGTCGCACCGAATCTCTCCACCGCTGTCAGCAAAGCCCGTGGCAATAATGCTTCACGCTCCCGTGCATCAAGGTCTCCCATACGATTAGACAGCTCGCGGGTATCTTCAGGACCGATGGGCAGACTGTCAGGCAGTTTCAACAGGTCGCGTCGCAACAGCTTTTGCTCGAAAAATACGGCCTTCCCTTTATAGGCAAGTATGGACATGGCCCACAGCATAAGAATAAAACACGCTTCCTGCTCGTAGTCCTTGATGACCACGAAAAACGACCGCTCTGCAACACGATCCGGATTCTCACGCAACTCTATCGCCTGCTGATCCAGAAACTCCCCGGCCTGCGGCCGCACTACGGTAACGTAGATTGCATGCACGAGGATAAACGCTATTAACAACGCGAACACCTGGTAAACGAGTTCTGTTGGAAAGTTATGTCTCATAGGTTCAACACTCAGATATCGACTGGAAAAGAAACGGCGCTGTCTGCCTGAACACGTTCCGAAGATGCGGGTTTGGCAGGTGCAGCGCGCGGCACGTCCGCAGGCATGGATTTTTTATCTGCTTCCCTGGTTGGCTCAGCGGGTGCAGGTGCCGTCTGCGGCATAACATTGCCTGGTGGTTTGAGAGCCAATAACGGCGTAGCCGACAACATCAGCAATACGCCCGTGACCAGCGCATGCCTGGAAACAACTGAACAGTTCAGGTAGCGCATAACATCTCCTCAATTTGCATAGCGTGCCAGACGGAACCCGATATCGCCGCGTGCCACACGACTGTAATCGCGATAACTCAGGCGCAGCTCGGTAATATTCCCGTGGCGCCAACTCGAACCCCGCACCACATAATGTTTCCCTTTCGCCGGCCCAAACGGCTCCTGTACCAGCTGACCGGATTCACCCGAATAGACGGCATAATAGTCATTCATCCATTCCGCAACATTCCCACCCAGATCATAGAAACCTTCGGGAAAAGCCGCAAAACTGCCAACCGGCGCACTGCCCCGGTAGTGGTCATCATAACCGGGCACGGTTTCAGCAAGCGTATCGCTAATCCGCACATCAGCGAAATTCCCGACCGCCGCTGATGGCGGGTAGTTTCCGGACCAGGGATATCGCGAAATTTCCGAGCGCCCCAGCACACGTGCTACATAGGCCCATTCAGCTTCGCTGGGTAAACGGTAACCCGTGTTCACCGGTGTTACCAACTGCATATTACCGTTCTGTTCCCGGTAAGCCTCCGGGTACCCCTGTTTGCGACTAAGCCAGTTACAGTATCGAGCCGCATCATCACGACTGATACCCGCCACCGGCTGTTGATCGCCGTTAAGACTGGCACCGTCCGCCTGCCCGGTAACATGGCCACTCTGGAACTGTCGATACTCGGCATTGGTGACTTCTTTCTCGCCAAAATAAAACGGCCGCACCAACTGCACCAGCCGCGCGCTTTCGTTGGAGCGCCTTCCTGCCTCACGACGGGACGCGCCCATGGTAAAGCTCCCTCCCGGCCGCACCAGTCGTAACACTTGTCCTGCCGGGGCACGAATAGTTAAAGGCGTCGCTTCAGCACGTGCCTGCCCGGTTGTTTTAAGGACGACATCGATACTGCGGCTGTTGACCGCATCTGGCGTCACTTTCAAAACCCGGGTTTCATAACCCTGCCTGTATATTTCCAGACGATGCTGACGCGTTGTCAGTCGCAAGCGCCGCATGGCTTTCCCCTGCGCTTTACCATCTACACGCAGTTGCGCATCGGCAGGTTCAACGCTGATAAACAACGTGCCGTAAGCGGGTTGCAGTTCGGCATTGAGTGTCAGTTGTTGACCGGGATCGAGTGATACTGTTTTATTCCATTCAGTATAACCAGGCTTGCTGAGCTGCAACCGGTGTTCGGTGCCGGATGACAGGGCAAGGGTGGCTGGCGTGGTGCCCTGGTAACGCCCATCCACCTGCACCGTAGCGGCATCCGGAACACTTTCCAGGATTAGCCGACCATCCGCCGGTAGCAAGACTATGCCCTCCAGAACCATCGGTTCACCGGCGATGATCTCGGTCTCCAGTGTGGCGGGCTTAAACAAGGATTTCTCCAACGTAAGCATCTGCACACCCTGTAACAAACGGGTATTCAGCGGCGTTACACCCAGCAGCTCATCCTCATTACGCACTTGCGCACCCTCGGGTTGGCTGAGTATACGGACCTCTGCCCAGGCCGGTGTCAAGCCCAGTTCAAGCTGTTGCGGCTGCCCCAGACCTTTGACGTCTATCACCACTTCGACAGGAAAATACCATGCTGATTGCACGCGCAACCGGTGTTCACCGCGCTCAATTTCGGTCACGGACTGCGCATTGACCGCTACCGGTTCACCATCGACTAACAATTCGAATGGCACGTCCGGTGTAACGACCAGCTCTATTATCCCGGGTCGCTCGCGCATGGAAAAACTGAATTCCTGAAAATCACCACTGTCGACAATCAACGGCTGATCAAGAGGGAAATAGCCGGCGTGATCTGCAGTAATCCTGTAGCTGCCTGGCCAGGCCAGCACGCTCTCGCCGACGGAGACCATGGGCGGAAATCCGCTGACAGCATATTCGTCAGGTTCAGGGGTAATCTGAATTTCGACAGGTGTCGCCAACAAAACAAATGCAGCAAGCAATACCAGCAAGACAAACAGGACTGTGACACCCTGCTTTAAGCGGCGATGCTCTCCCGAACCGGATTCAGCCTCCTTTACCGGTAACGGCTCATTCCTTGCGGGTGGCATGGCAGGCGCAACAAGGGCGGGCTCACTGGCGAGAGCATTGGTTTGTTGCGACACCCTGATCTGTATCTGGTCACCCTTGACCGTCCAGCTCAACAACGCCTGATCATGTTCTACCTGATCGCCGGATTTCAGCCAGGCTGATTCCTGCAAGCGTTCATGATTATGAAACAGGGGAATATCGCCATGCTCGGGCTGGATGAAGGCATGTCCGTCGGCGACAGCAATGCGTGCTATCACGGCTTCATCCGATACTCCGGGTATCACGATATCGGCTACCCGCGCACCACCCAGAGTGACGGGCAACCGGGATTCATCGAACTGCCGATCTCCCCTGGAATCCTTGATGAAAAACACACGACTCATATGCGTTCCTCACAACGGATATCGACTGTAGTCAGATTATCCCCGGGTTTCAGGCTGAATACGCGGCGCACATCACGATAACCCGATCGCACACCGATAGCCGTATAGGTACCGGGGCGCAGGTTAAGCCGGTGCGCTGCGAACCGGCCAAGCCGGCCAACATGGTAAACAGTAACTTCTGTTTCTCCATCGGAATGCAGCTCTACCAGCAGCGGCTGCCGCGCTTTAGCCACCAGGTTTCGCAAACGCTCTATCTTGCCCGCGAGCTTTGGCTCGTTCCCCGGAGCCTGCTGATTTTTGTCGAGCAACTGTTCTGCATTAGCCAGAGGCTCGCTGGAATACAGGCGCTCGGGGTTTTCAATATAGTGGTCGAACTGGGTATTCAGTGTTGCTCGCTGCTGCGCCCGCAGCAGACCCTGGCGCGCAAACGCTGCACCTGCATCAAGCCGTAATGCCTTGTTGTAGAGATCGACAGCTTTGCCCCAGTTTTCCGATTTAACCTGACTAGCGGCCTGCCTGCGTAGCCGGTTAATGACAGCCTGACGACGCTCAACCTGCAGGCGTCGGTGGGCATCAAGCAAGGCGTCATGCTGTGGATCCAGTTCCGCTGCCTGAGCCAGTGCGCTGGATGCCTCATTGTAGCGCCCCGCATCAAGTGCTGTGAGCGCCCGATCCATCGCTGTATGGAAAGCTTGCTCTTTCAGCTGTTGTTCGACACGAATTAGCCCGACACTCGCAGGTTCGTAGGCCTGATCCAGCGCCAGCGCCGACTGGTAATGTTGTATTGCAACATCGAACTGTGCGTTTTCCCCGGCCTGACTGGCTGCCGCCATCGTCTCCAGGACCTGGTCGCGTACTTGCGCCTGCGCCTGACCACGCATGGCATCAACATGCTCCGGATTTATTGAGAGCGCGACTTCAAAATGGTCAAGAGCTGCAGCGGCCTTGTTCTCGCCCAGTGCCTGCCAACCAGCCTGCAACGCAGTTTCCAGCCGTGCAGTACGCTCAAGTTTCAGCGTTTCCAGCAAGGTAACTCCAGCAGTGTATGCCTGTCGCGCCTCGCCGAATTTCCGCTCCCCGAACAAACGGTCACCCGCACGTACCCGGGATTCAGCCTCGCTCCATTCGACTGCCCCCCAGACGGGCGCATTGGCTATTTTCATTTCTGCCTGCAGGCGCAGAAACTGCTGCAATGTCTGTTCAGCCTGCTGGCGCACCACTGCTGCGTCAGTATGACTTTCAGCAGGCGCATCCTGTTCTGCGTCAGCGTCAGGGGGGGCTTCAGACACCCATTGCGGCAACCACAACACTACGCCCAGCCCCGTCACCAGCAACAGTGAAAATACGATCACTGCAATTCGAAAGCTTTTGCTTCGAGTTTTATCTGTCGGGACAGAGGTTGCAGGTGGCTGCAGCGGGGTAACCTGCCGATTGTCTCCCGATCGATCAGCCGACGTCATATAAATACTTACTGGGCGGCATCAATCAAACCGGTCTCGGTAGCATAAATGCGCCTGAGCAGACCACGCCATTGTTGATACTGATTTTCTGCTGAACCGGTCAGTTCGTGCGTCTCGCCTTCCACTTCCACCACCAGCGGCTGGGTTTCCGCGGTGAACGACTCACCGAGTTCCTCGACAGCATCCTGGTGTATAGTCGCTTCGGAGTCTTTGTCGAATCCGGTTTTAATTGCGTAAGCACCACCCAATATCATCATATTGCGCAAACTGCCGGTCGAGGCGCGGGTACTGTCTCCGCCCATCGCTTCGATAGCGATCGCACCTATAATTGCCGCCGCGCCCAGCAGTTTTCGGTTCCGTGCCTGGCGTTCAATTTCACGCATGGCTTCAAGTTCTTCAAGGCGGGTTTTGCGCCACTGAAAATAGGGTTCCTGCATCTCGGCATGGAAATTATCAAAATGACCGTTGAGTGTATCGACCAGCAGGAAGTCACGTTCGCGTATTGCATTGATCCGGCCTACCATGGGATCACCTTCCGCCGGCAGGCGCTGCACCGAAAACGCGCCATCTTTTTCATCCAGAAACCCGTCAAATGCATCCGGTGCCAGGTCAGCAGCAAAACGTAACCCCGCCACCCGTCGAATATTCGTGACTTCCGACTGTGACAGCGTCATTCGATATTGGGCAAGATCGTTGGCGATGGTGTTGTAGAGCGCCTGGAACACATCCCGACCAGTCGCGGCTGTCTGCTGATAATCTTCCAGCGTGGCTTCAGCTTCATAGGAATGCCTGAACCACTCGAAGCCAGTAGCATCCTGCGCCGTTATCACCAGCTCCAGGTGTTCACCGTCCGACACCAGAATAGTACCGTGCACTCGCACTTCGCCGCCTTCCGTACCACCAGGCACTACCCGTACAGCACCCCAGTAACCGGTACGCTCCAGCGTATCGCGCAGCAATAGCGGCATGTAACGAGCCTCGGCCTCACGGATTTCAATGGACAAGCCTTTGGCATCATCTTTATCTTCAGGCAGTTCCCCGGAATCGAAAAGTGTTATCCACACATCCAGTAACTGGCCCTCGACGACTTCACTGTCGGGCCGCTGCACCTGTGTATCTTCACGAACATTCTGATGTGTTGCGCTGCAGGCCGTTAACAACAACACACCTGCCAACCACCATACCCGGAGTATTGCGCTGCCTGTATTCACTGTGACTGGGTACCCTGTTTATATTTTCGGTATTCTTCCCAGAGCTTTTTCTTCAACTCCGGGTCGGTCTCCTGCTCGGCAGCTTTACGCAACTGGCGGGCAACCACATCATCGTCGCTACCATCAGGGATGTTATCGGGCTGGCCACTGGCAACCGTCTGCTTGCCACCGCCGCTACCTGTGACTACCGGCGGCCTTTCTATCCCGGTATCCGCCATCTGCTCATCACCGGCATCGGCCGTCTGCCCATCGGTGCCCGCTGAACCCGCCTCGCCACCGGATTCACCGTCAGCACCACCAGCCAGACCTCCACCTTCACCAGCCGACCGCGGCCTGTCTGCCTTGACCCGGGCCTGCTCTCGTAACAACAATTCGTCGTACTCGCCCAGGCCTGCCTCCAGCTCAGCATCCAGTGTTTCTGTTTGCTCACTTTCCGTTAGTGACTGATTCGGGTCGCGCTCCAAAGGTGCGACCTGCTGGATGAATTGTCGAGGGCAGTCAATATCGGTGGGTAGCGCGACACCACTCAACCGCAGCGCATCACAATCCTGCGCCAGCCGGTCACGCAAGCCGGCTATATAGACCCGGTAATCATCTGCCTCTCCGCCAGCCAGAAATTTGGCGCGCTGCCGGTAATCCTGTTCGGCCTGTTTGAGCATCACCTGCTGCGCATACAGATCATCAAGCGACGGTGCCGCAGTGCAGGCCAGCGAAATACAGGCTGTAATAAGTGGTAGATACGACAGGCGAATACGCATCGCTGCAAACCCTTGTTTCCCGAATTTTTTAGACTGCTATTTTCTCAGAGGTTTCCCTGTTGGAAGCCTATTTGTCATACTTTACAGTCTAGCGCTTACAACGTCGCTGTGCTTTTCGCCTATTCATGGCGTCTGCGGCGTCCTGCGGTCAGGAGTTCCTGGAAATCCCCGCAGCGTCGGGTTCTGTTATTCATGCGCATTCTGCCGGGTAACTGTTATGGACATCCTGGAACCTGGCCGTTGACCAGATAGTGAGTGCCTATCCGCCCGATGGCCCGTGTCAACCCCTGGACTTGCGCGGGTCCCTTGCACCCCAATCAGACCATAGACCAATTGAGTCGGACTCGATTAATTTTATTTTTTCCACTACTGCCGCTGGTATTGCTCGGGTATCACCGCTGGCGCATCTTCCTCTGATTGCTGCTTCAGGGCCTTGCCACCCTTTTCAAGGGCCTCGCCCCCCTTCTCCATCAGGGTGCCGCCGGTCTCCTTGATTTTTTCCTGGAAGGAGGTCTCTTCAAACGGATTACTGAGCAGCGGCCGGTCTGCGCCCATGTTAAAACCGAACCAGAGGCCCAGTGCCAGACCGATGACGAGGCCGAGAATTATACCCTTGATACGTCTCATGGCTGATGTTCCTCCTTTTAGATTCCGCCCCCTTTGTACTGCGCTGCCCGGCAGAGTGTCAATAAATTAGTGATTGCGCCTTGCCCGGACAGCGATAGTACTCACTGGAATCAGCGCACATGCAGGTAAACCGCGCTCTATCTCATAACACCGTTCCCGCTCCCGGACCAGCAACAACCCTGATCGTCTGTTGAAATTTTGGCTTTGCAAATTGCAATGCAACTTGCGTGATGAGATTGGATTTGCAGCTGCTGAACTGTCGGCGAACTAGAAAGGCATCATTATCATCGCGACTTACGTGGAAGATGCTGCATGCCTGAAGATACTATGGGAGTGCGGGGTGCAATTTATACAGGGCAACTGTCCGCAAACTCCGAGTGACGATATGCACTTTATGTTCGTGAAATATCTATCCCGAAGTTATCATGCATATTGAACTTAAATTCGCTGTGATTACTGGCAAGGCAATTAATCACGCCGAATGTCACCGTTGCTGTGGAATGAGACGAACGTATTTACTGGGTCAAAAGCAGGCGCTCTGCCCGGCATTGGTGCTGACATCATTTAATGCTGCGATGGATTTTTTGACTCCAGCCGTTCAGGATTTCATTTGGCTTTAATGTGACAAGTTCGAGCCAGATATTATTCAGGCGTCGATCAGGCGTTCTGCGGCGATCACCGTGAACAATCCTTCCGGAATAATCCTGAAACGGAAATAACTGGTCTGAATGAAAGCCAATACGTCTTTCCTGGGTTCTTTTTTCTTTCATTATTTCTCCCCCGTTGCATTAGTTTTTCTAGCTTTGTTTCACAACGGTGATATTTGTATATAAACGATATAGGAGGGTTTGAATAAATGGTACCGGTGGAAGTTAATTCACGTCTGAATTAGACAAAAGTCCACCCATAATCCACCTTCGCCAGCGCTTTTCAGGCGTATTGAACGAACACCGTTATGGGGTTGCAGCTCAACCGGTCATTCAGCCTATGAGATGTACCAAAACACACATAACAGCCGAGCTCGTCTCAACACGGATATTCGTAGTTATCAATAAATACCCTGGCCGAAGCCGCCGCGGTTACCGCACCTTTCGATGCCAATAGAAAACCCACTGCTACTAACTTGATTAAGACACTTTTTTTATTTCCGTTTGCAATGCTTCAGATCATGGAACGGACCTGTAACATCTTTATAATTAACACTTATTAATTTCATCCAATATTTCTATAAGCAATTTTCAGGGGCAACCAAACAAATGCATCGATGTTATTTTTATCTGGCAGCATTTATATGGATAACTACCACGCCCTTTTCGGCCCTTGCAGAAATGAAAGCAGACCCACTGGCCACTGACACGCAAAGTCGTCACTGGGCCCGTACCGCGAACGAGGGAGGTTTTTATGTCGACCTTCCCGCGGTCAGTTACAATCAAATGACTGGACAGATCAGGGTGTATCTGGCCGCTCTCACACACCGGGAAACAGAGATCACAAAATATCTGGACGAGAATCGGCTGGACGCCAAAGATGCGTTGATTACAGCGATCATGCCGGGTGGACTGCTCTACGCAGCAATAAGGAAGGGCGACCTTGAGATAGCGAGGGATGAACTGGCCGACATAATCAAAACCATGGATGAACTATCCAGCGACCTGTTGGCCATGCAAGTTGTGGGGCGTAAGCTGACCGTGGCTCAGCTACAGAGATAAAACCAGGAACTCTCACCCGGCCCCCCTTTTCCGCCACATACTAAAAAGGCCCCTGTCGGGGCCTTTTTAGTATGTGGCGGAGAGGGAGGGATTCGAACCCTCGGAACCCGCGAGGGTTCACTTGATTTCGAATCAAGCCCGTTCGGCCAGCTCCGGCACCTCTCCAGATTCGAATATTCACTTGAAAATCAAAAGGAAGTGGCACATGCTATGCGCTTCCAAAGATCGCGGGGTATTGTAACCCAAGCCGCAGAACAAAGGCTAAAAATTCCCTGCCGCAACCCGCTAACCCGGATAGTGAGTTATTCAACGCGGCCAGCGGCCCAACCAACCATGCGTCTTTTCCCCATATTTCTGTGTCTACTGATATCCGCCTGCGACCTGATTCCACGCTCGCATCTGGAGCGCGTGCGGCATGAGGAAGTACTCAGAGTCCTGACACGCAACAGTGCCACCACCTATTATGAAGGCTCGTTTGGCCCTACCGGGCTGGAGTATGAACTGGTCGCCGGGTTTGCCGACTACCTGGGTGTGCAGCTCCAGGTGGAAACACCGGACACGCTTTCGCAGATACTCGATCGCATCCAGGCGGGTGATGCCGACCTGGCAGCCGCAGGACTGACGGTAACCGACGAGCGCAAACAGCGTTTCAACTTCGGTAACAGCTACCAGAGCATCACACCCCAGCTGGTCTACCGTGTCGGCGCTCCTTCGCCACGCAACCTCGACACGCTGAACGGCAATCTGGAAGTGGTGGCGAACAGCAGTCACGCCGAACGCCTGCACGCGCTGCAGGAGGAATACCCTAATCTGGCATTTGAGGAAAATGCCGAGCTGGAAAGTGAGGAGCTGCTCAACCTGGTCTGGGAGCAGGTCATTGATTACACCGTAGCCGACTCAAACGAGGTGGCGATCACACGCCGCTTCTACCCGGAGTTACGCGTCGCCTTTGACATCAGCACTGCCGACAAGCTGGCCTGGGCTTTCCCACCCGGAGAGGACCACAGCTTGCTGGACAAGGCCAACGAATACCTGGATTCGCTCAGGGACAGCGGTGAACTCCAGCAACTGCTGGATCGTTACTACGCGTATGTCGCCGACTTTGACTACGTTGGTACTCGCCGCTACATGAAACATATTGAACAACGCCTGCCGCGGTATCGCGCGTGGTTTGAAGAAGCCGCCGAGAAAACCGGCGGTGACTGGCGGCTGATTGCAGCCATTGGCTACCAGGAGTCGCACTGGAATCCGGACGCCATTTCACCCACTGGCGTACGTGGCCTGATGATGTTGACCCAGGGCACCATGAAACAACTGGGCCTTGAAAAGAGCCGCCATGACCCGCAGGCCAGTATCGAGGGTGGCGCACGCTATATCGAACGGGTGAAAAACAAAATTCCGGATCGCATAGCTGATCCCGATCGCACCTGGATGGCACTGGCAGCCTACAACATTGGCTTTGGCCACCTCGAAGATGCCCGCATCCTCGCGCAAGATGATGGCGCCAATCCGGACAAGTGGATCGACGTTAAAAAATACCTGCCACTGCTAAGCCAGAAAAAATGGTATGCGCAGACGCGTTATGGTTACGCGCGTGGCCGTGAGCCGGTCCGCTATGTAGAAAACATTCGTAGCTACTACGACATTCTGGTATGGATAAGCGAACGCGAACACGCGCCGCAGACACCCTCTCGGGCGCTGGAGATTAACTCGCCGGCGTTATAGGACTTCAGGCAACCTGTACCGGAATGGCATTCCGCTGACGCACCACGCGGTTGTCAGCGTCGAGGTAAACCAGCGTTGGTTTGAACCCGGCCGCCTCCTGTTCACTCAGCGTGGCATAGGTGCAGATAATAATACGATCACCCGGGTTGGCCTTGTGAGCGGCCGCACCATTTATGGAGATAATCCCGCTACCCTGCTCGGCACGAATAGCATAGGTGGTAAAGCGCTTGCCATTTCTCAGATTGTAGATGTGGATCTGCTCATACTCGCGGATACCCGCTGCCTCCAGCAAGCCGGAATCAATGGCGCACGAACCCTCGTACTCGAGCTCCGAGTGGGTTACGCGAGCGTGGTGCAATTTACATTTGAGCAGCGTGATCTGCATCCGCGTGGTTCCTGCCTGTTAACAGCGGCTATTATCCCAAGATCGGCAGCCACCTGCAAACCCCGGATTTTCCGGGCATTTAGAGAATAATATTATCAATCAGCCGCGCCCGGCCGAGGCGTGCCGCGGCCAGCACCACGCAACGGGACTCACCTTCAGCCACCGGCAGTAATGAATCAGCGTGGCGAATACAGACATAGTCGGGCTCAAAGCCCGCGTCTGCCAGGACCTTCATCGCCCCGTCTTCAAGTGCCCCGAAGTGCGGGCTACCGGCAACAATCTGCTCAGCCACGCGCGTGAGGGTCTGGTACAACAGCGGTGCCCGCTGGCGCTCTTCCACAGTCAGGTACTGGTTGCGCGAGCTCATCGCCAGCCCATCTGCCTCGCGCATCGTCGGCACCCCAATGATTTCAATCGGCCAACACAAATCCACAACCATGGCACGGATTACCGCCAGTTGCTGATAGTCCTTTTCACCGAACAGCGCATAGTCAGGTTGAACCAGGTTAAACAGGCGCGCCACCACAGTAGCGACACCAATAAAGAAACCCGGACGAGAGTCATCCTCAAGCCCTCGGCCTGGACCCGGCACCTCAACGCGTGTGGTTGCCTCGGCACCACCGGGATAGATCACGCTGACATCCGGCGCAAACAGCGCATCAGTCTGCTCGGCTGACAGCAATCGACTGTCGGTATCGAGCGTACGCGGATAGGTTTCGAAATCCTCCCCGGGTGCGAACTGCATGGGATTAACGAAAATGCTGACGACGACCCGGTCGGCTGCCTGCCGCGCGCGCCGCACCAGCTGCAGGTGACCTTCATGTAGATTACCCATGGTCGGAACAAAGGCAATGCGTTCACCCTGTGCCCGCCACCGGGCTATCAGTGAACGCAAGTCTGGAACGTCGACCAGTTTATGCATCAGTCGAAACTGTGCTCCGGTGCAGGGAAACTGCCATCCTTGACGGCGGCCACGTAGGCCTGCAAAGCCTGCGGTATACCGTCAGCCCCGGCAAGAAAATCACGGGTAAATTTTGGTCGCTTGCCGGACACAATACCGAGCATGTCGTACAGCACCAGCACCTGGCCATCGCAATACGGCCCGGCGCCGATGCCTATAGTCGGAATATTGATCGCAGCGCTAATCTCCTTTGCCAGCGCCGTTGGTACACACTCCAGTACCACTGCCGAAGCACCGGCATCTTCCAGCAGGCGCGCATCATCCAGCAGTTGCTGTGCAGCAGCCGCATCACGCCCCTGCACGCGATAACCACCCAACTGGTTTACCGACTGGGGAATCAGGCCCAGGTGGGCGCAAACCGGAATGCCGTGCGCTGTTAACGCGCGCACGGCGTCGGCAACTATCTGTCCGCCTTCCAGTTTGACCAGGTGAGCACCGCCTTCGCGCATCAGGCGCGCGGCACTCTCCAGTGCCTGACGCGTATCGGCGTAAGACATGAATGGCATATCGACAACACGCAATGCCGTATGCCCGGCACGCGCCACACAGGCAGCGTGATAACACATATCATCAAGCGTCACCGGCAAGGTGGAATCCTGACCCTGAACCACCATGCCCAGAGAGTCGCCAACCAGTATCACCTCGACACCGGCATCTTCTATCAAGCGGGTAAAGCTGCTGTCGTAACTGGTAAGGCAGGCAATCTTCTCGCCATTCTGTTTAAGCGCGCGCAATGTAGCAGTGGTAACGACATTACTCACGACTTCCCTCCTGCCGTAGCCGCCAATATTGACTCCGGCATGGGATTAAAATAATGACGGCCACTCCCGACCAGTGCCATCTGTTCAAGCAAGGCCTGGTAATCCGAATCACTATCCACCAGGTTGATCTCCGCAGCATTCACGATCAGCAAGGGTGCTTCATCGTAATAGTGGAAAAACTTCGTGTAAGTGTCACACAGGGATCTTAAGTATGCCGGCTCCATGCCACGCTCATAACCAATACCACGTTTGCCAATGCGCTTGACCAGCACATCCACCGGCGCCTGCAGGTAAATCACCAGGTCCGGTTTTGGTACGTCGATGGTCAAATGGGAATAAACCTGTTCATAGAGTTTGAACTCTTCGTGATCCAGCGTGACCCTGGCAAACAAACGATCCTTGTCCATGAGAAAGTCCGAAACCCGAACCGGCTCGAACATGTCACCCTGGCGCAACTCCTGCATTTGCTGGGCACGTTGCAGCAGGAAAAACAGCTGCGTCTGCATGGCAGCTGCGCGCGGGTTACGGTAAAAGCGTTCCAGAAACGGATTGTCCGCCGCCCCCTCCAGCAACAGCTCAGAACCGAATGTCTCGGCAAGGCGCCGCGCCAGACTGGTTTTGCCGACACCGATCGGCCCTTCAACTACAATATAACCGGGGTTTTCCATACAACTCTTCTTTCAGACGACAGGCTGTCGATGGGTTTCAATTTTCACCAGGCCGTCCTGCGGGCATTCCGCCACCAGCGCCGCCACCGTACCGACACCAGGAATCACCAGGCTGCTGTTGATTTCCGCCAGTGGGTACAACGCGAAGTGACGTTCGGCGATGCCGGGATGAGGAACCGAGAGACGACTGGTTTCTATAACGCTATCACCATACAGAAGCAGATCAAGATCAAGCGTACGCGGTCCCCAGCGACGGGCAGGCTCGCGCCGGTGACGTGCTTCAAGTTCCTGAAGCTGATCGAGTAACAAACCGGCTTCAAGTACGGTATGAACTTCAGCAACCGCATTCACATAATCCGGCTGGTCGGCTGGTCCCATTGGCGGACTCGCATACAACGAGGATGCCCGGCACAGGCTGCAGCCTTCCAGCGTGTCGAGTTCGGTTAGTGCAAGACTTACCTGCTGCTGCGGATTGTCCAGATTGCTTCCCAGGCCAATATACGCCGTGACTTCAGCCATCAACATTTTCTCTGGGCTTGCGCCGGCGGCGCCGGCGTTTTTTCTTTGCAGCCGGTTCCACCATTTTGTCGCGCTCACCGGCATTCAGGGTCTGGAAGTCCGTCCACCACTTCGCCAGCTCCTCGTCAGCCTCACCGACTTCGGCGCGCAACAACAGGAAATCATATGCCGCACGGAAACGGGGATGTTCAAGCAATCGATAAGGCGCCTTGCCACGTTTGCGCTCAAAGCGAGGCTGCAGGTTCCATATTTCCCGCATCGGCATACTGAAACGTTTCGGTAGTGACGTTGCCTGAACCTGTTCGGAGGTGATCTGGTTACCGGCAATTTGCGCCGCTTCAAGCGGTGACGCGCCCTCGTCCAGGAAAGATTGCGAGCGTTGCCGCATCGGTTCCCATAACAAGGCGGCATACAGGAACGCCGGCGTAACCGGTTTGTCTTCCGCCAAACGCTGGTCTGTATTTTCCAGGGCACGCAACACAAAAGTGATCGGGAAACCCTGCTCTTCGTGACTCAGCGCCTCCTCGGTCATCGGGAACAGGTGACGAAACAAATCGTAGTGGCGCAGCAGCTCGAAGGTGCTCACTGCGCAACCACCGAGGAACAACTTCATTACTTCTTCAAATAACCGCGCCGCAGGAATGTCCTCAAGCAGGCAGCCCAGCTCCTGCAATGTCGATTCGCTGTCCGGGTGAATACGAAAACCCAGCTTGGCAGCAAAACGCACTGCACGCAGCATACGCACAGGATCTTCACGATAGCGTTGTTCGGGATCACCGATCAGGCGCAGGGTGCCGGCCTTAAGGTCATCGAGACCACCGGCATAGTCAATGACAGAGTAATCCTTGATGTCGTAATACAGGGCGTTGACCGTAAAATCGCGCCGCCAGACATCATCGTCCAGCGTGCCGTAAACATTATCCCGCAAGATACGGCCATCATCCGAGTGAGCGCTGGATTGCTCATCGTGCGTCTCACCGTCATGCCGGGCCCGAAAGGTCGCCACTTCGATGACTTCGCGACCATAGCGAACGTGGGCCAGACGGAAACGCCGGCCGATCAGGCGGCAGTTGCGGAACAGCCCCTTGATCTCATCCGGCGTGGCATTGGTCCCCACGTCAAAGTCCTTGGGCTCGCGCCCCAGCAACAGATCACGTACCCCGCCCCCGACCAGAAAGCTCTGGAAGCCAGCATCCTTAAGCCGGTACAGCACCTTCAGCGCACTGGAACTGATATTGGCCCGCGAAATCACGTGATCGGGTCTGGGGATGGTGACTGGCACTATATCGCCTTGATTGGTCACACTATTTTCGCTTGTCCCTGTTTCATTGAAGCGTATAATAGCACCCTGCTGGCTTCGATACAGCGCCGGTTTGCTCCCTTCGTCTAGCGGTCAGGACACCGCCCTCTCACGGCGGTAACAGGGGTTCGATTCCCCTAGGGAGTACCAATTTTACCAACTCTTGATATACCTGCCCGGGCTGGCAGGCATTGCCAACTGCGCTGGTCAGCGCATATAAGCATAGCCGTTGAATTGCAGCTGTACGATTTCAGCATCGGCCATGGGCACTGCACGAAGAAAAGACTGCAAATCTGCGGGCTTGTAACCACGCCGCTCGGCAGCGACGCGACAAACCCTGAACTCGATGGTTTCACCCATGGTCAGGCTGAGAGTGCGCCTCACAACGCCTTCGTATTCAAGCTCCTTCTCGTGGGCGAAATATTCAATCTCGTTACCGTGCAGTACCACCACGATAGACGTCGATAGCGGGTTATTTCCCAGGCGGGTGGTCAGGTAACTGATGCGATTCATCACACTGGAGAACTCGTCCAGCGACCTGGTCTTCACGTCGTAGACAACTTTATGGTCGGCATCGGAGTCGAAATTGCTGCTTTCTGCCCATGCACCGGCTGACAGCATCATCGGTAATATGAGCAACATAATATTATTTTTCAAAGACTTATACATTTCCCGGCCCTGTCGCATAGCGTGCTGCCCCGCACAAATGCTTACTGCGGTGTTGGCCTTATAGCGGCGACAGGCCACAACTACTTTAGTGCCGGCTAATACTCCAGCTGTCCAGGAAATACGCTCAGATCGCTCTAATAACGCGACACGTCAACCATCTCACGCATAACTTCGTTGAGCGCTGCTTCTTCATTATCAATAACGCAGACCAGGTTACCGACACTGCACACCGTGTTTTTGTCACCGCGCACATTCCAGCCACCCGGTGGAGCCCAGCCTGTTAAGCCGGTAAACATGGAAAACTGATCGGTATTGCCTTGCACCATGCGCTTGTAGTCATGGGCGAACTTGGCGAGCCGGCGCATCATGTCCTCTTCGAACATACCGTAACCTTCGATCAGTTCACCGTCGTCCCGAAAGTGGCATACCACTATGACCCCGTCCAGGGCGAGTAAGCGTTTAATCATCGTTACGTCTCAACTGTCCAGTGCTGCGTAGGCTGCCTCGAAGTCTGCGGTATCATTGCGCAGCACCACACCCCGATGACCATTACCTACCGTCGACCACTCCAGCCCAATCAGCGTAAAACCCTGCACAGGATAAAAACCACCCTGCCCGGTAGACGCCTCCCAGCCACGCGCCTGCATGGTGGCAATGGCAATATTAGCGACAAAAGTATGCGCCAGCAGATCCAGCGATTCAGGTTTCAGCTTGGATCCCTCGGCGAGCCGGTGATCGGTCAATTCACCGGATTCGGAGAATTCAAATGCGGCGTCAGCGCCTTCAAGATTCATTAGACTTTCCAGACTGCTCATACTTCCCTCACTTCATCAACTTGTCGTTTATTATTGAGATCAAACCATGTCCTCGACATCCATCAACTTGTTACGCATGCGTGCGAACACGGTATTGAGCAACCCGGGCTGGTTAGCGACGAAACAGAACACATTGGCCATCACGCACACCGAAAACTGAGGTCCACGCACCATCCAGCCGTGCGATTCATTGAACGGACAATCCTTGCTGTCGATATTCGTGCAGAGAATATCAGATTGCATGTGGGTGCTCAGGGTTGTAGCGCGACACATAATAGACGCCATCCGCGCCATCTCTTCACTCATCTGGCCTTTGAAGTGATAGCGATCCCCCCGGTAGGCATACTCACCCGCAGCGATCACTCCGTCCATCAGCGCCAGATCTGAATAAACACTCATCCAACGACTCCTTGATATTGTTTTATGTCTACAATGCAGTTCATAGCACAGGAACAGGGTCTTGTCACCGTTACGCAAGTATGCGTCACTATATGTATGCTCACACCGTCGCCCGAACTCAAACCCGCCAGTCTTTTCAAACGCCTGGCTGCCCTGTTTTACGATTCGCTGCTATTACTGGCATTGTGGTTTATCGGCATTGCCCTGTTGTTGCCATTTACCGGCGGCATGGCATTCAGTGCCAATAACCCGTTTATCACCACCTACCTCCTGTTTATCAGCTTTTTCTTTTATGGCTGGTTCTGGATGCATGGTGGACAGACACTGGGCATGCGTGCCTGGAAGTTGCGGCTGAACAACCTGCGCCCCGGCCCCTTCAGCTGGTGGCAGATTCTGTTGAGATTCCTGGTAGCGATACCGTCCGGCCTGCTGTTCGGACTGGGTTATCTCTGGCAGCTGGTCGACCGCAAAAGCCTGAGCTGGCACGACCGCTACTCGGAAACCACGATCGTACAACTGACCGACAACCCTCACAAACGCCACTAGGCACGCGAACTCAATCCGGCACTCACGGCCAGCACCAGTATTGCAGGCAGAAATGCACTCACCGCCGGCGGCAACCCGTACACCAGGCCGGCATGCGCAATAACTTCAGACAACAGCTTAAAGGCGAGTCCCGCCAAAACCGCAACCAGCAGACGCTGACCCAATGTGCGTTTCCCCAGTGGACCCAGCACCAGGCTCACCGCCAGTAACAGCATGGCAAGCGCCGACAATGGCGCCGCCAGGCGTTGCCAGTAACCCAGTGCATACAACAACACCGGACTGCCATTGCGCTGCAGGTAGTCGATATATTCACCCAGTTCAGGCAACGACAGCGTACCGACATCACGAGTAAGGAGTTGTGCCAGGCGTGCATCCATCAATTCAGGCCAGGCCTGTTCTGCACTTTCTGTGACCTCGATCCGCTCCGCCAGAAAGTGGCTGGACCTGACGCCCTTCAGCTGCCAGTGATCGTCCATTGGCACGGCGAGTTGCGCCGCTGTCGCGCCCGTCAGTTGCGCTTCTTCAGCCAGCTGATAGACCACGACACCGGCAAGACTGCCGTCGGCCATACTTTGTTTCACCTGGATAAAACGACGACCGTCACGCACCCAGAACCCGGCATCGCGTTGCACACTGACATCATCATAAATAGCCTGACTGCGCAGCTGCTGTGCTACCTGCCTGGCGGGTGGCGCCAGCAGCTCATTCATCAGCGTTACTATGCACACCATCAGCAACCCCACCTGCATCACTGCCAGTCCCAGGCGTCGCACCGAACATCCCGCCAGCCGGAATGCTGTCAACTCCGCCTGCGCAGCCAGGTTACCGAGCCCGAGCACTGTGCCAATGAGGGCAGCCATGGGAAACGCCTGGCAAGCGTGCGCAGGCAGGCTGAGCAGCACATACGCCAGCGCGTCCGGAAAGGCATAGTTACCACGGCCGATGTCACCAAGTTGTCCCAGCATCACAAACAAACTGTCCAGAACAGCAACTATCAGCCAGGTCAGCAGCGTCGCCGCCAGCACCGATCGGCCTACATACAGGTCAAGCCGCTTCATGCTACTGCCCTGCCCGCCCATCGAAGACGTGGTTTTAACCAGACCAGCAGACCGGTCAGTAACACTGCGTGCACCCACCATAGCCCCAGCCAGTCGGGCGTACTGGCCTGCACCAGCCACAACCTGGCGATGGCCAGCAGATTGAAGTAAAGCGTAAACACCAGCACACCCAGCCAGACCGGATAAAACCGGCTGGTCGCCGGGCGAAAGCGCGCGAGGGGTACAGCGATCAAAAATAACACCAGCAGGCTGAGTGGTCGGGACAGGCGCATATGCCACTCGGCGCGCGCTGCCGGCTGGTGGTCATTCCACAAGTCTGCACTGGCAACCGCATCCCACTTGTGCGCTGCCTCTGTACGGCGGGCTTGCAGTCGCAGCCCGTACTCTGCATAGCGCAATACACGGTAGTCACCCTGCCCCGGCATGCCGTCATAACGGTAGCCGTCCTGCAGCACAATATAACGATCCCCGGCTGCCTGCGTGCCGCGTAACCGGGCGTGCTGCGCCACCAGCACCTGGGTCCGCCCGGCCAGCTGCACATGCACAAAAATATCTTCGAGTTCACCTTCGGCCTTACCACTGCGCTGCGCATACAGCAGCCAGCGGCCATTGCGCAGACTGTGAAATTTCCCCGCTGTCAGCGTTTCCACTTCCAGCGCCTGTTGCGAATCGGCGCGTAGCTGGTAGCCGAGCTGCGCACTCTGTGGCACCAGATAAAAACTGAATAGCGTCACCAGCAGCAGCGCAAAAACCAGGGGCAGCGCGAGTGCGCGGTAGAGCTGCAAGGTACCGATACCGCTGGCACCCAGCGCCAGCGATTCAAAATCCCGGTTCAGTCGCCCGAGCAACCATAGCAACGCCAGAAACAGGGTCAACGGGAGCAGAAAAACAAAGAAACCTACGGACTTCAGGCCCAGCAGTGTCAACACCGTCGCTGCCGACAACTCACCGCTGACTGCCTGGCCGAGGTAAAGTGAAAAACGTGCCGTCACCAACACCAGCCACAGTACCAGCGTGAATACCAGCCAGTACTGCAGCAGTTCCCAACCGAGATAACGGCGAATCACCGACGACATGGGCTTCCGGTAATAAAGTTTGGGCCACGCCAGTGCATCCAGTACACTAGCCGAAAATTACAGTCTGCAAGCATACCAGTAAGGAGCACTCCATGGACTTGAATGTCAAAAGTGGCGATTCGGACAAACTACGCAGCGGCTGCGTAGTTGTCGGCATCTCTGCGCCTAAGCGCCTGTCGGCCGCCGCCGAGCGCCTGGACAAAGCCAGTCATGGCCAGTTGACAGCCTTACTGAAAAGCGCCGATATCGATACCGACTGCGGCAAAACAACTTTGATTCACAACCCGCAAGGCCAGGTGCAGGCCAGCCGCATCCTGGTAGCAGGTTGCGGCAAGGACAAACAACTTTCACCCAAAGACTTTATCAAAATAGCTGCGGCCACTGCCCGCACCCTGCAGGACAGCGGCGTGACAGACGCACTTTCCTACCTGACCGAACTCGATGTTGAGGACCGCGACCTGGTATGGAAGGCACAGCAGATTGCCATTGCCAGCCGTGACGCTATATACCGTTTTGATGAACGCAAGAGTGACGCCAAGCCGCCCAGGAAACCACTGCGTCGCCTTGGCGTAGCCGTCAGTTCACGCGACCACCTGAATGAAGCCAAAACCGGCGTGACCAACGGAATTGCTATTGCCAACGGCATCGACCTGGCACGCACCCTGGGTAATCGCCCGGCCAATTTCTGCACGCCAACCGACCTCGCAGCACAAGCCAGGACCCTGAAGAAAGAGTACAGCGAGCTCAAGGTCGAAATCCTTGATGAAAAAGCCATGGAAAAACTTGGCATGGGTTCGTTGCTGTCAGTGTCTCGCGGTAGCCGCCAGCCTGCCAAGCTGATTGTCATGCAATACCAGGGTGGCGAGAAATCCGATAAACCTGTTGTGCTGGTCGGCAAGGGTGTCACCTTCGACTCCGGTGGCATTTCCATCAAGCCTGGTGCGGCCATGGACGAAATGAAGTTTGATATGTGTGGTGCAGCCAGTGTTTTTGGCACCGTATCCGCCGTGCTGGAACTTGGTTTACCAATAAATCTGGTGGGCGTGGTCCCGGCGACAGAAAACCTGCCGGATGGTGATGCCAGCAAGCCCGGTGACGTGGTTACCAGCATGAGCGGTCAAACTATCGAAGTACTGAACACCGATGCCGAAGGCCGACTGATTCTCTGTGATGCACTGACCTATGTCGAGAAGTTTGACCCGGATGTGGTTATCGATATCGCCACCCTGACCGGCGCCTGCATCGTTGCCCTGGGCAACCATACTGCTGCCCTGATGAGTAATAACCAGGCGCTGGCCGACAATCTGCTGGATGCGGGCCAGACTGCATTCGACCGCGCCTGGCAGCTGCCCTTGTGGGAAGAATATGACGAACAGATATCCAGCAACTTTGCCGACATGGCCAATATCGGCAGCCCCGGTGCCGGCTCCATTACGGCCGCATCTTTTCTTGCCCGCTTTACCAGGGATTACCGCTGGGCGCACCTGGATATCGCCGGGGTTGCCTGGAAGAGCGGCAAGGAAAAGGGCGCAACCGGCCGCCCGGTACCGTTGCTGATGCAGTATTTAATAAACCGGCTAGAAGCTTAACCACGAAGGTCAACAGCAATGACCGAAGTCGACTTCTATATTCTCAGCGGCGAAGACACTCGCCAGCGCATGCAGTTTGCCTGCCGCCTGACCGACAAGGCTTACCGGCTCGGTCACAAGGTATACATCCATACCGAATCGGCACAGCAAAGCCGGGAACTGGATGACATGCTATGGACATTTCAACAGAACAGCTTCATCCCGCACGGTCAGTATGAAGCTGACAATGCATCGCCGCCACCCGTGCAACTGGGCCATGACAACGAACCCGATGCCAGCCACCAGGTGCTGATAAATCTCGCACCTGAAGTACCGCTGTTCTTCTCACGATTTGAACGCGTCGCCGAACTGGTGAACAAAGACAATACCGTGCGCCAGCAAGGCCGTACCCGCTACAGCTTTTACAAGCAACGCGGTTACCCGTTACGTAGCCACGAGATCAGGAACCGATGACTTCCGACTCAGTCAAACTCGACGATGACGGCATCCCGGTACTCGAAAACCCGGTAACAATGGATGCACTTCCTGCACAGGCCGGAGAGCCACTGCCGGACCTGACTGATCACGAAGTTGTCGCACGCCTGCTGCAAAACGTCGACGTACAACATCTGCTCGACGATATGGCGGAAGACCTGCAGAAACTGGTGGCATGGAAAATCGAGTCACTGGTCAAGGATCAGGTCATGCAGTTGATCCAGCGGGCTATCGAAGAAAGCGGGCCTAAACTGGCCGAAGACATCCACACCCAACTGCAGCTGGCACTGCCCGGCCTGCTGGCCAACCTGGTCGAACAAGCGAAAGCTTCTGAATAAGCCTGGCGGCTCAACTATTTCAACAGCTCGTAAGCCAGTAGATATCTTCAGACATGATTACGCCGCCGGGTGACCATCTGTACCGGTGCTATGCAGCCTGCTTCAATATTGCGCACTACATTAGCGAGCTTTTCGGCCGCACTGTCCCCCATCACCAGGCTCACACCCAGTGGTGGCGACGCACCCGCCGCGGGCTGCATATTTTCGCTGAAAAACTCGAGAGCAAAGTCGGTGCGGTCGCTTACCTCCTGCACTTCGAAGCCGGCTTCATCAAGCAACACCTGCATTTCACCCGGCGTGGTCAGGTGACTGGTGTCTTCGGACTGTGCCCAGGGCACCGGGAATGCAAGCTGGCTCTCACTCTTCTTCATCACATCAAACAGGTAGAAGGTTGCACCCGGCTTCAGTACCCGTGCGATTTCACCATACAGCGCAGCACGCTCTTTTATATTCATGGCAACGTGCATGGTGATCGCCGCATCGAAGCTCGCATCTGCATAAGGCATATCCAGAGCACTGGCCACCTCGAAATGCACCCGCCCGTTCATGCCGGTCATTTCATTCAGGCGTTCCGCTACCGATATATACTCCGGCGTCAAATCAATACCGGTCACGGTGCACCCGGTCTGAACAGCCATATAACGCGCGGCGCCGCCAATACCGCAACCGACATCGAGTACATGGTGCTCCTTGTTCAGGAACATCTGCTCAACCGCATGAACCGTCGCCTTGCGGCCACCAATATGAAACTCCTCAACCGGTGCCAGCTCGTGTGGCTGCAAGTCATCCATATTTGCACCGGACGCTTCGAGTCCTGCCAGAATACGATCCAGCAAACCGTCATCAGCATAATGTTGTGCTACGTCACTTTCCGAAATACTCACGTCATTTCTCCTTTGGATGCCCAGTTGCGTTATCTGTGTGCAGACCTGGATATCAGGTAGACGTCGAGCTGCGCTCGTCCGGCTTTTCGGCAATGCCCAGCAAGTCGAGCATTTTTCCGGACGTCACAAGCCCGAGACACAGCCCGGTTGCCGAAGCGAACAACAGCCCGCCCGGAATCACGTAGCTAAACCAGTGAACTTTGTCGAAGCCAGTCAGCCACAGGCCGAAAAGAATCAGCACAGCCATATTAAAAAAGAACATCCGTTGCACTCTGCTTGCCTTGAACATATCGCTACCTCGTATCAACCCAGGGGATCAGGAACGTTCAAATTCAGCAAGTAATTACATGCTGAACCTTGACTAAAGAGCCTAGTCAGGCATGCAGCGGATAACAATGGTTATTAAACGTATATCTGTGTTATCAAAATCAGGACAATCGTCCGGCAACGGGTAAATCCCCCAAAAGCCTTGCTGCAATAACCCGCGGCGCTGAACGCGGATTTCGACCTGGACGGCCCGGTGATCGACAAAGCATTGCAAGGCTCCGGAATTGTTGCGTTTCTGCGGTATAATCCCTGCTCATTTTTGAGTGACCCGGCAAGATATCTGATTTCCATGGAAAAAACCTACAATCCCCACAGCATAGAACAGCGTTGGTACCAGACCTGGGAAGACCAGGGCTATTTCGCCCCGGCCGGTGGTGATAGCGCCCCCTACTGCATCATGATTCCGCCGCCGAATGTCACTGGCAGCCTGCACATGGGCCACGCCTTCCAGGACACCCTGATGGATGCGCTGACACGTTTCCACCGCATGCGCGGCCGCAATACCCTGTGGCAGCCGGGCAGCGACCACGCCGGCATCGCCACCCAGATGGTGGTGGAACGTCAGCTCGAGGCCGAAGGCAAAACGCGCCATGACCTCGGCCGCGACGCCTTCATCGAACGCGTGTGGGAATGGAAGAAAACCTCCGGCGGACATATCACCCGCCAGCTGCGACGCATGGGCACCTCGGTCGACTGGGAGAACGAACGCTTCACCATGGACGACGGCCTGTCGGACGCGGTGAAGGAAGTCTTCGTGCGCTTGTACGAAGAAGGCCTGATTTACCGCGGCAAGCGACTGGTCAACTGGGACCCGGTGTTGCACACCGCCATCTCTGATCTCGAAGTGCTGTCGCAGGAAGAGAACGGTCACCTGTGGCACATGCGCTACCCGCTGACCAACGGCACCGGACACCTGGTGGTCGCCACTACCCGCCCGGAAACCCTGCTGGGGGACTGCGCCGTGGCCGTACATCCCGGCGATGAACGCTACAAACACCTGCTCGGTGAGTTCGTCGAACTGCCACTGACAGGGCGTCGCATTCCGATTATTGCCGACGACTACGTCGACCCCGAGTTCGGTACCGGCTGCGTGAAAATCACCCCGGCACATGACTTCAACGACTATGCCGTATGGCAACGTCACCGTGATGAAGTGGCGATTTCAGAACAACCCCACGGCGGCCTGATCAATATCTTCACCATCGATGCCGCGGTACGCGATAACGAAACTGATGAAGGCTCGCTGATACCCGCAGCCTACATCGGCATGGACCGCTTCAAGGCACGCAAGCAGGCAGTAGCCGACCTGGAAGCACAGGGCCTGCTGGAGAAAATCGATCCACACAAACTGATGGTGCCCCGCGGCGACCGCTCCAACTCGGTAGTTGAACCGTTTCTCACCGACCAGTGGTACGTAAAAATCCAGCCACTCGCCGACCCCGCCATCAAGGCCGTGGAAAATGGCGACATCCGTTTCGTGCCCGACAACTGGAAAAACACCTACTACGAATGGATGCGCAACATCCAGGACTGGTGCATCTCGCGACAGATCTGGTGGGGCCACCGCATTCCCGCCTGGTACGATGCCGAGGGAAATATTTACGTCGGCCGCAGTGAAGCGGACGTGCGTAAACAACATGGACTTGATGACGACGTAATACTCAACCAGGACGAAGACGTGCTGGATACCTGGTTCAGCTCGGCGCTCTGGCCGTTTTCGACTCTCGGCTGGCCGCAACAGACCGACCGCCTGAAAACTTTCTATCCCACCAGCGTGCTGGTCACCGGCTTCGACATCATTTTCTTCTGGGTCGCCCGCATGATCATGATGGGCCTGAAGTTCATGGACGACGTACCCTTTAAAGAAGTCTATATACACGGCCTGGTGCGCGACGCACACGGCCACAAGATGTCCAAGTCCAAGGGCAACGTGCTCGATCCCATCGACCTGATCGACGGCATTGAACTGGAAGCACTGGTAGAAAAACGCACCGGCAGCATGATGCAACCGCACCTCGCGGAAAAAATCGGCAAACAGACACGCAAGGATTTCCCCGGTGGCATACCCTCCTTCGGTACCGACGCCCTGCGTTTCACCTTTGCCGCCATGGCCTCAACCGGGCGTGACATCAACTTCGACCTGAACCGTATCGAAGGCTACCGTAACTTCTGCAACAAGCTCTGGAATGCAGCCCGGTACGTGTTAATGAATACCGAAGACCAGGACTGCGGACAGAGCGGTGGTGAAGTCGAGCTCAGCAGCGCTGATCACTGGATCAACTCCCTGTTGCAACAGACCGAAAAGCAGGTCGTCGACAATTTCGCGAACTACCGTCTCGACCTTGCCGCACAGGCCATATATTCATTCATCTGGGACGAATACTGCGACTGGTACCTGGAACTCTCCAAATCGGTACTCAATAACGATGACGCCTCCGATGCCGCAAAACGAGGCACGCGCCAGACACTGGTCCGGGTACTCGAAACCGTCCTGCGCCTGGCACACCCCATGATTCCTTTCATCACCGAAGAGATCTGGCAGCGCGTCGCACCGTTGGCAGGCGTGGAAGGTGATACCATCATGCACCAGCCCTACCCGACATGCGACGAGACGAGTATCAATACCGCGGCAGTTGCCGACATCGGCTGGGTAAAAGACTTCGTCCTCGGCGTGCGCAAGATACGCAGTGGTATGAATATCCCCCCACGCAAATCGCTACCCGTACTGCTGCAAAACGGCAGCGCACAGGATCAACAGCGACTCGAAACCAATCGCCACTACCTGGCATCACTGGGCCGCGTGGAATCCATCGAATGGCTCGGTGATAGCGAAGGACCGGAATCCGCCACCGCGCTGGTCGGCGACATGAAACTGCTTATCCCCATGGCCGGACTGATAGACAAAGAAGCAGAACAGGCACGCCTTGGCAAAGAACTGGACAAGAAACGTGGCGACCTGGAACGCGCCGAAAATAAACTCGGTAACGCCAGCTTCGTCGACAAAGCCCCCGCCGCTGTCGTCGACAAAAAGAAAGCCGAAGCCGAAGACCTGCGCTCGGCCATCACCCAACTTGAAGAACAACTGACCAAGATCGCCGCACTCTAGTGCGGCGTAGCCTTAAAAACACCTGATACTGGACATTTATACAGGTGTATCAGATTCGGCGAATTCTGTACGAATTCCGACCACGCTGTGTCATTACGCGAAAAAACACTGCAACATTCTGTTTCGACTAATAATAACAACAAGTTGCCGCGCTGCCCCGGTTTGAAAAAAGGTGGTGTTAGACGGCGCCTGCTAGTTAACACGCAAATCCCCAACTTATCCAAGCTTGCGCCGCTTATTCCTCGCCTTGCCAGCAACCACAAAAATACGTAAGAATGTCAAAAGGAAGCAATAACAAAACAACAAGGGGAAATGGATGATACACAGCGCCCGCCCGATAGAACCGCGAATACTCTATATTTACGACCATACGCAAGTATTTTCGTATAACACGGCGTATGCCGTCTAATAGTAGTTAGGTGTTGTGAGATAGACTATGAAATTTTTCGCAGCTTGGTGCAGTAACAGATGTATTTTGGGGACTGCTCATAAGAAGCATGCCCGAGGTTTAATGCTAGGTCAGACCTTGGACCCAGGCATGGTTCAGAGGTTTACCGAGAGACGCTTGGAATTGCTCTTCTATGCTTATTCGGCATCGTTGTAGCGGTGATCTGCGCAACTGGTCGTAACAGCTCGTCTGGGGTACTGGCTTAACTTGGTCGGGGTAGTGCGGCGTATTGGCTTCACCCTATTTGTTAGCATCTGCAAGGCTACATCCTGCTTATACTCGAGCGGGCTCGAGGCCTTTGTGGGATTGGCGCTGCGATTTTTCCACTCTCGGCATTATATTAATGCCAGGCGTAGTTGGCGGTAGTAAGCACCTAACCAATCGCTCCAGCGTGGACGCCGCAAACAGCGCGCGCCCCTGAGCTCAACCGTTCTATGGACGGTATATATGCGCACTAGTCGCTGGCAGGCAGCGAGCGCTTGCTTTTCAGCCAGCGCAACAGGGGTTGCCACTGTTCCAGGTCCGGTTCCACGGACGACGGTGCCATTTCGAAAATTCCCAGACCACCCTGCGCAGCACGAATATAGTTCTGACTGTCCCTGAGGGTGGCCACGAACGGAATTCTCAGCTTTTTCAGGAAAGCTTCCAGTGAGTGGTAAATACGGGTGTTTTCGCGTACCCGGTTGGCAACAACGGCCAGTCTGGTCTGCTGGCGGGAGACTTTTCCAACGGTAAGCAGTTCATGGATGAAATGGGCACAGGCGCGCATGTCGATGGGCGACGGAAGCACCGGAATTACGAGGGTTTCGGCCTTTTTTACCAGGTTGCTGAGATCCTTGCCGTGCACCGCGGCCGGCGCGTCCAGAATCAGCATGTCGGTATTGCGGGGTGTTCGAAGCGGCTGCTGGCAGGCGTCCAGACCGATAATCTCAGCATGCGCCGCGCCGCGAGCGCCCAGCCATTCCAGGCTGGACTGCTGGGTATCAAAATCCGCCAGTGCCACACGGTTGCCCGCTGAGGCAAAAAAACTCGCCATATTGGTGGCCAGGGTACTTTTTCCACATCCGCCCTTGGGATTCAGGGTCATTATTGTGCGCATAGCGTTGAGCCTCCTCTTTGTCGCCGCGCGACTCTACCATATTTAACGAAATTTCAAAGTGTTTTTGAGTGAAGAGGGAAGCATGGCGGCTGTTATCAGGGACGACGCAGGCTTGTGACCTGTCTGCGGTATACCGGAGAACGCCATGAACGCAGTTCTTCACGGCCAGCTCGGCGATAACTACTGCAGTGGTGAACCGGTTAACGTCGTCGCCGCCGGGTTCATGGACGACACCGTTGAGGCCGTTTATCTTTATTTAACGCCAGCGGCGACATTACTTTAAACAACTTCGGACTTCCGGCGAATACAGATTGAAGGGTTGGTAACATGGGCAAAAACTAACAACGCACTAAATTAGGATTTACAATGAAAATCAATATACACAAATCTGATTCGAGAGGCATGGCAAATCATGGCTGGCTTAACAGCAGACATACGTATAGTTTCTCAAATTACCATGACCCGGATAGTAACGGCGGCTTATCTGCATCGGCAAGCGAAATAGAATATTGGGATATTTTTAGGCCTGACATATACAGATATGTTAGCGATGGAAATATTTGGATGAGTCCCGACACAGGCAAGCAAATTAAGCTGTGTCCATGGTTGAGGAAACTGCCCAATCAAAATAAGTATATTTGCGATATCTATTACAACCGCCCCGACGATTGCAAATACTATCCTGTCACTATCGACCAAATGGTAATGGATGAGTGTGAGATGCTAGAAGTACAGGACATGGAGAAACCGAAACAAGCGCAGAAAACCCTGGATAAGCTCTTGGCTGATAGCCGGCCCCCTTTTAAGCAAGGGTGCTAGATTCGGACGGTTATGAAAGGAATTAATCGTCGCGTTGGCGAGTAGTATTTTGACAGGGATGTCATAAATCTTTATCGAGGTAGCGACTCACTTGAGCAAATGCAATACTTGAGAATACGCTAAAATAATTATATGTCACGACCCGAAAACAAAAGTACATGACTCATTTAAAATGCCGGTGATTTGCGACGTTATGTGTACTAATAGCCAATAGAATGAAACCTGCCGAAGTAATTGATTACTGGTACTCCGAACGGGTGAGAGATCATTGGTTTTCATCTACTCCGGAGCTAGATGCAGAGATATTAGAGAAGTTTGAAAATACCTGGGAAAAAGCAGTAAAAGGTGAGTTAGAGGTGTGGCGGAATACAGCATTAGGTAGCTTGGCCCTGATTCTAATTTTCGATCAATTCCCTCTCAATATGTTTCGAGGTGAAATAGCGAGTTTTCAAACAGAGGGAAACGCGATTGCAGTCGCAAGAGCCGCTATCGATAATAATTTAGTGCAGGAGCTTAGCGGAGAACAATTGGCATTCTTATTTATGCCATTTATGCATAGTGAAAAAATGGAAGATCAGGATCTAGCGGTAGAACTGTTTCGCGAACATAATTTGGAGGGAAACCTTAAATTTGCGAGGCACCATAGAGATATTATCAGTCGGTTCGGTCGTTTCCCGCATCGGAATGAGATATTTGGGAGAAAGAGTTCTGTTGAGGAACTCGAATATTTGGGGGCTAAGGGTGCGTTTAAAGGGTAAAGAAACACATAACCAGGCGTTGCAGCCGACCCAAAACCCGAGGTTTGAGTTGCGTCGCACCACTGTACCGCAATTCAACCCTCGGCCTTTGTGCGGAAAGTCATTATGTCTAGTTTGCCAAGGAGAGTATGAGTAAATCTATAAAAAACAGAATGGCTGTGGCAGGATTTATACTCGCGTCTCTTTTCACAACAACATTTCTTTTTAGTTCAGCCGAACGCCAGGATATGACTTGGACTAACGAGCAGCTAGCAGCGTTAAAAAAACAACGTGGAAGTGAATATTTAGACCCAAAAGATGCATCAGTCAAAGATAACCTGACTGCTGGGAGGGAGAAATATGCGAATGTGTATGAGGATTCGGCTAAGTGGAGTCTAGCTTTTATCGCTCTATATCTGTTGGCACTGATTGCATATCTTCTGAGACTAAATAGGCGAGGTTCGTGATTTTTTGCAAGTGCCTCAAAATGAGGCTGGAACGTGTCTACTGTTCCGGGGGAAGTCCACTAAAATAACATGGTCAAGTCGAACGCCTTTGATAATTTCCCCCTTGAGTATGACAGGTGGTTTGATAATCACAGCGTAGAGTATGAGCAGGAATTAAAAGCAATAAAGGCGTTTATACCGAAAGCAGGTAACGGAATAGAAATAGGCGCGGGTACCGGACGATTCTCTGAACCATTGGGGGTGTCTTTGGGTATTGAGCCATCAAAAGCGATGCGCGATATTGGAATTAGTCGTGGCGTCAATATGATCGCAGGTACAGCCGAATCTCTTCCGATTGAAGATGGCTTATATGATTATGCGCTTCTTGTAACAACTGTTTGTTTTATCGACACGCCGGAAATAGCATTTAGAGAGACGTATAGAATCCTTAAGGCAGGAGGATTCATAATTGTCGGTCTAATTGATAAAAATAGTACGCTGGGTAGGAAATACGAGGAAAAGAAAAGTGGGAATAAGTTCTATAAGGATGCCAACTTTCATTCTGTTCATGAAATACAATGTGACTTAATGAAAGCCGGGTTCAGTAATATTGAGCATGTTCAAGCACTATTACCCGGTGATACTGATGATAATTATGTGCCAACAGTAAAACAGGGTTATGGAGAAGGTTCTTTTGTTGTGTTGCGAGGACAGAAACATGATGCGTAACAAGGCAATCGAGATCTCCTCTTCGGGGTTTGAGCATATAATGGATGGCCTCCTCTATTGAGACTGGATCAATCATGCGCATAGCATTTGTCGGCCTGGGCGTTATGGGCTACCCAATGGCCGGGCACCTGAAGGCCGCAGGCCATGATGTCACCGTATACAATCGTACGACGGCAAAAGCCGAAGCGTGGTGCGAAAAATACGGCGGTAATTTTGCAGCCACGCCTGCCGCCGCTGCCGGAAACGCCGAGATCGTTTTTTCCTGCGTCGGTAACGATGACGACGTCCGCCAGGTGATACTTGAAGACAACGGCGTCCTGCAGGGAATACCGGACGGCGGCATCATTATCGATCATACGACCGCTTCAGCCGATGTCGCCCGCGAAGTTAGCGAAGCGGCACAAGGCAAGAATCTTGGCTTCCTCGACGCACCGCTTTCGGGTGGGCAGGCTGGCGCCGAAAATGGCCAGCTCACCATCATGGTCGGCGGCGACGAAGCAACTTTCGCGCGAGCGGAACCGGTTATGGAAGCTTACGCAAATGCGATCACCCTGATCGGTCCGGTCGGTTCCGGCCAACTGACAAAAATGGTTAACCAGATCTGCGCCGCTGGCGTCCTGCAAGGGCTTTCGGAGGGTCTGCATTTTGCGCAGCGCGCCGGCCTCGACATTGAGAAAGTCATCGGCGCGATTTCCAGGGGTGCAGCGCAATCCTGGCAGATGGAAAATCGCTGGAAAACCATGGTTAACAATGAATTTGAGTTTGGTTTCGCTGTCGAATGGATGCGCAAGGACCTTAAGATTGCACTGGAGGCGGCGGCCGGGAACGGTGCCAGTCTCGAGATGACCAGGCTCATCGATGGATACTATGCAGAGATCGAAGATCTCGGCGGTCGCCGCTGGGACACCTCCAGCCTTATCGCCCGCCTGGAGAAATAATTTGATTAGCCCACCGGGATGGGCCCATAGTAATGCCCTACCCGCTTCCTCAAAGGAAGAGGTTCACATTACGTGTCCACTGGCGAGTCAGATTCGGAGGCCAGAAACAGGGTAAGGCG
Organism: uncultured Gammaproteobacteria bacterium; assembly: GCA_963752745.1. Lineage (GTDB taxonomy): Bacteria > Pseudomonadota > Gammaproteobacteria > DSM-19610 > DSM-19610 > Thiogranum. The sequence goes on from CAVWAK010000012.1 coordinate 83,699, forward strand.
CGTCAGTTTCAGCAAGGGACATGCAATGATGTGGCGCAGCATGAGTATGGTGAGAGATATCAACTTCACCAGGATCGAGCCAGTTCATATAGGCAAAATGACCCGCGACACGTGGAATACCCGATCAGATGCAAGACACTCCTGACAATTGCATCAACGAGAGCATGAGGAATTAATATGTTTAGTCAGTTTCATAACGACGCAATGGGTAAATTATTATTACGTTTAACAGTTGCCATTCTCATGCTGTTTCATGGTATTGCGAAGATAACCCACCCGGGCTCACTTGAGTTTATCGGCAGTTCACTTTCCGGCATCGGGCTGCCCTCAGTTTTTGCCTACGGCGTATATGTAGGCGAAGTCGTCGCACCCCTGATGATTCTCGGTGGTTTCCACGCGCGCATTGGCGGCTTGATTGTCGCAGTAAATATGCTATTTGCCATTTTTCTGGCGCACATGGGTGACATGTTCAGCCTGACTCAACACGGTGGCTGGGCAATTGAGTTACAAGTATTTTATTTGCTCGGAGGCATTACCATTATGCTGCTTGGCAGTGGAAAGTTTGCTGTTAAGCCCGACTGAGACACCCTGGTTTCCCATATTATTGGCTTTTACGCCTGACCAGGGATGACAATCCATTGTGCAATGAGGACATCATAATACCCGAACGTTATCCGGATAAGGCAAGGTGGTTACGAATTTATATCCTGGTGGCCGCATGTCTTTTATTGACTGGATTACTTGCCCCGATCATCACGCTGACCAAGTTCGTGCTTATTGAAAACACCTTCTCTGTTCTCTCCGGTGTAATTGAACTGTTAGAGGAAGGGAAAATATTCCTGTTCCTGTTAATAGCAGGGTTTAGTATCGTGCTACCGGTACTCAAGCTCTGGGTACTGTATAGACTGGTGAGTAAAAGTGCTGCCATGGAGAAATCGGTGCGAAAGCTGCTGCACTGGATGCACCTGTACGGGAAGTGGTCAATGCTGGATGTATTTGTAGTTGCAATATTGGTGGTTGCTGTAAAGCTGGGGGCAATTGCCGATGTGGAAATGCGGTTCGGGCTTTATGCTTTCGCAGCTTCTGTGCTGCTCACTATGTATATTACCTCGAGTATCGTAGGTCTGACCAATCAGGCAGGTTCAACGCCTCCCGGCCGTGCACTCTGAGGTGAGTCACTTTAAATGTCATTTTTGATCGCTTTTTTTTACGACACGTGCATGGCAACGGCAGAAGACGCATGCTTGAGAGAATGGCGGCGTGAACTTCTGGAACAGGTCAGTGGCGACGTACTGGAAGTTGGTGCCGGTACCGGAGCCAATATCGAATTTTATTCTGAATCCGTTACTGGACTGACCCTGTCCGAACCTGACAGGCACATGCGTAAGCAACTGGAGGCCAGGGTTGCTGGTAGCGATACCAGGAACATCCATGTATCCGCCGGCTCAGCCGAGAACATTGACGCGAAAAACGAATCATTTGACTTTGTAGTGGCTTCGCTGGTTTGCTGCTCGGTACCGGATCCGGGAGCTGCATTGCTTGAAATAAGGCGCGTATTAAAGCCGGAGGGTTGCCTGGTTTTCCTGGAACATGTGGCTGCTGAAAACGGCACCAGGAGAAGACTTTGGCAGAACCGGATTACTCCGTTATGGCGCAAGCTGGCTGGCAATTGTCATTTAAACAGGGAAACGGAAGCAGCCTTGTTATCTGCCGGTTTCAAGATCAGGGACATCAAGCGGGAAAGCATGCGCAAAGCGGTCTCACTCGTCAGACCCACAATACGGGGCATCGCGGTAAAAACCCGGGATAGCCTCATCGACCAGGAAAGTTGTCATGTCTGTCATCGCTAACATCGTTATCGGCGCCATCGCCCTGCTACACCTCTATATACTGGTACTCGAGATGTTTCTTTGGGAGAAGCCGGCTGGACTGCGCGCCTTCGGCCTCACCCGGGAGGCTGCAAGATCCACGCGGGTTTTGGCTGCCAATCAGGGTTTGTACAATGGATTCCTGGCCGCGGGCTTGTTGTGGGGTTTGAGTCTCGGTCACGATGGTACCAGCGTGAAGGGTTTTTTTCTGTCCTGCATTCTGATCGCAGGTCTTTATGGCGCCGCCACTGCCAGTCGGAAAATCCTGTTCGTACAGGCTGTTCCCGCGGCTGCCGGGCTGCTCCTCCTGTTTCAGGCATAGAACTTTTAGCGCACCAGGGACTCTATAGAAAGCAATGAGCGATCTTACACTTCAGTTTGTCTACAACGCCAAAAGCGGGAAAGTTAACGCGCTGTTTGATATTGCCCACAAGGTATTGTCACCCCAGACTTACAGTTGCGACCTGTGTCAGATCACACATGATGCTTTCACTGAAAACGCCGAGTTTACGGCGCTGAAATCCCGGCACCCGATTGAGCTGTTCCATATTGATGAATACGAGGCGCGCTACCCGGCAGAGGATCACTACCCGGTTATTGTCGTACGCCGCAATAATGAAATCGTACAGCGTATTGGTCGTGAACGCATTGGCGAGTTGCACTCTGTAGAGGATCTGAGATCACTCGTCGAAGCCATCGAGGCTGCGGAACCATAACCCAACCCTGCGTACCACCCCCCCAATCAGTCTGCGATGCCTTTCATTACCATATCGGTAAAACTGACTATGCCGACCATACGTCCTGCTTCGATTACTGTTGCACGAGATAATCCAAATTGCTCAAACATGCGCGCACAGTAGCGGATATCCATCTCCGGTGGCACTGATATTACCGGCTTTGACATAATCTCGTAGATATTGACGCGCTCCGGGGAGCGGCCCTTTGCCAGTACCTGTTTGGCGATATCCGACAGCAGCACAATACCAAACTCGTCATCATCATGCCGTTTGTTGACCACCAGGGACTTGGTGTCGACGTGCTTCATGGCATCCAGTGCGTCTTTGACGGTCAGCTTGCCGTCGATCAGGTCGAAGTCGGTTTTCATGACGTCGCGCACCCGCACTATTGGTTTGTCTTTCATAACTTGTCCTCTACTTGTTCGACCAGTAAATCTACCTGGTGTTGCACGCCAACGGCGTCTTCGACATCGATCTGGAAAGCGATGCCGGTACCCGGCCTTTCTTCAAAGCGCCCCACCCGGCACACGGTTTCCAGTATTTGTCGACTCAGGTGTTCTTCTACCAGGAACAGCAACACATCGCGCTGCGTTTCCAGTGACAGACCCAGGAATGTCTTGCTCTTTTCCAGACCCTCACCGCGAGCATTGTTGATAACGGTAGCACCTGTCGCACCGCTCTTCCGGGCAGCATCCATTACCTTGTCGGTAACGGTATCTTCGACCAGTGCAATAATCAGTTTGAAGTGCATAGCTGCGCTCCCCTTGTTGTTACTTTGTTTACCATTTACGAGGACCTGTACGCAGACCGGAAAGTTGCGCGTAGGCCATCACACTCATCATCGGGAACAGGCTGGCAAATGCAATCAGGCCAAACCCGTCAATCAATACATTGCGCCCCGGCACTGTCTCTGCCAGACCCAGACCCAGTGCCGCTACCAGCGGCACCGTAACGGTGGATGTCGTCACACCACCGGAATCATAGGCCAGCGGAATGATCATACGTGGCGCGAAAACGGTCTGGATTACCACGATTATATAACCCACGATAATAAAATAGTGGATCGGCAAGCCGGTGACGATACGGAAGGTGCCCAGTGATATACCCACGGCCACGCCCAGTGCTACAGCAATACGCAGACCCCATATACCTATCGCCCCTGCCGATACCTGGTTGGCTTTCATGGCGACAGCCAGCAGCGCAGGCTCGGCAATGGTGGTGGAAAAGCCAATCGCGAAGGCGAAAATATACACCCACACGTAATCAGCCCAGTGTACCGACTCGATAACACCCTCGACCCCCTCGTAGATAAACGCGGGATTGGTCAGCTGCGACGCCATTAAACGGCCCAGGGGGAACAGTGCTTCTTCAAGACCGACCAGGAACAGCGTCAGACCCAACAGCACATAGACAAATCCGCCAACCACCCGCGCAGGGTTGGCTATAGGACGCCGAATGACTATGAACTGAAAGGCCGCAATGATGGTGGCGATAGGTAATACATCGATAATGGTATCGAGCAGCGTTTGCCACAGTTCCTGCAGTAACATCAATGGATCACCATGCCGTAGATCATGACAAAAATCATTGGCGTCAACGATGCGAAGGCAATCAGGCCAAAACCATCTATCATCGGGTTACGCCCGCGGATCGAGGTCGCCAGGCCTACGCCGAGCGCGGTCACCAGTGGCACGGTTATCGTGGATGTGGTGACACCACCGGAGTCGTACGCAATACCGATGATTTCCCGTGGCGCAATCGCGGTCAGCAGCACTACCACGACATAACCACAGATAATAATCCAGTGCATGGGCCAGCCCTTGAGGATACGCACTACCCCCAGGAGAATCGCGAACCCTACAGAGAGCGCGACAGTCAAACGCAGGCCGTTGGCGTACGCTTCCCGGGCGTCATCGCTGGTCGCGATGGCCCCCGCATCAGCAGCGACCTCGGCGGCCTCCTCGGAAACGGCAATCAGCGCCGGCTCTGCGACCGTGGTGCCGAATCCCAGCGTAAACGCAAACACCAGCAGCCAGAACAGACTGCCTTTGCGCGCCAGCGCATGCGCCAGTGATTCACCGATGGGGAATAGTCCCATTTCGAGACCGCGTATGAAAAATGTCAGCCCCAGGACCACGAGCAACAGGCCGGTTACCAGCTGCACCAGGTTGGGTATCGGTTGCTGCAGCACGACAAGCTGGAAAAACATCACCACCAGCACCACAGGCGCAAGATCGCGCACACTGCCCAACAACGAACTTCCCAGGGCCTTGAAGGCTTTTCTCAACCCATCACTCCCGAAAACCGGATCAGCAAAGCCTGCGACTTAAGCTGGCTGGGCGACTGACACGACCAGCTTCACCACACCCCAGACAGCAAGAACAAACAGGACGGTAACGATCAGCCCGACGGCAATGTACGCCTTGACACTACCCTTGGCGAAGTCCTCTTCATGCTTTTTGCTGCTCTGCACGCCAAACATTGAAGCGGATACGCTACGGAATACGCTGAACAGCGATTGTCCGCGCGGTGATGAATTGTCCTGCTGCGCCATGCAGCCTCCTTCTACGGGTATCGTTTGTAATCAGTAAATTAGATCAGCCTCTAACCAAGCCGATTTAAATCATACAGTTAAGTTTGCCTCATTCGGGCCGCTAGCCACAAGCGACACCATTGGTAAAAGAACATTCTAATCCCAATTCAGTGTCTTAGGGGATATCTTTCCCCGGTGACGCGGTCGGCATGGATTGCTCCGCAGTGGGTTGTTTTGCTGTGAACACTATAGGAAATGAGGCACCGTATGCCGACGATACTGATCCTGGACCGTGACGGGTGCAGGCGAGAACGTCTGGTCGAGCTGGGCCGGCGTATCGACCAGACCATCCACATTGAAGCGTTCCTTGAAGCGGAATCGGCACTGTCGTGGCTGCAGTGGCACACCGCCGACCTGGTGATCGCCGACTATACGCTTTCCGGTATGGATCCCTGCCATCTAATCCAGCACCTGCGTCTGTTACCGCATGGCCACGAATTACCTGTGCTGATGATGACCCCATGGGAAAACCGCGATTTGCGTCGCTGCGCCCTGGATGCCGGCGCTACCGATCTGCTGGTAACGCCCATCGATGACCTGGAATTTCATGCCCGCTGCAGCAACCTGCTGGCCCAGCGCCGCCAGCAACACATGATTCACGAGCGTGCCTGCTGGCTGGAACAAAAAGTCGCTGATGCCACCAGTGAAGTACGTCGGCGCGAACATGAAACACTGTTGCGACTGGCCAAAGCCGGCGAATATCGCGATGAGGAAACCGGCAATCACGTTATCCGTATGGCCAAATACTCGCGGGTTATCGCCGAGCAAATGGGGTTGTCAGAAGACGAATGCGATGCCATTGAGCTGGCCGCGCCCATGCATGACATCGGCAAAATCGGTATCCCCGATGAAATCCTGCGCAAGCCAGCGCGCCTGACACACTGCGAATTCGAGATTATGAAAACGCACACCCAGATCGGCTATGAAATCCTCAAGGACAGCCCGTCGAAATACCTGCAAATGGGCGCCATCATCGCGCTGAGCCACCATGAACGATTCAACGGTGCCGGTTATCCCAACAAACTCGGTGGTCAGGAAATACCACTGGCCGCACGCATCGTCAGCGTCGCGGACGCCTACGATGCGCTGACCTCGGAACGCCCGTACAAACCCCGCTGGGAAATGCAGAAAGCCCTCGACTACATCAACGAGCAGCGCGGCCGGTTCTTCGATCCAGCCTGCCTGGATGCATTTATGGCGCAACTCGATCGTATCAGCAAAATCCAGTATACGCTCGGCGACCAGGAAGAACGTCTCACCGCCAGCCGCTAACCACTGGCCATCCCGTAGCTGAAGCCGTAGCATAAAGGCTCCTGGCTTCTGCACATACCCTGACTCTATGTTACGCGCTTTTCTTTCTGCGCTTTTGTTACTGACGCTGCCATGCAACGTGGGAACGGCTGCATCGCCAACAGACGTCACCGGGATTCATATCGATCTCCCCGGATCTCATCTCCAGCCCCACGAACTCGCGGTTATAGTGAATGATGCCGACCCGCTAAGCGTACAGATTGGTAATTATTATCGTCAGGCGCGCCAACTGCCCGAAGCAAACGTCATTCACATCCGTTTCAGGCCGGGACACGGCCGAATGAGCCCCGCCGAATTTACACCACTGAAAGCTACTGTCGACAAGGCTACGCCGGAACACGTTCAGGCCTATGCGTTGACCTGGATGACACCCTTCCGTGTCGATTGCATGTCCATCACATCTGCGTTCAGTTTTGGTTTTGACAAGGCCTGGTGCTCAGCGAAACGCTGCGCACCTACCCGGTTCAGTCCACTATATAACTACACCGGCAACCGTCCGTGGAGTGACCGCGGCGTCCGCCCCACCATGAGTATTGCCGCAAGGGATTTCGCTACTGCGCAGCAACTGATCGACAGGGGTATTACATCAGATGGCACCCGGCCAGCGGGCACAGCCTACCTGGTAAGCACGCCCGACAAAGCACGTAACGTCCGCGCCAGCAACTTTCGGCGCATTCAGCAGGCCATGCAGGGCTGGATAGCAACGCAGCAAGTCACCGGCAAAGGCCTCAAGGACCGCGACGACGTGCTGTTCTACTTTACCGGCATCACAAAAGTCCCCTATCTCGATACGCTCAGGTTCAAGCCGGGGGCAGTCGCCGATCATCTGACGTCTGCTGGTGGAAAACTTACCGGGAAAAAACAAATGAGCGCGCTACGCTGGCTCGAGGCCGGCGCCACCGGCAGTTTCGGCACCGTGGTGGAACCCTGCAACCTGCTCGGCAAGTTCCCGAACCCCGGTCTGCTGATGAATTCCTACGGAAGCGGCCGCAGCCTGATCCAGGCCTACTGGCAAAGCGTGCAACAACCGGGCGAAGGAATTTTTATCGGTGAGCCGTTAGCGGCACCTTTTTCGGGATACAGGTTGACTGCAGAGGGCGGTGACCTTTGGCTGAATACACGCATTTTACAGCCCGGGAACTACCAGCTGGCTTATTCGAAGTATCCGATCGGGCCCTTCGAAATCACTGGATTACTGAAAGCCAGCTATCACCAGACAAGGTTCCGGTTACCCATGCCGGGCAAGGGCTACTACCGGTTACAGCGCGTGCGGACTCCCAACAGAGGGTAATACCAACCGGGATGCTACGCGTCGAGCGGACGTTTCTCGTTGACCGCCCCGGTTGATTATTCAACTTCCGGTTCGCTCCTGAAAGCTATTCGAACGGGTGCCTTTTTATAATCGTCTCTTCACGATCCGGGCCGGTGGAGATAATGTCGACAGGGACTTCACAGAGTTCCTCGACCTTGGCCAGGTAGTCACGTGCGGCCTGCGGCAGGTTATCTACCGACTTTACGCCTACTGTGGAGTCCTGCCAGCCCGTCATCTCGATGAGTACCGGCTCGCATTTCTCGAACAGATCGGCACCCACGGGCGGCGTCATGACTTCTTTGCCATCAAGTTTGTAGGCGACGCAGATTTTCACCGTTTCCATACCGTCGAGCACGTCGAGCTTGGTCACGCACATGCCGGTAACACTGTTGATTTCCAGCGAACGTTTCAGGGCGACGATATCCAGCCAGCCACAGCGGCGCTGTCGGCCGGTAGTTGCACCAAACTCATGCCCTTTCTCGCCGAGGTGATTACCGTCATCATCAAACAGCTCGGTCGGGAATGGTCCCGCACCGACACGCGTGGTATAGGCTTTGACAATACCCAGCACATAATCCAGGTCACGTGGTCCCACGCCGCTGCCGCTGGCAGCACCACCGGCCGTGGTGGTTGATGAAGTCACATAGGGATAGGTACCGTGATCAATATCCAGCAGCGCACCCTGGGCACCCTCGAACATAATACTCTTGCCCTGTTTACGCAGGGAGTGCAGCGTACCGGGGATATCCTCGACCATGGGCGCTATCTGCTCACCCTGCGCCAACGCTTCATCGAGCACCTGCTGATAATCAACGGTATCTGCCTTGAAATAATGTTCCAGCGCAAAGTTGTGATATTCCATAACTTCGCGCAGACGTTCCTTGAAGTGTTCGGGATCGAGCAGTTCACCCAAACGGATGCCCCGGCGTGACACCTTGTCTTCGTACGTCGGACCAATACCACGGCCGGTTGTACCGATGGCTTTCTTGCCGCGTGCCACTTCGCGCGCCTGATCGAGCGCTATATGGTAAGGCAGAATCAATGGGCAGGATTCACTGATCCCCAGGCGTTCACGAGCCGGTACGCCACTGGCTTCCAGCATGCTCATTTCTTCCAGCAATGCTGTCGGCGAAAGCACTACGCCGTTACCAATCAGGCAACGCACGCCAACGCGCAGAATCCCCGACGGGATCAGGTGCAACACTGTTTTTTTGCCTTCGATCACCAGCGTATGACCGGCGTTATGGCCACCCTGAAAGCGCACCACGGCAGAGGCGCGATCGGTCAGCAGATCAACAATTTTACCCTTACCTTCGTCACCCCACTGGGTGCCGATTACGACGACGTTCTTACCCATTACATTTCAACCCTGGTGCTTGTTGCACCTGATTCATCGTTTATTTACCAGTCTCAAGCCAATGCTTCGACAGCCCATTCAGTTCCATTCCAGCGCAATATGCGATCGCAGCCCATTTCGGCAAACGTACCCTCCTGCCCCGGTAACTGCTGAATCACAGCTTCACCGGCAGCACGCAACTGACCAACCCTGTCGGCCAGCGCAGCATCGTCATCATTCGGCGCCAGGATGGCTTTTCCCATGACCGGCCAGTCGCGATTGCCGAACCTCATCAGCATACGCAAATCGGTACTGAAACCGGTTGCGGGCCGCGCCCTGCCAAACACCTTACCAATCTCGTTGTATCGCCCCCCGCGTGCCACCTCTTTGCCGTGATCAGCCACGAAGGCCGCGAAAACAACACCCGTCTGGTACTGGTAACCGCGCAACTCAGCAAGATCAAAATGCAATGTCACATCCGGCAGTCGCTGACTTGCCAGCGTTGCGATGCGACTGAGATTTTCCAGCGCATTGCGTGCAGCATCACCACTGCCCTCCAGCAACGCAGTTGCGCGCTGCAACACATCGCTGTCACCGTTCAGTGTCGCCAGTGCAGCGAGACGTTCACGCTGTGCTGTGGACAAATCCAGACCGCCCAGAAACTCATTGATCTCGGGAATTGCCTTGCGCTGCAAGGCGTCGAACAGCAAAGCTTCCTGATCATCATCAAGCCCGGCATCACTTGCCAGACCGCGATAAATACCGACATGCCCGAGATCGATATAAATGTCCTCAACGCCAGTAAGCTCGAGTGTCGCTACCATCAGGGCAAGTATTTCAACATCGCTCTCTACCCCGGCGTGACCGAATAACTCGGCACCCACCTGCAGGGGGCTGCGCGAACCGGCAAGACCATCGGGGCGCGTGTGCAGCACGGTACCCAGGTAACACAGACGACTCGGGGCATCATGTTGCAGACGGTGGGCATCGATGCGTGCAGCCTGAGGCGTCATATCGGCACGCAGGCCCAACAACCGGCCCGACAGCTGGTCAATCAGTTTAAACGTTTTAAGATCCAGGTCATGACCTGTGCCCGTCAGCAGACCATCGAGGTATTCAATAAACGGCGGCAGGATCAGCTCGTAGCCCCAGCTACGATACATATCCAGCAATTCACGACGCAGCTGTTCCAGACGAGCGGCCTGTTCGGGCAACAACTCCTCTATACCTTCCGGCAGTAACCAGCGGTTTTTACCTTTCATCATAGTTGGCCGTTTTAACCTGAAATCCAGCTCACCTAGCGAACCATATACAAGAGCACCAGGCCCGCCATCATACTCACCAGGCCGGAAATCCGCATACTGCGATCATCGACCTGGGACACCGCTTCCAGCATGCGACGTACAACAGCCGGACTGAGAAACGGCAGAACCCCTTCCAATACCAGCACCAGGGCCAGCGCGGCCCACAAATCAGTCCACATCGCCCATCCCCGTTATCCGGCTCGTCTGCAAAAAAAAGCCGGGCGATGCTAATCGCCCGGACTTGTTGCAGTTACACTTCCGGTGCTACTTTTTACCCTTGGAGCCGCTGAAGTACTCGAAGAACTCGCCATCGGGCTGCAACAGCATCATGTCATTACCGTCGTTAAAGCTCTGCCGGTAGGCCTGCATGCTGCGGAAGAAGGCATAAAAGTCTTCATCGGCACCATAAGCCGCGGCGTAAATTTCAGCCGCTGTGGCATCACCCTGACCGCGAATCTGTTCCGCTTCGTTATAGGCATCTGCAATCAGCACCTGGCGTTGACGATCAGCATCGGCGCGAATCTTTTCCGCTTCCTCGGCGCCCTGGGACCGGAACTCCTTGGCAACGCGCGCGCGTTCCGCCTGCATGCGACGGAACACCGAGTTACTGACTTCTGCGGGCAGATCCACTCGTTTAACGCGGATATCGACGATCTGAATCCCGATCTCCTCCGCCTGGGTGCTGGCGTCTGTAACGAGGGTCTTCATGATGGTACTGCGCTCACCGGAAACAACTTCGTTAACGGTACGCTTGGAGAACAGGCCACGCATGCCATCTTTGACAATCTGCTCAAGCCGCTGACGCGCATTACGTTCATCACCCAGAACAGCAGTGTAAAAACGTCGCACATCGTCAATACGCCACATAACGAACGAATCAACGATCACATTTTTCTTTTCAACTGTCAGGAATCGCTCGGGTTCAACATCCAGTGTAAGAATACGCCCGTCGAACTTGCGCACGTTATTGATAAACGGCGTTTTGAAATGCAGTCCGGGCTGAATATCGGTGCGGACAATCTCCCCGAGGCGAAACAGCACGGCCTTTTCCCATGCAGCCACCTGAAACATCGACGAGATAGCTATAAACACCGCTATAACCAGCGCCAGGACGATCGCAAGTACTTTACCATTAACCATTAGCGTGTCTCCCGTGTTTTGCGTGAGGGACGTGCTGGCTTATCGCTGTCCGTCGAAGTTGTCGGCGTATTGATGGAACTGCGGGCACTGTTACCGTTCGAAGGACGTTTTTCCGACCTGTTTTTCAATAACTGATCCATGGGCAGATACATCAGATTATTGGAATTCTCTGTGTCGACCATCACTTTACTGGTATTACCCAGCACGGATTCCATAGTCTCGAGATAAAGACGCTTACGCGTCACTTCAGGCGCCTTCTTGTATTCGTCGTATAACTGCGTAAAGCGACTTGCCTCACCCTCTGCCTTTGCTACGAGCGATTCCTTGTAGGCACTGGCTTCCTGAAGATGTCGGGCAGCCGTACCACGTGCCCGAGGAATAATGTCATTGGAGTACGCTTCAGCTTCATTTTTAAAACGCTCTTTATCCTCGCGAGCCTTGATGGCATCCGAAAAAGCCGCCTGTACTTCTTCCGGTGGCTGGGCATCCTGGAGGTTCACGTCGGAAACGCGCAGGCCTGCTTCATACACTTCCAGGGCCTGCTGCATTTTTGTCTGGATACTGGCAACCACTTCGGCGCGGCCTTCCTTGAGGACGTAGTCCATTTTGCTCTTGCCGATAACTTCACGCACCGCACTCTCGGCCACCTGCTTCAGCACGGAATTGGGATCACGGACATCAAACAGGTACTTGGCAGGATCGCTCACCTGGTACTGCACGGCCAGCTGAATATTAACGATGTTTTCGTCCTCGGTAAGCATCAGCGCCTCGCGCGGTACCGCTACGGCACCCTGGCCGGTGGTACCGGACCGGTAGCCGATTTCAACGAAGCGACGCTGCTCGACGTCGACAATTTCGACCTGGTCTACCGGATAGGGAATCCGCCAGTGAGGTCCCGAGCCGGTTAGCCCATGGAAAGCCCCAAAGCGCATGACTACACCCTGTTTACCTTCCTCGACGATATAGATGCCGGAAAATGCCCACACCACGGCAATAATGCCGGCGACAAGCCCAAGACCCGCAAGCCCGGGACCACCGCTGCTACTACCGCTACCGCTACCGCCCTTGCGGCCGCCGCCGAACAAGCCACCCAGCTTGTCCTGCATTTTCTTGACGACCTCGTCGAGGTCCGGTGGACCCTGGTCATCGCGACCACCCCAGGGATCTTTGTTGTTACCGCCTCCCGGCTCGTTCCAGGCCATGCATTACTCCGATAATTGGCAAAGGTGTGAATTCTAGGGAGCTTGGGCCGCGCCCGCAACAACTGCCGGCTCCCGTTCGGCGTGAAGATCGTATTTCTGGCCCTCGCGACGGTACAACGCGTCCAGCTCCAGACCGCTGATACGGATCTCCAGCCACCAGCCACCAGCGTCTGCCGGCAGATCCTGCAGTACTTGTCCGGTTTGATAGATCGCAGCCCGCAAACGGCCTGCGCTCGGCGGCAGGCACAGCCAGCCGCGGACCTCGTCGGATAAAAAGTACTCGCCCAGCGCCTGCTCCAGCAATTCCAGACCCTCGCCACTGACCGCCGAACACCACAGACGGGTTACCTGGTTGTCGAGATCACGCAGCAGGTGCGCCGGCTCGGCACTAAGGTCAATCTTGTTGTAAACGAGAATCTGCGGCACGTCACGGGCCCCGATACTGTCCAGGACCTCGTTGACCTGTTCGATTCGTGTCTGCCGCTCCGGATCATGGGCATCGACCACGTGCAGCAGCAAATCGGCTTCCAGTGTTTCCTCGAGCGTGGCCCGGAAAGCCGCCACCAGCTCATGCGGCAGTTTACGCACAAATCCAACGGTATCCGCCAGCACCACCGGTCCGAAACCAGGCAAGTCGAAACGTCTCAGGGTGGGATCCAGAGTCGCAAACAGCTGGTCAGCCGCATAGACCTCGGCATTGCACAAACGGTTAAACAGTGTCGACTTGCCCGCGTTGGTGTAACCGACCAGCGATACTGTCGGCACATCCGCCCGTTCGCGGGCGCGGCGCCCCTGGTTGCGCTGACTACGTACCTTGTCGAGACGCTTGTTTATCTGCTTGATACGTTGCCCAAGCAAACGACGGTCAGTTTCCAGCTGGGTTTCGCCAGGTCCACGCAGACCGATGCCGCCCTTCTGGCGCTCAAGGTGGGTCCAGCCCCGAACCAACCGGGTGGACAGGTGTTTCAGCTGCGCAAGCTCTACCTGAAGTTTGCCTTCAAAGGAGCGCGCTCGCTGGGCAAAAATATCCAGTATCAAACCGGTGCGATCGAGCACCCGCGCCTGAAAATGTTTTTCCAGGTTACGTTCCTGGCTGGGACTGAGTTCGTGGTCAAAGATAACCAGTTCAGCCTCGTGCAATTCCAGCTGCTCGCGGATTTCATCAGCCTTGCCGCTACCGACAAAAAAACGTGCATCGGGCGCGTTGCGGCTTGCGGTTATTGTGGCAACCGGGCTTGCACCGGCCGACACCGCCAGGTCTGAAAATTCCAGCAAATCTTCAGGTTCACTTTCACCGGGAAATTCGACATGGACAAGGATGGCGCGTTCGCCACTTTGGGGACGTTCAAACATAAGAAGCATTAACCGGAACCGGGCACCTGTCCCGGTTCACGGTCGACGGTATGGGATCAGGCGTTACCGGAATCGGTCTCGTTGCTTTCATCACCACTCGCCAGGCGCACGTTGCGCGCCGGTACCACGGTCGAGATAGCGTGTTTGTACACCATCTGACTGACGCTGTTCTTCAATAGCACGACAAACTGATCGAAAGACTCGATCTGGCCCTGCAATTTAATACCGTTCACCAGGTAAATTGCCACCGGAATACGTTCCTTGCGCAAAGCATTCAGGAAAGGTTCTTGTAGCGACTGCCCTCTGGCCATGTCATTTCTCCTTGTTCTAGTAACGTGCACCAAACTTCGTCCTCCTACCCGAACCAATTAACTGAGTGGGAATGAGCACAAACTTATAGATCCGCTTCCGGATTGCGGTTAAGGTTTTCCATACCGGGAAAACTATAGCACACTCAACTGGCTGCGGCGCCAGCCCTTTTTATCAGCTCAAGTGCGGCGGCAACCGGGTCCTCCTGCAACGGATCAATCCAGTGACAATCGCGCTCACTTCTGAGCCAGGTCATTTGCCGCTTGGCATATTGGCGGGTAGCTATAACTCCGCGTTCGACCCATTCTTCCGCCGACAAGTTCCCATCGAGGTGAGCCCAGGCCTGGCGATACCCGACCGCACGCATGGACGGCAAATCAGTGTGCAGATCCCCGCGTGCACGCAAATGGCGCACTTCGTCCAGAAACCCCTGCTTCAGCATCAGCTGAAAACGCTCGGCAATACGCGCGTGCAGCAGTGCCCGGTCACCCGGCACCAGCGCCAGCTTCAGAAAACGGTAAGCCGGCACCGGCTGGCGGCCCCCGGCAAACAGTGCACTCATCGGCTCGCCACACAGCTCATAGACTTCCAGCGCACGTTGAATACGCT
This sequence comes from uncultured Gammaproteobacteria bacterium, assembly GCA_963752745.1. Lineage (GTDB taxonomy): Bacteria > Pseudomonadota > Gammaproteobacteria > DSM-19610 > DSM-19610 > Thiogranum. Next base: position 98,773 of record CAVWAK010000012.1, read on the forward strand.
GCGGGTCATTCGGGTGGATCCGGTCAGCCGCCTCCGGGTCAACCTGGCTCAACCGCGCATGCATCGCTGGCCAGCCCACCTCGGCTGCCTCCGCCTCCAGTTCAGCACGCACCTCGGCGTCTGCGGAAGGCAGATCAGAAAGCCCCTCTTCGAGAGCCCGGAAGTACAACGTCGTACCACCAACCAGCAGCGGCGTGTTGCCACGCGAGGTGATGTCATCCATGGCCTGCAGCGCATCGTGGCGAAATTCGGCCGCTGAGTAGATTTCTGACGGGTCGCGGATATCGATCAGGCGATGTGGCGCCTGTGCCAGCGTCTGCGCATCCGGCTTGGCCGTCCCGATATCCATACCACGGTAGATCAGCGCCGAATCAACGCTGATAATTTCCAACGGTAACTGTTGAATCAACTCTACCGCCAGCCCGGTTTTACCAGAAGCAGTCGGGCCCATCAGGAAAATAGCTAACGGCTGATTCATATGAATGGTAGTTGATTCATTCAGTGGGCCACGAAACATAAAGCAGCGCGACTGGTGAGTCGATTGGAGCGCCTGTGCCTGCACCGAAGCCCAATCGACTCACCAGTCGCGCTGCCTCCACCAGAACCCCGTCAACGGCCGCGCATAAACAACGCATCCAGCTCCTGCAAACTCACCTGCACCCAGGTCGGCCTGCCATGATTGCATTGACCGGAACGCTCGGTACGTTCCATATCACGCAACAGGGCATTCATCTCCGCATGCGTCAAATGCCGATTGGCACGCACCGAACCATGACAGGCCATCGTCGACAACAAGGCATTTACAGACGCTTCGATACGCTGGCTATTCCCGTGCGTACGGCAATCCGCAAGCACATCTCGCACTAACACTGCGATATCAACATCGGCAAGTAATGCAGGCACCTGCCGGACCAGTAGCTGCTCCGGTCCCTGACGGTCAATATCAAACCCCAACGCAGCGAACCAGTCGCGGCGCTGCTCTGCTTCATCAGCCTCGGCCTGACTCACCGCCAGACCCAGCGGCACCAACAAGGGTTGCGAACGTATTCCGTCGTCCTGGTAACTACGCTTTAAATGTTCGTAGGTAATACGCTCGTGAGCCGCATGCATATCCACCAGCACCAGGCCCTGTGCGTTTTCAGCAAGAATATAAATACCCTGTAGCTGCGCCAGCGCAAAACCGAGCGGCGGTGATTCCTGCGTTGAATCGATTTCCGACCGTGGTTCTGAAGCACCCGGCGATGGCATCTCACCATGCAGGCGCCGGTAGTGACCAAGCTGCTCGCTAACCTGCAACGGCATTCCACTCTGATGCACAGGCATCGGCGAGGCATAACCATTTACTGCACTGCCGGCGTAACCTGAAGCTGCGGCACCCAGCTCAGCACCCATCACCGGCTGCTCGGCCGGCCTGACATCGGCCAGGACCTTGTGCAGCGTCCGGTAGAGAAAATCATGCACCAGGCGCGAGTCGCGGAAACGCACTTCGTGCTTGGCAGGGTGTGCATTCACATCAACGGCAGCCGGATCAAGATCAAGATACAACACAAATGCCGGGTGCCGGCCGTGATAAAGCACATCCTGATAGGCCTGGCGGACTGCGTGGGCAACCAGCTTGTCGCGCACAGCGCGACCATTAACGAAAAAGAACTGCAGGTCCGGTTGGCTACGGGAAAATGTCGGCTCAGCAATCCAGCCGTGCAGGCGCAAACCCGCGGCCTCGTGTTCCAGGCCGATAGCCTGCTCGGCAAAGCCATCGCCCAGCACAGCACGGATACGCTCGAGCTTGTCTGCTTCGGCATGTATTGCGCGCAAATGATACAAGGCCTTGCGCTGACGGCGCAGGACCAGTTCGATATCCGGTCGACTTAGCGCTATGCGCTGAAATACGCCTTCCAGGTGCTTGTGTTCGGTATTGTCGGTGCGCAGGAATTTACGTCGCGCCGGCACGTTGAAAAACAGGTCATGAACTTCGATGGTGGTGCCCTGCGGATGAGCTGCGGGTTGGGGATCGACGCCCTGCTCCCTGCCGTCACCCTGGACCTGCCAGCCGTTGTCTCCCCCGGCGGTGCGCGATTGCAGGGTCAGGCGCGATACGGAGGCAATACTGGGCAAAGCCTCGCCACGGAACCCCAGGCTGGCGACATTTTCCAGATCTTCGAGGGATGCGATTTTGCTGGTGGCGTGTCGGGACAGGGCCAGGGCGAGGTCGTCTTTTTCAATGCCGTGGCCGTTGTCACGAATCCGGATCAGGCGTTTACCGCCTTCCTCGATATCGATTTCGATCTTGCTGGCGCCGGCGTCGAGACTGTTTTCCAGCAGTTCCTTGAGGACGGATGCCGGGCGTTCCACGACTTCTCCGGCAGCTATCTGGTTGACGAGTTGGGGTTCCAGTTGATGGATGCGCATCGGGATATGGTACAGGGGTGGAGGTGGGGCGGGAAGTCGGCCGGGAGTTGCCCGGGGAGACTTTGCATTGTGCGAGGCGAAGGTTCCGGGGGCTCTTTTGGGGCTTCGGGTGCTGGCAAGCACAGGCGCCCCAAAAGAGCCCCCGGAACCTTCACTTTAAGTGTGCAATTAAACTGAAAAAAGGTGAATTTGCTTGCCTATCCGCCCTTGGAGGGGATAGTCAGGGTCTTGCCGACCAGCAGGCGGTCATTGCGCAGGCTGTTTTTCTTGCGTAGCGACGCCATGGTGACACCGTAGCGTTGGGCGATATGGCTAAGCGTATCGCCGCGACGGATGGTGTGACGACGCGCTTCGGCTTTGGCAACCAGCGTACCCGGCGGCGGGTTGTTGGTGAAATACTTGCGCACGCCGTTCATGATCGCCTGGGCGACTTTCTGCTGGTGTTTGGTGCTGCGCAGCCGCTTCTCTTCAGACGGGTTGGAAATAAACGCGGTTTCCACCAGCAAGGAAGGGATATCCGGCGACTTTAGCACCATGAAGCCGGCGTGCTGCACGGTCTTCTTGTGGACTTTTCCGATACCACGCATTTCGCGCAATACATTGCCTGCAACTTCATTACTGGCTTCCAGGGTCGCTGTCTGGGCCAGATCGAGGAGCACTTCTGCGAGCAGGTCGTCCTTGTCGTCAAGGCTTACGCCACCAACGAGATCTGCCGCGTTCTCGCGCGCGGCCAGCCAGCGCGCAAATTCTGAAGACGCACCGCGCCTCGATACGGCGTAGACAGAAGCACCATGTACGCGGCGATCCTTGAAGGCATCGGCATGTATGGATACAAACAGGTCAGCACGGTGTTTGCGGGCCTTTTCCATGCGCTTGCGTAAACCGATGTAGTAGTCACCATCACGGATCAGCACCGGCCTCATACCCGGCTCTTTTTCGATCAGTTTGGCCAGCCGCCGGGCGATCTGCAGGACGACAATTTTTTCGCGAGTACCTTTCTTGCCACGCGCTCCCGGGTCTTCGCCACCATGACCGGCATCGATGGCAATCACCAGGTCGCGCAGCTTGGCGGGCTGGTTAATGACCTTGATTTCTTTCGGTGGCGCGGCGTTTTCACCACCCGCATTGAACAGGTCTATGACCAGGCGGTGACCATACTGGTCATTGGGCTTGAGCACGAAACTCTTGGGTTTAACTGAAGAGGATAAATCCAGCACCAGGCGCAGGTCTTTCTTGTTGCGTGGCCCACTGCGGAAACTTTTGACGATGCCGCCCTGGCTGAAGGACTGCTTGACCTTGCTGTCAATGTCGGCTTCGGTGAGATCAATGACCAGGCGGTTGGGGTTTTTCAGCGTGAACAGGCGATGGCTAACCGGGCCAGAGACATCGAACACTACGCGAGTACTGTCGGGTGCGGCCCATAGACGCACACCCTGAACCTGCGTGGCAGCCTGGGCCAGCCACGGCAGGAGCAACAGACTCAACCAGGTCAGACGTAACAATTCAAAACTCCCCAAACCCTGTGTCCGGTGGACATTTATACCTTACCCTAGCAGAAAAGACAAACAATTAGCTTAATTCTCATTAAGATAGCAGCTTTACTTATTAAATCAAATCAGGCAATAAATGCAAGCGCCGGATTGTTGGTTTAAAACCACAGAAAATATCAAGATTCGAGACAACTCAACCACTTGGAGCCGGTATCGCTAACCGCTCTGAGCCCGACCTCGCGCCCTGCGTCCCGGTATCCCATTGTCAGTTCGAGATCCGGTTCCGGGAGGATACCTTTGCCCTGCTCGGGCCATTCGATAAGAGCAAGCGCCTCACCGTCTATCAGGTCGCGGATACCAATCCATTCCAGTTCCCCGGGATCAGCAAGCCGGTAAAGATCAAGGTGATGCACGTCGCGCGACTGCAGTTGATAGGACTCTACCAGTGCGTAGGTCGGGCTTTTTACCGGCCCGGTGTGGCCCAGCGCCCGCAACAGACCGCGCACCAGCGTCGTCTTCCCGGCGCCCAGTTGGCCGTGAAAAAAGATCAACCCACCGGCCTGGCAACAGGCCGCCAGCCGCGCCCCGAACGCCTCGGTTGCTGCGGCATCAACCAAATACATGTTAACCATTTATCAACCTGCGGATTTCGCCCAACAGGTCACCCGCCAACAAGCCACGCTCACCGCTTTTGTCCGCCAGCAAGTCACCCGCCCGGCCGTGTATACAGGCTGCCTGGCCCGCGGCATGGTCAGCAGGCACACCCTGCGCCATCAACGCAGCGATCACGCCACCAAGGACATCGCCCATGCCACCACTGGCCATGCCCGGGTTACCGAATGGACACAGTTCCATAGGCCGGGTCGCACTGGCCACCAGCGTGCCACTTCCTTTCAACAGCACCACGCCACCATATTTCGTTTGCACATCCGTTACTGCAGCAAAACGATTCTGCTGAACTGCCTGACTCGTCGACGCCAGTAGCCTGGCTGCTTCGCCCGGATGCGGGGTTAATACCCAGTTATCTTTTCTTAACGGATCGTTTGCCAGCAGTGTCAGGGCATCGGCATCAACGACCAGGGGCAAGTGACTCTCCACCACCTTTTCAAACAGGCCACGGGACCATTCGCTTTGCCCAAGGCCGGGGCCGACAACCACTACGCTGGCGCGTGACAGCAGCGGGCCCAGCTCATCAGCATGTGCTACTGCGCGCACCATCAGCTCGGGTCGGCCTGCATTCAGCCAGGCAGCATGCTGAGGATGGGTCGCCACACTTACCAGGCCAGCACCGCCGCGTGCCGCCGCCTCGGCAGCCAGGCGTGCTGCGCCGGACATTCCTGGCGCGCCGCCCACCACCAACACATGCCCGAAACACCCCTTATGCGCATCTCGGCGACGCGGCGGCAATCCCGTCGAGCCGGTGTGAAGCAGCCGTACATCAGCCTGAATACCCTCGAAAACAGCCGCGGGGACATCCAGGCTGGCAAACACCTGACGTCCCGCCAGCTGCGTCCCGGCTCCTGTGTATAAGCCACGTTTGCGGCCAATAAAGGTGACTGTGGCATCCGCCTGCACCGTCTCACCCAGTGCGCACCCGGTATCGGCATGCACACCACTGGGGATATCAGCAGCCAATACGGGCGCCGGATTTGCGTTTATCTGTTTAATTACCTGTTCGAACACCCCTTCAACCGGCCGGTCCAGCCCGGTGCCAAGCAAGGCATCTATCAGCAACTCGGTTGCTGCAGGCAGGGAGCCCGCGTAACTGTCGATACATCCGCCAGCCGCCCGATAATCGTCAGCCGCCTGGCGCGCCGCACCCTGCAATAAATTCTCTTCGACAAGCGCCAGTAATTGCACATTCCGCCCGGACTCACGCAGCAACCGCGCCAGCACATAGCCATCACCACCATTATTTCCCGGCCCACACAACACAGTAACCTGCCGTGCATTTGGCCAGTCCTGCTCCACTTGCCGCAGCAATGCTGCGCCGGCCCGGCACATCAGCTCATAGCCGTCTATCCCGCAGTCTTCGACAGCCCGGCGGTCCAGCTCTCGCACCTGCGCAGCGGTATAGAGCAGCATGTCATCGGTTTCCGGCATACAATAACGTCCTCCTGGGCAGGTTCAGACCATACCGTGAAGCTTTCCTCCAAATCCAGTGACATCAACGCCAGTGCTCTGGCCCTGCAAATCAAGCAATGGGGCAAGGAACTGGGTTTTCAGCAGGTAGGCATTACCGATACCGAGCTGACAAAGGACGAAGCCTGGCTACTGGGCTGGCTCGACCGGGAACATCACGGCGAAATGGACTACATGCAGCGCCATGGACACAAACGCAGCCGCCCGCAAGAGCTGGTACCGGGTACACAGCGTATTATCTCGGTCCGCATGAACTACTGGCCGCCACAGGTCACCGATTCGGTCAGTCTGTTGGACGACCCGGTGCGCGCCTACCTGTCGCGTTACGCGCTCGGTCGTGACTATCACAAACTACTGCGCAACCGTTTACAAAAACTTGCCAAACGAATCGAGCAAAGCATAGGCCCCTTCGGTTACCGTGCCTTCACCGACAGCGCTCCGGTGCTCGAAAAAGCCATTGCCCAGAAAGCCGGACTGGGCTGGATTGGCAAGCACACCAACCTGATCGATGACAAGGGTGGCTCCTGGTTCTTCCTCGGTGAACTCTACACCGACCTGCCACTGCCCATCGACACACCCGCAACGCCACACTGCGGCACCTGCGACGCCTGTATCGAAGCATGCCCCACCCGGGCCATCATTGCCCCCTACGAGCTGGATGCACGCCGTTGCATCTCCTACCTGACGATTGAATTGCGCGGACCGATCCCCGAAGAATTTCGCCCATTGATCGGCAATCGCATCTACGGATGCGACGACTGTCAGTTGGTCTGCCCCTGGAACCGCTTTGCCCAACCGACCACAGAAGCCGACTTCACACCGCGACATGGACTGGACTGCGCCACCCTGATAGAACTGTTTGCCTGGAATGAAAAAGAATTTTTGAATAAAACCGAAGGAACCGCCATTCGACGCATCGGGCACGCATGCTGGCTAAGAAATATCGCCGTTGCGCTTGGCAATGTCCCGACAAGCCAAACCGTCATCAATGCCCTGGAATCACGGCAGCAGGACGCATCAGAACTGGTACGTGAGCACGTCAACTGGGCGTTGCGGCAACACAGGGTATCCGGCGCTACCCCACCGGTAAAAACCTAGCTCGACCCGGGCAATTTCCAGGCGCCTGATTCCAAACAGGGCAATTGCCGCATCAAGCTCACCCGCTGTCCCTGAAGCGCCCGGCGCCTCCACCACAGCACAGTCACTCTGCCTTCAACTGCAACGCCCTGTCATATAACGCACGCTTGTTCAGCCCGGTAATCCGCGCCGTTAACTTGGCCGCTGTCTTGATAGGCAATTCATCCAGCAACGCCAACAAAACCCTTTCCGCTTCTACATCGATCTCATGCCCTTCAGCGTCTGCCTCACCCTGCACCAGCAAAACCATCTCGCCCTTTTGCTGATTCGGGTCATCCTGTACCCAATGCAACAGATTCCGCACACCATCGCCGCGCAAGGTCTCAAACTGCTTGGTCAACTCGCGTGCCAGCACAACATAACGGTCAACACCAAACACCACCTGCATATCCTGCAGGCATTCGACCAGACGATGACTCGACTCGTAAAATATCAGTGTACGGGTTTCACTCCGCAGCGCCTCAAGACGGGCACGCCTGGAAACCGCTTTAGCCGGCAAAAAACCCTCAAACACGAAACGGTCCGTCGGCAGGCCCGACGCCGATAATGCGCAAATCAGCGCACTCGCCCCCGGTATCGGCACTACTGATACCCCGGCCTCGTGTGCCAGTCGCACCAGGTTATAGCCCGGATCACTGATTAACGGAGTACCCGCATCGGAAATCACTGCCAGGCTTTCACCTTGAAGCAGCTGTTCAACCAGGCGCGGCGCCAGTTCACGTTCGTTATGCTCATGCAGCGCCAGCATGGGCGTAGTAATTGAAAAGTGCTGCAGCAGACGACCGCTGCGGCGCGTATCCTCAGCCGCGATACGGTCAACATGCGCAAGGACATCAACAGCCCGCTGGCTCATATCGGCCAGATTACCGATCGGCGTTGCCACCACGTATAGGGCACCCCGATCAACCGGGGTTCTGTCATTTTCACTCATAGCGTTTTACATCCGGCTAACGAAAGGACATGCAACGGCGACCAGACCTCATTACAATGAGCACCCATAATCACTCGTCCAAGCTGGCCAATTCGTGTTCCGATTTTATCCTCTACTGCTTGTCATTTTTCTGGGTCTCCTGTCCTGCACCGGTGCGCCACAACGTCCGCCAGCGGACACCGTCAGCGGCCCGGCCGCCGCCGCACAGGCTCTCATCGACCAGGGCGATACGCTGGGAGCGGCTCAACTGTATCTCAGCGAGGCCAAAACAGCACCTGAAAATCAACGCAATGCGCTGCGCCTCGCGGCGGCCGATCTGCTCGCTGAAAATGGACACTGGGCACAACTTGAACCGGTACTCGAAGGTCTTGACCCCACCAGGCTCAACCCCGACCAGGCAAACCACTATCAGCTACTGGCCGCACAACTCGCTGTTGCCAATCGACAGCCTGAACGGGCACTGGAGCTGCTCGCAGTAATAGCCATGCCGGAAACGCTCGCCGATCATGGTAAACGCTATTACCAGCTGCGCGCCGAGGCCTACTCACAGGCTGGCAATCCACTCGAAGCCGCTCGCCAGTTGATCTGGCTTGACGGACTGCTCGATGATCCAGTCGCCAAGCTGGATAACCAGTACCGCCTCTGGGAACAACTCTCGAACCTGTCCAGCGAATCGCTGGAGATACTGAAAACCTCGGCCCCACCGGATGCCCTTAGCGGCTGGATGGAACTGGTGCTGATCACGCGCGAACACCGCGGCGACAGGGACCGCTGGTCACTGGAACTCAGTCGCTGGCGCGACCGCTACCCGCGTCACGCGGCTGAAAACGCCCTGCTGCCTGATTTGCTGCACCAGGTTGGCCAGTTCGCGGCTCAGGCTAACCAGATCGCAATTTTGCTACCGCTCAGCGGCCGCACAGAGCCTTCGGCCGCAGCCATTCGTGATGGTGTTCTGGCTGCGCACTACCATAGCAGCCCACCCAAGCCACAGTTGCGCTTCTACGACACAGGCGGTAATGCCCAGTTGACCTGGTCGGTCTACCAACTGGCTATTGAGGACGGTGCCGACTTCGTCATTGGCCCGTTACTGAAAGACAGTATCAATCAACTGGCACAATCCGGCTTTCTGCCGATTCCGGTACTGGCACTCAACCATGTCAGCGATACCGGCAGCAGCAACGAATTATCGCTTTACCAGTTTGGACTGGCGCCGGAGGATGAAGCCCGCCAGGCTGCTGAGCGCGCGTTCGCCGATGGCCACCAGCAACTGGTAGCACTGGTGGCCGACAATACCTGGGGGGAACGCCTGCTTAAAGCGTTCACAGAACGCGTTACAGACCTGGGTGGCGAGGTACTGGCTACCGAACGCTTCACTCCCAAAACACAGGACTTTGCCCAGCCAATTCAGCGGGCACTGAACCTGGTGGACAGCAAGCAGCGGCATCAGGCACTGCAACGCCTGCTCGGACAGAAGCTGAACTTTGAACCCCGCCGTCGTCAGGATGCCGAAGCCGTGTTTATCGCGGCCTTCCCACGCCAGGCACGCCAGATAAAACCACAACTGCGCTTCCATCACGCCGGCAGCCTGCCGGTATATGGCACATCACATGTCTACCAGCCTGGCACCGCTGCAGCGGTTGACCGTGATATGGATGGCCTGATGTTCTGTGATATGCCCTTGAGCCTGGACCAGGAAGGTCCCTGGTTTGAGCAACGTACCCGGCTCCAGGCAATCTGGCCGAACCGCGGGCAACGCTACCAGCGACTGTTTGCGCTGGGATTCGATGCCTACCAGGTTGTACCCTGGCTGGATACCCTGCACTTGCCGGGGTTTGCACGCTTTCCCGGTGCTACCGGAGTGCTGACCCTGGGCGACAATAAACAACTGCACCGCACCCTTGAATGGGCAAAATTCAACCGCGGCGTACCGGAACTTCTCATGTCCACGGAGGGACAGGATGATTCAGCGACTGAACCGCAAGGCGATCGGCGATGAAGCCGAATCACTGGCCTGCGAGTACCTGAGCAAACGGGGATTAAGTCTGCTCACACGCAACTACCGCTGCCGTGGCGGCGAAATCGATCTCATCATGCAACACGACGACAGCCTGGTCTTTATTGAGGTACGATATCGCAAGAATATTGGCTACGGGCGTGCCGCCGAAACGGTCACCGCATGCAAGCAGCGCAGGTTGATTCATTGCGCCCGGGTTTACATGCAACAACATCGCGCCTGGAACGTACCGGCGCGTTTTGATGTCGTTAGCATTGAGGGCCAACCGGGCCAGTTACAGATCAGCTGGATCAGCAATGCCTTTCAGGTTACGCCCTGACGGCACAGAGACATGACAGGGAGAAAAGAACCATGAAAAATCGTGTGCTGGCACTCAGCATTATGCTCGGCGGCGCTATCATCAATAGCGGTTGCGCACCATTGGTAATTGGCGGCGTGGCTGCCACTACAGCATCAGTCGCTCACGACCGGCGCACCGCGGGTTCAATGATTGAAGACGACGCTATCAAATTACGTGTCGGTAATGCCATCCATGATGAAAAGTCGCTAAACGAAAATTCGCACATCAATGTTACGACGTTTAACGGCATTGTATTGCTTAGCGGCGAAACACCTACTGAAACGTTTCGCAACCAGGCCGATGAAATCGCACGCGCCCAGGAAAAAGTCCGTCGCGTCTATAATGAGCTGGTGATTGCAGCACCCAGTTCCATGATGACTCGTTCCAGCGACTCCTGGATCACGGCCAAGGTAAAAGGTTCTCTGGTGGGTCTGGATATCAAAGGGTTTGACCCCTCCCGCGTCAAGGTGACAACTGAAAATGGCACCGTATTTTTAATGGGTCTGGTGTATCACCAGGAAGCGGATGCAGCGGTGGATGCCACCAGGAAGGTTGGTGGCGTGCAGCGCGTCGTAAAGCTGTTCGAGTACCTTGACTAATCGCTCCCTTCCTCCAACAACTGGCGACACTGCTTGATTCCGGAGCCCTGTTGACTGATGCGGCCGAGTGCCGCACCTACGGCTACGACAACAGCACCCTGCAGGGGCAACCATTGGCAGTCGCCCTGCCGGACTGTCACCAGCAGGTAGTGGATATCGTCAACACCTGCCGCGAACACGGAATCGCAGTGATTGCTCGCGGTCAGGGCACGGGCACCACCGGCGCCACTGTGCCCGGTGATCAGCCCACCCTGGTTCTTTCCCTACAGCGCATGAACCGCATTATTGAGGTCGACCCACACAACCGTTTAATGGTTGTTCAGCCGGGTGTCACCAATCAGGCGGTACAGGATGCTGCAGCGACCCGGGGATTTTTCTGGCCACCGGACCCGACCAGCGCCGCCGTATGCACTGTTGGCGGCAATCTCGCCTATAATTCCGCAGGTCCACGCGCTGTTAAATACGGAACACCCCGGGAAAACACCCTGGCCCTGACAGCGGTGACCGGTAAGGGAGAGACCCTGAACACCGGCACGCGCACTACCAAGGGGGTAGTGGGCTATGACCTGACACGCTTGCTCATCGGCTCCGAGGGCACCCTCGCGATTATCACCGAGGCCACCCTGAAGCTGACTCCGCTACAACCGGCCAAGCGCACCTTGCGGCTGATTTACAACAGCATACACAGCGCCGCACAGGCAGTTTCGGCCATCATGGCTCAACCGGTGGTGCCCTGCGCCCTGGAATTCATGGACGGCAACGCACTGCAAATGGTTCGCCCGGAACTTGGTGACAATCTGCCAGCAAACGCCGACGCCCTGCTAATGATCGAGATCGACGCCATGCCTGCCCAACTCGACGAACTTAGCGAGCAGCTGATCGATGCTGCCCGTGTTGACGGCATACTGGAAGTGACAACCGCCCGCACAAAAGAAGAAGCCGACAGCCTGTGGGCAGTGCGCAAGGCTTTGTCGCCCGCCCTGCGTCGCGTGGCACCCAAAAAGATCAATGAAGACGTCGTGGTACCGGTATCGCGCATCCCCGACCTGGTCTCTGAACTGCAGCGCCTGTCCGAAAAGCACCAGATTCGCATTGTTAATTTTGGCCACGCCGGCAACGGCAATCTGCATGTCAATCTCATGTATGACCCGGCCGACGGCGACCAGACTCAGCGGGCGCACGCCTGCCTCGAAAACGTGTTCGCTGCAGTACTCGATATGCAGGGTACAATATCGGGTGAACACGGTATCGGGCTGGTTAAACGTGATTGGGTGGGCCGCGAGCTGGATGCCACCAGCCTGCGCTTGATGCACGCGATCAAGGCGCAATTTGATCCTGACGGGATACTGAATCCCGGCAAGGGCATGCCGGATATCGCCGACTAACTCAAATGCCCTGCCGGGCACACCAGCCTGGCGTTTGCCGAAGCCCCTCTGCCAACTGGTAACGGGGCTGCCAGTCAACAACGGTTTTCAACGCCTGGTTATCGCAAACCCAATCCGGGTGACGCAGCTCGCGCAACTTTTCAGGTGTCAGCATAGGCGCATAGCCCAACAGGCGGCCAAGACTGCGATTAACCCGGGCTGGAACGTCAAGCATGACCCCAGGCACTTTCAGCGTATGCACACGCCGCTGACACAGTTGCCCAACAGTATTGCTCACATCATCCCAGCTGTATCCACCCGCCTTGCCATCGTCCAGTGCATAGACGCCAGACGTTGTTACATCCTGTTGCAACCAGGCCAGCACCAATTGTGCGATATCTTCAACATAAATCATCGAGAACCGCGCATCCCGCTCACCGAGAACCGGCACAAGACCATGGGACATGAGTTTAAACAGAGGTAATAGCTCGCGATCCCCCGGACCATAAACAGCCGGAGGCCTTAAAGCCAGCCAGGACAGATCGGTTGCGCACTCCGCCAACAGTTGTTCACTGCGATACTTGCTTTGTGCGTAATATGACAGCCCCGGCTCTCTGGCGGCTAGCGAAGACAGGTAGAACAGACGCGCGGGGTCTTCAGCAGCTGTCACTGCATTCAGAAGATTTTCCACACCTTCAACATTAACCCGGTCAAAGTCACTCTGGCGCGCGCCTCTCACTACACCGGCGCAATGAATAACTGCCCCGGTTCCGGCCACCAGCGCAGTGAGCGCCTGCCGGTCATGCAAATCACCCTGCACCACTTCTTCCACGCAAGCAGCAAGCCCGTTTATACGCTGCGGAGAACGGGCCAGAATGCGGATACCAAAACCGGCTGCGTGCAATACACGGCATATGGTTTGGCCGATAAAACCGGTCGCACCCGTGATCGCAATCAGCCTGGACATGAATACATAACACCCATCAGGAGGTTACAGGACAAAAAATAACCGGCCTAAGCCGGTTATTTTGATAACACCAGAATAACGCGCCAGCAACTAACCTTGCTTAAGCTCCAGCTCGCCACTCATTTCCTCGGCAAGCTTGGCCAGGTCATGAGACTCTATAAAGTTCTGACGTGCCTTGGAACGCGACAGTTTGCCGGACGAGGTACGCGGCAGGGTATGCAACGGCACCAGCTCCACGAATACATCAATACCAAGCTCCAGATGTACAAGCCGGTTGAGACGATCAACCAGGCTGGCCCGCTTGTTGGCATCTGCTTCACGACACTGCACGACAAGCACGCAGATCTCTTCGTTTTCCGGACCAGGCACAGAAAATGCCAGTGCATCACCCATGCGTACCTCAGGCTGATGCTCGGCCAGGTACTCGAGATCCTGCGGCCAGATGTTACGACCGTTGATAATGATCAGGTCTTTCTTGCGGCCGGTAATAATCAGGCTACCGTCGACCTGGTAACCAATATCACCCGTATTCAGCCAGCCATCTTCAGACAGGCAGGCTGCCGACTCTTCCGGCGCATTGAAATAGCCGGACATAACGCTGTCACCACGCACGTGTATGGTCCCGCTGTGACGATCCGATAATACTTCACCGGCATCATTGCGTATTTCAACTTCGTATTCGGGCAGCGGCTTGCCACACTCGACAAAACAGCGGGCGCGGCCCGGGTTTTCAGACAAGTGTATCGGCAATGCTTCCTGATGGTCGGAATGATAGTCGCCATCAACGCAGTCGGTGGTATGCCCTTCAAACAGCGGTGAGAAACTGATCGCCAGCGAACATTCGGCCATGCCATAGCAAGCCAGAAAGGCTTTCTCGCTAAACCCGGCCGGCGCCAGCGCCTCGGCAAAACGCGTCAGCGTTTCCGAACGGATCATCTCCGCCCCTACACCGGCAACACGCCAGTGACTCAGGTCGTATTTGCTCGCCTCACCCGGACGTAAACGGCGCGTGCACAGCTCGTAACCAAATGGCGGACTGAAGGAAATCGTCGCCTTCGTCTTGCTCATCAGGTTCAACCACTGTCGCGGCCGCATGGCGAATTCACGAGTATCGAGGTAATCGACGGACACCTGTGCAGCCACCGGTACCAGTACCAGGCCTACAAGCCCCATATCATGATAGAAAGGCAACCAGGACAAGCAACGATCCTGCGGACCAATCTTCACGCCATGGCGGATGATGCCGGCAAGGTTGCTCATCACCGCGCGCTGTTCAATCACCACACCGCGAGGGAATTTGGTACTACCTGACGTGTACTGGATATATGCGATATCAGCTGCTACGACCGACTCAAACTCGATCTCGGCTTCGGGTAACGCATCAAACAGCTCCGGCGCACCAACCAGCTTGAGACCCAGACCTTCGCCTGCTTCTTCGAGGAAAGATGCGTAGCCGCTCGGCGCCATTGCCACTGAAGCCTTGCTGCTTTCCAGCAAGCCACGCAGCTGCGTCACATAGACGGTGTGCCCGCCAAGGTTAACTGACGCTGGCAGGGAAACAGGGACAAGCCCTGAATACTGACATGCGAAAAAGAACCGCAGGAAGTCTGGATTGGTTTCTGCCACAAGCGCGACGCGATCGCCCTTAACAAGCCCCATACCCAGGAGCTTGCGAGCAAGCACGCGCGCTTCTTTGCGCAACTCAGCATATGGCAGGCTGGCATACAGTTCGCCCCTGCCGGTGTAAAAATTTGCACCTGTATCGCCCTGGGCCGCATAGTCCAGAGCTTCAGCTAGAGTGGCAAAATCAGCGGCACGAAACGTCAAATTGTGTTCAGTTGGTGTCGATTCAGTGCCCAAAAGACTTTTCCCTTTGAGGTTACTATTCCCAGGCTTCCGCCTAACTGACAGAAACACCCCAAAAAAAGTTCATGCAATTCGTAGTGCAAGAAACCCGAAGTGGCATTTCAGTGGAAGCCCGATGTAAGTCGTTGTATTTTCCCAACGACAGTTAGTCTACCCTTCGTCCCTACTACTTGGAGGTGCATTATTCCTACAATAGGATAAAAACACAATACTTTTTCAATAAAAATTCTGTCTGAAATACGAGTCCAATTACGCCAACAGCGATTTGTCGTATTTTTACGACAATTATTACCGACAGTTTTAGGCCTGTCGGGATGGTCGTTTTAACCCGCCACGTCCAGACCTTTACGACCCCCTTAAGCAAGTAGCAGACCAATATTGCTGGCAGATGCTGGAATATATGCTTGTGCCGGACCCGGGCCAGGCCTGGTATCTGCTTGCTGGCAGCAACCCCTGCGCACCGGTATCATCGACGCCTGCTCATACACTGGAACATGGATTCTATGCCGGACAACAAGGATGGCCTGACGGTCCGCGAAGTCACCACGCGCCAGGAGCTGGATGAATTCATCCTTTTCCCGCAAACTCTGTATCATGATGACCCAAACTGGGTATGCCCGCTCTATTTTGAGCAAAAAGAAAGATTTAGCAAGAAAAACCCGTTTTTTCAGCATGCCCGCTGGCGCGCCTGGCTTGCCAGCCGGGACGGCCAGCCAGTGGGCAGAATCAGCGCCCAGATCGATCAGTTGCATCAGGATAAATACAAGGATCATACCGGCCATTTCGGCTTGCTGGAGGCAATCGACGACCCGGAAGTTTTTCAGATACTGTTTTCGGCAGCCGAAAGCTGGCTTAAATCCGAAGGCATGCAGCGAGCGACAGGCCCCTTTAACTTGTCCATAAACGAGGAATGCGGCCTGCTGATCAAGGGCTTTGATACTCCTCCACGCATCATGATGGTGCATGGGCGCCCATATTACGGGCAGGCGGTGGAGGCAGTCGGGTACCAAAAAGCCGTTGACCTGATTGCCTACCACCAGCATCCGGACTTCGTGGTACCCAAAGTCATGCAGCGCCTGGTCAAACGGCTATCGGCACGCGTCACGATCCGCCCGCTGAATCGCAAGCACCTTAAACAGGAACTGGAGCTGTTGCGCGATATTTTTAATGAAGCCTGGTCGGACAACTGGGGCTCCGTACCCATGACTGAGGCAGAATTCACTGAAATCGGCAAAGTCATGTCGTTGCTAATCAGCGACGACTTTGTGCAGATTGCCGAAGTCGATGGCGAAGCGGCCGCCATGATCATCTGCCTGCCCAATATTAATGAAGCCATCGCCGACCTGAAGGGCAAGCTTCTGCCATTTGGCTGGCTAAAACTTCTGTGGCGTCTAAAAGTGCGTTATCCAAAATCTGCACGCATACCGCTGATGGGTGTGCGAAAGAAGTATCACCACACGCCGTTCGGTCCGGCATTGTCCTATATGATTACTGATACACTGCGTTACCCTGTGCTGAGGCGCGGCATGCGTGAAATGGAAATGTCCTGGATCCTGGAACACAACAGCGGCATGCGCAATATTATTGAATCGCTCGGCGGCGTTGCCTACAAAACCTACCGCCTGTACGAAAAAGCGCTATAAACCAAGCGCCCATGACCCCTCAGCAATTTACTGCCGTGATTCTGGCCGCCGACCGCAATGCCAACGACCCGTTACTGCAAGCTTCAGGTGCTTGCTGCAAGGCAATGGTGAAAATAGATGGCACGCCGATGCTGGAACGAGTGGTTCACGCACTACTGGAAAGCCAACACGTTGCGCATATTGTAATTTCAGGGCCACAGGAACAACAGTTACCGGGTAGCACGTTCCTCCGCGACGCCCTGGAACAGGGGAGCATCCGCTGGCTGCCCCCCGCGGATAGTCCCAGTAACAGTGCCTATCAGGCTATGCAGACTCTGCCTGATACTCCGGTATTGATTACCACTGCCGACCACCCGTTGCTGCGCGCCGAGATCGTCGATGATTTTGTTGCACGCTCGCTGGAAACCGGCGCGGATGTCGGCGTAGGATTAACCGATTACGCCTCGATACATGCACGCTATCCAGCCGCAAAAAAAACCGTTACGCGTTTCCGTGATGGCGGCTACTGCGGTTGCAATCTGTTCACGTTCATGACACCCGCTTCCCACCGCGTGGCGCAGGCATGGCGGCGCGTGGAACAGCAAAGAAAGAACCCTCTGCGCATTATCAGTCAATTGGGCTGGTGGTCAGTACTGCGTTACGTACTTGGCTGGATGACACTGGATCAGGCGCTCGGTGAACTGTCACAGCGCTTGAAAGTCGCTATTGCACCGGTACACCTGCCCTACCCGGAGGCAGCGATCGACGTGGACTCGATCGCCGATCAGGAACTGGTCGAAGGCATCACCGGCACCGACAACTGATGGCTCTGCAACTGGGTAAATGACCGACTGCCAGCCTGGTAGCCGCGCACACTGACCTGCATCAACCATGCATCGCCATGGCGCCTGATACGGTAGAGGCGATACTGCGCCTCACGACCGGGTTTATGGCCAATAGCCGACGCCGACGGGATACCAAACACAGGGATCTCACCTGCTGCATACGGCACCCCGGATTCTGCATTGCGGTGCCCGTGACCATGCAGGATCAACTCCGCGCCTTCTTCGCCCAGAATACTGCACAGGGCGCGCCCATCTGTGAGTCGCTTGCGCCATTTTTCGTCTTCTTCGCGCGGCGGATGGTGCAGCAGCACCAGGCGAAACAGGCCCTGCTGCCCGGTTTCATGAAGTATATCAGTCAACCGATCACGCTGTTCTTGCCCAAGCGTGCCAGTAGCCATCAGGGGCGGTGAGGCTACCGCACTGGACAACCCGATCAGCGCTACGCCATGCCGCACTCGCAAAGATGGAAAGAGTTCTGTGTTGGCATCCCCGGACCGGTAGGCCGGATCGGACTGCATATAGGGCGCCCACTGCGCGTAAGTGGTATCCCAGGCGGTGCGCACATAAGCATCGTGATTACCGGGGATCACAGTCACCTGCTCATAGGCGCCGAGCCGGTCCAGCCACAGCCGTGCCTGACGAAATTCCTGCGGCAACCCGACGTGGGTTAGATCACCGGTGATGACGATATGCTCGGGACGCGACCGCTGAAGATCTTCGAGCAGCGCCTCCAGCACCTCGCTACGGTGCTCGGCGCGCCGTTTACGGTGCCAGGACAGATAACCAAGCATGCGTTTGTTCATCAACTGCCGCCAACGCACGCCCTGGAGCGTGGTCAGATGAGGATCTGACAGGTGGGCGAAATAGAAACCATCGCGGTCGGGCTGAGCAACTACTGACATTTCTTGCTGCCCCGTGTTTGTTGAATGTCCTGCATTGATTTAGGATGCCGTTGATACGTTTGAAATGATCCCGGCCATAAACGATTCACATCATATTTTGACCGCAAATTCCCGCAATCAGCGCTTGCCCAGCATAGGCCTCATCAGCAATGCGAACAGCCGACGTAATCAGTCGAAGCTGGGGCGCGTTGACAGCATTGTCGCAAATCACCCGCGCATTCACCATCGGACGACCCATAGCGAGGATGAGATTCCCGCTGTTCTCAAGGAATTCTCCCAACTCGGTATCGATATTCTCGCCGTCAATGGCGGTGACGGCACAACCGCACGGGTATTTGCGAGTTTGCTGGAGGACGATCATTTCACTGATCAGCCCGGGATCATTCTGCTGCCTGGCGGCACAACCAATATGAACGTGGGGGACGTAGGCCTGCAAGGCTCGCTGACAACCGGCGTACAACGAATGGCCAACTGGGCCCTCCAGGGCGGGGGGAGCATCGAACTGCAGAAGCGCCCGATTCTCCGTGTTGAGGGTGCCAGCGATGGCAAAGTCGCTTACGGAATGTTCTTCGGCGCCGGCACTATCATCAGTGGCATCGAATACTGTACCGAAAAGATTCACACCCGTGGTATTCGTGATGAGCTTGCACCGGGACTGGTCATGCTGCGTACAATTTGGGGCATCGCAAGAAAAGAGCCCTACTTTTCCGATCCAACCGCAATGGATATCACCCTGGACCACCACGAGACACTGAAGGACCGCCCGGTCGTTCAATTGCTGATTACATCCCTGCAGCGCCTGTTTCTCGGGCTACGACCCTACTGGGGGCAGGAGCAGGGCGCATTGCACAGCACCTGGATAGAGAAGCCTACTAAAAAGGTTTTACGCGCCTTCCCTGCCCTGATACGCGGCAAGGAAAATCGCCACGTTACACCAGAAAACGGCTATTTCAGTCATAATGCAGACCGGATTCACCTATCTATGGATGGCATATTCACACTGGATGGCGAAATGCATCCTGCCAGTCGTGAATACGGACCATTGACTATCAGCAATGGCGGCACCCTTGAGTTTCTGCGTATAGGCCGTAGTTAACCAGTGAACGCGAAAGAACAACTAAAACCATTGGCGAATGCCGTCACACAATTGACTCCGGCACCCGATCACCCGGCGTTACGACATCTCGTCGAGTCACTGAAACACCGATATAAAGATTGCGCCGCCTCAATCCTGTTTTACGGCTCCTGCCTGCGCAGCGGAGACCCTTATGACGGTCTTGTTGATTTGTATCTGATTGTCGATAACTATCGCTGCGCTAACAGCGGTGTCGCCGGGGCGTTCTGGAACTGGCTCTTGCCACCCAACGTGTTTTACGCAGAATTTCCTTATGAGGGGAAAACCATACGCTGCAAATACGCCTTGCTTACACCAGATGACTTTGACAAAGGTACATCGCCCCGCTGGTTCCATTCCTATTTATGGGGCCGATTCAGCCAACCCACGGCCATCGCCTGGTCCCGGGATACAGAAATTCAAAGCCGTGTCGCGACCTGCATGGCACAAGCTATCGTTACTCTTCTAAACCGCGCGCTCCCCAGCGTACCGCCCAAGGGCTCGGCGCAATCGCTTTGGCAGGATGCACTCAAGCTTAGCTATGGCACTGAGCTGCGCCCCGAATCACCAACACGGGCGCAGCAGCTGGCGGCATACAACGCTGATTATTACAGCACTGTCACCGAACTGGCCGCGCCACTGCTAAGCCGCAACTTTACCTTTTCACCTGACAGCGGCTATACCTTTCAGGACGATAAACACAGGCGCATGCTAAACAGGCTGGGCTGGCGCCTGCGCTCACTACAGGGGAAGTTGCTATCACTGGCCCGCCTGAGCAAAGCCCTGTTTACTTTTGAAGGCGGCCTCGACTACATTGCCTGGAAGCTAGAGCGCCACTCCGGTCAGACGGTAGAAATACCGGACAAAGTCCGGCGCTACCCTTTGCTTTTTGTATGGGGCATGGTCTGGCGCCTTTATCGGCGCGGGATATTCCGCTGAATGTTTCAACAGCGACATGAATAACTCGTTTGCTACCGAACCTCGAGTATGGCTGGTTATTGGCGACAAGCTCGGCGATAACGCCCAGGCCACAATGATTGCCGACAGCCTGGGCCTGCCATATGTAACGAAGCGCCTGCTACCGAAACAAAAATATGTGCTGGGCAAACCACGCTTCCGGGTCAGCCTGGATCACCTGGACCTGGATCATTCCGACCCACTGACACCACCCTGGCC
Source organism: uncultured Gammaproteobacteria bacterium (assembly GCA_963752745.1). Lineage (GTDB taxonomy): Bacteria > Pseudomonadota > Gammaproteobacteria > DSM-19610 > DSM-19610 > Thiogranum. Next base: position 119,691 of record CAVWAK010000012.1, read on the forward strand.
GGATCTGGTTATTACCGCCGGACGCCGCCATGCCATGGCAGCCCTGTGGATCAAAGCACAGAACCCGGCCACCAAAATCGTATTGCTGGGTCGTCCACGTCGCTGGATCGAGAAATTCGATCTGGTCATCGCCCTGCCGCAGTACCAGATCCCTGACCTGCCCAACGTCATGCGCCTGAGCCTGCCACTGATGCGGCCAAACAAGGATGTAATCGCAAGCGAAGCTGAGCTTTGGCGTAAAAATTTTGAGAACCTGAAAAAACCGATTATTGCCGTATTGGTTGGCGGTCCCACGCGTCCTTACCGCTTCGACAGAAAAGTAGCTACCGAACTGATCTCACAGTGTAAAAAAATGCAGGACCGTTACGGCGGCACGCTTTACTTCTCAACCAGTCGCCGCACTCCCGACAAGATCGTTTCCGCCCTGGCCAATGATCGTCCGGAGGGATCAGTCCTGCACAAGTGGGCAAAGGATGCGCCCGAAAACCCTTACCTGGCGCTGCTCAAACTCGCAGATTATTTTGTCGTCAGCGGCGACAGCGTCTCCATGATGATAGAAGTCGCCGACTGCGGTAAACCGCTGGCTATTTTCTCTTTACCCGGCGACCGGACAGGGAAATTGTGGCAGCAGATTCTGCTACGTTTGCACGACAACCGGGGCCACGGTTTCTGCAATTCCGTTTACCGCCGCCTGGGTACCTGGTTATACAGCACTGGCATAGCAGGTTTTGGCAGGGACCTGGAAGCACTAAAGAATATACTCATCAAATCCGGATTTGCTGTTGTTGCAGGCCAACCTTTTATAAAACCGGCACAGGCGCTACCCAATGAGCTTCAAATAATCCGCGACAGAATACGGCAACTAACCGGGAATACCATTGGACAAGATTAGCCGCTGCGTACATGCCTGGGTTATGCTTGCCCGCTATATGCAATAACCAGATGTACCAATGCCTGAAAACAAAGATTCAAAACCAGCAACCGACGGGCAGCGCACCCATATCTCAGTTTGCATCTGCACCTATAAGCGTCCCGATGGTCTCGAGCACCTGTTAACCGGCCTGTGTGAACAGGTTTTCGAGGATGTAGAGACTCCTTTAATCAGCATCATTGTCACTGACAATGAGTGCAGCGATAAAAACCGGGAGATATGTGATCGAATTAGGAACCATTGCCAACACTCTTTGCTCTACCTGCAGGAAGAACAACGGGGAATTTCATACGCTCGCAACACCTGCCTGGACAACCTGCCCGCTAACACTGATTTCGTCGCCATGATCGATGATGACGAAATACCCGAGCCTGGCTGGATCAACCATTTGCTATACGCACAAACCAGAACATCTGCCGATATTGTCGCGGGACCAACACTGCCTGTTTTTGAGCCTGATACACCTGCATGGGTTAGTGAAACAGGCTATTTCTCCAAACCGCATCACTCCGATCGCTACAGGGACCTTGAGCCCTTCCCTCCTGCGGCGACTTGCAATGTGTTCATGCGCGCAAACATTTTTAACGAAAACAAGCTGCGCTTTGATCCCGAACTGGCGCTCAGCGGAAGCGAAGACAAGCTGCTCTTCCAGGACCTGAAACAACGCGGCTTGCAATTTATCTGGGCCGCGAATGCAATAACGCATGAGAGCATCCCGGCTGGAAGAGCACGGCTTGGCTACATGCTTTCGGAGGCCTTACGCCGCGGCAGCACAAAGTTTTACGTAAAGACAAGACTCAAGACCTCAACACCAAGCCAGTACTATCGGCTGGCCTTCCGCTCGGCAGTCCGCTCACTGCTCGGTATTGCAAAGTATGGTAGTTATGCGGGTCTCTACATGCTCGGCGGAAAACCCCGGCAGTATAAAGCTGTGCTTAATATGTTATATGCAGCTGAAAACATCGGCTTTCTCGGCGGCGTATTTGGATACAGAAAGAACCATTACTAGAGCCCACACAGGCAATCATGACCAATTCGCGCAGTAACAACTATCTTACGAACCTTACCTGGATTGTTTTAGGCACCTATATCGTTTTCATGCTGGGATTCTTCTTTATTCCCAACGCGGTCGACCAATACAAGCTCTATGGCCTTGCCGTGTTTCTGCCAGCCCTGGCGCTACTACCACGAATGATTAAAACATCTGGCCTCGATCGACTATTACTACTAATAGTTGTGTACCTGGTGTGGATGCTTCTATCTTCTTTATGGAGCGAGTCCTTTTCTCTCGAAGAATTTCTAAAAACACTAAAACTGGTTGCCTATATTGTCGTATTTATTTTGTTGACGACCTATATAGCAACCCAAAAACCAGTGATTTCAGAAAGATCTATCGCTCTACTGGTTATCGCAGCAACATTGGCGGCGCTAATTTCAATACCCTTATGGTACTCGAGCCACTCATTCCCGGACTCCAGAATCATCGGAATAGGCACACTTGAAAACCCGAACCCCAGCGCATTCGTTTATGGATTCTTTGCTGTTGTCGGCTGCCAGCTGGCACTTGGCTACAATAAACTGTGGCTGAAACTCATTTTTACTCTTAGCGCACTCCTGCTAACAGGATTTGTGTTCCTGACTCAAAGCAACACTGGAATATTAGCGACAGTTTCATCCATTGCCTTGCTCTTGTTGATGCGCCACGGTGGCAGACTACTACATATAGCTGGCGGTGTTTTTGCCGCCTTCGCTACCCTTCTTTTCATGTCATATTCACTGGGTGTCCTGGAACAACCCATGGATGCTGGTCTAAGTCAGCGCATTCCAATATGGGAAAAAGTTGTCGGACAAATAGAGCAAGCTCCACTGATCGGACATGGCTACCAAAAGCAGGTACTACTTGATGCGAAAGGGGCTCCGGACACCGCAAATTATGCTCACAGCGCGTTACTCGCAAGTTTCCGTGATGGTGGCCTGGTCGCGGTAACATTACACTTTCTTATACTTACAATTGCGGTGGTCTCCGCCGGCAGAGTCTATTGCCGGAATAAAGACCCGGTGTACTTCGCCTACCTGCTGTTCGGCTTTATCTGCATGCTGGCAGATACGGATCAACTCATAACCCGACCAAGGGAACTGTGGATTATTTTCTGGTGGCCGTTGGCAATGATTATTGCCAGCAGAAGAGTTCAACGTATCATTGAAAATGGATCAGGAAACAAGTCGGCTGAATAACTCGTTGTAATTATTGACGGCCTGATCCACAGAAAACTCTTCACCGCGTGCCCGAAGCATTCGACTGTCAATCTTCTCATCCAAAATGGCATCCAGCGCATCCGCCATGCTTTTTGCATCATCAATTGGTACCAGGTGACCAAACTCGCCGTCCCTGAGGATTTCAGCAGGACCGCTTGGACAGTCGGTGCTAACAACAGGGCAGCCGCAAAACAGTGCCTCTACCAGCACGTTACCGAAACCTTCGAAACGTGAGGACAACGCAAACACCGATGCCCGCCGAAAATAAGGATAAGGGTTTTCCTTGTATCCAGGCATATCAAAATCTTCAGCGACCCCCAATTCATCGGCGAGCTCTTCCAGCTCGGCTTTGTGCCGCGTCTGCTCATCTGATGACTCATCCCCGCCCAGCAACACCAGGCGCACCGGACGTTTCTTACGTAACTCTGCAAAAGCACGCACTAATAGCGGGAAGTTCTTCTGCTGCACGAAACGTCCGATACCCAGTACTACTGGTACATCCCGGTTATCAAACCAGTCATGCTCAGGTGATTCCTCACTAAGATTTTTAATTTCTCGCGCGGCAACAGGATTATAGATGGTCTTCATCATGTCTTGAGGCAAGTCGAGATAGGCCCTCGTATCTCTCTCAACGCCCTTTGAAACCGCAACAACAGCATTAGCCTGGTGGTAATAGCGTTGCATCATTGGTCGTAGAGCTCTGATCCTAGATTTTCCCCGGCTTGTGCTTTCGGAGTCCTGTGCCGAGAGATGGATATGCGCTCCCAGAACGACGCGGGTATCGGTACCGCTCATGCGCCGGGCCAGGACAGCGTTGATATTCGACTTCGGCAGCGCGGAAACCAGTAATGACGCACCACTCTGCTTAAGATGGCGTGAAATTGCAGGGATGTAGCGGAAAGCTTTTGGCAGTTTTTTTCTACTGATCAATAGTGCCCAGTATCTCGCGATACCCGGCCGGGTCAGCAAACAGCGCCGATACCGTGCCCCGGGCCGATGAAACAGGTCGTAAGGGAATGAGATTGACACCGGCCGGAATATAATTCTGTAATACACCCTCAGCCTTGCACACCAGTAGATCTACCGGATGACCCAGCCGTGCGAAACCAGCCGCAAGATTAAGTATGACTTTTTCAGCTCCTCCTCCAGACAGATTATCCAGCAGGAAGGCTATTCGCAAAGGCTGTTCCGATTGTTCCATCAACTATCTTCAATCCCGGCAGGCCTGAACTTAATTCGAAGAATTTTTGGCCTATCTAACTTTTTACCTCATGCAATAATGCATGAAGACATCGCAGCTGAGCATATAACTTTGCCAATAAAAAACCAATAATTACTGCTAAATTGGTTGCAACCCCTGCTGAGAAAGATCAATTTACCACCGTTCAAACCTGCTCGGCACGAGAGATTCAACATATCCTCAAGGCAGCAAGGATCTCTCCCATCACCCAACAGGCCTGATGCGTTTAAAACTCAGCCAGACTGCGATCGCCACCAGATCTGGAACATCAGGATTGCCCACATGAGCTCCGAGTGATTGGCCCAGCCCTTAAGGTGTTGCTGCCAGGCCTGGCGCACGGCATTCACATCGAAAACTCCCTGCTCGCGCAGGGTCTGCTCTGAAATCAGCGCTTCGACCCAGTCACGCAACGGGCCGACCAGCCACTCTTTGACCGGAACGCTGAAGCCGCGCTTCGGACGGTCGATGAGCTCGCGCGGAACATAGCGAGTCAACAGGTCTCTAAGTACCAGCTTGCCGTTGCGACCATCAAACAGGTAGTCGCGCGGCAGCGACCAGGCAAACTCGAGTACCCGGTGATCCAGCAATGGACTGCGTGATTCCAGACTCACCGCCATACTGGCGCGGTCGACCTTGACAAGAATATCGTCCGGCAGATAACCAATGTAATCGTAGTGCAGCATGGCAAGCAGGGGATCGTCCGTCTCCGCCCAGTAGTGCAGGATCAACGAGCTGAGTCTGCGGATTGCAAGCGCCTGCAACGAAACGATCGACTGGTATACACTTGTTAAACTTGTTCGCCAGAATTTCCTGTGGGCAGCGTGCCTGCCAGTTACAGGAACGCTGACTGATCTTTCCGATCTTGCGCGTCCAGCGCGGTACTGTTTTCTCGCTGTCATCGGTCGCGTACGCCCAGGCCCTCTCCCCCATGAACCGAGTAACCCCGGCGAGCAGGTTTCGGGTTCCGGCCGGCACACGGCTGACGTCACGCCAGTGTTTCAAACAGTTCTTGTAACGCCGGTATCCGGCAAACTGTTCGTCTCCACCATCACCGGTCAATACTACCTTGACCTGCTCGTGGGCCAGCTTGCATACCAGATAGGTAGGAATTTGCGATGAATCCGCAAACGGCTCATCGTAGATAAATGGCAGACTATCGACGACATCCAGAGCCTGATCTGGTGTGATATAGAGCTCGTGATGTTCGGTACCGAGATATTTGGCAACGCTGTCTGCGTAACCGGCTTCGTTATATTTCTCTTCCCAGAAACCAATGCTGAACGTCTTAACGGGCCGATCAGCCGCACGCTGCATGAGTGCTACAACCATTGAGGAGTCAATTCCGCCAGACAACAGAGCGCCGACGTCGACATCGGCAACCATACGGTCTGCAACCGTATTTTTGAGAATGGCATCCAGTCCATCGAGCGCATCGTTGTAGCTGCCGCGGAAGGGCTTTTCCTGGCCCTTTTCCAGCAGTTCGCGCGCTGACCAGAAGACGTGGGGCTGGTGCGAGCGCGCGCTTCCGTCAGCGGGTATTTCTATGAGACTACCAGGTGGCAATTTCCTGATGCGCCGGTAAATAGAATTCGGCTGCGACACCCAGCCATACTGCAGATACTGCCCCAGCGCATCACGATCCAGAGTAGCGTCAAAGTCAGGGTGTTGACGCAACGCCTTCAATTCCGACCCGAATAGAAAAGTATCGCCGCACCAGCCGTAATAAAGCGGCTTTTTACCAACACGATCACGCGCCAGGGTTAGCAGGCCGGTTTTTCGGTCCCAGAGAGCAATGGCAAACATGCCTTCGAGATTGGCAATCGCCTCCCTGACACCGAGTTGCTCAGCAGCTGCCAGGATGACTTCGGTATCAGAATGCCCCTTGTAAGGATAGGCACCTGCCTCAAGCTGCTTGCGCAGGCGCATAAAGTTATAGATTTCACCGTTAAAGGACAGAACATAACGCCCCGAGGCTGATATCATTGGTTGCGCACCGGCGTCCGTAAGATCAATGATAGATAGTCGCCGGTGACCGAGTGCCAGGGAGTGGTCGGGATCGACCCACACGCCCTCAGCGTCGGGCCCGCGGTGCGCGATAGTATCCGTCATACGCCGGCAGACACTACTCAGTTCGTTTGCCGATGCTCGTTTACACTGTATAAATCCAGTTATGCCACACATATTGACTGCCGTTCAGTGAGTGTCCGCGGGATCGCCGCGCTGCGCTACCAATGTATCGAGTAACTCAAGATAGATATCGCTGGCAGCATCCACGGTAAACTGCTCTGCCCTTTCCAGCAGCACAGCCTGATCAGGTGGTGAGTCCAGAACCTTCTCGATGGCGTCGGCAAGCGCCTTATCATCGCCGACTGGTACCAGAGAACCGTAGCGGCCATTTTCCAGTATTTCAGCCGCTCCGCCAGGACAGTTCGTGCTGACAACCGGACAACCACACGCCAGCGCCTGGATCAATACCCCGGGCAATCCCTCGTATTCGGAAGATTGTACTAGCATGGCAGCATGAGCCATGTATTGAAACGGATTATCGACAAAACCCGGCATAGCCACGTCCGCCTGGACATTGAGCTGTACAACCAGATCCTGCAGAAGACTGCGCTGTTTACCTTCACCCAATATAATAAGTCGCACAGAACGTGTTGAGTGAACCCGCGCGAAAGCCCGGATCAAGGTGGAAAAATCCTTCTGCTCCGCTAACCGACCCACACCAATAAGCACTGGCGGCTCATCCGGACCGAACCAGGGATGGGACGCTAGCTCGGCAGCCTGCGATCGGAGTGAATCGTCAACCACCGGGTTATAAATAGTCTTCACGGCCCGACGTGGCAAGCCAGTTATCGTCACAAGGTCCTCCGCCACCTGGTTGGATACCGCAACAATGGCATCTGCAGATGGGTAGTTCTGTCTGACCAGGGCGGGCAAGTGGCGCCAGCGCAACTTGCCCCGGCAGGAGGGGCTTTCACAGTGTTGTGTCAGGGCAATGCGCTCACTGACCACCACTGGCAGAGCCGGGTCGACTGAATTCCTCGCCCACAGCGCAGCCAGGTTGGCATAGGTCAGCGCCGACAGCAGGACATCTGGCCGGCGGTCACGCAAATAGCGTTTCAGCGAAGCGATATATTCGATCTCGGGCGCCGACTTGCCGGGTAGCACCACCGCTCGCAACACCGGCCCCGGCCAGCCCAGGTTGGAAAAAAGCGCCGACAGACGACTACGCGGGCGACCTGCCGCTTCCAGAACGACCAACCGGGCCTGTTGAGGTACCTGGTCTACATAGGCACCTTTCAGGCGGCAAACTGCCAAGTCGACCTCGCGCCCGCGCTCTAGAAAGGCGCGCACAAGATTGAGCATGGACCGTTCTGCCCCACCACCTTCCAGGGAAGGCACAAGGACAGCGATACGACAGGCTTTTTGCTGGTTACCAGACACAGGCGCCTTGTTCTTCGATGTTTCGACTTGTTGGTCGTTTTTTCACGGGTGGTCTGTTCATCAAGTGGCCATTCATGACGTCAGGCCGACGCCCACAACAGAAAAGCCAAGAAACCCATATTAGCCTAGATTGAGGCCGCCCGGCCATCTCGGATATACTCGGCGCGCCCAGGGACATTCCGCCACTGGCGTCGAACAGACCGTGAGACATGAAAAACTATAAGCTGCTGCACTGGACACCGGACATGGTTAAAGCCTTCTGGGACTATGAATCCGAATTTCCTAAAAACTTCTTCACTCACAGCCGACGCCACGAAATCATACGACAGATTGGTCAATACCTGCCCGACGGCTGTTCGGTACTCGACTATGGCTGCGGTCCGGGCAACCTGATTGAACCCTTGCTGGACTCCGGCTTCAGTGTAGCCGGGCTCGACTCGTCACCTTCAACGCGCGAAACGGTGAGATCACGCTTTGACGGATGCAGCGGCTTTCAAGGGGTCTATGATCAAGAGGAAATCGATCATTCAGGGCTGAAGTTTGACGCAATCATCGTCGCAGAAGTTATCGAACATCTGTATGACGACCAACTGGACGGCCTGCTGGAGACACTTAAAACACTATCGCATAAAGGCACTCATATCGTTTTCACCACACCAAACGAGGAGTGCCTGGAAGACAGCTATATACTCTGCCCGGTCTCGGGTGAACTCTTTCATCGCTGGCAACACGTCAGGAACTGGTCGGAAGCCAGTATTAGCGCCTACCTGGCCGAGCGCAATTTCACAGACACGCGCACCTTTACGACCGACTTTGACGCCACACTCACCATCCGCGGCAAACACCACCCCTTACGTGCACGCTGGTGGAGCGCACTGCGCAAGCGCTTGCGTTACCAGGCCAAGCCACAACGAAAACGCCCACACCTGGTTATCGTAAGCCGCCCGACTCTTTCCTAAGCACTTATTTTTTAATCATCTTTTTTCCAGTATAATAGTTTTAACCGGTCACTCCCCGTAGCAGGTTTGTATAATCCCATGGAGCAAATGCGTCTTCATCCAGACCAACCACTGCGCCAGATAAATGCTATTAATTTTCATGCGGTTGCAGGTCGCTCGGAAGCATTGGACAGCGAAATGTTTGTTCGCAAATTACGCATTATCAAGTAAACAGTGCGTAGTGGGTAGATTTCGATGATTCGTTTTTTTCGCCGCAAGGGCAAAGACAGGAGTAATCAACCCAAAATCTTTGGGCTGGGTTTGAGCCGAACCGGCACGAGCAGTCTGACCCTCGCACTGGAGAGGCTGGGTTACCGTATTATGCATTTCCCCGATGATCTATCGACGGTGCGAGAGCTGTCGCGCGGCGATTCGAAGCTTTCCATTCTTCGCAAATACGATGGGATCACTGACATTACGACAATTCCTTTCTACAAGCAGCTTGATGCGCAGTATCCTGGATCAAAGTTTATCCTGACTGTGCGAGAGCTGGGGCCCTGGCTTGATTCTATCGAAAAGCTCTTATCACGTGAGCCGCCAGGCAACGAATATGAACGTTATAAAAAGCGCCCAGAGCTTGTAGCCTTTAAACAGATGCTGCGCGAAAAAGTTTATGGTTCAAACGAATTTGATAGAGATGTGATGAAGCAAACTTACCACGCCCACCGTGCGGATGTAGGAAAGTACTTTGAAAGGTCGGGACGACTTGCTGGTGCTTGATATCGTGGGCGGTGATTCGCTCAGCAAGCTATGCGATTTCTTGAATAAGCCTTGTCGCGACGAGCCTTTCCCCAAGGAGAACATTGCATACGGTTAGGGTCGGCAGAAAAGGGAGCAGCATCGTGATTAAAGGAACTGAACCGTTTTAGTCGTTATTAATCAGGCAGCTAAGAGTTTCAGTGGCGGCTTGCCGGGAGGGGCCAGGTCGGGAGCCCGTTTTAGTTCTTCGAAGGCATCACGCCGACGTGCACTGGCTCATCTCCTCGCACAGCAGTAATCGCTGACGATACCCTGGCGAGTCCTTCCTTGAGCATTCCGACTAGCAGGTTGGCGGGTTCGGTCCGGGTGTCCGCGTATTTACCCAACAGCCCGTATTCATGCAAACAGCTTGCGGTGCTGGGCGCGAATTTCCCAGGCCATCGTCGGGAACTCGCGGAATTTTACGCGGCCTCCGATAAGGCAGAGCCCCGGGGATCGATTCGCTCATTGGGACGCTTCGCTGTGTAGCGGCTACCATTGCGTTTATCGTTCCGATGTCCACTTTGTGCCCGATTCCCGCCGCCCCAAAATACGCCCGACACGCGCACCTTTACCACCGATTTTGACGCCACACTCACCATCCGCGGCAAACACCACCCCTTACATGCACGCTGGTGGAGCGCACTGCGCAAGCGTTTGCGTTACCAGGCTAAGCCAAAACGAAAACGCCCGCACCTGGTTATCGTAAGCCGCCCAACTCTTTCCTAAGCACTTATTTTTTAATACACTTTTTTCCAGTATAATAGGTTAACCAGTCACTCCCTGTAGCAGGTTTGTATAATCCCATGGAAAAATGCGTCTTCATCCAGACCAACCACAAACAAATCGTCGGCGCACTCGTCGCTGAATACGCCCTGAAGCGCAATTCAGCACATGCCGACGAGTTCAAGGTAAAGATCATGGACACTCGCGATTACCGTTTTTTGCCGCACGTGAAGGCCAGTTGTACCTGCGTGATGGCGTCAAACGCACCTGGCTGAATGATGACCTGCAGTCCTT
>CAVWAK010000013.1:0-29295 GCA_963752745.1 uncultured Gammaproteobacteria bacterium
TTCACCGTCAACCTGTCGTTCCCATGCGTGCCATAGCAGATGGGGTACTTTCCTCATCGGGATCCGGAGGACGCCCGACCGAGGGATTCACCGATAGCGTCCGGCGCAGGCGGCTATACTCCTTGGCTCCTCGGATACCAAAGAGCGTTTGCATCATTTCCAGCGGTGCGTCCGCAACGATCAGCGCCTGTTGCGTCTCTTCTGCCTCACGCTGCTGCCGAAGGTGGTCCATCATGGGCCAATAGACCTCACGGTTGAGCGCAATGCTCAGGCAATGCGCTCGCAAGGACTCCACCCGATAATACTGCAGTGTCATCTCTCGCAGGGCTTCGATTTCGCGCGGACCGAAGTTCATGTTACGCAGTGCTATCTGGTCACCTTCTGCCAGGCAGCGCAGTGCATACATCAGGATGGCAGTCACCAGATCAGATTCTTTAGTCCCTGCATGCCTTACTCCCAGAGCCGGATGCCGGATGATTCGGCCAGATGGTGTATCTGGCGGTAAGTACTCATCAGATTGAGTAGATCGCTCCAGTCCTGATCACCGAGCCGGCGCCAAAGCTGGTAGCCGGTGTGTCCCGGGTCAAGCGTCCAGACACTATTGAACAGAAGACCTGCGTCCTGCTGTTCGAGCGCCTGGCGCAGGATCGATTCTACCGGCAAGAGGGCGACAATGGTTTCAACGGGTGCAACGGTCATTTCCGCACAGGCAGCGAGTTGCCACCAGACCATGGAGACCTGACTCAGGCTGTCATCATCAAGCTGGTCTGCCAGGGCGGAATCGGGCACATCACATAGAATGAACCCAAGCCCCCTGCCGGATAGCGGTTCTACGAGTTCACTGATGCCATTGCGTTGCGCCAGACGTGCTGCCAGCGTCCAGGCCCGGGCACGCAGTGATTTGATATCCCCAGGGACTGACGGCTCGTCATCGAGGAGACCCTTTACAAGGGGAACCGGCTTAGAATCTGACCCAGATTCTGGTCCAGGATCCGGTTGAACTCTGGGATGTGCCGGTGGAGTCTCGATGGGTGACTCTGTTTGTGTGTCCAGGCTATTGGACTCGGTAGAACTCCGCTCGCTACGCATAGTTTCGGGATTCAATTCCGAATCGGCCAGCCAATCCGTTTCGTCGTCTTCGGATTCCGCAGAATTGTCATCTTTAAATTCAGGAATGGTCAGCTCGCGTCCTTCAATCTGAGCATCGAGTTCCACACGGAGGGTGTGAACACTGATATCGGCCTGCTCAGCAATCTCGGTTTCGATAGCTGAACGTAACAGGTCTGTATCCCAGTCAGGGTCATCGTAACGCTGGCATAACGATGCGAATACCTGGTTGAATACTTCTTCGTCACCCATACTGCGTTGTTCCCAGATTTTACGTGCCGCTCGATCCAGGGCGCGTATCTTCTGTACCTGTGGCCTGCCAAGTCCTGCATTCAATGCCCGGGGAATGAGTGGGAGCAGCACCTGAACGGCATAACCCATTCGTGAGATCAACGTATCACTCAGCGCATAGCCGCCTATCTTCAGGGCGGCCTGTAGCCGCCTTTGAGACAGTGCACCGATATCGAGTTCCTCTTCCAGGAGTTGTTTGATATCGAAGATGGCCAGTGCCTTGTCGATGAAGGTCAGGCCACCGCGAAGGTCGTTTTCCCGCAGATGGGCCAACAGCACGTCCGATTCGCAGTTCCAGGGTTTGAATAAACACTGGGCACGAGAAAATCGCTCATCACCCGTCTCCTCATGCAGTTCTTTCAGCACGAGAAGACGGGTATTACCACCAGAGTGAACGATATAGTCCGTGTTGCCGGGACGCCGGGTGACTACCAGCGGTTGATCGAGACCATTAGCCCGTATCGATGCTTTGATTCGGTCGTACTCTGGATTCTCACTACGGCGTGGATTTCGCTCATAGGGTTTGATAGAAAGCACATCCAGCAACATCGTCTTGGCCTCATCGACAGCCACAGGTAATCGCTCACCACTAGTTCCAAGGGCAGCCATTGGCGGTACCCTGAACTAACTGTTTCCTACCTTTCCTGTGACCTTCGTAACAATCAGAACAGGCCGCTTTCCGCCGTCCGGCCGTTCGGTTTTTAATGGCTGTCCCACAAACACGACACCGATGATTGAAGTACTCGATGCAGACAGGGCAAGTCGCGCCGTCATGTTCCCCTGGCGCAATGAAGGACATATTGCAATGATCACAGGTCTGCTTGTGCCAGATGTGCATGGTTACCAGACGGGGCACAAAGAATGCGCGTGTCAGCGACAGGGCCGGAGCAGCTGTGATCTGGAGATAGGCCTCATAGCCGTGGATTAACACACTCGCCACACTACGCTCTGCATGATCCAGTTGATTAAACAAGCGCCACACAAGATTCGCATCTAACATGCGTTGATTACTTTTCAGGTACCAAGTGTCGGTAAACGGTACTTGCCCCGGTGGCGAGGGCATACCGGTAAGCTGTGGGTAGAGCCGACCAACGACCTTTTTTGTGAGACCTGTCAATTGGCATACCAAGGCAGCGCGCGCACCCAGTTGGACCAACTTAACCGCTTCGAGCGTCTTCCGTGCATCGTTTACGATTTCGAGGTCACCAGGTAGGTCTTTGCCTCGCTTCGGGGCTGCGGCAACAGCAGGCAGGTTATTGGAATTATTCGTACCCATTGTGGAAATACCGGCAACATTCACGTGAGCATAGCCAGACTCGCGGCCTGGAGCACGGCATCAATCTCTGCCGGGTTCTCTTCCGTGAGCGCTTTGACCAGTCGGCACCACCACACGGTATCGCCACGGGCTACCAGTAAGGGCAGCTTGATCTGAGCGATTTTTGTCAGCTGATCACTGTGTACCTGTGCCAAATGGCAGGCCAGTTCCGGCGGCAATCCCAGCAGTCGAGCTGCAACGTCGGGATCCTCACGGGCAATGTCCCGAACCTGAATCAGGTATTGCAGATTCAAGCTGGCAAAATCGATTTTCATTTCTGATTCTCCTCGCTGAACTTCCTCCTTGCACATGTTAGCGGTGGGAACCGAAATAAATATGCTCGAAAGCATTACCCAACTAGCTGGCTTTCCCGCTTGATTTCCTGATCACCTCGGCGCTATGACAGCAAATTGCCAAGGTCGCTCATTATTGCGCGTATTTATTTCTTGTTTTGTGAACTGAACACGCTTTTCCACTCAAGTAGTTGTCTCATTTGATGCCACTCATCGTTTACTGATCTGGCGCACTGGTATAAAAAAGATCAATACCCAGATATATTCGAATAACAGTTCAACTCGCACGGCCTGACCATACGCCACAAGCGTCTTGAACCAAGCCTTATTGCATCGCAATCGTTTACACCGCACCGCTACGCTGTCATTTCAAGAAGAAAAGCCCCCCAAAAACGGGTCGCTTTCGGAAGAGACTATTGCACGCTGTCTCGCTAGAGTTTGTTCATACCTGTTTTCGCAGTCAGTGCAACGAATTGGACCTTTCTCGAGTCGGCTTAGTGACCAACAGATCTAAAATCAAGATGCTGCCTTCATTAGGCAAACCGGACGTTCAGGTCGCCGCCAGCCACGTGCTAAACTTGCTGGTGGAGGGAATGTCCAATGAAGAACGAAACGAAAACAGCGGCGATCTATCTGCGGTCCAGCAAAGATCGGAAAGACGTCTCCATCGATGCCCAACGCCGGGAACTCCAGAATCTGGCGACTAGTCAGGGTATCATCGTTGTCAAAGAGTACTCAGATGTTGTGGAATCTGCTAAAGACGAGAATCGTCCAGGCTTCCAGCGTTTACTCTTCGACCTGAAATCGTCATCCCGCACCTGGACCACGCTACTGGTAGTCGATACCAGCCGCCTTTCCCGGCGACGGTACATGGCTCAGGTCTTCAAACACGAAGCCAAGAAGCGGAATATACAGATCCTCTATTCCAAACTTCCTGAATCTGATCCGATCGCCGATATGGTGATAGTCGGCGTCATGGAGGTTTTCGACGAGCTTCACAGCCTCATGTCCAAAGAAAAGGGCTTGGCTGGAATGGCAGAGAATGTACGTCAGGGGTACCGGGCAGGAGGCCGTCCTCCCAAGGGCTATCAACTGGTAAAAATACCAACCGGCGCCATGAGAGAAGGTGAAGCGGTCACCAAATCCAAACTGGAGCCCAATACAGAGGCGCCGGTGATTACCCGCTACCTCAAGATGCGTGCCCAGGGCATTTCAAGAACGCGGATTCTCGACGAACTCGATTTAGGCATCGCACAGACGAGCGCAGTTGGCATCGAATGGAACGCATTGACCTATGCTGGACACACCGTCTGGAATGTTCGCAATGAAAATACAAGGGGATCAGGATATAAGGGCGGTACCAAGCGTCGGCCTCGATCGGAATGGGTGATTACTGAAAACACCCATGAAGCCTTGATCACAACCGAAGAAGCTGAGGCTAATCTTGACTCAGCTTGAGCAAAGTTCGAACTCAAGAAGCCGTAGAACACCGGCCAGCTATCTGCTCACGGGGATACTCAAGACCCCGAAAGGCGACCCCTGGCATGGCGATGGTAGAGAGAGATACGCGACCAAGGCCAAGTCGACTACGGAAAACCGAAAAGTCTGTCAAAAACGACTGGAGCAAGCAGTGCTCGATCAGCTCATGAAGGACCTGCGATCGCCAGAATTCGTCAAGCAGCTTACCCGCGAGGCCATCAAGTACCGAGAGGCGCACCGGACAGATCCGGCACAGAGCCAGCGCGCGGATGTTGCGGAACTCGAGAATCGCATATCGAAAATGATGGAAATGGCGTCCGATCTGGAGAATCCGGCACCCTGCCCTACGTGAAGTGGACAAGCTGGAACGTGCCCGAAATGCCCTGCTGTCCGAGATCAGGCGTCTGGAGACCGAATATACCGCCGCGTCGATGCTCGACGACATCTCCGAGACCAAAATCGAGCAATTTCTGCGCGGGATTGCCGAGAATATGGAATCACTGAGCCGGGAGGCCCTTAAGGACTTCCTGTCTAACGTGATTGGCCAGGTCACGCTGGACCCGGCCACTCATGAATGCCAGATCAATTACCGTATCGGCATCAATCTGGGGGATAAGATGGCGTCCCCAAGGGGAGTCGAACCCCTGTTGCCGGGATGAAAACCCGGTGTCCTAGGCCTCTAGACGATGGGGACAAGTTTTTACTGCTTGTCTCGCGGTGTTGCCAGCTGGGCGATTACGGTACCGGTTAACAGGGCGACAAACCCCAGCGGTACCAGAATCAAAATATTCACAGCCAGGCTATCGGCGTCCCGAAACAGCGCCAGGAACCCACCAATCAATCCAGCTGCGATCAGTATGATCCCGAAGTAGACCGTGTAACGACCCACGCGCGCCATTTCATTTCACCGGCTTTTCACGGGCCGCGACCCGCGAATCTGGTGGAGCTAGGCGGGATCGAACCGCCGACCCCTTGCATGCCATGCAAGTGCTCTCCCAGCTGAGCTATAGCCCCAAAAGCGAAGCCGCGGACTTTACCGGAGCGGCAATTCACTGTCAATATTAATACCGGCTAACATGGTCTAATTGGATAATTTATCAGACCTTTTGCTTTTCCAGCTTGGCCCAGGAATCACGCAGGGTTACGGTGCGATTGAAGATCGGCCGGTCGCGGCTGTGATCCGGATCTACGCAGAAATACCCTTCCCGTTCGAACTGGAACTGCTCGCCTGCCGTCGCCTCGGCCAGGTTGCTTTCGAGCACGCAGTGGGTAAGGGTGCGCAGGGACTCGGGATTGATAAAATCGGTAAACGCCTTGCCCTCTTCTGCCTTGTCCGGGTTGGGGTGGACAAACAGTCGATCGTAGAGTCGTACTTCGGCGGGAATACCGTGCTCGGCTGACACCCAGTGGATAACACCACGGACCTTCTGCCCTTCCGGATTGTTGACCAGCGTATCGGGGTTGTAGCTGCAATGCAGTTCTATGATCTCTCCGTCAGCACCCTTGATCACTTCGTCACAGTGAATCACATAAGCATTGCGCAAACGCACGTTGCCATCAGTGACCAGCCGTTTGAATTTTTTCGAGGCTTCTTCACGAAAGTCTTCACGGTCGATGAAGATCTCCCGGGTGAACGGTACCTTGCGCGTACCCATGGATTCGTCCTGCGGGTGATTGGCCGCCTGCAATTCTTCCGTCGTGCCTTCGGGCAGATTGGTAATCACAACCTTCAGCGGGTGCAGTACCGCCATGCGTCTCGGTGCATGCTTGTTGAGATCTTCACGCACACAGTCTTCCAGCACACCCATTTCTATATTGTTATACGATTTTGTCACGCCTATGCGTGAACAGAATTCGCGCAACGAGGAAGGCATGTAACCACGGCGGCGCATGCCTGCGATGGTCGGCATACGCGGATCATCCCAGTCTTCAACAAAACCCTCTTCTACCAGCTGTGTCAGCTTGCGCTTGCTGGTAACGGTGTACTGCAATTCCAGCCGGGAAAACTCGATCTGTTGCGGGTGGCAACCCACATCGAGCTGGTCGAGAAACCAGTCGTACAGGGGCCGGTGATCTTCAAACTCCAGTGTGCATAGCGAGTGCGTGATGCCTTCAAAGGCATCTGACAGGCAATGCGTAAAATCGTACATCGGGTAAATACACCAGGCTTCACCGGTCTGGTGATGCACGACGCCATGGCGTATCCGGTAAATGGCCGGATCACGCAGGTTCATATTGGGTGATGCCATGTCGATTTTCGCGCGCAGTATTTTTTCGCCGTCCTGGTACTCGCCCTGGCGCATGCGCGCAAACAGATCCAGGTTTTCCTCTACGCTTCGGTCACGGAACGGGCTGTTCTTGCCCGCTTCTTTCAATGTGCCGCGGTAGGCGCGTGTTTCTTCGGCATTAAGGTCACAGACATATGCCTTGCCCTGCCTGATAAGCTCGACGGCACAGTCGTGGAGTTTGTCAAAATAGTCCGAGGCGTAATACACCTGTTCGCCCCATTCGTAGCCCAGCCAGCGTACGTCCTGCTGGATAGACTCGACGAACTCGATATTTTCCTTGTGCGGGTTGGTATCGTCGAAACGCAGGTTGCAATGTCCCTGGTAGTCATTGGCAATACCGAAGTTCAGGCAAATCGACTTGGCATGACCGATGTGAAGATAACCGTTGGGCTCTGGGGGAAAACGCGTCGCTACCCGACCTTCATTTTTTCCTGCCGCAAGATCGGCATCGATAATGTCGCGGATAAAGTTCGATGGCTGTGGCGTAACTTCTTCGCTCATGTGGTTTATCCCTGTGCCTCACGCTGATCAATGTAAGCCAATGCCTTGTCAATGCGCCGCAGGCTGGCGGCCTGTCCTACCAGGTTCAGGGTGACATCGATGCTGGGTGAAGCGGCACGTCCGACAATCGCTACCCGCAGGGGCTGTGCCACTTTACCCATTTTAAGATCAAGTGCTTCCGCCACATCCTTTACGACCTGGTATGCATTTTCAGGTGACCAGCTTTCAACCGGTGCCAGACCGGCACGCAGTTTCTCAAGCGGCTCCCTGGCTGCGGAGCGTAGGTTTTTCTTGGCCGCTTTTTCATCAAATTCTTCAAAATCCCGGTAGATAAATGCGCTGATACTGGCCATTTCCACCAGGGTCGATGCACGCTCGCGCTGCGCGGCTACAACTTCCAATATGTCCGGTCCGTCAGTCGGATCGATCCCCAACAAGCCAAGCTGGTGACCCAAATGCCTGGCAATGTGCTCGGGATTGCTGTTAATGATGTACTGCTGACTCAACCACAGCAGCTTTTCGTCGTTGAACACCGAAGCTGCCCTGTTGACGGCATCAATATCAAACAGCCCGACCATTTCATCGATGGAGAACACTTCCTGATCACCATGCGACCAACCAAGGCGCACCAGGTAGTTCAATAGCGCTTCAGGCAGGTAACCCTCATCGCGGTACTGGACTACGCTAACTGCACCATGGCGCTTTGACAGGCGCTTGCCGTCGCTGCCGAGAATCATGGGTACATGCGCGTAGGTTGGAACATCCAGACCCAGCGCCCTGAGGATATTGACCTGGCGAGGCGTATTGTTGAGATGATCGTCACCGCGTATCACGTGGGTGATGTTCATATCGCTGTCATCAACGACCACCGTCAGGTTGTAGGTAGGCGAACCGTCGCTGCGCGCAATAATCAGATCATCGAGTTCGCTGTTCTGAAATACCACCCGGCCACGGACCTGGTCATCGACCACTATTTCACCGTCCTGTGGATTGCGGAAACGGATCACAAACGGCGCATCGGGCGTTGGCGCTTCAGCGCCATCCCGGCAACAACCGTCATAGCGTGGCTTGTCCTTGTTGGCCATCTGCTGTTCGCGTAATTTTTCCAGCCGCTCCTTCGAGCAGTAACACTTGTAGGCATGCCCGTTATCCATCAACTGCTGGATAACCTCCGCATAACGGTCAAAGCGTTCGGTCTGGTAGAACGGCCCCTCGTCGTAGTCCAGGCCCAGCCAGGTCATGCCTTCAAGTATGGCGTTAACCGATTCGGCCGTGGAGCGCTCCAGGTCGGTATCTTCGATACGCAAAACGAACTGACCACCGTGTTTACGCGCATACAGCCAGGAAAACAGCGCGGTGCGGGCGCCGCCAATATGCAGGTAGCCGGTGGGACTGGGGGCAAAGCGGGTACGAACGGTCATGACTTCCTTCGTCGGGGCCAGAAATGAAGCGCGCATTGTAGCCGGAACCGGCGCGGCTGCCTATGCGGCGAGACCATTGATGGAGACCCCGGAAGTACAGCCTACCCGCGCCTCGATTCACAAAAAGGTGGCTTGAAGGCCCTACTTGTCGAACAGGTTGGCGAAATAGCTGCGCCGCAGTCCGGCCACAGCACTCATACCATTGCTGGTGACATCGTAAATACGCCAGCCGCGTGGTGTCATGTAGAAGTGAAAGATGAGGCGAATATTGGGGCCACCCCGGTGATAGAACTCGCCGCCGGCGGTCCAGCTCCACAGGCTGGTCTGCACCGGCATGACCGGGCGGAAACGCGGCAAGCGCGAACTTTGCATACCCATTTTATAGGCCAGCCCGGAGAACAACCGGTCACGGATGCGGTTCTGGAAATGACTGCGCTCGAGCACATTCAAGCGGGTATAACTCGGGCCGGCAACCAGGTAGGCCATGTAGGAGAAATCGAAAAACCGCGCCGCCTGGTCTTCCATGAGGCTGATAATGGCCGCAGGATCGCGAGGGTCGTCGACGCCTGACATGTCCTGTAACCAGTAAAGACTCGATTCCAGCAGATCAATGCCATTGGGCAAGTCCTGCCGCATAGGCACCCCAGCGGGGCTGGTGACCCAGGCAGCGGCGTTAACAGATACCAGGCCGGGGACGATCAGCGCCCCTGTCAGCAGCAGTACTCGTAACCATGGACGACAGCTCATGGGCCACCTCAGACGGTTTCCCCGCGCGGGATCACTTCGCCGCTGACTACCGCGGGCCTTGCTTCCACAACTTCTTCGGCCACCTCCACACGTGGCCGTTTGCCGGAAGGATCGGTGAAGGTGTCGTTAAGTGTTTGCACCAGACGATTGGCACCGCTGATAATCTGCTTGAGCGCCCGACGGCTACGCCCATTCCAGCCAGCAGGATCCGGATCAAAAATACTCCGCCAGACGCGAATATTCCGCTTAAAAGCGCGCGTCAGTTGATCCGACTCTTCACCGACATAATCACGGGGAATTTCCCGCAGAACCTGGTCGGCTGCCCAGCGACGTGAACGGAAATGCAGATATAACGCCAGTCCAACAGCAATTACGCCAGCACCTATAGCCAGCAAGGTATCTGTTGATAGTTTGCTGATGGCTGCATCTATGCTTGCCAGCGCCGATGGCGGCAAAAAACGGCTGCCAACAGCGAGGACAGCCGCCAGCGCCAGCCAGACTCCGTCCCAGATCAATACCCGTTTTCGCCAGCGGGCGATCAGTTCGCGGATCTGGGGAATGTAGTACTCTTCAATTTCCTCAGCACGCTTCTCCAACGCACCGATAATCCGATAGGCCCGCTCAACACTGACCTGGTCTATACGGTTGAGAATCTCGCTGAGATCCTGGTCGCGTTTCCATTCAAAGCGCCGGCGCAAGGATTCATCATCGATTGGCACAGAAGCTTCGGGGTCATAAATACTGTAGAAACGTCCGGCCGTAAGACCTTCTCTCGCCAACGCACGCTGCCAGGCACCGACCACCTCTTCCGGATTGTCTTCACGCGCAGTGGTATCGATCTGGTTAAGGATGTACATGAACTTGCTGCTGTCGGCGCGATCCTTGGTGGCACCAACAAGGTGAGCCAGGGTATCGCTCATGGCACCCGGCTCCGGGTGGCGGGCATCGAATAACACCAGCACCAGATCGGACAGATCAATAATATGATTGGTCAGGCGCAGGGTAGCTGAACGCTGTTCATCGGCGTCAAATCCGGGGGAATCGATTACGATGCGGCCTTTGAGATTTTCACTATTGCAGGTTTTCAGCTGCAAATACGCATCGATACGATTACCCTGGCCGGTCTCGACCTTTTCGAGTTCTTCACTGGTGCGGTAGAAGGGAAACCGTGGATCGGCATCCAGGGCCAGCCCAGGCAAGGTACGCGCGTCACGCTCACCGCTGTAACAAACCACGGTGAACTTGTCATCCACGGCCTGGTTGCCAGTATCCTGTAACGGGAACGTAAGGAACTGATTGATAAAAGTCGACTTGCCGGCCGAGAAAGTACCCAGCACCGAAACCAGTGGCCACCAGGATATCTGGGTGGCGTAGGATTCGCTGGTATCAAGCAGGCCCGTGGCGTATCCAATACCCGACAGCCGCCGAAATCCATCGATAGCTGAAACGAGCACCGGATTCTCTTCCTTAAGGTGCAGCTCGAGACTCTTGAGTCGTTTTCTTACGGTCTTGTCTGGTCTAGGCATGATTGTATCTCTTAGGCCCCGTCACCAGGGCATAAAGTCATTCATAAAACGCATTGGGCCGGAGACATCCTCCATATTCCGGCCCATGACCCGCGTGTCGTAACTCATGTTATGCATGGTGTAGGCCATGGAGTCCACCGACTCATTCATATCCCGAATGGTTATCACGATGGCACCCATAGCGGCATTTTGCTCCTTGATATCATGGCTCATCTGTTTCATGTAACCGGTAATCTTCACCATGTTCTTGGCGACAGTGTTCATGTTATTCGTGGTCGATGAAAAGTTCTTGTTTATATTCACCATACTGTGCTGGATATCCCCCATCTGCACCGTGATCTTGCCGATATCATCGGTCAGCTTGTAGATCAGGAAGAAGCCATATGCCGCCAGAATAATAAAGGCCAGCATAGACGGATAAACCACCAGCTCCCACCGACGCGCACTGGCTTCAAAGCTGCGCGCAAACTGGCTCATATACATGGCCATATCGGTTGCGACGCGGTGTTCGGCTTCTAGCGCAGCTTCCTTAACGGTAGCCTCGCCCTCCGGGCTCTCACTATCCGCATTCTGATTGTCTTTTTGTTCCGCCACCTAGCAATACTCCGACATGCTCTTGTTTATGGTGCGGGTCAGTTGGCTGACTGCTGCAAACGCGCGTCCAGTTCACGGCCACGGTCGGCATCCAGCTCGTAGAGCACGCCCAGCAACTGGCGTGCTTTCTGTGTATCGCCCTTGTCTATCAATAACGAGACAGTGCGGTAGTACGCCATACCTGCCGGCTGCGACTGCTGAATGCTGTAATAAAAGTTACCGATCTCACCCCAGATATCTGCATCTCGGGGATAGTCGCGGCCTAACGCCTCATAAGCCTCTGTGGCCGCACTGACATCTTTCTGCCAGTAGAGCTGCCGTGCCTCTTCCAGTTGTTGCTGCACCGTTTTTCCTCCTGGCTTGTCGCTGGCGGCATTCACTGCTGCAACATCGGAGATTTCCGGGGCAGCCGGTTGTTCCGATGGAACCGGCTCCTGATCTGTCAGCTTCGAATCTACAGACTGCTCTGCTGGCTGCACAGGTTCTGCAGGCACTTCACTAACGCCAGCATCGGCTTCGCCGGCTGCTACAACGTTTTTATCAACTTTTTCATTCGGCAGGGGACGATACGCGGGAGCCGCCACTGCTTCTGGTGCATCGGCCGCCTTGATGCCCGCAGCACCGGCATCCTGCTCTCCGGAATCCAGGGGTCGGAAAGTGGTGACCGCCTCAGGCTCCGGTGCAGAAACTGGCGCCGGCTCAATCGCTGCTTGCCTGGCTGCAGAAACTTCAGGCTCCACAGACACGGTTGCCGCTTTATCAGTCGTCAGACCAGTGCTGCCCCCGGCACTGGTTAACGGAGTCGTTACACCCGGCTCAACTGGCTGCACCGAGGCGCGCTCATCTATACGGGCCGTCTGTGCTGTCTCGGCCTTGCCAAACCATTCTGGTAGCAGCTCGGCTCGATTGGTGTAAAGAAAGAATGCCGCCACGATAACCGCGATCAACAAACCATGACTGAGAATTTTCTGAAGCATTTTCATCATCTGTCTCACTGTTGTCCGGATGCGGGAGCCTCAACGCGTTTATAATCAGCCGGCGCAGTAAACAGCGCTGGCGGTTGCGGTGCTACCTCGATACTCTTCAACCCCCGGTAAAAACCACCAGGCAGTTCTTCGCGGGTAATAATCCGCAGCTCAGGGTCATACCATTGCTTCGACGTACTCTGCTTCCCTTCCGCATCGGTCATTGTTCTCTGCCAACTTTCTGTTTTACGCCCGTCCAGAACTTCCATGCCGGTAAGTTTCAGTTCGCTTACCGAGCCATCCGGCCAGACATCACGCAGTGGCATAGAGCGCTCGTCATCAATCCAGTGAAGGCTACGCAGGGTCTTGCCTTCTCGTACTACAGCAACCTCCCACTTTGATACGGATCGGCCGTAAACTGATTCGCTACCCAGCTGCTTGCAGCTGGCATCCGGAAATGCAGCGCAAGGATTATGCTTTCTCCTGTGGCAGCATTGGATTGACTGCTGCGCCTTCAGGCAAGTCGCGTTGCATATAGACTTTTTGTTGCGGCACCAACACCAGGACGCGCTTGGACTTCATGTCATAAATCTGAATCATGTCAGCATCGCCTCGCTTGTGTTCCATTCGCACCTGGTTGTCACCGACGTACATACTTGCCTCTCGGGACTGTCCATCAGGTGCGGATTGGACCGCCTGAGCGGAGAACTGCACGTTTGAATCGGCTGACGCCGCAGCAGACAGGCAAAAACCTATCGCGCAGACAATCCTTGCAGCCCGTTTCATGAGCAAATCTCCACAAAGATCTGAAAATGTCCGGGTGGACAGACCTGCGCCGGAGCGCAGACCGGTCCCCCGGAAGCCAAACTTACCTGGCAGCAGGTGCAGCCGGTGCCGCAGGAGCTGCCGGTGCTGCGCCATAAGGTGCGCCATAAGGTGCGCCATAAGGTGCGCCATAGCCAGGTCCACCATAGCGCCATAGCCAGGACCACCATAACCATAGCCAGGACCATAACCGCCATAGGGGTCGCCGTAACCGCCATAGCCGACGGTTGTAGTAGTCGTTATAACCACGACCATAACCACGACCATAACCACGACCGGAACCACGACCGCTGAAGTTCATGTCGAAGTCGCCGTCGCCGAACATGTCACCCATGCCGTCGCCCCAGCCATTGTTACCCCAGCCTCTGTCGCCATAGCCATTGTTGTTCCAGGGGCCCCACCAGGCCTGTGCGGAACTCATTGTCAGTGCAGTAGCACCAGCAAGCATTGCTGCAAGAACGGTTTTGTTAAATTTAATCATCTCAGTGTCCTCTCGATCTGAACTGAAAAACGAAGTACGGACCATCCGTACATCCTGTTGCTCCCCTGTTTTGTTGCCAAGGCTACGAAAAACGAGGGGAACAACGTTCTTCGTAAGCACGTACATAACTTTCGTAACTGTTACTGCTTTATCTCCACCGCGTTACCTGTAGTACCCAGGCCAGCCGATACCCGGTACGCCACCCGGCGCGTAAACACCACCCGGCACCCCGTACATGCCCGGCACCATACTGCCCGGGATACGCACCGCCATACGGATAGGCCGGTGCACCAAAACTACTGCCGGACAAACTGTCGTAAGGCGCCACCGGGTAGTACTGCGTCTGAGGCGCGGGACGTACCGGTACCGGCGCAGGTGCCGCTACTTGCGGCTGCTCAAGCGGTCGGTACTGCGAACTGGCTGCCGGTGGCTGCGCATACGTCTGCGGTCGACTCCGCTGCGGCTGACCCCAATGTTGAGGCTGAGCACTGCCATAGCTCTGCGGATGTGTCCGCGTTGACCACGGATTACTGCTGGGTGCGGCAGGCGGCGCTGGCTGCAGCACCTGTGGTGCGACCTGCGGCGCATAACCATAATGCTGCTGTTGCGACCGTAGATCTGTGCGCGGATCTACTGACTGTTGTGGCGGCAATTGACTCGCCGGAATCTGCACCACTATCGCTTGCCGGGGTTGCTCATTCTCGACTGATGACACAGCCTCGGACTCATCTTCATCACTGCCGCAGCCACGCATCATCATCACCAGGACTACCAGTACAACCAACCCAATCACCAGGTGATGCAGTTTCCAGAACCCTGCTGGTGGTGGCGGTGGCGGTGGGGGCGGCGCCGTTCCGGTAGTGGTATCACTACCGGATTCGGTCGGCCTCACATGTGTCTCTGGTGCGTTCATGATGAATCTGTCAGCACATACCTGTTAGCGCGGCGGATAAGCCGGATAGGCCCATCCAGGCGCTCCGTAACCATAAGGTGGTGGCGGGTATCCGTATCCGTAGCCATGCGGCTGTTGCGGATAACCGTAGGCCGGCACCTGTGGCTGAACCGCAGCAGGCTGCGCTTGCTGTACCGGGGCCACTTCTACTGCAGCTGTTTCGGTTTCCGGTCTGAACTGCGGCCGCTGTTGCTCAAACTGCTTGCGCTCGGCCTCCATCTGCTGACGGCGTTGTTCGCGTTCAGCAGTCATCTGCTCCATCCGTTTTTCACGTTCAGCTTTCTGTTGTCCCCAGCGCTTGGACTGTTCGGCCTTCTGCTGTTCCCATGCCTTGTCCTGTTCAGCCTTGCGTTGTTCCCACTGCTGCTGCCTTTCTTCCCGGCTCGGCACCTGCTGCTGCCCCGGAGGGCTTGGCATTGCAGCCTGCTGCTGCTTGAACTCCGCTTCGGCCTGGGCCTGTTGCTCATCCATTCGTTTCTGCATATCGGCAGCCTGCTTTTCCATTTCCGCCTGGTGTTCCTTGAAGGCCTGTTCCATTTCCTTGCGGCGCACTTCCTGCTCGTTCATAAACTGTTGACGAGTCAGAGCACCCTGCTGCCTGTCCGGAAAGTTCTGCGGCATACCCTGGGGATAAGCGCCGGCTGCACCACCAAGTTCCGAGTCGGGACGAAACTGCGGTGGAGGAGCGATGCCCGATGAGTACGGCCCGGGCGGGGGTGGTGGCGCAGCAGCGGGAGCATCTGGCTCCGCCTGTGCAGTCGGGCTTAACAATGCGCCAGACATGGTTGCCGCCAATAGTGCACGGCGCCAGGTTTTCGAACTATCTGTATTCAATGTATTGGTCACTTTATATCCTCCGCGCCATGCGCTATATCGAGACAGTTACTGTTCTCATTCAGATCCTGCGTCTATTCCGCCCCGTCAGACTTGCTTTCCTGCCGCCTGATCTTCCTCTTTTATTTTTTCTTCGAGTGCATCACAGCCATGTGGCTTGAAGCGTTTCTCTGCGCTGATACAGCCCATGGGAATAACGACCAAGGTGAACAGCGTCGCCACACCGGTACCGAACATCAGGGTAACCGCCATGCCGTTAAAGATAGGGTCAGTTATGATCGCCCCGGCACCCGCCATCAACGTCAACGAGGTAATCAGGATCGGTCGTAACCTGGTTTTTGCAGCTTCAACCGCGGCTTCGCGAATATTCTTTCCTTTACTGACTTCAATCTTTACAAACTCAACTATCAGTATGGAAACGCGCACGATAATGCCACCCAGCGCGATCATTCCGATCATGGATGTTGCCGTAAATTCTGCACCCATAATCCAGTGCCCGGGAATGATTCCGATCAAGGTCAGCGGGATTGGCGCCATAATCAGGCCAGCGATGGCGTAATCACGGAACTCCAGTACGATGAGCCCATAAATCAACAGCATGGCTGCACAGAACGCCAATCCCATGTCACGGAACGTCTCGTAGGTCACTGTCCATTCACCACCCCATTCGAAACCGGACTGCATATCGGTATCCGGGGGACCAAGAAGCCCCATCGGCATACCGGTAATCTGCACGCCGTCTGGTGCCGTGTAGTTTTCGAGCATATCCTCGACGCCATACATGCCATAGATAGGTGCGCCGAGACGACCGGTCATTTCGCCAGTAACATATTCCATCGGGCGCAGGTCTTTGTGATAGATAATGGGGTCTTCCTGGTGCGCGGTGAAATGACCAAGTTCGCCCAGTGGAATGGTCTGGCCATCTTCGGTTGGAATCGGCAGATTCGACAACCGCGCTATTTGTGAACGCACTGCCAGTGGTGCCTGCAAAACGATATAGGTAGGCTCAAGTGGCGCAGCACGTTTAACGTCACCCAGGCGGTGGCCGCCCATCACCATGCCCAGGTTGCGGTTAATGGTTGCGACACTCACACCCATCCGGGTAGCTTTCTCGCGATCGATTTCAAACTGCAGGTAGGTGTAGGAGTCAGCCATATAAGTATCGACATCTACCAGACCTTCCACTTCCTGGAACATCGCTTCCATATCGCGTGCCGTCTGACGACGTGTTGCTTCATCAGGCCCGTAAATTTCCGCCACAACAGTTTGCAGCACAGGCGGCCCTGGCGGCATTTCAACTACCTGGATGCGTGCGCCCAGTTGCTCAGCCAACGGCACCAGCATGTCGCGCGCGGCAACCGACAACTCATGACTGGAACGGTCCCGATCATCCTTATCGAGCAACATCACCTGGATATCAGCTGTCCATGGCTGCTGTCGCAGATAATAGTGGCGAACCAGACCGTTAAAGTTATACGGTGAAGCAGTGCCCACATAACTCTGCATCGCAGTGACTTCGGGCATTTCGGCACGGAGCTTTGCAGTCAACTGTTGCGCTACATTGGCCGTAACCGGAAGCGCAGTGCCTTCCGGCATATTGATCACAACATTGAACTCGGGCTTGTTATCAAAGGGCAGCATCTTCACTGCTACCACTTTGAAATAGAACAGGGAACAGACTGCAGCTGTTAAACCAATAATGCTAACCAGGAACAGAATACCGAGTTTACGATTGTTTATCAGCGGTCGAATAATGGGCTCGTAAACCTTGCCTATAATTTCATGAGTGCGCTTCTCGCGCTCTTCGGCTTTCTTGAACGCATTCACACTTTTCGGCCGTACACGGATAGCGAACCAGGGTGTGAAGACGAACGCTGCAACCAGAGAGAAGAACATGGCTGCGGAACCCAGCACAGGGATCGGGCGCATATAGGGGCCCATCAGGCCACTGACCCAACCCATGGGAAGCAGTGCTGAAATGATTGTCAACGTTGCCAAAATGGTCGGGTTGCCCACTTCACGCACCGCATCGATGGCAATGCCGACGGTAGTGCGCCCGGCGTCCATCCAGCGCCTGAAAATGTTTTCCACTACCACCGTAGCGTCGTCAACCAGAATACCAATAGAGAAAATCAGCGCGAACAGGCTGACACGGTCAATGGTGTACTCCAGTACCCAGGCGGAAAACACAGTAATCAGGATAACGATCGGTATAACCGTAATAACCACAAACGCAGCGCGCAGGCCCAACCCGATCAGACACAGAATTGCCACGGCGATAGCCGCTTCAAACAACGCTGCCAACAGCTCGTTGACCTTGTTATTGGCCGTTGCACCATAGTCGCGTGTGATACTGACGCGCACATTGTCAGGTATAAGGTGGCCGCGAAGCGTCTCCAGTTTGTCCAGAATATCGTTGGCCACGGTGACACCATTGGTGCCTTCCTTCTTCGCCAGTGCAATGGTGACCGCGGGCTCACCGTCTGCAGCGACAATATCTTCATCGGCAGCCAATCCGGTGTAGAAACCCACCATCTGCTTGGCTTCTTCTGGCCCATGCACCACCCGGGCGACATCACGCACATAGACAGGCGTGCCCCCATGCGCGCCTATCACAAGACGCGAAATCTCGTCGGCAGTACGCAGGAAAGCCCCGGTATACACAGAAAATGCACTGTTTGTGGCTTCGGTAGAACCGGCCTGCATCTGCTGGTTAGCTGCATTGACCGCCTGCGCCAACTGATCGAGTGTAAGACCAAAGCCTGCCAGACGCTCCGGGTTGACTTCGATTCGCACCTGTTCAGCACGGCCACCGACAACAAAACCCTCACCGGTATTAGGCACTTCGCGCAGACGCTGCAGGACATCGACCCCCAGGGTACGCAATGCAGCATCATCAACCGAATCGGAGGACAGGGTTACCGTGACGACAGCGACATCGTCAATACCCTTGGGCTTCACCAGCGGCGGCGACACACCCGGGGGAATTTTGTCCATATTGGACTGGATTTTGTCATGCACCTTAACGATGGAAGGACCGAGTGGCTCACCGACCCTGAACCGCACAGTAACGATCGCCTGACCACGTTGGCTTGCCGAGTAGACGTGACGCACTCCGGGAATCTGACTCATGATGCGTTCAAGCGGTTCAGTCACCAGACTGGAAACCTGGTCCGAAGATGCACCGGGATACTGCACAAAAATATCGATCATCGGCACCGAGATCTGCGGGTCTTCCTGGCGCGGGGTAAACATCAAACCGAGCAGACCGAGGAACAGTGTTGCCAACATCAGTAGTGGCGAAATGGGCGAATCAATGAACGTGCAGGCGATGCGGCCTGCCATCCCAAGATGCTTGGCCTCTACTTCAGCGCGATCTATAACCTCCAGCTCTTCGAAGGTCTTTTCCGGCTGGGTGTTGTTTTCTGTATTTTCCGTCATGAGCTAGTGGTCCGGTTGATACGGCAAGATATAAAGCGACCTAGTTTGGATTTTTGCTCCAATCGGAGGAGGCATCAGCTGGCGGCGTGGCGTAGATACGGTCGCCGACAGACAGGCCAGACAGCACCGCCACCTGGTTGCCACTGACATAGTCACCCAAACGAATCAGGCGCAACTCCTTGCGATTGTCCGCGGTAGCCACATAGACGGCGGGCAGACTGCCGCGCCACAACACAGCACTGTCAGGGATTACCGGTACACTGGCGACGTCAGAAGAAACATCAGGGATCATGACCTCGGCGTACATACCCGGGCCGCCCGGTACGTCAATGGGAAGATCGAACTTGACGGTGACGGTATGACGTACGGCATCGGCAGTCGGGAAGATCTGTGCTACGCGTGCATCGACGCGGACGTTACCGACGTCGATCTTGACTGGAATCAACATGCCCTTCTCCAGTCCCGCCATCAGCCGTACAGGGACATCGACCTCCACCTGAAGGTAAGTAAGGTCCGCAAATTCAATCAATGGCATACCGGGTTGTACGGTATCGCCCTGCTCCACCAGCTTGCGCACAATGACACCGTCAAACGGCGCAAACGAGCGCGTGTCGCGCAACTTCGCGTCTATCTCATCGATCTGTGACTGGGCAGTAAGCGCCTGATTCCGGGCTTGCGTCAGCTGCGTACCCGAGCTGTAAAGGTCAGCCTGGCGATCCACGTAGCGGTCGCCGCCGTATATTACCCGGCATCGCCTGGGAAAATGGCTGCGTGAACATCTGATCCATCATTGATGGCATGCCCATGCCACCGGAACGCGTAATGCTGCGGCTCTGCGGCGACCACATTTCGCGGTTGTATTGCACCTGGGCATTGGAAATCTGGGAATTGGCGTTGTTCAGCTGGGCAATTGCAGCCCGGCGTTTTGCCAGCAAGTCATCATCGTCGATGGCTACCAGGATGTCGTCTTTTTTGAAGGTGTCACCCTCGGTGCCGGCCAGGAAGTCCACGCGCCCGGGGATCTGCGCCGTTAACATAACCTGTTTGAACGCAACCACAGTACCACCCAGCGTTACTGCGTTGGCTGTACTGCTCGCTTCAACGGTAACGATCTGCCCGGCGGGTGCCTGCTGGGCGGAAGCAGAAGGAACGACGAACCCCAGTAACAGGGTAAGCAGCGCACTCGAGAACAGGCTGGCCAGACGCCGGTGGGCACCCCGCTGGAATGTCGGACGAGTTGGCGCAATAACACGCGCCCGTGTAACCGGATAATTTCCTAGTGACGCCACGGCTGTCTCCTCAGACACTTACAATTAACTTTTGTGTGTCCTGACCGCAGATTTCTTACATCATCCGTCTTGGGCAGAACATTTCTGACCAAATAACACAGCAATGAACATGCCATAGATTTTCTTATTGTTTTAATTAACTTTTTTCAACTATGGCCGAATGTATAGGTGCAACAAATGAGGTAATAACCGACATACACTTTATATCTTTACTTATTGATATCGATATATTTCGATAATCGCAATCGCCGCCTGCAACGGTGCCGCAACACTTTCGGGATACTGCAACAGAAAAGCGTTGCACGATTGACTCCCATCAAAGGGCCGTAATGTATTACAGTTATATAATACCAGCGGAGCCACGCACCATCCCGTTGTCACAGGGGGCTGTGATAGACGAGCACTACAATAAAGAGAAGTGGGAGGAAAGCGCCAGGTGAATGCACTCGAACAATTCACACCCTTGATGGATGCCGTCATTTCACACATCCATGAAGGCGTGATACTGACCGACTATAAAGGCAAGATCCTGTTTCACAATCCTGCTGCAGACGAGTTGCTGGGGTTTCCGGATTTTGACTCGGTAGGCGGCATACAAAAATCGACCGGGATCGATTTGCAGAAATCCCTTAACACGCCGACCAACAGAAGCCTGGTCGCTGGCCGGGCCACAATTGACCAGCACCGATTCGAACAGCGCATTACCCGCAACGGCAAGACCCGCTTCCTCGAAGTAAACTCTACCTGCGTACCGGTGCCAGGCGAACCTGACCCGATACGCCTGATGGTCATGGCCGACATCACCGACAAACGCCGGCTGCAGGCTGTTCTCAACGAGAACCAGACATCAGGCATGATCACCCAGGATCCACGGATGATCGAGATTACGGCGATGATGGAACACATTGCGCCCACCAAGGCTTCCGTTCTGCTACAGGGCGAATCCGGTACCGGCAAGAGCCTGCTGGCGCGCATGATCCATCGGCGCGGCGAGCGGCACAATGCCCCGCTGGTAGAAATCAACTGTGCCGCCATTCCCGAATCACTGCTGGAATCCGAACTGTTTGGGCACGTAAAGGGCGCTTTCACTGGCGCTACACAGGATCGCGATGGGCGCTTACAGGCAGCCAACGGTGGCACCCTGTTCCTGGATGAAATCAGCGAGCTGCCCCTGCACCTGCAACCCAAGCTGCTGAAGGCCCTTGAGGAGCAGGCGTTCCAGATGGTCGGTTCGGATAAAACGGTGAATGTGGACGTCCGCATTATCTCCGCATCAAACCAGAATTTACGCGAACTCGTGGATGCCGGCAGCTTCCGCGCAGACCTGTTTTACCGGTTGGCGGTAATACCGGTTGAAATTCCCGCCCTGCGTGACCGCCCCGGGGACATTCCCCTGCTGATACGTTACATCTGCGACCAACTAGTCAGTCGCGGCTATCCAGACAACCTTGAGTGCGACAAGGAGTCCATGCAGCTGATGATGGATTACCCGTGGCCCGGCAACGTACGCGAACTCTCGAATGCCGTGGAACATGGCATGATCCTCGCCGAAAACGGCCGGGTAAAAGCCAGCTCCCTGCCCTTTGATATCCGCCATCATCACAACAGCAAGCGGAATGCATTCAGTCAATCCGAAGCAGTGCCTACGTCAACAGCGTCACCACTGGAAGACAGCAAACAGGAAATTCTGGATGCGCTGAAAGCCAGTAATGGCAACCGTGCCGAAGCGGCCCGCAAGCTGGGCATTGACCGCAGTACCCTGTGGCGCCGCATGCACCGTTTAGAGCTCGTTTAACCAAAATCAAGCCACCCGAGCGGTTTTTCTATATGCATATAATGTGCATATACATATACTTATATATTATTCCTTAAAGTTCCCTTGATATTAATTTATTATAATTTACTATATTAGCAGTTTCTTAATTAATACAAGGGGAAGATTATGATCTTCGACGCATTTACGATTGTAGGCGCCCTGGTTGCAGTTGCACTGATTGTGGCTACAGCGCTCGCCAGCGGATGCTGCAGAAAGAGCTAACTTCAGCTCTAAACGCCCTGCCCGCCCCGCAGGGCGTTGACCATCAGTCACTTAACCCACTAGAATCACCGCGTTTCATTCTCGGCAACACGGGGCGATTAGCTCAGCGGGAGAGCACTGCCTTCACACGGCAGAGCATTCTATATATTTTATTAGTTATTACAATAACATATACGATATATCAGCCGCCTTACGTAGTGACTTCGTAGTGCCGACGAAAATCCGCGCGGTAAAAAACCATGCGGGGTTGTTGATTATCAGGAATTGAACCAGGCGCCGAACGGTTTCCGGCAAGCAACAACGGTGTCTTGGTCCAGCGAAAGTTTGTTCCCATGCTTGCACGACAATTGACTGGCCGAACCTATCCGTGGCGAATTGCTATTTATCGTCTGGATATCAACACTTAACCAGTCTGGTTAATGAAGGCAACCTTCCCTATCTTCTCTGCCATGAAAGAGCTGCAGCTATAAAGCCCCTTTTTTATTTACGGGGTAGTCAGCTAGCGCCTCCACCCTCTATATATTGTGGTGCTCGTGTGGTCAAAATACTCATGCGGTTTGTTGATAGTCGAGTTTTGAACAAGACGCCAAGCCCGTATGGTGCAATAAATGGAGCGTGTGGTTTCAAGCTGCCACACGACGGTAGT
Organism: uncultured Gammaproteobacteria bacterium; assembly: GCA_963752745.1. Lineage (GTDB taxonomy): Bacteria > Pseudomonadota > Gammaproteobacteria > DSM-19610 > DSM-19610 > Thiogranum. The sequence continues at coordinate 23,034 of CAVWAK010000013.1, forward strand.
AATTGAGCATACCACCAAGGCATTCACGACAGTGAATTGTCTCGTCGTTTGAACTGACCAAGGCAAGTGGCTCCAGCAATCGGTTCCCAACACCCTGATGATTACGTTCGGCCTGATAATGCACAACATATTCTCTGAGTGCCCGGCGCAGGGAAGCCTCGCCGAAAAGGATCATGTGATCCAAGCATTCCTCTTTTATAGAACGCACAAATCGTTCTGCAAATGCGTTGCAGTTGGGCGCTCGCACCGGGCATCGAACAGGCTTCACGCCCTCTCGATCCAGATGGCCTCTGAAATCTTTCGTGTATTTTGTATCGCGATCCATGATGAGGTACCGACTGTTTAAAAGAAAACCGTCACCCACGTCTGTCAGGTTGCGGGCTACCTGCTTCATGAATACACCGTTGGGGGCCGCGCTCACCCCGGCAATATGTACGGAACGCGTTGAAAGATTGATGATAAACAATACGTAATAGGTCACCAGTCCGCGGGGCGTCCAGACCTCAGCCGTAAAGAAATCCGTGGCAGCCATCACGTCCCAATGTGCTTTCAAGAACGTCTTCCACGAGGTGTGTTTCTCTCGCTCTGGCGCCGGTTCTATGCCATGCCTTTTCAGGATATTCTTGACCGCGTTCGGTGCAACAATGTGACCGAGATTGGCGAGTGCGCCCTGGATTCGGTCATAACCCCAGGAGACGTTCTCCCTCGCCATGCGGAGTACCAAATCGGTGATCTCTTGTGCGACGCGGGGTCGACCCGGTCCCTGCCTGGCATAGGTCCACTTCTTCGCGATGAGCTTACGGTGCCAGGCAAGAAGCGTATCTGGCGTCACAAGCGTCTCTATTTCATCAAGTAACCGGCGACCAAGGGCCTTGGCTTTCACGGCCAGCCGTATCCGTTGTTCGTCGGTGAACCGAAGTCGCTGCCCTTCGAGCTGATCCTTGAGAACACGGTTCTCTTCTATAAGATAGTCGATGACCGCCTGTTGGTGGCGGTTAAGCCAACCGGCCAGGGCGATTACGAGTAGGTGGAAGGGTTGTATGACAGGGGTCATTGCTCGAACAGATTATCCGTAATATTGTCTGATAACAATATCATACGGTTCGTTCGAATATTTGCACCATACGCGATCAGTCGACGTGGATCTGGGCCGGCAATTTTGCACTCGGACCAGGGTTCAACCTATGCGTCAGCCGACTATCGTGCATTACTTGGCCGGCATAGGATTCAGCAAAGCATGAGTCGCAAGGGTGATTGCTGGGACACTCAGTTTAATATGTCATCGAACGTTCAGCCCAATCTGACCCCAAATATCATGTTATTTCTGCTAATTGCCCCCTATTATTTGAAGTCGGTCGCCGTGCTTAGGGTGTCATGGGTGATTACGCTCATTCCTTAAGCGAATCGACGAGCTTTTTTAATTCTAGGATAATATCGCCATTGAGGTTTTCGAAGTCTCCAGAAGGATCGTTTTCTAGCAGTAATTCCACGCATCTTCTTCTAGCGTTTTCCACGACCTCATCGTGATAATGAGCAATGACATATTTATTCCATTGGTCTTTATCGACCTCTTTATTTATTAGCCTCTGCATAAATTCTAAATATTCTGACTTTAAGCTGTGATTACTCATTTTTATACACAGTAAGAAGGTCACTGCAAAGGATTGCTTACAATCTTACCATCTTTAAACCAAGTAATTCTTGGCCACCATTGGGGATTAGATCTGATCATTAACAACTCCCAGTCTGTGGCACCACCTCTACCTGCGGCAGCTCGTTGAACACCACCTAACACATCAACTCCAGTCAAGTTGAATGCCACTTTATTATTAGCGTTGCTTACTACTTCAGTAAATGCTAACTGCCAATTCAACGGATCTTCTTTTGCCCATTGCTTCCAATTTTTGCCATTGACAACATGCGTAAATTCATCAAGACCGCCACTTAATCCAAGTGCTATCGTCTCAGAATTCGATCCAATCTTACGCCCTGCGTTTTTCGAAAGAATATTTGCGGCTTTCCTGGAAAGCAATTTAGCCAGCTGAATCCCACCCGCACGTTGACCGTACGTGAACTGGCTACCGGCGGCAAGGTGCTTGTGACAACGCTATTGTGCGCCAAAGAGACGCCTAAAGCCGCGTTGAAGGCCTTGTACCGGGAGCGGTGGCAGGTTGAACTTGACTTGCGCGCGATTAAAACGACACTGGGCATGGAAACACTCAGCTGCAAAACACCGAACATGGCGGAAAAGGAAGTATGGGTCTATCTCTTAGCCTATAATCTCATCCGCATCATGATGGCGGAAGCGGCATTGTTCACCGAACGATTACCGCGCCAACTCAGTTTTAAACACACGGTTCAACTTTGGGTGGCCTGGTATCACGGTGGCGCTGACGATCGTAATGGGCACTTCGAGCAATTTCTGTTGTTTATTGCCCAACAAACCGTGGGGGGTCGACCAGGGCGTATCGAGCCCCGGGCCGTGAAGCGACGAAGCAAACCCTATCCCCTATTGATGCAGCCACGGAACGACGCCAGAGAACACATTAACAAACATGGACATCCACAAAAAATCAGATGATGAAATGCTTAAGTAAGTGCCATTCGGTACTGACCCCTTTTACTGTCCTTTACTGCTAAAGCGAAAGACGAACCCTTTCTGCCCTTTTCTGATTTCAACTCTACGTTAATTCGACTTCTGTCTTGCAGATTGGGCAAGTTACCAACTTAAGAGAACTGATTAGATGCGTTTTGCATTTCGGGCAGCTACCTTGCTCCGATATTGGACCACTGACACGAGATAAATCACCTGAGGCAGGAGGCGCGTAAACCTCGATATTAGCTTTTACATCCACTTTCCCTTTGTATTTACCAAAGGTGCATGAGGCAAGAACAAAAACATCTTCAACCTCAAAATCCTCATCGTCAAAATATTTTTCGACACGACGAGACTGAACAGCCTCATTAATCAACTGTCCCAACTCACTTTCAGATAAGCTAGATATGTACTCTACTACCTTGTCTCGTTCCATATAAACATCCTAAGGCCATTCAAACAAACTACCGTCTTTCAAAATCGCCCTAACTTGGTTAGGGTTTCTTCCATTTCGTTGGGCTCTAGCAATGCCATCCAGTAAAGTATTTCTCGTTAGACCCACCTCTCGACCATCTATTATCACACGTTTCGACTGCCCTTTTTTGAGGGCCGTCCTTATGCTATTGAATACTGCATTATTTGTAGCGGCATCTAACGTTTTCAACTCCCAAAGCTTCCCGTCCAAAAAGAAATCCGCACCTTTTGCACTTTTCCCGCCCCTTATAAATATACGTGCCCCATGGTTCGCAGCTAAGAACTCGGCAGCAGAAATTTCCTTATCTAAAGGCTTTTTATTCTTTAGATACGACACCTTGCCTTTACCAATAAACTTTGAAATAAAACTTTTAGAAATAAATTTCAAGCTAGATGGCGCTAAAGACGCAATGATGCCAAAGCCCGCAGCGCTCGCGGGACTTGCTGAGTCTCCGCTTAGCGCCGCGTCCAAAAGGCTTGTCCCGGCATCGATTTGCAGCAACGACAACTCAGTTCTTATGTTGTTGGCGATACCAAAACTGACCAATCCGAAATTCCCCGATGGATCCACCACATTCGCCGGATCCGCATTACCGTAGAGGTACTTATGCAACGTAACGGGCTGATTCATCACCCCCTGGAACGTATCCATCTGCGTAAACCGCCCGACGGACTGATCGTAGTATCTGGCTCGCAGGTAATACTGATTCAACGTGCCGTCATACTGCTCCCCGGTGAACCGATAGGCGTTCGCCGTCGTCCCCGTTGACTGCAACAGCTCCCCAAACGCCGCATAGTCGTAAGTATCAGTCAGCGCGCCGGTTGTGTCACTCAAGGCACGCGTCGAGCCCAGCCCGTCGTAGTGATAGAAGTGCGCGGCCGCGCCTCTGTTCTGGCTGATGAGGTCATCACCATAGCTGTACTGCACTGTCGGCGCCCCGCTGCCGTCGATCTCCGCCAGCACCTGGGCATAGTCGCGGTTCTCGTCCACGGCGTAGAGTGTCGAGGCGACGCTGTCCGCCTTCTGCGTCCGTATGCCGTTAACGTTGTAGGCATAGGCGGTAATCGCCCCGCCCTGGTCGATGCTGATCAGACGGTTGTCCGGATCGTAACTGTAGCTGCGTCGTCTGCCCGTTGAGGGTCTCGGTCAGGGTGTTGCCGTTGGCGTCATAGGTATATGTACTGCCGCCCTGCTGCGTCAGCCGGTCGTTGGCATCATAGGTGTAGGCCGTGGTGACGCCCGCTTCGGTCGCGGAAACACGGTTGCCGACCGGGTCGTACTGATAGCTGTTAACGATATTGCCGTTGACCGGGTCGCTGACGCTTTCCTGGGTCAGGCGGTTGAGGGCGTCGTAGCTGTAATCGACGCTGCGGCCACTCGATTCGACTCACAGTTCAAATTATATAAGCTCTTGACTGAACCACAACGCTATTTAATCATCGCTTTTAACAAGGATGGCCAAACCTTCTGATTGCAGATTAAAGAGGTCTATATATCTTTTTCCACTAAGCTCGAAGAAAATATCATTTTGTTGGGCATGGATTTTCGTGATTTTCTTACCTACTAAGCTACTAGCCTTTTTCGAGTAAACCTTATCTTCCTCATCCAAATAATCTTCATCCATTTCTGAATAAAAATCGATATCCATTGCCCCTAATATAGTTGACTTGTCACTTCTATAACGCCAACTACCGGGCAAATCCATCAGCATGCCATTATCAAAATACAACCTCAATATATGGCAAATAGAAACAACTTCCACTTTTATTACCTTCAAGCCGACCAGGGGCGACAGCTCGCTTACGATACCACTCATCATTACCATTTTCCCGAATTTGATCGTTACTCATTACTTCTTTTTGGAAACAAAAACTTCTATTATAGCTGTACCAAATACTCCTTGAAGCTTTCGATTCTTCTTCTTAGTCGTACCTCTACCCGTTTTCAGGTCGAAAGCCAGCACAGTTTTATCTTTAGAGTTCCTAACCTCTACATCTATACCAAATGATCCTTTAGCCCGTTTTTTAACTTCTTTATTTGTGTCTTTATCCCTAAATATCTCCGCATGAATCGTATACCCATACTTCTTATATTTTTCATTGATACTTTCTATGAATCTTTGGAATTCAAGGTGGGCTGCAGTACCTTTTGCACCCGCATTCTTAAACCCAGGCCCCGCCAATTCTTGCGTCAAGATATTAAAAAGCGCCTCCTTTGCAAACCCAATAATCTCCTCACCAATAATCCCAAACGCTTCCTTCCCTGAACCGGTTAGTACGCGACCGATTGCCGAGCGTCCCACTGCTGATGCAGAGGTACTAAGTATCCCATTAACTCTCAGTGTAGCACCAATACTACTAAGGCCAAATTTCCCGCTGAAATCAACTACATTTACCGGATCAACCCCCATTCTGTTTGCGTAAAGATATTTATGCAGCGTAACAGGGTCAAAACCATCGCCCTCCCAAGTATCCATCTGCGTAAACCGCCCCACACCCTGATCGTAATACCGTGCTCTCAGGTAATACTGACTCAGCGATGCATCATACTGCTCCCCGGTAAAGCGGTAGCTGTTTTCAGTGGTTCCGGTACTGTTGAACTCAATACCAAACGCATCGTAGTTGTAGGTATCAGTGGCATTTCCGGAGGCGTCGGTCAACGCCCGGGTACTGCCCAGGCCGTCATAGTGGAAGTAGCTCGTGGTACCGCCCTTTTCCTGTGCAACCAGGTCATCGCCGTAAGTGTAGGTGATGGTTCGGGTAGCGTCGCTTTCCTGCAGCACCTGCGCATAGTCGCGGTTTTCATCCACCATATAGGCGGTGGTAATGGCGCCTTCGGTCTTGCCTGTGCGGATGCCGTTGGCATTGTAGGTATAGGTGGTGATGACACCACCCCTGTCGACGCTGACAAGCTGGTTTTTCAGGTCGTAACTGTACTGGGTGGTCTGGCCGTCCAGGGTCTCGGTCAGGGTGTTGCCATTGGCATCATAGCCGTAGGTGGTGCCGCCCTGCTGGATCAGCCGGTCATTGGCATCATAGCTGTAGGCGGTGCTGATGCCGTCAATGGTGCTGTAGGTTCGGTTACCGGTGTTGTCGTACTGGTAACTGGCCTGGTAGTTGCCATTGATCGAGTCGGTGACCAGCAATACGTAAACTCAATTTAGTAGTTGTTGATGTTGTTCCTGGCCGAAG
>CAVWAK010000014.1:0-120164 GCA_963752745.1 uncultured Gammaproteobacteria bacterium
ATAATGTTGACACCTCCATCTAACGCATGGAGGTCAGAAAATGGCTAGAAGAAAGACCTATAATCGATACACGGACTATTTCAAAGCAACAGCGGTCCGACTTAGTTCCCTGAAGGGGGTCCAGATTGGGGATGTCGCCGAATCTCTGGATATCCATCCCTTCATGTTGTCTCGTTGGCGAAAGGAATACAGAGAAGGTCGTATTATGGCGGGAGGGAAAAATATTTCGTTGGATCCTGAAGCCGCTGCGGAATTGAAGAGGTTGCGTAAGCTGGAGCGAGATCACAAAATCCTGCTGCAGGAGCATGCACTGTTAAAAAAAGCCATCCGGTTCTCTTTGAAACAAAAAAAGAAATCTTCGCATTTATAGAAGAGAACCGGGATGACTTTGGTGTTGCGTTGATGTGCCGTCTGTATGGCGTTACCCGAGGGGGTTACTATGCCTGGCGCAGCCGAGGGCTTAGTGATCGTCGCAAAGAAGACCTGGGATTAAAAGAGTGGGTCAAGGTGTTGTATGAACGAAGTCATGGGATCTATGGTGCCCCTCGTATTCAAGCGGACCTGGTGAGCATTGATAAGCACCATTCTAAGAAGCGCATAGCGCGGCTTATGGTGGAAGGGGGGCTGGAAGGCCGCTGTATGAGGATATATCGTAGTAATCGCAGCCACGCCGCACCTTGCCGGAATATCGATCACGCATCACTGGATGGCGTCGATGGTCCCAATCAAGCATGGGTGGGTGATGTTACCTATATCAAGGTGCGTGGGCAGTGGCACTATTTGGCGGTTGTAATGGATTGGTTTACACGGCGTATACTTGGATGGTCGCTTGGAGATCGTAGAACAGTTGCACTTACGCTGAGAGCCTTGAATCAAGCAGTACGTAACCGGTGCCCAGACCAGTCGATCATATTCCACTCAGATCGTGGCGTTGAGTACATTGGAAACGCATTTCGAAACCGTCTGAAAAGACTGGGCTTCATTCAGAGCGTGAACCGGCTAAATCGCATGAATGATAATGCCCGAATGGAATCGTTTTTTGGCTCACTGAAATCTGAATGGCTATATGGTTTGAGATTTGACACAGTGGGAGCACTGCGTGGACGCATAGAAAGCTATATGCCATTCTACAATCAGCAACGTATGCATTCATCATTGGAGTACATGGCGCCGGCAACTTATGAAGAATCATTTAACAACTAGGTGTCAACAAAAGCGGGGCAAACTCCCCCCTTCGGGGCTGGGACGCTCCGCTTCGCTACGCGCCCCTGGCGCAAACCGTTATACGCTCAAATCATCAAGGAGATCAAAATGAAAAACATCATCGTCTTAGTAGTTCTCACAGTCTTGGCCGGAACCAGCCTCCACGCTATCGCCGGCCCTGATGATCGACAGGATCGCCGAGAGGAAAGAGGGAGATCAGATGAGAGACAAGACAGGAGAGATTGTCGTCAAGAGGAAGGCGTTGCAGGAAAAGACAAGAGAGACTGCAAACAGGAGGAAGTACGAGATGGTGTGCGCGGAAAAAAAGGTGAGCGTTTAGGCAGAGACAAAGATTAGCGCCAAACTTTGTTTGGCACACGCTGTGAAGTTGAGCACTTTTAATCATGCAGCAAGCGCCGTATAACCAGCGCAATCAAGTCGCTCCCTATGGTCGCTGGACGCAGCTAGCGCTGCGCCCCTGTTGCAGGCGTTAGCGCTTGATAGCTTGATAGATGCAGAAAACAGATAAAAATAAATCAATCAATAAACACCTGCGTTCTCAATTGATACGCAGGCTGACAATCATTATTTCTGCCACGATAGTATTCGTCGGCTTTATGAGTTTTGCCTTGTATAAAGAGTATGGCCCCGACAGCGAAACTGTGAATATCTTCTCTGATATTACCCCAGCGAGCAATGACGGTAACAGTAACAACAAAACGAACGATTAAAGGGGGTTCGCTCCTTTTAGCGCGATACCGCTCGATAATATACTTGCGTATTGTGAATGGATTCTGAGAAACAATCGCTAACAAATTACTAAACCGGGCGCTCGGCGTTGATGCGCCTACCGACCGTTAGCTCAAACGTTCCAATGTCCGTTTTGTTGATTTTTCCGGCTTCTAAATGACCGGTTGTGGCCGAACTTCCCCGTACGCAGCTGAGCCAAGGATCGGCCCCATTGGTCTTGTGAACGGCAGGTAACGGCCCGAACCCGGACCTATTAGACCGATTCAATATTAGATTTCTCTAACAGGCGGGAGACGACCCTTTTAAGACATTCCGCGTTTTTTGCCCGAAACCGGACGTTCGCCACCATAAGTTTATAAGCTGACACAGAAAAGTGGCCATACTGACTCGAAGATATAGATAGTCAATTCATGATTGAAATCAGGAAAAGAGGAAATATTTCCTGTTTTTGTGATTTAATATTTACATAATAAAGAAGCCAAGAAATTGATTAATAATGAATAGAATGAATTTTGTGCAGAATCATATCGGGTTCTTATTTCCCACTAATATAAGTTAGCTATGGCATACAGGAAATAATAAACGTATGAGTAAAGATATCATTATTTCAAAACAAGAAGACTATTTGCTTGCGAGCATCTCTGATGTCCTCATTGTGCCTGATCGTGCTAAAGAAATATTAACTCGAATTAGTGAAGAGTGTTCTAAAAATAACTTTAATAAAGTTATTTTGGATGAGCGAACCGTTGAGAAACGAGAGGTTCCACCACACGAAATTATGAAATTAAAGGATTTAATAAAAAAAGAAGGCCTTGAAATAATTCGTATGGCGTTTTGGTGTCAACCACATCTAATTAACGATGATTCAGAAAAACTAAGCATTTACACGTTTTCGAAAGAATACATCATTAAACATTTCGCCGAAAAGGATAAGGCAGTAGCATGGCTAAAAACAAAACAATAGCTAACAAATCATTCAAACCGACGCCGAAAAGCGGCGCGGTTTAATTCAAACGTTAGGCATCATCCTGGAGTTATACCGAGCATATAGCATGAAATGCGACAAGAAGTCGGACCTATGGCAAAGCGCGCCCTCTTCTATGACCCGGGTAATCCGATGATAAGGGATTATTTTGGTGGTCATGTAAAAGAAACGATCGAGGTCGGTTTATTCGATGGTGTTCCTGTCATTGAAAAAATTAAGGTTCATGGAAATGACGCCTAATAGTAGTTGTACTGAATGAAGCCCCTGGAATACATTGAACAGAGAATATCAAACCATCATCGATATGGCATATAAGCTCATGGACAAGAGCTGCACGAGAAGAAGATGAGTACCACCCTGGTCATCGCATTGGTTGTCCCCTGGGTTTTCTGGGGCGTAGTGATGGGACTCTTGATTGCAGCAGGGAGGTCCTGGATAAACATGCTGCTGATTCCCGTCGGCATCACTGTGGTGATCCTGGCCGTAGCCAGCCTTTCTTCAGTCCGGGAAGCCTTCTGGGCCTCCCTCATCCTGCATCTTTTTCTGCTCGTCTTCTTTCTTGGGTCTTACGTCTCCTTCGTGCTTAGGGAGCGTAAAAAGAAGAGGTGATAGTCGGTGGAATCCTATGCTTTATGGTAGTGATTGTTGATAAAATAATTGTAGTTGTAAAAAAGTTACCGGCCTGGGTGGAAACAATACCTGGTAAACCACACAATTCGTTTGCTTCATTCATCCGAACAAAGTTGCGCCCGGCTCTCTGGTTCAGACGTCAGGTGAACGTAGCGTAACCAATGTCGTCTGCAAAACCACGGCACTGGAGTATTGCTACGTCATGAATCACAAAGTTCTGTGAGCTCAGCCTTTAGCGTTAAACAAAAGGCACATGCATATCAGTTGAGAATAACCTGGCAAGGAGATTGAGCCTGCCTTCAAGCTATCGAGGATACACAATGAAAACACCGTTAATAACTACCGTACTAGCCGCAATGTTCGCTTCTGCACCCGCACTGGCGGAAAAGCCTGAGTGGGCAGGCAAAGGAAAACCGGGCGCTGAACAAAAAGCAGCTCATAAAGACGCCATGAATGCCAAAGGAGGTACGAAGAATGAAATTGAAGAGGGTAAAAACAAGAAATACAAATTAGATAAAAACAAGGAAGAAAAAATCAACAAAGACAAGGGTGAACACGAACACGACGGTAAGAGAGAGACTGAAAAACACAAAATGGAAAAAACAGAACGAGAGCAGAAAGAGCTGGGCAAGGGTTCAGAGGAAGGTCAGGAGTCTCGTGAAACGCGCAAGAAGTGGTGGAAATTGTGGGGCGAGTAAAGCCTGGCAATTGCAAATCAAGTGTCGTTGCGGGATTAGTTCCGCGACGGCAGGATCGAGAGTCTGAATAAACCTTCGGTCGCTGAATCGCTGGTGAAGTAAAGCGCACCGTCCGGACCAATCATTACGCCCACGGGACGTGCGAGGCGCTTGCCATCGGCGCTTTGAAAGCCGCTGACAATATCGAGAGTTTCCAGTGCGTTTCCGTTCTCGAAACGCACCATCATCAAACGCGGCGGTCTTCGCGTTGCTGGACTGCCGATGAAACCACCTGTCGGTTTTGTACCCCACGAACCCTTGAAGGCAACAATCGCATTGTGCGTAAAGCGTGCATCAAGCGCGTTTTCTGGAACAAAGGCGACACCCATCGGTGCGTTGCGTGCCGGAAAAGTGGCAACTGGAAGTGTCACCTGTTCAGCGGGTCGGGGTGGCGGGCTTGCTATACAGTCGTCGCGTTGAAGTTTTTTGCCATCGTATTGAAACCAGGGCATGCCGTGAAAAGAGTCTGGTTTTAGCGCTGAAAAATATTCCGGGGGTTGTTCAAAGCCCAGGTGGTCCGGGCCGTTATTACTTGCATGCAATATTCTGCTCACCGGGTGCCAGTCCATGCCGACCGGGTTGCGCAGGCCGGTGGCGAACGGTAGCAGTCGTTTCTTCGCGGTAGATTCGTCGAGCACCAGGACACCGCCACGCCGGCGGTCAAACGGGTAGTCACCACTTATATACTCGTCGCTGCAGTTGCCACTGATCCCTAGTGAAACATAGATGCGCCCGTCGGGTCCGATGGCCACGGTGCGACTGGTGTGGCTGCCGCCAGTTGGCAGCGGTGCCAGCAGTGCAACATCTTCCAAACCAATGGCGGCCTGCCCGGGTTTATAGGGCGTTGCATACAGACCGTCGGTTTGCGCAATCAGCAGCTCACCTGTCCGGTAGGCGATACTGTGTGGGTAGTCCGGCAGATTAATCAGCACATCAGCATCGGTATAGGGTGGAGTCAGGCGGTAGATATTGCCGGAGCGCGAACCGACCAGCAGGTCGCCATTTGGCAGAAAGGTCATCAGCCGTGGGCTGTCCATCTCTGTGGTCAGCAGCTCCAGTTGTGTACTGGAAGGTATGTTGAGCACCCAGCGTTGGCCGTCGACACTGAGTGCCTGGGGCTGAGTGTTTAAATCTGCCGTGCTGGCTGGCGTGGATGCCATGCAGCCAAGTGACCATGCAACACAGATTAACAGTATGCGCGTCATATCATTTGGCCCGGTGACAGGCTGCACGCCAGGTGTGGAAAATGGCGCGCCCGAGAGGATTCGAACCTCTGACACCCGGCTTCGGAAGCCGGTACTCTATCCAGCTGAGCTACGGGCGCTGGGGGCGTGTAAGAGTATCTTCTTGAAGGGGATTCGTCTACGGGCAATAGCCTTTTGTTAACTGTTTCCAACCAGCACTTTGCGGCGGTGGAAACAGGGTGCTGGCAACATACCTGTAAAATGGGCCGGTAAAAGCGGAATTATAATTGCATTGCTGTTGGCAGTTAGCTCGCCAACCAGTCAAAGTGATTGTGGATACCAGCAAAATACCAGGCATTATGCGCGAACCGGAGGGCTTCCTGCCCAATAGCCTGGCGCTTGGATATGCGTTAACTGCTCAGATTATAGGACTTTTTCTGATAACGCGCAGTTCCACCGCGGCGATTGTGCCGGGCATTCTGTTGACCGCCCACAGTATGGTGATCGCTTCTTACCTGATCCATGAGTGTGCACACATGACCCTTTTCAGGGCACAGGCAGTGAACCGGCGGGTCGGTGAGCTGATGGCCTGGATCAGCGGGGCATCCTATGCCTCGTTCGAGCGTATCCGCCATTTTCATATTCGCCACCATCGCGATCGGGCCGACGTGGCACGTTTTAATTACAAGGATTTCCTGCGGGCGCGGTCGCCCGTGTTGCTGCGACTGGTGTATGCACTGGAGTGGGCTTACATACCGGCTATCGAGCTGATCATGCATGCCCAGGTTATGCTGCGCCCGTTTATCGACCCCGGGGTCCGGCAGCAGCGTCGACGAGTACTGGTCACGCTTGCGAGCCGGGTCGCTTTGTTCGCCCTGCTATTCACTATCCAGCCGTTGTCGTTGCTTTGGTTTGCCGTGGCGTACCTGCTGTTCGTAAGCGTGATGAGTTTTTTTGATGCATTTCATCACACCTTTGAACAGTACTATATCGATGACGATCAGGCGCCATTACCGATGGAAGGTAAAGACCGGGTATACGAACAGGCGAACACCTATTCCAACCTGGTGTCTGTGCGACACCCGTGGCTGAACTATCTGACTCTGAACTTTAATTATCACAACGCCCATCACGAACGCGCCAGCACGCCCTGGTACCGCTTGCCGGCGTTACATCGGCAGCTTTATGGCGCTGAAAATCGACAACTGATCACGTTCACGGAGTTGTTACGCACCTTTCATCGCAACCGCTTGCGGCGCATTCTGGACGACGATTACGGTGCGGTCAGCGAGGGCGCGAATCGCGCTGACCAGTTCGTGGGTGCGCACGGCGTTTCCCTCCTGACGGTCGTTTAGGACCGGTGGCCATATCATGACGCAGGTAACCCGCTTCTGGCCGCTGCTAACCGGCACGCACCGTTACGAAAAAACACTGTCAACACGAGGGCGCGGCGAAGGTGTATTCATCCAGGCACCGATACTGGCCTACCTGATCGAAACGCTTAACGGCCGCATTTTGTATGACGTAGGTTGTGATTACAGCAAGATCGCCAGTCCGACGCTGCGCCAGCAGTACTACGAGAACGAGGCATTTCCCTTTGGCCCTCCGGAAATGACCGAGGAGCAGCGTTTGCCCAACCGGCTGGCGCAGCTCGGCCTGAAACCGCAGGAAGTGGACCTGGTGTTTGTCGGACACCTGCACTTTGACCATGGCGGTGGCCTGTGCGACATGTCGCATGCGGAAATTCATGTGCACGAGAAGGAGATGGCCGCAGCGCTTGAACCCGCTGATGAAGCTTATTTCGCCAATGACTTTAGCGGCGACTATCGCTGGAAGATGCAGGCTTCCGAGTACGATCTGGTAGCGGGTGTGCGTGCGATTGAATCGCCCGGTCACACTGCAGGCCATATGTCGATGCTTATCGAGTTACCCAAAGGGCCGCCGATCCTGCTTGCCGGCGATGCCGCTGATCTGGAGGAGAATCTCCAGGATGAAGTAGCGCCGGGGCTATGCTGGCATGACCGCGAGGATATGGCGTTGGCCAGTATTCGCAAGCTCAAGCAGCTTGCGGCCGACACTGGAGCGCGTTTGTGGCCGAATCATGACATGGCTTTTTATCGTAATTGCCGGCCGTTTCCGAAGTTTTACGAATGAGGGCAACCTCGGCGCCCGTGCTGGTACTGTTTTTCAGCTCCATCGGCTGGGGGCTGACATGGCTGCCACTTAAATACCTGAATGGACAGGGTATGGAAGGGCCGTTCCTGGTATTGCTGGCGTTCGGTGCTGCCGGCTTGCTGCTGTCGCCCGTGTTCTTCAAACAGCAGAGCCACTGGCGCGGGAAGCTTCATTACCTGGCGCTGATAGCGCTGTTCGGTGGCTTCGCCAACCTGGCCTTTCAGATCGCGCTCTACGAGGGCGATGTTATTCGCGTGATGATTTTATTTTACCTGCTGCCGGTGTGGAGCGTTCTGGGCGGCTGGCTGTTTTTGGGTGAGCGTATCGATGCCATTCGCATTGTTACCGTTTGCGGCGCACTGGCGGGTGCATTTCTGATACTGGGCGGCACTGCCGTGTTCGCAACCTATCCGAGCTGGATAGATCTGTTGGCCATTGGCTCGGGCATGGCATTCGCTGCGAACAATATCGTCTTTCGTGCCACCCAGTCAGTTCCCGTGGCCAGTAAAGTCACAGCAATGTTTGGCGGTTGTGCGCTGCTTATCGGTATCTACCTTGTGACATCGTCGGCTGCTATACCGGACTATCCACCGCGCACCCTGTTGTTGACGATGGCCTACGGTATCTTCTGGCTTACGGTTATTACCTTTGGCACACAGTGGGGAGTAACCCGGCTGGAGGCGGGTCGTGCCTCGATCATTATTATCATGGAGCTGGTAGCTGCAGTGGTCTCGGCCAGCCTGCTGCTGGGTGAAACGATGGCGGCAATGGAGCTGGTCGGCGGCACACTGGTTGTTGGCGCAGTACTGGTCGAAACGTTCAGAGAACTCGGTGTGCAGCAGCCGGTCCAGGAGCCTTCCTGAGGCCGTTGCGCACTGTTTTGTCGCACCAATATAGAACAAGCGGCACCAGATAGGCGCGTGGCACCATCAAACCGGGCCTGCCTGTTTTCGGGTAACCAACTGTAATATAGCTCTATTCTTCAACGATAATTTTTGGCACAGCGCTTGCTGACGGGATATTACCTGATTCTGAAATCGTAATACCGACCGGAGCGCACAATGAAAACGACTGTTCATAAAATCCTGGGCATGCTGATCGGAGCAGCACTGCTTACCCTGTCTTCAATAAGCAATGCCGAGCCTTTGAAAATTGGATACAGCGACTGGCCTGGCTGGGTGGCCTGGGAAGTCGCTGTCGATAAAGGCTGGTTCAAGGAAGCCGGCGTCGACGTCAGCTTTGAATGGTTCGATTACGTAGCCTCGATGGACGCGTTTGCCGCCGGGCAGCTGGACGCGGTCAGCATGACCAACGGTGATGCCCTGGTGACCGGTGCCACTGGTGCCAGGAGTGTCATGATCCTGATGAATGATTACAGCAATGGTAACGACATGGTTATCGGTGCGCCGGGTATTGGCTCAGTCAAGGATCTGAAAGGCAAGAAAGTGGGTGTGGAAGTCGGCTTTGTCGGTCACCTGCTACTGTTGAATGCATTGGAAAAAAGCGGCCTGACCGAGGCGGATGTGGAGCTGGTTAATGTACCGACCAATGAAACGCCGCAGGTGCTGGCCTCAGGTGAGGTTGACGCGATTGTCGCCTGGCAGCCAAGTTCAGGTTCTGCACTCGACCTGGTACCTGGCTCCAAGGCCATTTATACCAGCGCCGATGAACCTGGACTGATCTATGACCTGTTGTGCGTGTCACCGGCAAGCCTGGCTGCGAATCGCGATGACTGGAAAAAAGTGGTCGACGTCTGGTACCGCGCTGTTGACTACATCAAGGACCCCGCAACCTTTGATGATGCTGTGAAGATCATGGCTTCACGTGTTGGGCTGCCACCAAAGGATTACAAGAAGTTCATCGCGGGCACCAATATTCTGACCCGCGCCGAAGCGAAGAAATTCTTTGCCAAGGGTGATGGCTTCACGTCCGTGTACGGCTCTTCAAAGATCTCCGATGACTTTAATGTCGCGAACAAGGTCTACGATACACCGCAGGACATTGACGCCTATCTTGATCCTTCATTGACGGACTGATCGTTTCTGAACCACAGAAGTGTACCCGTTACCTGAATCAGCAGTTGCCAGGATAGTTGCTCATGTCGTCGAGTCAGTGGTTTGCAGTACGCAAGGAATTACGGCCAAGGCCGCGAGTTGCCATTACTGTCGATGAGTTTCATCCTGCCACTGCTGATCTGGTCGCTGGTCAGCTACGTGCCCTGGATATGGCATCCTAAAGTCGATATCAGTGATCCCGGCAGTGTGAGCTACTTCAAGGAGGGCATGCTGGTTGACCGGGAAGTGTTCGACAAGGAATCCGTGGCTGCCAGCGAACAGGGTGCCGCTTTGCCGCAGGGAGCACCTGCCAACCCGATTTACCTGCCGGCACCGCATGAGGTTGCCACGGCCTTTTACACCGCATTTACCACCGAACCAAAACGGCGTAACGAAAAGTGGTTGCACGAAAGTCTGTGGGACAGTATCCAGGTTATTTTCTGGGGCTTTTTTCTCTCCTCGCTGTTCGGAGTACCGCTGGGCATTCTTGCCGGTACTTATGATTTTTTTTCCCGGCTGTTCGAACCCTTCGTGGAATTCTTCCGTTATCTGCCGGCTCCGGCGTTTGGCGCGCTGGCGGTTGCGATCCTGGGTATTCACCATGCACCCAAGATCGCCATTATTTTTATCGGCACCTTTTTTCAGCAGGTGCTGGTGATTTCCAATACGACGCGCAAACTGGATCCGTCCCTGCTCGAAGCTGCACAGACACTGGGTGCGAAGCGCCTTGCATTGCTCTTCCGGGTGGTTGTTCCCGGCATCATTACCGACCTTTACAAGGACATGCGCATTCTGCTCGGCTGGGCCTGGACTTACCTGATTGTCGCCGAACTGATCGGCACCAGTTCCGGCATTACCTGGTTTATCACCCAGCAGGCGCGCTATAAAAATTTCGATAACGTGTTCGCCGCCATCATGATGATCGGCATCATCGGTCTGACCACCGACCTGATTCTGGCTTGGCTGGGCAAGCGCATCTTCCCCTGGCAGCGACAGACTGCGGCGGGCCTGACGGGTATCACTATGCATCATCTTGAATTACCCAGTTATCTTGAGCAGTCCGATGCGGTCAAAGATCGCTTCACCCGTCTGAAGCAGCGGCCCGTGGTGCTGGAGGTCAAGGGCCTGAACAAAGACTTCGAAGGCCATCAGGGTACGGTGACGGCGCTCAAAGATATCAATTTCAAAACCCACAAACGCGAGTTTGTTTGTGTTATCGGTCCTTCCGGTTGCGGCAAGTCGACGCTGATTCGTATTCTGGCCGGGCTGGAAACACCCACCTCCGGCCAGATGTTGCTTGATGGGAAGGAAGTACATGGGCCGGGTCCAGACCGTGGCATGGTATTCCAGGGCTATACGTTGTTTCCCTGGCTTACGGTCAAAAAGAACGTCATGTTCGGCGTGGAAATGGCCGGCCGTGGAAAGATGGCGGCCGAAGAAGAGGCCATGCAATGGATCGAACTGGTTGGCCTGACCAAGTTTGCCAAGAGTTATCCGCACGAGCTATCCGGTGGCATGAAGCAGCGCGTGGCTATCGCACGCGCGCTGGCCAACCAGCCGCGCATTCTGTTGATGGATGAGCCGTTCGGCGCGCTGGATGCACAGACGCGGGCGAAGATGCAGAATTATCTGCTGGAAATCTGGCAGAACATCGATATTACCGTTCTGTTCATTACCCACGACCTCGATGAAGCTATCTACCTTGCCGACCGTATCCTGGTGCTTAAAGCGCATCCTGGTGAGGTGGAGGAACTTATTGAGGTTCCGGTGCCGCAGCCGCGCTCGCCGGAACAGTTTCTTTCACCTGAATTTCTGGCAACCAAAAAGCGCCTCGAAGAATTGATACACCCGGTGGAAACCGAAGATGACAGCAACGGTGACCACCTGAACATGGTGCGCATGGTTTCGGTGGACGATGATGTGGAGAGCGTGTTTTGACCGCGACTCACTGGCACCAATTAACCTGGGAGGAAATTGGCGCTTTGCCTGCCGGAGGCATGGATGGCGTGATCCTGCCTGTAGGCGCGACCGAGCAGCACGGCCCGCATCTCGGCTGCGGTGTCGATACAGAAATCGCACAGCAGGTATGCCACCAGGCAGCCGAGCTGAGTGGTATCCCTGTGCTTCCGGCTTTGCCTTATGGATGCTCAATCGGACATTCGCAACGCTGGCCGGGTACGCTTGCCTTGCAACCGAAAACACTTATCGACGTCGTCAAGCAGGTCGGTGACTGGACCTATCTGTCCGGTTTTCGCCGGTTGTTCATTATCAACAGTCATGTAACCAATCTTGCACCGTTACGTTGTGCGCTGGAAATGCTGCGTGCCGAACACGATGATCTGAAAGTCGCGTTGATTAATACCGGCACGATCAGCCAGCGCGTACGTGACCGGCACTTCGAGGATGCGGAGGACTGGCACGCCAACGAGGCCGAGACTTCCTTGATGCTCTCGATGGCACCGGACATGACGCGGCCGGAACGCTTTGCCGACGCCGACGACCCCGATCGCACCGGGGGTTGCGTGTTTTCTCACCCGGTTAACAGAACCAGCAGTAATGGTGTGACTGGCACACCCAGCCTGGCAAGTCGCGAGAAAGGCGATGAGCTGTTTGGATGGATGGTGGATGATCTCGTGGCCCTGCTCAAGAGTGGGCTTGAAGAGCAACCGCCGCTTACACATTCCTATTTTATCTGAGCGGGCAGTCAAAGAAGGTTTTATGAAAAGCGCTGAAGAAATCGGACGTATCCAGAAACAGCTCAAGGACAAGGGCGTTAAATATTGCCTGGGCGCCTACGTGGATATTCATGGTATTCCCAAGGGCAAGTTTGTGCCCATTGATCATCTGCAACATATGGCGGAGGGATCGGAGTTGTATACGGGTTATGCACTCGATGGTCTCGGGCAGGCACCCAATGATGATGAAATAGCCTCGGTACCGGACCTGGATCACATCATCCAGTTGCCCTGGCAGCCGGAAGTGGCGTGGATGCCGGCGGATAATACCTATCACGGCGAGCCGTATGAAATAAACACGCGTGTAGCACTTAAAAAGGTGCTCGCGCAGGCGGCAGAGCTGGGTTACGGCTTCAACGTCGGGATAGAAGGCGAACTGTTTGTTCTGAAGCAGCACGAAGATGGCAGCCTGACGATACCGAACCCGGATGACCGTCTGGTCAAACCCTGTTACGACGTGCGCGGTTTTCTTGACCAGTTTACCTGGCTGGACAAGGTGGCGACCTGTATCAATGACCTCGGCTGGGATCTTTATTCGCTTGATCACGAAGATGCCAATGGCCAGTATGAATTTGACTTCCAGTACAGTGATGCACTGACTTCGTGCGACAGGTTTATATTCTTCCGCTACATGACCAAGCACTACGCCAAGGAGGAAGGCCTGCTGGCGACCTTCATGCCCAAGCCGTTTGCCGACCGCACCGGTAATGGCGCGCATTTCAACATGTCCCTGTGCGATATTGAAACGGGTGATAATTTGTTTGCCTGTGATCCTGCAGACGATCCAAAGGGCCTTGGCCTGACTGAGCTGGGTTACCAGTTTATCGGTGGAATCATCAAGCACGGACGGGCACTGTGCGCCGTCTTTTCACCAACAGTAAACAGTTACAAGCGCCTGGTGCGCCAGGGTGATATGGCCACTTTCTCCTGGGCGCCGGTGTTTAATTCATTTGGTTCAAACAACCGGACCAACTCAATACGGGTGCCAATGAGTGGCGGCCGCTGCGAATCACGTAATGCAGACGGCGCCGTGAACCCCTATCTCGCCGCAACACTGGCGCTGGCCGCCGGTCTTGAAGGCATACGCGAGGGAATCGATCCCGGCAAGCCACAGGACGACAACCTGTATGAGCTGAGTGAGCAGCAGCGGCAGGAGCGCGGAATCGAGTTTTTACCGCAGAGTTTGATCGAGGCCGTAGAAGCGTTTGCGGCGGACCCTTTTATCGAGAAAGTGCTGGGTAAAGAATTACGCGACGAGTTCATCCGTTACAAGGTTAATGAATGGGAGTCTTACCACCAGAGCATTTCCGACTGGGAAGTCGAGCGCTACAGCCACTTGTTCTGATATGAATACCATGGTCAAACCCGGTGTTAGCCGTATCAGTATTTCACTGCCGGAGCCGCTGCTTAACCAGCTCGACAGCATGGTGTTCAATCGTGGTTTCGAGAGTCGTTCACAGGCCATTGCCGAGATGATCAACCAGCAGCTGGTCGAACACAGCCAGGAAATGGGCGAAGAGATCATGGCCGGCACTATTACACTGGTTTATGATCACTCGGCCCCCGGTGTGCAAAAACAACTGGCGGACCTGCAGCATGCGCACCTGACAGAGGTAATCAGCTCGCTGCATGTTCATCTCATGCACGCGCATACCATGGAGGTCATCCTGGTACAGGGGCCTGCAGCGCGCCTGCAGTTGATCGCTGATAAACTGGTCACCTGCCGCGGGGTAATTACCGGGAAGCTGCAATTGACGACTGCCATTATTCCCCAGGTCCACCCGTTACCGGAAACCAGGAACCAGAAAATTGAAACACCAGGAGATACACAATGTCAGAAACCTTAACCGATACGCTTGATCCGGAGCAGGTGCTCTGGGAAGAGCGGGTGCCGGGTGGCGCTCACTGGTCAGGGGTATTGCGACGTGGCAATACACTGCGTGTAACCGCAGTCGAAGGCGGTGCCAACGTATCCATGCTTTTCTATAACTATGAAGAAAAGCTGGAGCGCTATAACATGGCCGATACGTTGAAGGGGCAGCATACCGCTGTTCTTACCCGGGGGCATGTGTGTTACTCGGATATGGGGCGGGTGATGTGTTCCATTACCGAAGACACCTGTGGCTGGCACGACACCATCAGCGGTGTGTCCAATGCCAGTATGGTTCGGCGCAAGTACGGTGAAGCGCGTTACCAGGAACAACACGATGATTACTACAAAAATGGCTATGACAGCCTGCTGAATGAGGTTGGAAAATATGGGCTGGGTAAACGTGACCTGGTATCCAACCTTAACCTGTTCAGCAAGGTGATTGTCGATGATGCCGGGAACATGTGCTTCAAGGAAAATAATTCCTCTGCCGGCGATTACATAGACCTGCGCTTTGAAATGAATGCGCTGGTGGTGCTGTCCACTTGCCAGCATCCGCTGGATCCTGGCAACACCTATGACCCAAAAGATATTATTCTTTCGGCCTGGCATTCGGGTACGGCAGCCGGGGATGATGCCTGTCGTAATGCCTGTCCCGAAAATCAGCGGGCGTTTATCAACACTGAGCGGATGTTCGCCTGATGAGCACTGATTTGTCTGAAAGCCGGCTGCTGGCTGAAAATGCTGCCTTCCGCGAAGTGGTTCCTGCAGGCGAGCCTTTTATGAAAGTGATCAGCAAGGACCAGGTCGTAAGGATTCTCGACCTTGAGGGTAACCAGGCTGTGGACACATTGTTTTACAGTGCTGCGGATTCCGAAGAGCGTTACGACGCCAACACCACCATTCGCGAGCAGGGTAATATTTACCTGACCACCGGAACGGTGTTGCGGAGTAACGAAGGCAATGCCATGTTGAGCATCATCGCAGATACCTGTGGTCGCCATGATACCCTTGGTGGCGCCTGTTCGGCGGAGAGCAACACGGTTCGTTACGCGCTGGAGAAACACCACATGCACAGTTGCCGGGACAGTTTCCTGCTGGCGCTGGCGAAATGGGATAATGGTCTCGACAAACGCGACCTGTCCAGCAATATCAATTTCTTCATGAACGTGCCGGTGACGCCCGAGGGCGGGCTGACATTCGAGGACGGTATCTCTGAAGCCGGGCGTTATGTAGAAATGCGGGCGGAGATGGATGTCATTATTCTGATTTCCAACTGTCCCCAGTTGAACAATCCATGTAATGCGTATAATCCTACGCCGGTCGAGGTGCTGGTCTGGGATCCGCAGTGATCGTGCGCGGTGAATCGTTTTTGAATAATACTCTGCGGGACGACCCGCGCGAGTTGATCCTGAGTGGGACGACCCATCAAGAGGTGTTGCACTGACGCCGGTCACACCAGGGGCGTCGGTCCAATTGTCGCATATGTTCAAGAAAGTTCTGATTGCCAACCGCGGTGCAATAGCTTGCCGCATTATCCGCACACTCCGGCGGCTGGGTATCCGCTCGGTTGCTGTCTATTCCGAAGCTGATGCGCATTCGCTGCATGTCAGCCAGGCAGACGAGGCTGTTTGCATCGGTCCTGCGCCGGCCGCGGAAAGTTATCTGGATAGCAAACGTATCCTTCAGGTCGCACTGGAGACCGGTGCTGGTGCGATTCATCCGGGTTACGGGTTCCTGAGTGAAAACGCCGAATTCGCTGAAGCCTGCGAGGCGCAGGGTGTGGTCTTTATCGGGCCGACCGGCCAGCAGATGCGTGATTTCGGTCTCAAGCACACGGCACGAAAACTGGCGCAGGAAAACAACGTGCCCTTGCTGCCGGGGACAGGCCTGCTTGATGATCTCGCGCATGCGCAAGCCGAGGCATTGCGTATTGGTTATCCGGTGATGCTCAAGAGCACCGCCGGCGGTGGCGGCATTGGTATGCAGTTGTGCTGGGACGAGTCTCAGCTGGTAGATGCCTTCCATTCAGTGGAGCGACTGGCGCGAAGCAACTTCAGTCAGGGCGGTATCTTTCTCGAAAAGTATGTCGAGACTGCAAGGCATATCGAAGTACAAATCTTCGGTGACGGCGAAGGGCGGGTAGTGGCGCTCGGTGAACGCGATTGTTCGGTGCAGCGTCGTAACCAGAAAGTGATCGAAGAAACACCGGCGCCGGGTATCAGCGATGCCTTGCGCGAACAGTTGATGGCGGCGGCTGTAAGTCTGGGTGAGGCCGTTCGCTACCAGTCGGCAGGTACAGTTGAGTATGTCTATGATGTACAGACGCGTGCGTTTTATTTTCTGGAGGTGAATACACGTCTGCAGGTCGAGCACGGTGTCACTGAAGAAGTCACCGGTGTCGATCTGGTTGAGTGGATGGTGCGGTTGGCCGCTGGTGAGAAGGAATTTCTGGAACACTATCGGCACCAGCCGTCAGGCCACGCCATCCAGGTGCGCCTGTACGCCGAGGATCCCGGAAAGCAGTTCCAACCGGTGGCCGGCGTATTGACCGAGATGTGTTTCCCGGACGATGTGCGCGTTGATACCTGGGTAGAGCAGGGCAGTGAAGTGCCACCCTACTACGATCCCATGGTGGCGAAAATCATCGTGCATGAAAATGATCGTGCAGTGGCGCGCAGCAGGCTGTCAGCAGCGCTGGCAGAAACGTCATTGCACGGCATCGAGTCCAATCTGGCTTATTTGCAGCAGGTGCTCGACGACAAGGTATTTGTAAACGGCGAACATTACACGCGTTACCTGGATCAATTTGAATATTCCGCGGTGACGATCGATGTCCTGTCGCCGGGCACACAGTCAATGGTGCAGGATTATCCCGGCCGTACCGGCTACTGGGATATTGGTGTACCGCCTTCAGGCCCGATGGATCACCTGTCGTTCCGGCTTGCTAACCGGATGGTGAATAATCCGGAAGGTACCGCAGCACTTGAGCTGACTGTGACCGGGCCTACGCTGAAATTCAATACTGCCACAGTCATCGCTTTGACAGGAGCGAAGATGGGTGCGCTACTGGATGGCGACCCTGTTGATTACTGGAAGCCGGTATCTGTAAAGGCCGGCAGTACTTTGCGGATGCGCAATATAAGTGGCACTGGCAATCGTACTTATCTCGCGGTAAAGGGCGGCTTCGACGTGCCGGATTACATGGGCAGCAAAGCAACCTTTACACTCGGACAATTCGGTGGTCATGGTGGGCGGACCTTGCAGGTCGGTGATGTGCTGCGGCTTAACCAGCCGGCAGCAGACGCGAGTGACTGTCATGCACTACCGCCAGCCCTGATACCTGACTACACCAGGCACTGGGATATCAAGGTTCTGTACGGACCACATGGTGCGCCAGACTTTTTCACCACCACCGATATCGACACATTTTTCTCCACCGACTGGGAAGTTCACTACAATTCCAGCCGCACTGGCGTGCGACTGGTTGGCCCCAAGCCTGAATGGGCGCGTACTGATGGCGGAGAGGCGGGCCTGCATCCTTCCAATATTCATGACAACGCCTACGCAATCGGTTCGATCGATTTTACCGGTGATATGCCGGTTATTCTCGGCCCGGATGGTCCCAGCCTGGGCGGGTTTGTCTGTCCCGCCACCATTGTCCAGGCTGAGCTGTGGAAAACGGGACAATTGAAGCCTGGCGATACCATTCGTTTTCATTGCATTGATATTGACGAAGCCAATGCGCTGGAGCGGGCGCAGGATGCTGTTATTGACCAGCTCGCCGGTGACTATCATCAATTACACACGCCGTTATCAGCCGGCAATTCAACGCAGGCAGTACTCGCACGAATTGATGCATCGGGTGAGCAGGAGACGGTCTGTTATCGTCAGGCAGGCGATCGTAATTTGCTGATCGAATATGGTCCGCTGGTGCTGGATCTCAACCTGCGCTTTCGTGTTCATGCGCTCATGGAATGGGTGTCGGCGCAGCACCTCGAAGGTATTCTCGATCTGACGCCGGGTATCCGTTCGTTGCAGGTTCATTTTGATAGCAGGGTCATTACCCAGCATGTGCTGCTGGAAAAATTGAAGGCAGCGGAAGCGCAGTTGCCAGCGGTGGAGGACATGGAAGTACCCAGCCGCATTGTTCACCTGCCGCTGTCCTGGGATGACCCGGCGACACAACTGGCAATTGATAAATATATGCAGTCAGTGCGCCCTGATGCGCCCTGGTGTCCGAGCAATATCGAGTTCATTCGTCGCATCAACGGGCTGGAGTCGATGGAAGCGGTTATGGATATTGTGTTTAACGCCAGTTACCTGGTGCTGGGACTCGGGGATGTGTACCTGGGTGCGCCGGTGGCAACGCCCATGGATCCACGCCACCGTCTGGTCACTACGAAATACAACCCGGCACGCACCTGGACGCCGGAAAACGCAGTTGGCATCGGTGGTGCCTATTTGTGTGTCTACGGTATGGAAGGGCCGGGTGGTTATCAGTTTGTCGGACGCACTGTGCAGATGTGGAACCGCTATAAACAGACTGCCGATTTTATTGAAGACAAGCAGTGGCTGTTGCGCTTCTTTGACCAGATCCGTTTTTACCCGGTGAGCAAAGAAGAGATTCTTGAGATGCGCAAGGACTTCGTGCAGGGTCGTCTCAAGCTGGATGTCGAAGAAACCGTGTTGAAGCTGCGTGACTACAATGAAGAGTTGTCAGTCAATGCTCAAAGCATAACCGCCTTCAAGGGTAAGCAGCAGGCTGCTTTCGATGCCGAACGGGAACGCTGGGAACAAAGCGGGCAGGCGCACTATGATGTCGAGCTGCCCGATGAAGCGGCCGGAGGTGATGCGCCCTTTGACGTGCCTGCCGGTTGTATTGCGATAGCTTCGTCGGTCACGGGGAGTGTCTGGGAAGTTCCCGTCAAAGTGGGAACCCGAATCAATATTGGTGACAAGCTGGTCGTTGTGGAGGCCATGAAAATGGAAATAGCCATTGAGGCTGACGAGCAGGGCACCGTTAGAGAAATTCTTTGCTCGCAAGGTTCGCCTGTCAAGGCCGGCCAGTCGCTGCTGATTGTTGAACTGGATAGCGATGCCCATGGATAACTCGTCCATCAGCCTGGATATACAGGCGCTACAGGATAGCTATCGCAGCGGGAGTCTGAGGCCTGCTGAACTGTTGGCAATCATTCGACAGCGCATCGATGCTATGGGTGATAACCCGGTATGGATCGTCCGCCTGACGCCGGAGCAGCTACAGCCTTATATTGATGCGCTGGACAACAAGGCTGTCGATGACTTGCCACTTTACGGAATACCGTTCGCAATCAAGGACAATATAGATTTGCAGGGGGTGCCGACAACCGCTGGCTGCCCGGACTACAGTTATACTCCGGTGGAGAGCGCGTTTGTTGTCCAGCAGCTTATTGATGCTGGTGCGATACCTGTCGGCAAAACCAACCTTGACCAGTTTGCAACTGGCCTTGTCGGTACGCGTTCACCGTACGGTGTCTGCCGGAACAGTTTTAACCCTGACTATATTTCCGGAGGGTCGAGTTCGGGTTCGGCCGTGTCGGTGGCAGCCGGCCTGGTAAGTTTTTCACTGGGCACAGATACTGCCGGTTCCGGCAGAGTGCCCGCGGCTTTCAACAACATAGTCGGCATGAAACCGACGCGTGGGCTGTTAAGCGCGTCCGGTGTCGTACCAGCGTGTCGCTCGCTTGATTGCGTCTCAATTTTTGCGCTGAGTTGTGATGATGCCGCCCGCATTAAGCAGAGCTGCGAAACTTTCGATGCAGCGGATACCTACGCTCGGCCCGCACCAGTCGGTGCACTTCGCTTCAATGACAGTCAATTCCGTTTTGGCGTGCCACAACGGGATCAGTTGCAGTTCTTCGGTAATGCTGACGCAGAGGCATTGTTTCAACAGGCCATCGATCGGTTGCAGTCACTGGGTGGCGAGCCAGTGACGCTGGATTTTGAACCATTTTTGTCAGCAGCACGCCTGCTGTATGAAGGGCCATGGGTTAGCGAACGTT
This sequence comes from uncultured Gammaproteobacteria bacterium, assembly GCA_963752745.1. Classification (GTDB taxonomy): domain Bacteria; phylum Pseudomonadota; class Gammaproteobacteria; order DSM-19610; family DSM-19610; genus Thiogranum. Next base: position 20,368 of record CAVWAK010000014.1, read on the forward strand.
ACGCGGCTATTGAATCATTTATCGAAGCACAGCCCGATTCACTTTTCCCGGTAACCCGGCAGATTATCGAGGCGGGCAGGGACGCAGGTGCTGTTGAAGCATTCAAGGCACAGTACCGCCTGATGGCGTGTCGACGTGCCTGCGAGCCGGCGTGGCAGTCGGTGGATGTCATGCTGACACCTACTGCGGGAACAATTTATCGCGTCGACGAGGTAAATGCCGACCCGGTGCAGTTGAACAGTAACCTGGGTTATTACACCAACTTCATGAACCTGCTCGACCTGAGTGCTATCGCTGTGCCGGCAGGCTTCCAGGCAAATGGTTTGCCGTTCGGTGTGACCCTGTTTGCGCCGGCGTTTGCCGATGATGCCTTGACAGCATTAGGCGACCGGTTGCATCGCAGTATCGACGTTACGGCGGGTGCCACCGGCTTACCGCTTCCATCGCGTGAGGTGCCACGATCCCAAACAGCAGACACGGTCGAGATAGCTGTCTGTGGTGCCCACCTTTCCGGTTTGCCACTGAACCCGCAGTTGACCGAGCGCGGTGCCTGGTTGCTGGAAAGCACCAGAACGTCGCCACATTACCGTTTATATGCCTTGCCGGGGGGGCCGCCGTTCAGACCCGGACTGGTCCGCGATTTACAGAGTACAGCTATCGAGGTTGAGGTCTGGGCAATGCCGGCCGACCGGGTAGGAAGTTTTCTGCAACTTGTTCCCGCACCGCTGGGATTGGGCAAGCTCGAGCTGGAAGACGGGCGCTGGGTTAGTGGTTTTATTTGTGAACCCTGTGGTATCGAAGCGGCCGTAGATATCAGTGGGTTCGGCGGTTGGCGCGCCTATCTCGATAGCCTTGCATAAAAAGCCGGAGCATTTTGCTCCGGCACCCGGCATGGCTATCCTGTGTCTGTGCAAGCCGTGGAGGGTAACTTTATGCCTGTTCGTCGAATAGTGAACCGATCATGGCGTCGTAGGCTTTGAGCACTTCGGTAGAAGCCTGCACCTGCAGCTCATCCTGTCTCAGGCCAACCATGGATTCCACCAGGCTGGTCGGGCTATCGCCTTCCATTTGTCCGGCGCTGGCAATATCTGCGGCGTGCTGGGCGGCGCTGGATATACCACGCTGGATGCCGAGTGCGGCCTGGGAAAAAACGCTGTCAATTTTCATAACATAACCCTAGGCGACGACGTCGAGTAATTCACCCACTGAAGCGGGTTGAGTTGGATTGGTATCAAAGCCACCGCGTGCCGATGATGTATCCGTTGCGGTGGATTCGTTGTCTTCCGGCTTCGCCAGTTCGGCGCGAGCTTCTGCTTCAAGCTGGCCAGCTTTGGCGGCAACCGCAAAATCCTGGCTGGAGGGTTGCGCGGGTGCCAGCGCGGCGGCGCGAATGGTTCGGGCTTTGGCAAGGGTGGCCTGCGGATCGCCGTCGACTTTGGATACGTCGATGCTGACTTCCCCGCTTACCGCATAGTTTTTTCCGTCAGGACCTTTTTCGGTTTCGAAAGAGGCGCCACCACGTGCGAGGTGGCCGGCAGCGTTTTTGTGTGCTGCCTCGTGAGCGCGGACTTCCCGGTCGCGTGCCTGCAATTGTTCCACTTCGCGTTTTTCATCCGGGCTAAGCTCGGTCTCCTGGCCCGGATTTCTGCCAGCGGGAGCTTGTTGGTCAGCGGGTTTACGCTCGGCGACCTGTTCGGATTGCTGGCCGGTCTGTTTGCCGGCGGCTTCATCGTGATGGGGACGTTCAACGGGGCGCGTTGTCGTCTGCTCGGCCGGGCGCTGTGCCGGTCGATGTGGTGTGCCAGCAAAGGGGGCTGGCGGGAACTGTGCGTCTACGTTCATGGCATCTGGTCTCCAGGCCGTCCGCTAGCCAGTCACATGTCCCTCGCACACGTCAGCGGCAGTCGGGTTAAATACTTTAGTACAGTGAGGGGTTTTTCTTTCGCGAACAGGCGTTTGCAGCTATACTTGCGCGCCAGTTTCAGTCGATTGCTGCCTTTAAACCGCGCGATCCATCCCATAACTAGTTGAATTCCGGAGGGTTCAGGTGAGCCACGAAGACAGAGTATTTTTCGGTAATTTTGTAGGCGTACTTGCGGTACTGGTAGTTATTGCCTTTATCTTCTTTTTCCTTGCCGACCTCGCCACCGATGGCCTCGATGAGACGCCGGAGTCGAATGCCCGTCAGCAGCTCAAAATAGAGGAAAATATCCGGCCCGTTGGCCAGGTGAACGTTGGTTCGGTACCGGTCACCGCAGCCGCCCCGGCTGCTGCCGCTGGCCCGCGTTCGGGTGATGCCGTGTATAACGCCTCCTGTCTTGCCTGTCATAGTACTGGTGCGGCCGGTGCACCCAAGTTGGGTGACGGTGCTGCCTGGGGACCGCGTGCTGCGAAGGGCATGGATGCACTGTTGTCAACCGCGATCAGCGGCATTAATGCCATGCCACCCAAAGGGACTTGCGCTGCCTGTTCCGATGAAGAGCTGAAAGCAGCTATTGAGTATATGTTGTCTCAAAGCGGCCAGTAGCTTCTTAGATATGGTCAAAAAAGGCTGCTCAAGAGCAGCCTTTTTTGTGTCTGGTTCTATGTTTCCATAGCGTGATTATTTCAGCAGGGAACCCAGTACTCCGCGCACAACCTGCCGGCCGACAGAACTGCCAATGCTCCTGGCAACGCTTTTCATCATGGCTTCCCATACACTCTGTCTGCCACTGCTCTTCTTTGCCTTGCTGGCAGGCTCCTTCCGGGCAGATGTCTGCGCTGCCTCTGTGGCTTTTTCAGCGCGGGCAGACAGCATTTCATAGGCTGACTTGCGATCGACCCGGGTATCGTAGCGATCTCCCAGCGAGCTGTTGGCAATAATCTCTTTGCGTTCTGCCGCGCTGGCGGGACCCAGCCGTGAAGATGGTGGCCGGATCAGTGTGCGCTCGACAACGCTGGGTGTCCCCTTGGCCATCAGTGTGGACACCAGTGCCTCGCCGACGCCGAGTTCCCGGATGGCTTCGGCCGCGCTGAAGTCCGGGTTGGCGCGAAAGGTGTCGGCGGCTGCTTTTACCGCCTTCTGATCACGCGGCGTGAACGCACGCAAGGCGTGCTGGACCCGATTACCCAACTGTCCAAGTACCTTGTCGGGAACATCGAGAGGGCTCTGCGTAATAAAATAGATGCCGACACCCTTGGAACGAATCAGGCGAACAACCTGTTCGACTTTTTCGACCAGGGCCTTTGGCGCGCCATCAAAAAGCAGGTGTGCTTCATCAAAGAAAAATACAATACGCGGCTTGTCCGGGTCTCCGATCTCCGGAAGTTCCTCAAACAGCTCGGACATCAGCCATAGCAGAAAGGTCGCGTAGAGACGTGGTTGCTGCATCAACTGGTCAGCAGCAAGAATATTTATCATGCCCCGACCATCTGCCGCGGTGCGGATAAAGTCGTGGATGTCCAGCGCCGGCTCACCAAGGAACTGTTTACCACCCTGTTCTTCGAGAACCAGCAGACGACGTTGAATGGCTCCGACTGATGCCTTTGATATATTGCCGTACTCGATGGAAATTTCCTTCGAGTTCTCGCCGACAAAATTCAGCATGGCACGCAGATCCTTCAGATCCAGCAGCAGCATGCCTTCGTCGTCCGCGAGCCGGAAGGTGACGTACAGCACGCCTTCCTGTGTGTCATTGAGGTCAAGCATGCGCGCCAGCAGAAGCGGACCCATTTCGGAAACCGTGGTACGCAGCCGGTGCCCTTTCTTGCCATACAGGTCCCAGAAAGTCACCGGGTACGACTGCAATGAGTAATCGTCGAGACCAATTTCCGCGGCCCTTTTTGTCAACCCGGGCTTCTCGACACCGGCCATTGCGATACCGGAAAGGTCACCTTTTACATCTGCCATGAATACCGGAACACCACGGTCAGAAAAAGCTTCGGCGAGGATCTGCAGGGAAACGGTTTTTCCGGTACCGGTTGCGCCAGCAATCAGGCCATGGCGGTTCGCCATTTTGGGTCGAAGATATACCGGGCGTTTGCCTTTGCCGAGATAGAGTCCTGGGTCGTTTTCCATTCGATGCGCTCTCAGAAAAATTTCTTTGCCATATTCAAGGCACCATCGATGACCACCAACGGCATCGAGAAGAGAGCCGCCACTGCTGGATTTATCGATCATTTGCGGAAGTGCCTGTGACAGCCCGCTGAGCAGGGAGCCTTCATCCGTTCCAAGCTCTGCCGCTGCTTCACTTATCCTGGCATCACCTATTACTTGCTTGACCTGATCGGTGGAGATGGATTCATTGTCGCCATCACCAAGCCAGGAGGCTGCGATTGAGGCCAGGCCACCGCTTTGCAGGGCAGCTACCATTCCGCCGATATCCATTTGATCACCATTGCCGATCAACTTTTGCAGAACCCCGGCAATCATGTCGTTGCTTTGACCGCCGTTCCCGCCCAATTGGCTTTTAAGTAGTTCGGCGCCCATCTGAGTTATGTCCATACTGTTACTCCTGAAATGCGTTAAATATTAACGTACTACAGGTTTGCAGATTATTGTGTCAGCAAACCAACCGAAAGCCTGAGTCGGACATTATAGTTACTGTTCTGCGGGACTACACAGGTTTGTTAAACATCGCTTGTAGCCTCGAACAGTACCTGCTGCCGCAAAGCGGACAGTAATGCTTCCAACGGTTTGAAAACAGCACCGCTTTGGGCTTATGTCCGGGTGGCGTCCGCTAACCAGCCAGGGTCTTGTGCTAACGCGCCAGTCAGTAACCGAATTCATGCACAAAGGGTTCAAGAATCGGTAGCACGGGCGCCAACTCGGTTTCGTATCGCTGCCATTTGCCCGCTGAACCCCTGTACACCGGCTGGGTTACTGCCTGATAGCTGGGCGTATAGACACGACGCCGGCGTGCGGCCTCATAAAACTCGAGTACTGCTGGATCCCAGTTCAGGCCAATGAAGCCCAGCAGGCGTCGGGCAGCTGTTTCGACATTGTCGACGACGTCTTCGTAACGTGTTTCCAGGCAGTCCAGCGTGAGCGTGCCCTTATAGTGCAGCCAGAGGCGCATGACGCTGGCGTAAAAGCGGGCTGTGTCTTCCAGGTCCAGGAATTGCGACATGGCCGGGTTCATTTCGAAAGTCTGCAGGTAACAGCTCAGACAGACATCGCGCGGGTCGCGCAAGGCAAGCAGTATGCGGGCATCGGGAAACAGGCGCGCAATCAGACCAAGATGCACTATATTCAGCGGCAACTTGTCGAGCACGTAACGGTTACGGTCAGCCGTGCCCTGCAAAGCTTTCTTCATGCTCTCGAAATAGGCCTGCCTCAGGCGATTGATCTCCTGCGGTTCCAGGGAGTTTATATCCTGCGGGTAGTTAAAGGGCCTGCCGATTACGTGGCCGATACGGTTGCTCAGGTCGACCAGTACCGGAAGTTCGTGGGTCGCAGATAGCTGTGGGTGAGCCTCCAGGATCTGTTCCGTCAACGTGGTTCCGGAGCGTGGAAAGCCAACCAGGAAGGCGAGTTTGAAGGCCGGCTCATCGAGCGCTTCGGAGGGCCAGTCGCTGACCAGGCCTGGTGTAAATACGGAGCTGAAGCGGTCGATGTTCTGCCGGTAAGCAAGGTTACTTTCCGGAGTAAGTTTATAAAGCTCCTGGAAGGTTTTCTTTCCAGCTTTCAAGTGGTCGAAGACGGTATTGTATTGCCCGCTCCGGTCCAGAATTTTGCCGAGTTCCAGGTTCACCGCGGCGTTGTGAAAAGGTTTCAGTTTGCAACTCAGCAGCTTCCGCAGGCGCTTTGCGGCGTGTACCTCATCGTGATCACGGGCATCGAGCTTGGCAAGCAGAATGCTCGCTTCAACATCCTCTGGCGCATATTCAAGCGTTAGTTCAGCGAATTTGCGTGCCTTGTCGAGCTGATGAAGCTGTTCGTACAGCAGCGCCAGGTTACGATTGGCAAGTGGATGCCGCGGGTCTATTGCCAGGGCGCGCTTATAGACTTCTACCGCTTCATCGGGTAGCCGCAGGCGTTGAAGGCAGTAGCCGAGGTCGTTGAGCACAACCGGTTGGTCGGGCTTGAGAGCCAGCGCCTTTCGAAAATGGCTGACAGCCTCTGGCCAGGCGCGCTTTTTAGCCAGCAGACCCGCCAGCGCTGCATGGGGTTCTGCGGATTGCGAATCGAACCTTATAGATTGTCGAAAACTGAATTCGGCTTTTTGCAGGCTATTCAGATGTGCGTGACAAAAGCCCAGCAGGTACCAGGTCTGGGCATCAACAGATTTGTTCTTGCAGGCCTTTTCCAGCAATGGAATGGCCTGCGGCAGCTTGCCACCTTGTATGAGTGCCTGGGCACGCTGCTTCAAACTGGCCATGTCGCTCGCCCGAAGTAAAACGTTAATCAGGAAAAGTTAAATTATTGCCGGTCACGCCTGGTCAGCGAGCAGACCCTTGAGCTGCGCCAGGTGTGCCTGACCGCGCTGTTTTCGTACCTCCGGGCTCCGCACGATGCCTGGCTTGTCCCATTCCAGGTCATCTGCCGGTAGCTCGGAGAGAAACCGGCTGGGTTCGCGACTCTCCCATTCGCCGGCGCGCCGGCGTTTGCTCGCGTAGGTCAGCGTCAGTGTTTTCTGCGCGCGAGTGATGCCGACATAAGTCAGCCGACGCTCCTCCTCGAAATTGTCTGCTTCGATACTGCTGCGGTGTGGCAGCAGATTTTCTTCCATGCCGACCATGAAAACATGCGGAAATTCCAGGCCCTTGGCAGCATGCAAGGTCATCAGTCGAACGCAGTTACTGTTACCCTCATCATCCCGATCGAGACGGTCGAGCAGGGCGATACGGCTGACGATTTCGGCAAGGTCGCGTTGTTCCTCTCCCTGGCGTGCAAGACGTTCCAGCCAGTCCAGCATATCGTTGACGTTTTGCTGGCGGCGATCGGCGTCATTCGGATCTTTTGCGTTATCCCCAAGCCAGGCACTGTAATCGATATCGCGTATCAGTTGGTGCACCACAGGCAAGGGTTCGCCGCGTTTTGCCTGATCGGCGAGCGTGACCACCCATTCGGCGAACTCCCGCAGGCGACTGGTGGCGCGGCGGTTAAGTACGGCTTCCAGGCCGCTCTCGAAGCACGCTGCGAGCAGACTCAGATTATGTTCAGAAGCATAGGCAGCAAGTTTCTCCAGCGTCGCTGCACCCAGCTCCCGTCGAGGCGTATTAACCACGCGCAGAAAAGCACGGTCATCATCTTCATTTACCAGCAAGCGCAGGTAAGCCAGCAGATCCTTGACTTCAGTATATTCGAAGAACGATGTACCACCGCTCAGGTGATAGGCAATACTATGTTCGCGTAGCACTTTTTCGAAACTGCGTGACTGGTGATTGCCGCGGTACAGCACGGCGTAATCACCATGTTTGCTGCCATGGGTAAACTGGTGATGCAGAATTTCCGATACCACGCGTTCGGCTTCATGATCACCGTCACGACAGGCCATTATCTTCAACGGACTGCCGTAGCCCAGCGAACTCCACAGGCGCTTTTCAATGACATGGGGGTTATTGGCGATCAGATGGTTGGCGCATTTCAGAATGCAGCCTGCAGAGCGGTAGTTCTGCTCCAGCTTTACCACCTGCAAACGCGGGAAGTCATCCTGCAGACGATGCAGATTTTCCGGGTTGGCACCGCGCCAGGCATAGATCGACTGATCATCGTCACCCACGGCAGTAAATGGCGTGGTCTTGCCAACCAGCAGTTGCACCAGCCGGTATTGCGCCGCATTGGTGTCCTGGTATTCGTCAACCAGCAGGTGGCGGACACGGTTTTGCCAGTGTTCTTGCGATTCCTGGTTATCCTGCAGTGCGAGTACGGGTTGCAGGATCAAATCGTCGAAGTCCAGCGCATTGTAGGCCTTCAGGTTTCGCTGGTACTCGGAATACAGCAGGGCAGCTGCTTGCTCGAAATCGTTGCTCGCCTGTTTGACTGCCTGCAGTGGCAGGATCAGTTCGTTTTTCCAGTCTGATATCCGATTGCGCAATGCCTCGGCGGCATAGGCGCTGGCGCCCTTGCGCAGTATCTCGTCAATCAGGTGCAGGCTGTCCTGACTGTCAAAAATTGAAAAGTTGCTTTTGTAGCCAAGGATCTTTGCTTCACGACGCAGCATGCGCATACCGAGGGTGTGAAAGGTGGAGACCACCAGTCCCTTGCCATCATCTTTCTTCAGCAACTTGTTAACGCGCTCACGCATTTCCCGGGCGGCCTTGTTGGTGAAGGTGACGGCAAAAATATGCTTCGCACTGACCTGGCGTTCACCGATGAGATAGGCGATTTTTTCGGTGATGACGCGGGTCTTGCCGCTTCCAGCGCCAGCCAGCACCAACAGCGGGACCTGTACTTCACGCACCGCGGCGCGTTGCTGGGGGTTGAGATCAGCCATGGTTAAACAAGGATGGGGGCACTGCACATGAAGTGCATTGTAACGGGTCTCTGTCTGCAGTGGCAGCTTGTAAATTATCGCAGATTGTTGTCGGTTTGCTGAGTCAACGTTTGCCGGTAGCGAAACTCGATGGTATCGGGGTCAGTCGCCGGTCTGCTCCGCCGGCGTGACTGTTGTGCCGTCACGTAATCCCCGATGCAGTGGCTCGAGGAATTTTTCGTAATGTTTCCATCGTCCAACGGAGCTTGAGTAGATCGGTGAGCGGACCTGAAAATCGCTGGATGTGCGCACAGCGCGTTTGGCAGCAAAAAAGTTAAGACATGCGTCATCCCATGGCAGCTCGAGAAATGTCAGCAAGCGGCGGATTTCTGACTCATGGTCGGCAACCAGGGCTTCGTACTCGATATCCAGGATTTGCCCGGGCAGGCAGGTTTTCCAGTGAGACATCAAGCGCTGGTAGTCGGCGTAGTGGGTGCCCAGATTGTACAGATCGTGACTGTACTCCATGCTGCCCCGAAAGAGCAGGCAAAATTGCGAAATGGCGTTATCGAGCGGATCCCGCATGCAGTGAATAATACGCGCATTGGGGAACAAGGCCTTAATCAGGCCTATACGCTCAAAATTGGAGGGCATCTTGTCGGTAACGTGCTGGTAGTCTTTCTGTTCCGCAAGCGTGTTGAGGTAAGCCAGGTATTTTTCAGCAAGCGCCTCGATGTGTGGTTTCTGCAGTGCGGTTACACAATCCGGATACGTTTGATTTGATCCTGTGAACTCGGCCAGATCGTGTTCTGTTTTGGCAAACCATGACAGTTCACCTGCACCGTAAACGGCAGGGTGGGAGGCGAGTATCTGCTCGACCAGGGTTGTGCCAGAGCGCGGCAGCCCGACAATGAACAGGGGTAACCGACTGGGTGAGCCTGCATCATGCAGACTGGACAAAAATGTACACGACCAGGTAGCCATCAGTTTCTCGACATGGCGACGGTAGTCTGCCGGGCGGTAGTGGAAGCGGGCATTTTCAATACGGTTGCCGGCGGCAAAATGTTCGAATGCCTGGTCATAATGTCCGCAATCTTCATACATCTTGCCCAGTGCAAAGTGCAGGTAAACACGAGTTTCATCATCTGAATCCGATGTACTGAGCAGGGATTCAAGGTGTTTCACGCGGCTGTCTTCAGGCGACGGGCAGCGACTCAGTCTTGAAAGCATCCAGTGTGCCTGCGCATGATTGGCGTCCATGACAGTGACTTGTTCGAGTAGTTCGCGTGCGCGTTCTTTTTCACCTATTCCGATATGGCTTATGCCACAGGCAAACTGGCGCTGTATATCGGCTGGCGCCAGCTCTGCGGCGCGCAGGTAGTGAGTATGTGCCTGCAGATGCTGGCCGAAACATTCATAGGAAAGTGCCAGGCTGCTGTGGGCCCGTGGATCATCTGCTTTAAGTTCGACCGCTTTTCGGCCTGCGGCAATGGATTCATCCAGTAAACCCATCTCTCGAGTTACCTTGCAGAGATCAAGGTGTGCGGGGAAGTGGCCGGGGCTTATGCTGATGGCAAGACGCAAATAGCGGGCAGCCTGGGGAAATCGGGATTGTGTCGCGCAGACCACAGCCATTTTGTTCAGCGCCGAAATATTGCCTGGCTGCGCGGCGATAACAGTTTGTAACATCCTGGCTGCGTTGACGAGATCGCCCTGTTTAAATGCCAGCTCAGCCATTAGCTCCAGTGCTTCGGGATTTTCCGGGGTTCTGGCGAGTATTTTTTTCAATATCGATACAGCGTCAACAGCTTTGCCAGCATGAAGCAGGGCGCGAGCCTTGTTGACGGTGTTCTTTGGCCGGATATGTTTGGGCATCGGCAGGTCTACCGGTACGGCGAAAGTCCTGGAAATAACGGAACTGTGGCAGCACTGTGTTTTGCTTGCAAACACTTTCAACGCTGAACAGCGACCCATGGTCACGCAGGCGCAGCGGTTTTATCCATGCAGCGGTAGCCAATAGCCTCCTGCATATGTTGATCGGAGACGCGTTGTTCGCCAGCCAGGTCAGCAATGGTACGACTTACCTTGAGTATGCGATGTACAGCGCGTGGTGACAGGCAAAAGCGGTTAACGGCTGTTTCCAGCAAGTGCCGCTGGTTTTGATCGAGCGTACAGTGCGTGTGGATTTCGTCGAGCGACAGCCTGGCGTTGAGTGCGCCACGGCTTGCCTGCAGACGGCGCGCCTGAACCACTCGCTGGCGCACCGTGTGGCTGTCTTCACCAGGCGGTGCCTGCAGCTGCTGCCAGGGTATGCGAGGCATGTTTACCTGTAAATCAATGCGATCCAGCAGTGGCCCCGAGATACGCTGGCGGTAGCGCTGGACCTGATCGGCCGTGCAATGGCAGCGACCCTCAGGTTCACCGAAATAGCCGCAGGGACAGGGATTCATGGCAGCGACCAGCTGGAAGCGCGCGGGAAATGTCGTCTGCCTTGCCGCGCGCGAAATAGTCACATGGCCGGTTTCCAGTGGTTCGCGCAGGACCTCCAGCGCCTGGCGCTGGAACTCTGGTAGTTCGTCGAGAAACAGCACTCCCTGATGGGCCAGCGAAATTTCGCCGGGACGCGGTGGGCTGCCACCGCCAACCAGCGCCACCGCAGAGGCGGTGTGGTGTGGCGCCCGGAAAGGTCGCTGTTTCCAGCGCTGAGGCTCAAAACCGGTGGCGCTTATTGAAGCGACGCTGGCGGTCTCCAGCGCTTCACTGTCACTCAGTTCCGGTAACAGGCCCGGCAGCCGGCTGGCCAGCAGTGTCTTGCCGGTGCCGGGCGGCCCCGTGAGCAGCATGCTGTGCGCACCGGCAGCCGCCACTTCGAGGGCGCGCCGGGCTTGCTGCTGACCGCGTACATCGCGCAGGTCTGGAATATCTACGGTGTGAACCGGATGCCTGGCCGGCATCGCCAGAGGCAAGGTACCAGGTTCGTGTAATTGCTTGCAGGCATCAAGCAAGTGGCCGGCGGAGCGTACACTGTCCGGTCCGCCAAGGCTGGCCTCGCAGCCGTTGTCGGGCGCGCATATCAATTGTCTGCCACTGTTTGTTGCCGCTATCGCACTGGATAAAACGCCCTGGACCGGGCGGGTGGCACCACTGAGTGCCAGCTCGGCGATGAATTCGTAGGACGGTAGTGGTTCCAGCGGCACCTGGCCGGAGGCGGCCAGTATCCCCAGCGCTATCGCCAGGTCGTAACGACCACCTTGCTTGGGCAGTTCGGCGGGCGCCAGGTTAATGGTGATACGCCTGGCGGGAAATTCGAAGCCGCTGTTCAGCAGCGCACTACGTACCCGGTCCTTGCTTTCACGGACGGCGGTTTCCGGGAGGCCCACTATGGATAGTGCCGGCAGACCGTTGGCCAGGTGCACTTCGACACAAACTAGAGGCGCCTCTATGCCCAGCTGGGCACGGCTGTAGATAACAGCGAGTGACATAAGCTTCCATCCTTGGAAACGTGAATTATTTTTTCAGGAGTCGCGCTTCAAGCTCTGCGACCTGTCTTTCCAGTTGTTCGATTTTACTACGTGAACGCGCGAGTACCTTGCACTGCACATCAAATTCCTCGCGTGTGACCAGATCCAGTCGGGAAAACACAGACTGGGTGGCCGCGCGCAGATTCTTTTCCACATCCGCCTGCACTGCCTTGGCGGACGCGGGCACCGCACTGCTCAGGCGTTTGGCGATGTCATCGAGAAGTTTTGCATCAAGCATCACATTACCTTAACCAAGCACGGCATGAACGTCCATCTCTCAACACATCGGCGACATGCACAAGTATGGTGCGGGGATGGTCTGCGCACAAACTTCATGCGCCATTTTGGTTCGTAACACTGTTGTCATATTGCCACACAATTACATAAGCATATGATAATAAAGTAAATACAGGTGTGGCACGAGAACTGCAAAAAGGGGCCTACAACTCGAGCGGCTGTTGTTTTGATCGCTGGGTCATTAATTGTTACCTCGTTTTGAAATCGCAGGATATAGGAGTCCTCATACAATGAAATTTACCAAGACTGTTTTAGCAACCGCGCTGCTCGCGGGTGCCGGTGTGGCGCAGGCAGAACTCAGCGCGAATATCGGTGCCGCCAGTAACTATTACTTCCGCGGTATTACCCAGACTGACGACGATGCTGCCGTTTCCGGCGGTATCGATTACGAGCACGAATCCGGTTTCTATGCGGGTACCTGGCTGTCGAATATCGATTTCACGTCTGCGCCCAAGGCCAATGTAGAAGTTGATGGCTACCTGGGCTTCGGCGGCGATATTGGCGATACCGGTCTTGGCTATGACCTTAGTGCCTGGTACTACTGGTATCCCGGATGCGGGCGGCGACTCGCAGAACGGTGAACTGGATTATGCCGAAATCAGCGGCAGCCTGAGCTGGGAGTGGCTGACGGCTACGCGTGGCTTACACGGTCTGGTCGGAAGCCGACGACTTCGACGATGAAGCCCGATGCGATGCACAGGCTTTCCAGGACAGATGATATTTACGCTGAGCTGGCTATCGCGCCCGACTGGGATTACGAAGGCTTTGCGCCCAGCGCCTCTATTGGTTACTACACCTTTGATCAGGATGGTGACTTTTATATTACTGCCGGTGATGATCAGGACCTGGATTACGTCACCTGGACGGTTGGTGTCACCAAGGACGCCGGTGATTTTGGTGCCTTCAGTCTGAACTATGTCCAGAACAGTTTTTCCGGTAACGCGGATGATTTCTGGGGCAGTGACAACCCGAAATTCTGGGTTGGCTGGGCCAAAGGCTTCTAAGCCAACCCTTACCTAACCATTAAGTACTTAACGAAAGGCCCGCCCGATCGGGCGGGCCCAAACTAGGAGAGACCCTCTGATGAAGCTTGTATCTGCAATCATCAAGCCCTTCAAACTTGACGACGTTCGTGAAGCGTTGTCCGAGATTGGTGTACAGGGCATTACGGTCATTGAAGTGAAAGGATTTGGACGCCAGAAAGGTCATACGGAACTGTACCGCGGCGCGGAATACGTGGTGGATTTCCTGCCCAAGGTCAAACTCGAAGTTGCTATCAACGACGATCTGATCGAACAGGTAATCGAAGCGATTTCCAAGGCCGCCAATACTGGCAAGATCGGTGACGGCAAAATTTTCGTATATCCCCTGGAGCAGGCAGTCCGTATTCGCACCGGTGAAACCGGCCCGGACGCCCTCTAATTATCCCTAAGGCAGCTTTTCCCGGTTGCGGAGGATCACACAGTGGAAACAGCAATTCTAGAAACTAAATACGCACTGGATACGTTTTACTTTCTCGTATCCGGCGCGCTCGTTATGTGGATGGCGGCAGGTTTCGCCATGCTCGAGGCCGGCCTGGTCCGGTCAAAAAACACCGCAGAGATTCTGACCAAGAATATTGCGCTGTTTGCTATAGCCAGCGTCATGTACATGCTGGTGGGTTACAACATCATGTATCCGGGTGAAGCGGTTAATGCTTACTGGCCGGGCATCAGCTTCTTGCTGGGCGGTGATAATGTCGCAGAGGAAGTGCTGGCCGTTGGTGCTGATGGCTGGTACGACGGTAGCTATTACTCCGGCATGTCTGACTTCTTCTTCCAGGTGGTGTTTGTGGCCACAGCGATGTCCATCGTTTCCGGTGCCGTTGCCGAACGTATGAAGCTCTGGTCATTCCTGATCTTTGCGGTTGTCATGACCGGTTTCATCTACCCGCTTGCAGGGTTACTGGAAGTGGGGCGGCGGGTTCCTCGACGGACTCGGTTTCAACGACTTTGCCGGTTCCGGTGTGGTTCACCTGTGTGGTGCAACCGCGGCACTGGCTGGCGTGTTGTTACTGGGTGCTCGTAAAGGCAAGTACGGTCCCGATGGTCAAATCAATCCGATTCCGGGTGCCAACATGCCACTGGCCACGCTGGGTACCTTTATCCTGTGGCTGGGTTGGTTCGGCTTTAACGGTGGTTCGGAGCTGGTACTGATCTAACATCGATGAGGCCAATGCTGTCGCGCTGGTGTTTGTAAACACCAATATGGCAGCTGCCGGTGGTGTGGTTGCTGCCATGATTACCGCTCGTCTGCTGTTCGGCAAGACGGATCTGACCATGACACTTAACGGTGCATTGGCCGGTCTTGTTGCCATCACGGCTGAGCCGCTGGCGCCAACACCTTTGATCGCAACGGTTGTCGGTGCTGTCGGTGGTGTGCTGGTGGTGTTCTCCATCCTGACTCTGGACAAGATGAAGATCGACGATCCTGTCGGTGCTATCTCGGTCCACGGTGTGGTCGGTATGTGGGGCCTGATTGCAGTGGCATTCACTAACTCTGATGCCACCCTGACGGCACAGCTGATCGGTCTGGCTACTATCTTCATCTGGACATTCGTCGCCAGCTTTATAGCCTGGATGGTGATCAAGGTGGTGATGGGTATTCGCGTCAGCGAGGAAGAAGAGTACGAAGGTGTCGACCTCGCGGAATGCGGTCTGGAGGCTTATCCCGAGTTTACAGGGATATCGGGGTTCCGGCCTGTAATATCCCTGCCGGGGACAGGGCCTCGCCTGTCCCCGAACAGGGTAATCGTTACGACGGGCGCTTCGGCGCCCGTTTTTTTATTCAAAGTTTGTTATGGCTGCCGTCGCAGAAGGGCGCGTCCTGTGTGTGCTTGCAGCCACACAGCCAGGCAGTACGCTTTTCAGTGATTTCAAATTTCACGGGGGTAAAGTCAGTACCCTTGTGAGAGCCGTCGCAGAACGGCTGGGTGGCTGAGCGGCCACAGGCGCACCAGTAATAAGTGCCGGGTTCGAGTTCCACTTCGTAAGGTGCCTTCTGGGGGATGACCGGGTCTGACATGCCTGCTCCTTGGTATCTGTTTGTTCGTATAAGGTGCGCCGACATTACCTGTGGCATTGTTTAAGGTAAAGTGCCGGACACAGTAAAAATCACCCGGACCTGTTGTGTGTTTGAAGTCGATAATCTTTCCCGAAACGGTTTACCGCTAGTTAGCCTGCGCCTGGAGCCGGGCGAACTGGTGTGTCTGCGCGGCCCCAGTGGATGTGGCAAGACGCAGCTACTCCGCTCGCTGATCGACCTGGATTGCAATCAAGGCCAGGTCCGGTTGCAAGGCGAAGCCAGGGAGAGCGTCCCGCCGACCCTGTGGCGTAAACGAGTGGCACTGCTGCCGGCAGAAAGCCGTTGGTGGTCGGCTACGGTAGCCGAGCACTTTCCGGCAGGGGATATCGAGTCATTAGCGGAGCTCGGGTTTGATGCTGACACAGCCGGCTGGCAGGTGGATCGCCTCTCAAGCGGTGAGAAGCAACGTCTTGCCTTGTTGCGCGTACTCGCAAACCGCCCCGACGTTTTGCTACTGGATGAGCCGACAGCCAACCTGGATGCCGAGAATATCTCGCATGTGGAAGATCTTGTCAGACGATACCTGGACGACACTCAGGCCAGTTGTTTGTGGGTAAGTCACGACCGGTCGCAGTGCGACAGGATTGCCGCGCGTACGCTGGAAATGAGTAGCGCCGGCTTGAAGGTGTCAGAATGATCGAGCTAAGTTCGGTCGATCTGGGGCTGGCGGCACTGTTGGTGGTGGCGCTGGCGTTGACCTCGCTGCGCGTCTATCCGGGAATGGCGAGCCAGTTGCTGATAGCCGGTCTGCGCACGCTGATCCAGCTGACGCTCATAGGCCTGGTGCTTAAGTCGCTGTTTGAAAGTGCCAGCCTGCTATGGGTGGCACTCTTGTCATTGATAATGCTGGCAGTGGCAGGGCGTGAAGTCATGGCACGTCAGCACCGGAGGTTTGCCGGCGCCTGGGGCTATGGCCTTGGCGTGGTATCGATGTTTATTTCGTCCTTCACCATTGCATTGTTTGCCCTGTTTGTCGTGGTTGGCAATGAGCCCTGGTACCAGCCCCAGTACGCCATACCCCTGCTGGGAATGTTGCTTGGCAACACCATGAATGGCATTGCGCTGGCGCTTGACCGGCTCACCCAGAGTGCCTGGGAACAACGCGATGTCATCGAGGCGCGGTTAATGCTGGGCTACAGTTCGCAGGAAGCCGTATCCGATATACGGCAGCATGTGTTTCGCAGCGGATTGATACCTATTATTAATGCCATGGCCGCGGCTGGTATCGTCAGCTTGCCAGGCATGATGACCGGGCAGATTCTTGCCGGAGCCGAGCCTGTGGAAGCGGTGAAGTACCAGATTATGATCATGTTTTTGATTACTGGTGGAGCGGGTTTCGGCACGCTGGCGGCAGTGCACCTGGGTGTTAAACGCCTGTTTGACGATCGTGAACGCTTAAGGCTGGATCGTTTGAAACGCTAAATCGGATATGCGCAGTGCTGCAAAAAGTATTTACGTTGGTGGCCAGTCAAGCCATCTTGAAAATGATGTCCAGAACTTCCATTTTCTTTGGGACAAGCTGTGCATTCAAACCCACGATAGAAATTGAGTTATCGGCCGGACGGACTGAATGCGGTTGCCAGCCGGCTTTCCAGCTGGTTGGGGGTTTTTGGATATGATAATCTGCAGGATATTCAACGGATAACCTGCCATGGAGTTTGTCCTCAATCCCAGACGCATCATTGCGATAATGCTGATTATTATCGTCGTCCTGACAACCCTGCATATATCGCAGTTGGTGATTTTCTTTCAAGTAGGTGATCCTGATAAATTCGACTTCATAGATATGGTCGATTTTGACTATGAGGCAAACTTGCCTTCTTTTTACTCTTCCGCTGCAATCCTGTTCTGTGCTGCTTTATTGTGGGTTATCAGTGGTTATAAAAGAAAAGAACGGCTTCCGTTCCGTTATCACTGGCTTGGCCTTGCCATTATTTTTAGTTTGCTTGGACTGGATGAGGCGATTGCGCTGCACGAGACTATTGGTGATTTAGTGGAGGATTATGAGCTGGTTGACGCACAAGGTTATCTGTACTTTGCGTGGGTCGTTCCCTACGGGATTGCAGTGACACTGTTTATACTCTCCTACCTCAGGTTTGTGCTTGCATTGCCACGAAACACCGGGCTTTTATTCGTTTCTTCCGGTGTGTTATTTGTAGGCGGCGCTATGGGGATTGAGCTGTTCTCTGCAAATGAAGCTGATCTCAATGGCACCGAGACCATTTTATACAGTGCGCTTTATACGGCTGAAGAGTTATGTGAGATGCTCGGCATCGTTATTTTCTGTTACGCACTGATGCGCTATATCGAAAATGAAAAAATACAGTTTGTATGCCGTATTGACTCAGACAAGGGATAAATTTGCTTTGTGCAACTGGGGCCAGCTTTCTGTTTTCAAGGTATGGCGGGCACAAATATAACCATGTTCAAGCACGTCTCACCGGTCTGCGTACTATTGTTTCTCGCGGCGTTACCGCCATGCCTCTCGGCTGAGATTTACCGATGGGTGGACGAAGATGGCCAGGTGCATTTTGAAGACCGGAGCAAAGATCAGAGTGAGGGCGGCGTGAGGCGCTATACCACGCCCTCTTCAGCGAGCGATACACCAGCGCAGCGCATGGAAAAGACCCGTAAGCTACTCAATGCCTATGAGGCCGAGCGGCAGCAGGTGCGTGAGCAACAGGAAAAACGAAAGGAACTCTCGGAAAAACGCAAGCGGAGTTGTATGATTGCACGAGACAATTTGCACCAGTATCAGAGTTATGGCGGCATCTACCGGCTCGATAAAAAAGGTAACCGGGTCTATATTTCTGACCAGGAGCGCATAACGCTACTTGAGCAGTCGCGCGAAAAAGTCGCCGAGTATTGCGATTAAAAAATGTCTTATTGACCCAGCATGAAATTCGGTTGAGCCAGGCTCGCCTGATGGATAGCGCTGGTGTAATAGCGTGTCGTAAAGGCGGCCTTTTCGGCGTCAGCTTGTCTGAATATATGCACATCGTGTTTGCCGGTCATGGTGGCTGACCACCAGCCGGATGGGTAACAGGGTTGAGGGAAGTGCAGCGTCGCCGTATCGTCAAAACCGGCTCTTAGCATGGCCTGGTGCATGGGTTTGATAATACTGTCCAGGTGCAGTAGCGGCGATTCACTTTGTTGCACAATTAACCCGTGCTCGCCGAGCGCGCGATAGCAATCGCGGTAAAATGCTTCGGTGAACAGGCCTTCAGCGGGGCCAATGGGGTCGGTGCTGTCGACAATAATCAAATCAACACCGCCCGGTTCGACATCTTTCATCCACTGGATGCCATCGCCAAAAAAGAATTCGGCGCGCGGATCAGAATTCGATTCACACAGTTCGGGAAAATACTGTTCCGACAACCGTGTCACCCACTGGTCGATTTCCACCTGCAGGACAGACTCAACGCCGGGATGTTTAAGCACTTCCCGCAAGGTGCCGCAATCTCCACCGCCGATAATTACGACCCGTTTCGGGTCCGGGTGGGTAAACAGCGCCGGGTGTGACATCATTTCGTGGTAGAGAAAGTTATCGCGGCTGGTGAGCATTACAAAGCCGTCAATCACCATCAGATTACCGAAACCGGTGGTGGCATAGATCTCTATCAGCTGATACCCGGTGCGCTCCTCGTGCAGCTTTTCCTTGATCTGCAGGGACCAGGCGGCGCCATTTTTGGCATCGATTTCGGTGAACCAGTTTGGATCTGTAACAGTCATGTTAATAGTGATTGGGGCTGGAGTAGAAAGTCTCTACAATTGTAATACTGAATAACAGCCGAGTATATCTGTAACTATTGCTGCCCCAAATTGACTTCTGATGAAATGGTCTGTCGAACATTCACGAGCCTGCTATAACCTCACTGGTTGGAGTGATGGTTATGTTGATATTAACGCTGCCGGCCATCTGGTCGTCCGTCCAGGTAGTAGTGCCCGATCAGCGGAGGTTGACCTGGTCGAGGTAGCAGAGGCGATCCGTGCTTCGGGCCTGAACTGGCCCGTGCTGGTGCGCTGTGGCGGCATTCTGCGTGACCGCGTCGATCGCTTGTGTGATGCGTTTGAGACGGCAGGAGCAAAACTGGATTACCAGGGCGGCTACACGGCTGCTTATCCTATCAAGGTGAATCAACAGTTCAGCGTGGTACAGGAGATCCTGGAGCACGGCCAATCCCGGGTGGGTCTGGAAGCAGGTAGCAAGCCAGAGCTGATGGCGGTACTTGGCCTGTCACAACCTGGTGGCCTGGTGATTTGTAACGGCTACAAGGACAGGGAATATATCCGTCTGGCATTAATTGCGCGCAAGCTGGGTCAGCGAATCTATCTTGTTGTAGAAAAGATCTCTGAACTCGATGAGATTCTGCGTCAGGCAGCAGAGCTCGATGTAGCGCCCTTGATCGGAGTGCGAGTGCGCCTGGCGTCGATCGGTGCCGGTAACTGGCAGAATACGGGTGGCGACAAGTCCAAGTTTGGTCTGCATGCAGCCCAGGTGCTGGAAATGGTTGAGCGTCTACGGGATGCAGATTTACTGCATAGCCTGCAACTGCTGCACTTCCACCTTGGCTCCCAGCTGGCAAACCTGCGGGATATTCAGGGTGGTGTCGAAGAGGCAGCACGCTTTTTCTCGGAGCTGCATTTTCTGGGTGCGCCGATACAGGTGGTTGACGCTGGTGGCGGTCTGGGTGTCGACTATGAAGGCACTGCTTCGCATAGTCTCTGTTCCATGAACTATACGCTGCGGCAATACGCTGAACTGATTGTAGGTACAGTGCAGGCCATATGTGTGGAAAATCGCTTACCCGAGCCGGAGATTATTACCGAGTCTGGTCGTGCAATGACGGCACACCATGCATTTTTACTGACAAATGTGATTGATACCGAGCAGGCGCCCGGTGTTGAGACAATAGTTCCCCCTGGTGACTCTTCCCCCGATGTGTTGACGCAGTTACAGCAACTTTATCAACAACTGGAAGTACCCGGCGACGTCGTGAGTTTGCAGCAGTCGCTTACGGTGGCGCGCGACGAACTTTACAGTCGTTACAGTCGCGGGCTGATTAATCTGGAGCAGCGTGCCCAGGGTGAGCATCTGTACTACGCGGCATTGCGGCGCCTGCTGCCCCAGCTTGATCCGGCCGACATCAAGCAGAAAAATCTGAAAGACGAGCTTTGTCAAAAACTCGCTGACAAGGTGTTTTGCAACCTGTCTATTTTCCAGTCATTACCTGACGTGTGGGCAATCGACCAGGTATTCCCTATAGTTCCATTGCAACGCCTGGATGAGCGCCCGGATCGGCGTGCGCGTATCGAAGACCTGACCTGCGATTCAGACGGCCGTATCGATTTTTATGTCGACGGGGGCGGTATTGAAAACAGCATGCCACTGCATGCAATTAGCAAGCACGATAACTATCTGCTCGGAATATTTATGGTGGGGGCCTACCAGGAAATCCTGGGTGATATGCACAATCTGTTCGGGGATACTGATGCTGTCAACCTGGAGGTTCATGCTGATGGCAGTTACCAGTTGAGTAAGCCTGAGCATGGAGATCGTGCTGATGAGCTGCTCAGATATGTACATTTCGACCCGCACAGGCTACGCGCAGTTTACCGCCAGCGTATCCAGTCTGCAGACCTGCCGGAATCTCAGGCAAGGCAGTTTCTCGCCGAACTGGAAGCGGGGCTGAGCGGATATACTTACCACGAAGAGTGAGTAGAGCTGGTCAACTCTTAAGTCGAATCAGTATGGCATCGATGCCGTTTTTCTTTAACAGGCTGCGTGCCTGGTTCAGGTCGCTCAGGTTGAGGAAAGGTCCGACTCTAACGCGGTGCCAGGCCTGCTTGCTATTAACACTTACCGACTGGATGCTGGTTTCCAGTCCCAGCAGCGCCAGTTTGGCACGTAGCTGATCGGCCTGCGTATGGCTGCGGAAAGAGCCTGCCTGCAGCAGATAGGTGCCGGGCTGCTCAACGCGTTTTACGCCTTCCTTGCTGGGCGCGCCTTTTATTTCTTCGTCCTGAACAATAACTTCCATTTCCGGCAGGAGGTTATAAAAATCGAAGCGTGGCTTTGGTGGTGGCGGGACAGGTGCTGGCTTCTGCTTGCGCACGTCGCGCGCTTCGGTTTCAGTGGGGATATCGAGCGCAAGCGTTTCTTCGACGGTCACTTCACTTTCGGGCTGCATCTGTAAAAAGACCAGGAAAGCGACGAACAGGCCTGCGAGCAGACCCGTTATTGCCCAGATCCAGGGCGGTGACTTTCGAGTAGTTGTGCGCCGGCGTCTGCGGCGGGTACGTGCCATGGAAATCTGTACCTCGCCTACATGCTGTCCGGTGCTGATACACCGAGAAGCCCGAGCCCGTTGGAGATCACCTGCCGGGTTGCCTGGATAAGGCTGAGGCGTGCATCACGCAGGTTGGCATCTTCCACCAGGAACTGGTGGGCGTTGTAGTAAGTATGGAATTCATTGGCCAGGTCGCGGAGGAAATGCGCAATCTGGTGTGGCTCATGATTGATGGCTGCAGCTTCAACCAGTTCCGGATAGCGTGACAGGCTGACCATCAGTGCATCTTCATGTGTCTCGGTCAGGCATGCCAGCTGTTGTTCGCCATTGGCTTGATTCCATTGCAGTCCTTTCTCTTGCATCTGCCGAAGCACACTGGCAACGCGGGCGTGTGCATACTGAATATAATAAATCGGGTTGTCATTCGACTGTGACTTGGCAAGGTCAAGATCAAAATCCATATGCTGCTCGCACTTGCGCATGACGTAGAAAAATCTTGCCGCGTCGTTGCCAACTTCATGGCGCAGCTCGCGCAGTGTTACGAACTCTCCGGAGCGTGTAGACATCTGTACCTTTTCGCCGCCTCGATACAAAACGGCAAACTGGACCAGCAGGACGTCGAGTTTTTCGGCGTCGTCGCCAAGCGCTGTCAGCGCAGCTTTAACGCGTGGCACGTAGCCGTGGTGGTCAGCGCCCCAGATATCGATGACACGATCATAGCCACGTTCCAGCTTGTTCATGTGGTAGGCGATGTCCGATGCAAAATAGGTCATCTGGCCATTGTCGCGTACCACTACGCGGTCTTTCTCGTCGCCGAAGTCGGTGGAGCGGAACCATAGTGCGCCCTTGTCTTCGTAAATGTGGCCGCTGCCTTTCAGTCGCTGTATGGCGTTTTCCACTGAACCGCTGTCAGTCAGCGAACGTTCCGAGAACCATTCGTCATAGTGCACGCCGAACTCTTCGAGATCGTGGTGAATGTTGTTCAGGATTGAGTCCAGACCCAGGTCAAAAGTTTCACGGTAATGTGTTTCACCGAGCAACGACATGGTGCGGTCAATCAGTCCATCGATATGAATTTCCTTGTCGCCACCATCGGGTTCATCCGCCGGCAGGTCTTTGAAAACCTCTTCGGCTGAATGCCTCAGTGCGTCACCATGTTTACGGTGCAGACTGGCGCCGATGTCCCATACATAGTCGCCCTTATAGCCATTGGCAGGAAACGTTATTTCTTCGCCACACAAATCCAGATAGCGCAGGTAGACGCTGGTGGCAAGAATGTTCATCTGCCGCCCGGCATCGTTGACATAGTATTCGCGATGGACCTTGTAGCCGACGGCGTCGAGCAAGTCTGCGACGGTTGCGCCATAGGCTGCACCACGGCCATGGCCGACATGCAGCGGGCCGGTTGGATTGGCCGAGACAAACTCCACCTGCACGGATTTACCCTGGCCGATGTCGCTACGCCCATACTGCGCTCCCTGGGCCAGAACCTGGCTGATGGCGGTGTGGTAGGCGGCTGGCGCGAGATAGAAATTGATGAAGCCGGGACCTGCAATCTCGACCCTGGTCACCTGTTCACAGGCAGGCAGTGCGGTGACAAGTTTCTCGGCCAGGTCGCGGGGTTTGCTGCGCGCCTGTTTGCACAGCACCATGGCCAGATTGCTGGCGAAGTCGCCATGCTGGCGGTCGCGAGTACGCTCCAGGCCGATGCTGATGCTGGCATCCTGTGGTAAATCGCCCTGTGTCTGCAGGGTCTGCACCGCGTCTGACAGCAGCTGGGTGAGCAGAGATTTCATTGACTTCAACTATATTACAAAGGCGCCTATTATCCGGGCTGGCGTCGTGTATTCAACAAGTGGATTTGCGCTGCCGGACAACTAATGAATCTTTGGGGGAAACAGGTGAAAAGACAACGACTACTCGGGGCTTTTTTGCTCACTGTGGCCGGCTGTACTGCACAGGCGGAGGGATTTTATCTAGGGGCTTCTGCCGGCATTATGGACGCCGATATCGGCGGTTTTGACGAGGCGACCAACGCTGGTGTACTGGCAGGCTATGACGTTTATACCAGGGAGATTTTCTCGGTCTCGCTGGAGGGCGAGTTGACCACGACGGTTTCCGATGGCGACGTCGAGTTTGGTGGTACCACGGGAGACTGGGATATCGATACCCAGGCGGCTTTTGTGGCCGCGCGTCTCGGGGACACCTTCTTTATAAAGGTGCGTTACGGTGTTGTGCGTTCAGATGTCTCCGTGAGTATTGCCGGCACGACAGTAAATGGAAATGATACCAGCGGTTCCTGGGGTGCTGCGCTGGGCTGGATGTTCAACAGGAACTGGGGTGTACAGGTCGATGGCACGCTGGTCGATTCGGACGTGACCTACTGGAATGCCGGTATCAAGTACCAGTTTCAGTAGGTATCAATCGGATCGACATCAATCGACCAGCGCACCCTGCGGGCGTCTTTAAGTGTTTCCAGCTGTGGAATCCATTGTTTTAACAGGCGCTGTAGTTCGGTGCGTTGAGCTGTCTGAACGAGCAATTGTGCGCGGTAGCGGCCGGCACGGCGTTCCATGGGAGCGGCTACCGGCCCCCATAGTTGCACGCTGTCGCCAGCAAATGGTTCGGCCAGCAAGCGGGCCTGTTCAAGAAACGCTCTGGGTAGCGCTGCCGTTGTTGCCTCGGCGCGCAGCAGTGCCATGCTGGTGTAGGGAGGCAGGCCCGTTTCCCGACGTTCCTCGAGGGCCGCGTTGGCGAAGGCCGGATAGCCTTCTTCCACCAGTTGTTGTAACAGAGGGTGGTCGGGATGGTGGGTCTGAATCACGACTTCGCCAGGTTTGTCGGCACGGCCAGCACGTCCGGCTACCTGGATAATGAGCTGTGCCATGCGTTCACCGGCGCGGAAATCGGTACTGAACAGGCCCTGATCGGCGTCCAGTACGGCGACCAGCGTTACATTCGGGAAGTGATGACCCTTGGCCAGCATCTGGGTGCCAAGCAGAATATCTGTGCGGGCGTTGCCGGCATCATCCAGTGCGGCGCTCAGGGCACCCTTGCGACGTGTGCTGTCGCGGTCGATACGCAGTACCCGCTGATCTGGAAATTGCTCCTTGAGTGTCTGTTCTACCCGCTCGGTACCCTCGCCAATTCCCAGTAATTCGCTGCTGCCGCAGTCCGGGCAGAAGGCATCTATGCGTCGCTGGTTGCCGCAGTGATGGCAGCGCAATTCACCGCGCTTCTGGTGCAGCGTCAGGCGGGCATCACAGCGATGACATTCGGCCACCCAGCCACAGGCGTGGCAGAGCAACACCGGCGCGAAGCCGCGCCGGTTGAGAAACAACAGTACCTGCCCGCTCGCTTGCAGGTGCCGCTGCATGATGTTTAGCAGTGCATCACTGAGCAAGCCGTGCATGCCCTGGTTGCGTAAATCCATAAGGTGCATGTGCGGGTGCACAGCGCCGCCAGCGCGTTCCGGCAAATGCAGATAGGTGTAGCGCTCTTGCTGGACGTTATACAAACTCTCCAGAGAAGGTGTTGCCGAGCCCAGGATGACGGGGATATCCAGTTGGCGGGCGCGCCACACTGCCAGGTCACGTGCCGAATAGCGCAGCCCGTCCTGTTGTTTCAGGGACGCATCGTGTTCTTCATCGACAATGATCAAACCTGGATTTTTCAGCGGTGTGAAAACCGCCGAGCGGGTACCTAGGATCAGGGGTGCGCTGCCGTCAGCCGCCTGTTGCCAGGCCTGCAGGCGTTCAGTGTCGTTGAGTCCGGAATGCAGCACCGGGATGGTCAGTCCAAAGCGCTGCTGGAAACGGTCCACCAACTGCGGTGTCAGCCCGATTTCAGGTACCAGCACGAGCACCTGTTTAGCTGCCGCCAGCTGCGGTGCGATCAGCTGCAGGTAGACCTCGGTTTTCCCGCTACCGGTAACGCCGTCCAGCAGGTAAGGAGTGAACCGGTCGCTACCGCTGAGAACTTTCTGAACGGCAAGCTCCTGCTGTGCGGTCAGAGCCGGAGCAGATCCGGCAGTCGCGGTTACCGGCTTGCATTGCTTCGGGTTAGCGACAATGCATTCAATCCAGCCTTTGTCTTCCAGAGCCTTTAGCACGGACAGGGGTACGGGCAGGGCGTCGCGTGGCAGACCTTGCGGCTGTGCCTGCAGGATCTCCAGCACTTGTGCCTGACGGGCGGCGCGTTGCAAGTCGGTTGTTGACTGAAGGTGGCCGAGTTCCGTCAGGTGCCAGTGGCGTACCGTAGTGTTTGCCGGTTTGCCGGCTTTGCGCAACAGCACCGGCAGTGCGGTTGCCAGCGTTTCGCCGATCGGGTGGTGGTAATAGCGCGCCGCCCAGTTCAACAGTTGCAGCAGGTCGGTATCAAAGACGGGCTGCGGATCGAGGACTTCCTGCACAGCTTTGAGCTTGTTGCCGGCGAGATCGCTGTGCGCTTTGTTGCCGAGCACAATGCCAACCAGTCGCTGGCGGCCAAACGGAACCAGCACACGTGTGCCGGGAGCGGGCACAGATGTAGCGCCCGGGAGCTTGTAATCGAAGCTGCGATACAGCGGTGAGGGAACTGCGACTTCGACAATTACCGGTACCGCGGCCATAGTAACCTAATGAAATATATATGAATATTCGGCCTTCCACTGGCGGGGGAGGCACACAGGTTCTAATGGTAACAGGATCAGTGAAAAAAAATGTGGTGTATGTGTCAACGCGGGCGCGGCCACTGCGTTGTAGGGGGTGTAAGCAGCAGAAAACCATTATGACATAACACGACAAGGGGTAACGACTATGAAACAGCGTATTCTGATTTCCACATTGGCGTTCGGGCTGGCTGTTGGTGGCAGTACGGCGGCACAAGCTGATGGTTCGGGTGATCGCGCCGAGGACTATTTCGACCATAAGGGTGATCGAATCGAACGCCATCTGGACCGCAAGGGAGACCGGGTGGATTCCCGCCTGGACCGCAAAGGGGATCGCATCAACACGCGGCTTGATCGTGCCTCCGACCGTGCTGCGGACCACGGCTATGATCGACGCTCGGCCAGGCTGGACCATAAGGGTGACCGGATAGACAATCGACTGGATCGTAAAGGTGATCGCATCAACCGGAACCTGGACCGTAAGGGTGACCGTATCGATCACCGCCTGGATCGTAAGGGGCAGCATGTTCAGCGCCATGCCAAAACACGGGCAAGGAGGTAGAATTCAGGCTGTGCACCTGAGTGCATTTCCCGAAGGAGCCGATCCTGGAACGCGCGCACGCTCTGAACCAGTTTCTCGCCGGTATCGAACGGCGCGCGTTCCGTATGGCGGAAATAGCCACCGGGAGCCGCGAGGACGCACTCGACCTGGTGCAGGATGCGATGCTGGGGTTGTGCAAGTCCTATGCTGACCGGGATGAACAGGAGTGGGCGCCGTTGTTTTACCGCATCCTGCAAAGCCGTATTCACGACTGGTATCGACGCACCAAAGTGCGCAACCGCTTCCGTGTCTGGCTGGGTATGGGCAGGTCCGCCGATGAAGATGACTGTTTCGACGATCCTGTTCAGTCAGCACCGGATCGGGATACGCCCGATACTGTCGAGCGTTTACAGCAGGAGGGTGCCATGCAGGCATTGCAAGCTGGTTTGCAGGCACTGCCGATGCGGCAGCAACAGGTTTTCCTGCTGCGCAGCTGGGAAGGGCTGGATGTTGCCGCCACGGCGTATGCCATGGGTTGCAGTGAAGGCAGCGTAAAAACACATTATTCACGTGCTGTGCACCGTTTGCGCGAAGTACTGGGAGAGCACTGGCCATGAGTTCGGATACAGACAGCGAATTTGTCGGGCAGGTCAGGCAACAACTCGATCAGCATGCCGACGCGGTCGACGAACTGACGGCAGCGCAACTGGGCGCGGCCCGACGCCGCGCATCGTCTCGGCAGCGGCCGTCCAGGCGAGTCTGGATACCACTGGCTGGTCTGGCTACCGCTGCCGCCATTGCGCTGGTCAGTTTTATGCTGGTGCAACAGCCACCACTCCAGGATATGGGCCCTGATCTTTGGGTCGCCAGCGATGACCTTGAACTGATGGAGGAACTGGATTTCTATGCCTGGCTGGAAGAAACACAATCGAACAGCTAGTGCGCTGGTTTGCCTGTTCAGCAGCGTGACCCTGCAGGCGGCAGAAACGGCTGCCGATGAGCCGACACTGCCTGCAGGTTTCCTGGAGTTTCTGGGTGAATGGGAAGACGCGAAGGGTAACTGGCAAGACCCCATGGCACTGGACGGTCCCGAGTGGCAGTCACTCGATGATGATGTGGAGCAACAAAATGAAACAGATTAAATTGACGCGCGCCGGTTGGGTATTACTGGGTTCGTTGATGCTTCACCCGGCGTTTGCAGATGGCGTTGCCTGGGATGACCTGGACGAGCAGCAGCAGACAGTACTCGCACCCATGAAAAGCACATGGGACCAATTGCCGGCCAGTCGTCAGGAAAGTTTTCAAAAGGGAGCAGCGCGCTGGGAGAACATGGACCCGGAGCAGCGCGCCAAGGCCAAACAACGTTTTCAGCGCTGGCAATCGTTGACACCGCAACAGCGTGACCAGCTACGCCAGCGCCATGAGCGTTTTCAACAACTCAGCCCGGAGCAGCAGAAGCGCCTGAGAAACCGTCGCGAGTGGTTCCAGGAACTGCCTGAAGAAAAGCGCAAAGCGCTGCGCGAAAAGTGGCAGTCTATGACGCCGGAGCAGCGCCAGCAATTCCGTAACAATCGCCAGCAGCGCTGGAAGAACATGACGCCGGAGCAGCGCCTGCGGATGCAGGAGCACAGAAGACCAAAGCAGTAGCATTGATAAAAAAAGCGGAGGCCTAAGGCCTCCGCTGATGTGCCCGATCAGGGCAGGGGTTATGCCGGTAAAGGCAAGCGGTTACGCGATGCTGATGTTGTTCACGCCCTGCTGCGAGGTAAACACGTTGCTCTGCAGGTGGTCAACAAAAGCGGCGTTGGCGCCGGTCACGGTGCTCACGTTCATCACCTGGGCCAGGTTCTGGTCAGCGATGACGGACGTGGTGTCGATCGTGGTCAGGTCGAAGGACAGCTTCGGTCCACCCCAGTAAGGGCGGCGTACACGGCCGAGGTAGAGTCCGCCCGATACAGCCGTCATGGCCTTGCTGTCGAGTTCAACGTTGGCAGTCAGGTCTTTAATCATCAGGGTTTTCATGTCAGTGCTCCTAAAGTGTCGGTTAAGTCAGGTCAGTTACCCGGTTAAGGGTTAGAACGAGAACGGGTTGCCGCGTCCGGTGCCGGCGTGGTTGTAGGCATACTGCGAAGGATTGATCGCGAGATTCAAGCCGCCGAGGTCAGCGCCGAGGACACCGATGTTGTTCAAGGCCGAGACCTGAACGTTCTGGACCTGGACGATGTCCTGGTCGATGCCGATGTTGATGTCGACATCAGCGAAGGCGCTGGGGACGAAGTAACCACCGGTGATGTCAGTCATGGCCTGGCTGTCCAGTGCCTGGCTTTCAGGCAGATCTTTGATCGATAACATGGTCGTGCTCCTTGTTAAGGGGTTAAAGGCGGTGGAGGTCAATGACCTCCACCGTGCCAGGGGTTAGCCAATAGAGATGTTGTTGGTGCCGAACTGCGACGTCGCTACGTTGCTCTGCAGGTGGTCCGCAAACGCGGTGTTGATGCCGGTAGCGGTGTCGACGTTCATGACCTGGGCCAGGTCCTGGCTGGCGATGACCGACTTGGTGTCGATGTCAGTCAGGCTGACAGACAAGCTCGGTGCGCCCCAGTAAGGCAGACGGCGTACGCGGCCGAAGGTGCCGCCGGCTACGGAAGCCATGGCTTTGCTGTCGAGTTCAACGCTGGCGGAAAGGTCTTTGATCATCAGAGTTTTCATGTTGGTGCTCCTAATAAAGTGTCAGTTGGGTAAGTGGTGTGAGTCCCGTTGGGCTCTGACAGGGATATTGCAGGGGGCGTGCCAGGGTGTGCCGGTCGAGGAAAATAAAGTGATAAGCAGCTGAAAGTAAAAGACTAAACAATTGATGCGGGTTTTTCAGGTGCACTGATGGCGCAGTGAGCGGGCGTAGATGTGGGGCCGGGCCGAACGGAAATCAGGGTGCTGTTGGCGAACCTGCAACAGGCGGTGCTGATACGGGAACTACTGCGTGCTGGCCGCAATAGCCATTAATCGCGAACCCCGCACTAGCGGGGTTTTCTGTGTGTTGGGATGCCCGGTTACGAACCAAGCCAGAAGTTCAGCCCCTTAGACTCAATGTCTAGAACCGTAGCGAAATCGGACGTTCAGTATGTTTGCGACGCTCCGCCTGAACCGTGACCTTCCCGTCAGGCGTCGGGCCTGGTGATGGAGTCCCGGAGGGCCGACTCAATCGTCGACGTTGTCTGGATCGAGCCGAGATCAATGCCCAGCTCCACGATGGTTTGTGCGATTGCCGGCGAAATGCCCGAGATGATCGTATTGCACCCCATCAGCACGGCCGCCTTCGCGATCTTGATCAGGTGATTCGCAACCGCGGTATCGACGACTGCAACGCCACCAATGTCGAGCAAGAGTGTTTTCGCGCGGGTGTCGGAGATGCTGGACAGAGCCTTGTTCATGATGTCGACGGAGCGCTTGGAATCGATAATACCGACGATGGGTGCGAACAAAACGCCATCCCAGATCTTTGTCACTGGCGTGGACATCTCCAGCAGAGCAATGCTTCTCTTCTGGACCTCGATGGTGATGTCCGATGCGAACTTCACGACCTTGAGGGGTTTTCCCTCCATGTCAAAGATTGGATTGTAGGAGGCTTGGAGCCAGATCTCCGCCCCGTCCTTGCTGATCCGTTTGAACTCATCTGCGTCATACTCACCGCGCCCAAGCTTCTGCCAGAACTGGGCGTACTCCGGCGATTCCGCGTACCCTGCATCGCAGAACATCCGGTGGTGCTTGCCGACAACCTCATCGAGGCTGTAGCCAAAGATGTCCAGGAAATTCTTGTTTGCTGTGATCACCGTGCCGTCCAGCTCGAACTCGATGACTGCCTGTGCCCTTTCAATGGCGCGGACCTTGCCTTCGAATTCTGCGATCTGGAGCTTCGATGCGGTGACATCCGTCGCGAATTTCATCACCCTTACCGGGTTTCCATCCTTGTCGAATACAGGGTTGTAGGAGGCCTGGAGCCAGATCTCCTTGCCGCCCTTCGCCAGCCTTTTAAACTCTGCAGCGTGGCACTCGCCGCGGCCAAGCTTTTTCCAGAACTCGTCATATGCACCGGATGCCACATAGTCTGGATCGCAGAACATACGGTGGTGCTTGCCGACGATCTCGTCGAGTTCATAGCCGAAAATACTGAGGAAGTTCTCGTTCGCCGACACCACTGTTCCATCAAGGTCGAACTCGATGATGGCCTGTGCTTTGTCGAGTGCCTGATAGATCGCTAACAGGTCGCCGGGTGCCATCGTCGCTTTCTGGACTGCCTTCATTATTTTTGCTCCGTGAGCCTGATATCTGTTGCGCGGCGAACTGCCATTCGAGAAGCACGAGCATACCAAAGAGACGCGACCCGTTATAGCGCCGGCTTTTAGGGTATCATTTAACGGGTAGCTCGCCACGAGGTCCGCATGAGCACCACTGAAGCCACAAACGTCACCCATCTCCAAAAGCCCTGTATCTACGTAAAGGCGCTCGCTGATTCGGGTGGCCAATGACTCTCTACGCTGATATCCCCGGTGTCGCGATGCAGGTGAGCCGCGACGTCGTGGTGGCCTCGATCCAGGTCGATCTCGACGACGACGTCCTTGCCCGGTTTCGGGACGATCTGTTGCACCGCATTCACGAGACCGGCTCACGTGGGGTCATTCTCGACGTCTCCAGCCTCGAAACACTCGATTCCGAAGAATTCGCTGCCCTGCGCGGCATCATCACGATGAGCACCATCATGGGAGCGGAGTCGGTGCTGGTGGGTTTACAGCCGGGGGTCGTCTCCGCCCTGATCGAGGCGGGAGCCGACGTGGACGGCTTGCGGGCTGCCGTCAACCTGGATGCGGCCTTTGACATGCTCCAGCCGAGAGCCCGAAAGCGAAGCGGACGCCGATCCGGATGCCGACCGGGAGGAGAACCTGCCGCTGGAGTCCGGGCAGACGCCTGGAGACGAGCGATGAGCGCCGAACTGCACCGGACGATCCGCACCGAAATGGATGCGAGCCGCACCGTGCTCGAGTCGACGCTTTATTCCCGGGAAGCGGGTTTCGACGAGACGCCGAGCCGCATGATCGCCACCGCGGTCTCCGAACTGGTGCGTAACATCCTGAAGTATGCCGGCAGCGGGGAGATTCGGCTGCGCCGGGTGAAAGAAATGAGCCGCCGCGGGATCGAGATCGAGGTGGTAGACCAGGGCCCCGGCATCGCTGACTGCGAGGCGGCGATGCAGGACCATTTCAGCTCCGGGGGTACCCTGGGGATGGGGCTTGCCCGGCGTGAAGCGCATGATGGACGAGTTCTCGCTGGTGTCGACTCCCGGGGAAGGCACCCGGGTGACGGCACGCAAGTGGATCTGAACGTGGACGAACTGCTGGAACACTCGAGCCTGATCCGGCCTTGCCGGGGCGAACGGCTGAGCGGTGACTCGGTGGTGATCCGACCGCTTGAGCAGGGTCTCTTCGTGGCCATCGTGGACGTACTGGGTCACGGCCCCGAGGCCAACGAGCTGACCCATGTGATCGACGCATACCTGGCTCGCTACGGTACCTCTGACGTTTCCGGCGTGATGACGCGCCTCCATCAGCATCTGAAAGGCACGCGTGGCGCTGCCGTGGGCCTCTGCGCCATCGACGCAACCACGGGGTAGCATCGAATACGCCGGCATCGGCAACACCGCAATGCGTCGATTCGGTAAAGCGGAAACCCGGCTGGTCTCGCAGGACGGTGTCCTTGGCCAGAACATGCGCACGCCCCGGCCGCAGACCCTCCAGCTGGAGCCGGGGGATCTGATCGTCCTCTATACTGACGGTGTGAGCGACCGCTTCACACTGGATGACTATCCCGGGGCCTTGCGCCACACACCGAAGGAGGTGGCCAGCAACATCGTCCATCGCTTTGGCAAGGATCACGACGACGCCACCTGCATCGCCGTGCGGTACAGCGCATGATCGCGCTCGGGCAGATCAGCCTCCAGCACCGAACATCGGTGCACGACGCGCGCAACAAGATCCGCGGCCTGGCGAATGCACTCGGCTACGACCCGATCGAAACGACCCGCCTCGCGACTGCCGTCTCCGAGGCTGCACGGGAGCTGCGCCGCAACGGACTCGAGCCGTGCATCGCAGTCGCCCTGGCACTGGAGCTCTCACCGCCACAGCTCGTCCTCGACTTCAAATGTCGCGGCGAGATCCCGGAGTTCTCCGGACTGGCGGGGTTCTTCGACGGCCTGAGCCGAAGGAACGCCCGGGATGGCTTCCGGGCCATTCGAGCGCTGAAGCAACTGCCGAATTTAGCGTTCGAGGCGACGGACGCGTTCGTCGCCGAGCAGCGCGGGCGCATTCAGAACCTCTCCCGCGAGGAGCTGATGGCCGAGATCCAGCAGAAAAATCGCGACCTCGAGCGGCACAGCTCGGAACTGGAAGCGACCGTCGCCCAGCGCACTGCGGAGCTGAACCAGGCGATGGAGGCTGCCAAAGCCGCGAACCTTGCCAAGAGCGGCTTCCTGGCGAACATGAGCCACGAGCTGCGCACACCCATGAACGCGATCATCGGCTACAGCGAGATGTTGATAGAGGATGCTGAGGACGAAGGTAACGAGAGTGCGGCTGACGACCTGAAGAAGATCCACAGTGCCGGGTCGCATCTGCTTTCATTGATCAACGATGTGCTTGATCTCGCGAAAATAGAAGCCGGCAAGACAACCATCTTCCTCGAGACCTTCGATGTCCCGAAGATGGTGGGCGAAGTGGTGTCCACTATCGACACACTGGTGAAGAAGAACGGCAACCGGCTGAAGGTGGAGGTAGACGCGGCCATCGGCGAGATGCGGGCCGACATCACCAAGGTGCGCCAGGCACTCTTCAACCTGCTGAGCAATGCCGCGAAGTTCACTCACAATGGAGTCATCCGTCTGGTGGTGCAGGGCGAGCAAAAGGATGGCGTGGCCTGGATACGGATGTCGGTGTCGGACTCGGGCATCGGGATTCCACCGGAAAAAATCGACCATGTGTTCAACGAGTTTTCGCAGGCTGACGAGACCACTACGCGCGACTATGGAGGCACCGGCCTCGGACTGCCTATCAGTCGTCGCTTCTGCCATATGATGGGTGGCGACATCACGCTGGAGAGTCGTATGGGCGAGGGCTCGACCTTTACGATCCGGCTGCCGCTGGAGGTGGAGACCGAGGAGGTCCGACGCCGAAGCCGAGACAGTGCCGGTCGTGATACCGGAGCCCGGCGAAGATCAGGTCGTGCTGGTGGTCGACGACGATCCTAATGCGCTCGACTTGCTTGGGCGCACACTGCAGGAAGCGGGCGTGAGAGTGGTGACCGCCAGCGAAGGCCAGGAAGCGCTGAACCTGGCCCGGACAGCTGCACCCGGCGGCCATTACCCTGGATGTGCTGATGCCTGGTATGGACGGCTGGGAGGTGCTGCGCGAGCTGAAGGCCGACCATGAGACGCAGGACATCCCGGTCATTATGGTGACGATGACCGATGACCGCGCGCTGGGTTATGCGCTGGGGGCCACCGAGTTCCTTACCAAGCCGGTGCAGCGCACCCAGCTGGTACAGCTGCTGGAACGCTACGCGTCCGAAGACACCGAGCGCCGCGCACTGGTAGTGGACGACAAGCGGGAAAATCGCGAGCTGCTGCGCCGCGCACTCGAGCACGAGGGCTGGCAGGTGAGCGAGGCCGAGAACGGCCAGGTGGCCCTCGAGAGTCTGGCCGAGCAGGCACCGTCGCTGATCCTGCTGGACCTGATGATGCCGGTGATGGACGGCTTCGAGTTCGTGATGGAGATGCACAAGCTGGAGTCCTCACCGGACATCCCCATCGTGGTGGTGACGGCCAAAGACATCACCGAAGAGGATCGCTGCCGCCTCAATGGCAGCGTGGTGGGCCTCATAGAGAAGGGTGGCCTCAACCGTGAGTCGCTGCTGGCACAGCTTCGCGACCAAGTGACCGCGACCAAGGCTCGGGAAAATAGTCTCTGATGTTCTCCCGGTTTCACTGACCATTAACTGGCAGCTAACAGCCACTGCCTCGAATGCCAACGGTGCCATCTGCCCCGGAAATTGAGCACTTGTTGGTACCCAAGCTCGCAGAAAAGGAGCCAGACATCCTTTCTGCGGGTTTCTATTTTTGGCCAACTGCCATTTAAATTTGAATGACCGACTTCAGTTGCGAAACTGCCGTTCGCTGATATTTAGTGGATGACGTGTATTGGCCGGATTCGGTCGTAGGCTAACCCACAGACGCCTAGATCAATAGGCTCATCGAATGTCGGGTTTGTGGTCGAAGCCGGACGTTGGCCGAACTCGGAACTCACCAATCGCGTCGGAAAACAGCGCTCCTACAGAGGCGATGTTGTTTCCTGGTAGATATGCACATCGCGCTGCGGGAAGGGTATGGTGATACCTTCGGCATCGAAGCGGTGTTTCACGGCGCGGGTAATATCCCAGTAAACATCCCAGTAGTTATCCGGCTTGACCCAGGGACGGCAAATGAAGTTGACCGACGATTCGCCAAGCTCGTGCAGTTTCACAATGGCTTGCGGTTCTTTCAGGACCAGCTCATGTCCGTTGACGATGTCTTCGAGGACCTTCTGCGTCTTGTCGATGTCATCGGCATAACCGATACCAAAGATCAGATCCACGCGACGCTGCGTAATGCCTGTAACATTGGTGATGACGTCACCCCAGACCGAGTTATTGGGTACGATAACCAGCTGATTATCGGGTGTTCTTAACTGTGTGGACAGCAGGTTCATTGACTCGACTTTGCCCAGTACTCCCGCCACTTTTATGGTATCGGCGGTATCAAACGGCCGGTAGATCAGCATGAGAATACCGCTGGCAAAGTTGCTCAGTGAGTTTTGCAATGCAAAGGCAATCACAAAACCGGCAGCACCGATGACAGCGAGTACCGGCCCGACGTTGATTTCCAGTGCCGACAGTCCTACAAAGAAGCCGATGAACAGTACCATTCGGCGGGCACTCAGCACCACGAATTCACGTAACAGCGACGAGAAGGTTTTCGATCTTGATGCCGCCTTTTGTGCGGCTTTGCCAGCAACAATGGAAAGCAGGTAAAACACAATCACGATAACAATAAACTGAATAATGTTAACCGCCCAGCGAAAACCGCCTTCCGGCGACAGCAGCCAACTGGTAACGGTGGTCCATGTCGCACTGGCGTCAGTGACATCGACTTTGACGCCAGAAACCGCTTTGATGTAGTTCGCGTATTCCGCAGTATCGCCGCCTTTGGCATTCCATTGATCGAGTATGATATTGAAGCGGTCGATGAGCGCGGTCCGCTCTGACCTCAATTTGGTGGCATGTTTGACCAGCGCGGTTTTGATTTCGGCCGTGGTTGTTTTTGTGGGCTCTGAACCAGACTCGGGCTGGCCTTGCTCCATTGCCTCGCTTTCTATCGCCTTGATGGCTTCCTGTACCGATGCATCTTGAGTCGATGCGTCCTCGGTTGGTGTTCCCGCTTGCAGTTCCTTCTTTTTGTAGATTGCCGCCACTTCAGCGTTGCTGATTTCGGTGACTTTTTCTTTCAGTAACAAAAGCCATGCCTCTGCTTCCGCCTGCAGCTCACATTTTGTCAGCGGTTTGACGCGATACGACAGCACCTCGAGCGGAATCTTTACGTCCGTGGCGGTGACGGCGTTGATGTCGGAGGGGCAGTCTTTGGCGAAAGTCGCAGTCGAGAGCATGGCTAAGGCGAGTGCCGGCCACAGTAGCCAGTTCCAGGTAACAAAAAGCTTCTTCATTCTATCCATTCTCCAGGGGCGCCCGATCGGTATAGAGTATGTGACTGCTATCGCGGGCATTATGTCACAAACAGAAAAGGGGTCAGACCCTAACTAGTAGCTATGTATACAGTGCTGAGCAAAGCCAGTCGGTAATCCCCGATCAGGGACCCCGCGTAAGCAGGGTTTTTTCTGATGTGAGTGTCGTGTTCTAGCAGACATAGAAGCACGAAAGCCGAATGGGAACGACCGGAGTTGCTGTACTCCCGACCTTGACAGAAACTCTGGGAATGTCGCTTTCTGGCTGCGGGGTTAGCGCCATCTGCTGGATATATCTTTTGGCAAGCAAAGCAGGCTTTCGCAACGGATCAGTAATAGTCCGCGCATCGGGCCGGGGTTAACTGGAAACAATTAATTCTGTGCGTGGCTTAATCTGTGCTCGGACTGGTGAAAAAGACAGACACGCAAGATTTTATGCCGGATTAGAAATCCTATTTCATTAATGCTTCGCGAGCTTTATCAGTATCCACCGAGTCGGTTGCCCTCGTCTTGTCAACGGAGTCGTAGGCTTTCTGGTAGTCAACGCCATCGGTGCTGACAGCTTCGCCCATCTTTTCCTTGTCTACAGATTCGGAGGCTTTCTGTTTGTCTAAGGAATCATAGACACCTTTGTAATCGACAGCTGTGGCAGGAGACAGATAGATGAGAGCCATCAGTGCAGCGATCTTCGAGTACATTATTTATCTCCTTCCGGGAATGCGGGGTGGGAACCCATTCTAATGTATGTTCGCCTGGGTGTTTAGTGAAAATGGAATTCAGGCAAGCAATCGGGTCAGTGCGCGCGCCGCATTCGATAAAGTGCGATCACGATGGTAGACAACACCCAGTGAACGGCTCAACGAAAGTGCGCTTACCGACAAGACCCTGGTTTGATCATCCTGCATGGTCACCGGCAGCAGGCTCCAGCCGATGCCCACAGAGACCAGCATGTGGATGGTTTCGAGATAATTGGTCGAAAGGGCAATGTCCAGGTGCAGGTCAACATCTTTAAATGCCGCTTCGGCGATCTGTCGGGTGTAGGTGCCTGTAGCGGGCAGGATCACCGGGTGGCTTGCCAGGTCCCTGAGCGACGGGCGGCGTTTATGCGCCAGCGGGTGATCACGGGCAACCATTATAGCCAGCGGGTCGTCCCAGACTTTTTCCGTTTGTAAAACATTTGCCGGCGATGGAGGCAGCGTCACGATGGCCAGCTCCAGTTCACCGTGCTCCACTGCCAGGCAGGCTTCCTCAGAATCCATAAAACGGATGTCCAGCCGCACCTCTGGATAGACGTGGACAAACTCTTTCAGAACCGGGGGCAGGCGGTGAAGACCGATGTGATGGCTGGTGCCAAAGCGGAGCGTGCCATGGACTTCACCGCTGAGGTTGCTGAGAGCGCGAACGCTGTCTTCCAGGTCGAGCAGTATATTGCGCGCCCGAGGTAACAGTGCCTGGCCGGCTTCGGTCAGCGATACCCCCCGACCAATGCGGTCAAAAAGCCGTGCTTCCAGTTCATTTTCGAGCGCAGATACCCGCTTGCTGATTGCCGGTTGAGTCAGAAACAGCTGTTCGGCTGCCAGCGAGAACGAGCCGCTGTCGGCGACGGCAATAAAGGCTTTGAGAGCCGCGATATCCATTGCCGGGGGATCTCCGTGCGCAGGGTTGATATATTCCAATAAGTTATATAATACATGAAAAATATGAATTTGTGTTATCTGCAAGCCGGTCGTAGTATCCGCGCATAATCTGGAGGTATAGCGATGAGCGGAAAAACGCTTTACGACAAGTTATGGGATGCGCACCTGGTGCGTGAAGATAAAGACGGGACGGCTTTGATTTATATCGATCGCCATCTTGTCCACGAGGTGACGTCACCGCAGGCGTTCGAAGGTCTGCGTCTGGCCGGTCGTCAGCCCTGGCGAACAGATTCTGTGCTCGCAGTGCCGGATCACAATGTACCGACGACCAATCGTAGTAGCGGTGTTGCGGGCATTGAAGATGAGGTGTCGCGCATCCAGGTCGAGACGCTCGATCAGAACTGTGAACAATTTGGTATTACCAAGTTCGATATGAACGATGTACGCCAGGGTATTGTGCACGTAATTGGTCCCGAACAGGGAGCCACTTTGCCGGGTATGACCGTGGTCTGTGGTGACTCACATACCTCAACCCACGGCGCCTTTGGTGCACTGGCGTTTGGCATCGGTACCTCGGAAGTCGAGCACGTACTCGCTACCCAGTGTCTTATCCAGAAGAAGTCGAAGAACATGCAGGTCTGCGTCGAAGGTGAACTCGGAGCGGGTATCACGGCAAAGGATGTTGTGCTGGCAATTATCGGGGAGATTGGTACCGCAGGCGGTACCGGTTACGCCATCGAGTTTGCCGGTAGCGCTATCGAGTCGCTGTCTGTGGAAGGTCGCATGACAGTGTGTAACATGGCTATCGAAGCCGGTGCACGTGCAGGCATGGTGGCGGTTGATCAGACCACTATCGACTATGTGGAAGGCCGGCCGTTTGCGCCGCAGGGTGAATACTGGGAGCAGGCGGTTGCCAGCTGGCGCGAACTCAGGAGTGATGCGGATGCAAGGTTTGATCACGTGGTTACCCTTAAAGCCGGCGATATAGATCCGCAGGTTACCTGGGGTACTTCGCCCGAGATGGTGATAGCAGTGAACGCGAACGTACCCGATCCTGACCAGGTCAGTGATGCGGTGAAGCAGAATGGCATGCGTAAGGCACTGGCTTACATGGATCTTGAGCCAGGTATGCCGGTGGCAGAGATCGTTATCGATAAAGTGTTTATCGGTTCCTGCACCAATTCGCGGATCGAAGACTTGCGCGAGGCGGCAGCGGTAGCAAAAGGGCGTAAAGTCGCCGATAGCGTCAAGCTTGCCATGGTGGTGCCGGGTTCGGGCCTGGTAAAGCAGCAGGCGGAAGCAGAAGGCTTGCACAAGCTGTTTATGGAAGCAGGCTTTGAGTGGCGCGAGCCCGGGTGTTCGATGTGTCTGGCCATGAATGCCGATCGACTTGAGCCTGGTGAACGTTGTGCGTCTACGTCGAACAGGAATTTTGAAGGTCGCCAGGGCGCTGGTGGACGGACGCACCTGGTGAGTCCGGCAATGGCTGCGGCTGCAGCGGTAGCGGGCCACTTTGTGGATGTCCGGGATCTGGAATAAAGGTATTAGTGCGATGAAAAAATTTGAGACCCTGGATGCAGTGACGATGCCTTTGGATCGGCCGCATGTCGATACCGATGCGATTATTCCCAAGCAGTATTTGAAGTCGGTGAAACGCAGTGGCTTTGGCCCCAATCTGTTCGACGACTGGCGCTATCTGGAACCCGGTGAACCCGGGCAGGATCACAGCCAGCGCGAAGTTAATCCGGATTTTGTGCTCAACTACCCGCGCTATGCAGAGGCGCGGATTCTGTTGGGCAGGGAAAATTTTGGTTGTGGTTCATCGCGCGAGCATGCGGTCTGGGCGCTTGAAGACGCCGGATTTCGTGTTGTGATCGCCCCGAGCTTCGCGGATATTTTTCACAACAATTGTTTCAAGAACGGTGTGTTGCCGATTGTGCTGGCGGCTGACATTATCGACAGGCTTTTCGAGGCAGTGGCGGCCACGGAAGGATACCGTCTTAAGGTGGATCTGGAGAAGCAGGTCATTACGACACCTGACGGCGACGAGTTCCCCTTTATCGTGGACGAGTTTCGAAAGTATTGCCTGTTAAACGGCCTGGATGATATTGGTCTTACGTTGCAGCATGCCGGGGATATCAGGGCTTATGAAGAACGTCGCAAGCAGGAAGCGCCCTGGTTATTCGCGTGAGTTGACTCGTCTCCGACAGGTATTGAATAAACGGTGTAATAAATGACAAACAAGATTCTGATTCTGCCCGGCGATGGCATAGGTCCCGAGATTGTCGGTGAAGCGCTTAAGGTGCTGGAAAAACTGCGTGCCGACGGCCTGGATGTGGCGCTGGAACATGGCCTGGTTGGTGGTTCAGCCTACGATGCCAAAGGGCATCCGCTGCCGGAGGAGACTTTGCAGCAGGCGCGGGCAGCCGACGCGATTTTGCTGGGTGCTGTTGGCGGTCCCCGCTATGAATCGCTGGACAGGCCGTTGCGGCCGGAACAAGGATTGCTGGGGCTGCGAGCAGAGCTGAAACTGTTTTCCAACCTGCGGCCGGCAATTCTATATCCCCAGCTGGCAGCTGCCTCGACGCTCAGGCCCGAGATCGTATCGGGGCTGGATATTATGATTGTGCGCGAACTTACCGGCGGTATTTATTTCGGTAAACCACGCGGGGTGCGCGAACTGGAAAATGGTGAGAAGGAAGGCTTCAACACACTGGTCTATCGCGAGTCGGAGATCGAGCGCATTGGTCGATCGGCTTTTGATATCGCCCGCAAGCGCGGCAAGAAACTGTGCTCGGTGGATAAGGCCAACGTACTTGAAGTGAGCGAGCTATGGCGCGAAACCATAATCCGCATCGCCGGCGAGTATCCGGATGTGGAACTCAGCCACATGTACGTTGATAACGCGGCCATGCAGCTGGTGCGTGCGCCCAAGCAGTTTGATGTCATGGTTACAACTAATATGTTCGGCGATATTCTTTCCGATGCGGCGGCCATGCTAACGGGGTCTATTGGTATGCTGCCGTCGGCATCACTGGATGCGAACGCCAAAGGTATGTACGAGCCGATCCATGGTTCGGCTCCCGATATCGCCGGTCAGGGGGTGGCCAATCCGCTGGCAACGATTCTGTCGGTGGCCATGATGCTGCGCTACAGTTTTGGCAATGCAGAGGTCGCTGACCGTATTGAGGCCGCCGTCGGCCGGGTGCTCGATCAGGGGTTGCGCACTCCCGATATTGCCGCCGAAGGCCAGGCGACAGTGGGCACTGTTGAAATGGGTGACGCTGTCGTGGCGGCGCTGGCATAAAATTTAGTTCAGGAGTCATTATGAGTCGTACATTCGATGTGGCCGTTGTGGGCGCTACCGGCGCAGTCGGCGAAGTCATGCTGGAAATTCTCGCCGAGCGTGATTTCCCGGTTGGTGAGGTCTATCCTCTGGCGAGCGAGCGCTCGGCGGGAAAGAAGGTGAGCTTCAAGGGTAAGTATCTGACAGTGCAGAACCTCGCCGAGTTCGATTTTTCAAAAGCACAGATCGGCCTGTTTTCTGCCGGGGCTTCCATATCCAGGGAATACGCACCCAAGGCGGCGGCTGCCGGATGTGTGGTGATCGACAACACCTCCCAGTACCGCTACGACGACGAGATTCCGCTGGTGGTGCCCGAGGTCAATCCGGAAAAAATTGCCGACTATAAGAAACACGGCATCATCGCCAACCCCAACTGTTCCACTATCCAGATGCTGGTGGCGCTGAAGCCGATCTATGATGCCGTTGGTATCGAGCGCATCAATGTCTGCACCTATCAGGCAGTCTCCGGGACGGGTAAGGAAGCCATTGAAGAGCTTGCCAAACAGACGGCCAACCTGTTGAATGCAAAAGAAATTGAATGTGAGGTTTACCCCAGACAGATTGCTTTTAATGTCTTGCCTCAGATCGACGTTTTTCAGGATAATGGCTACACCAAGGAAGAAATGAAAATGGTGTGGGAGACTCAGAAAATAATGGGTGATGCATCTATAAAGGTGAATCCGACGGCGGTTCGGGTGCCAGTATTCTTCGGGCATTCCGAGGCTGTGCATATTGAAACGCGGGACAAGCTGACGGCCGGGCAGTGCCGCGAATTGCTGAGCAACGCACCCGGCATCGTGGTTCTTGATGAGCACGCTGATGGTGGTTACCCAACGGCTGTTTCCGAGGGTGCAAACAACGACCCGGTGTACGTAGGTCGCATTCGTGAAGATATCTCCCATGACAAGGGTTTAGATTTGTGGGTGGTCGCCGATAATGTGCGCAAAGGGGCAGCCCTTAACAGTATTCAGATTGCTGAAATACTGGTAAAAAATCACCTCTGAGATATGCTTGGGGGATCTGGTTTTGCAGGGCTGCCAGTTGCGTACATGGTCCGGTCGGGAGAAGATCGGGTTCGCCCAGTGGCGGATAAGGAAAAAGGGGATCTTTATGTTCAGGAAATCGGCCTTGGCAATGGCAATGCTCGGTGCATTTGCCAGCACTCAAGTGGTGGCTCTAGGACTGGGAGAAATTGAGCTTAATTCCGCTCTAAATCAACCATTTAACGCTGAGGTCGAGTTGCTTTCTGCAACTGAGGCTGAGCTGGACGAACTCAAGGTCGGCATTGGGTCTCCGGCAGCTTTCAGCAAGGCCGGCATCGAACGGCCAATGTTCCTGAACAAACTCAAATTTGATGTGACCCGCAAAGCCGACGGTACAGCGGTGGTGCGTGTCACCAGTCGCGACGTCGTTCGCGAACCATTCCTCGATTTCCTGCTGGAGCTGTCCTGGAGCAAGGGCCGACTGTTACGCGAGTACACAGTGCTTGTAGATCCACCAGTGACAATGCCGGCACCGGCTCCAGTTGCTCAGGCTCCCGCGCAGACTACTGCTCCGGCAGCAGCGCCATCGGTTACACGCTCCGCGCCGAGGCAGCCGGTGTACGACCTAGCGCCAGGTGAATACGGGCCGATCAAGCGTAACGATACCTTGTGGAGTATCGCGCAGCAGGTGCGCCCTGATGCGGATGTCAGTATTGAACAGACCATGCTGGGCCTGCAACGCGCCAATCCTGAAGCTTTTATAAATAACAATATCAACAACCTTAAGGCTGGCTATGTGTTGCGTGTCCCGTCACGCGAGCAGCTGACATCAATCAGCCGTGGCGAGGCTGTCAGGGAAGCGCGCGGGCAGTACGATGCCTGGCGTGCAGCCCGGTCGTCGTCTGTGGCTGCGGCATCCGCAGAAAATATTTCCACTTCCGAAGTTGCACCGGCATCCGCTGACCTCGCGTCTGCGCCGGAATCCAGTCTGCAGCTGGTATCACCCGAGGAAGCTGGCGCCGGCGGCGCCGGTGAGAGTGCGCTGGCGG
The DNA here is from genome assembly GCA_963752745.1 of uncultured Gammaproteobacteria bacterium. Classification (GTDB taxonomy): domain Bacteria; phylum Pseudomonadota; class Gammaproteobacteria; order DSM-19610; family DSM-19610; genus Thiogranum. The sequence continues at coordinate 64,014 of CAVWAK010000014.1, forward strand.
ACATGCAGCGCGACCTGATCATGGCTAATGAGGTGTTGGAAGAACAGCGCCGCCAGGGTGAGGAAATGTCAGGGCGCCTGTCGATGCTGGAAGAGCAGATCGTAAATATGCAGCGTCTGATTCAGCTCAAGGACGGCGAGCTGGCCCGCCTGCAGGCGCAGTCTTCTATTGAAGGCCTGGAGAGTGCCGGGGTTGCCGAAGGTGAGCAACCGGCAGAAATGGAAGCCGCGGCTGAAAGCCTGGCGGGCGAAGCCGAGGTGCCGGCAGAGGGGGTTGATATAGCCGCCACTGACGTACCGGTTGAGGCTGAGGCGCTTGAAGAAGCAGAAGCCTCATTGGCTGCGGATGCAGGTCAAGCAGATGAAATTTCCGAAATAGTGAGCGAGTCCGGGGTTGAAGGTGAAACCCTGGCTGCTGATGGAGCGGAAACGGCAGTTATTGAAGAAGCAACCATTGACGAGACGGCTGTCGTGGCTCCCGAGTCTGAAACTGCCCCGGTTGTTGAACCGCCGGTTGCAGAGCCCGAGGCGCCGGTAACGGCAACATCGCCCGGTTTTGTTGCACGCCTGCTGGATAATCCGTTGTGGTTGGGTGCCGGTGGTGTCGTGCTGGCTTTGCTGGCGTTCTTTGGTCTGCGCCGCAAGCGCGGAGTGGAGACAGAGTTTCAGGAGAGCATTCTTCAGGCTGTGCACGAAGATTCCACCATAGGCGACAGCGAAATTGTTGGCTCCGAGACCGTTGCTTCGCAGGGCAAGAGTGTCGAGTCCTCGCTACTATCCGAGTTTGCTGTCAGTGATATGGGTTCGCTCAAGAGTGATGGTGAAGCCGATCCACTGGCTGAAGCTGATGTATATCTCGCTTATGGTCGCTTCCAGCAGGCCGAGGATCTGATCAAGGATGGTCTTGATAAAGACAGCGAGCGCGAAGATCTGAATCTCAAACTCCTTGAAGTGTTCCTTGCGGGCAAGAACCAGTCAGCCTTTGACGGCCACGCCCAGGCGATGCTGGCGAAGCTGGAAAACACCAGTTCACCTGCGTGGGTAAAAATTGCCGAGATGGGACGTGAACTCAGCCCTGACAATCCTCTGTACCAGGCTGAGGAAGCGCCGGAAGCCAGGCGATGACATCGATGTCCTGTCTGAAGATCTGGACTTCAATATGGATGCCGGGGAGCCATCGGCTACCGAATCCGGCGATATCAGCGCTGAAGCAACTGACGAAGAAGGGCTCGATTTTGACATCGATCTGTCTTACGATCCGGCCAAGGAAGATGAACCTGACAGTGTTGAATTCACCCCGCCAGATGTAGTCGATGAGGTCCCGGAGGTTAATGTCAATATGGACAGTGTCGAGCCGGACGTGCTCGATCAGGACAGCCCGCTGGATATCGACCTTGAAGACTTCGATATGGAAGTCAGCGATAGTGTTGACGAAGAAGAAGTTCAGGGTGATGGCAAGCTGGCTGATATGGACGAGGTGTCCACCAAGCTGGATCTGGCGCGTGCCTATGTAGATATGGGTGACCCGGACGGAGCAAAAAGTATTCTGGACGAAGTCATGGAAGAGGGTAGCGAAGAGCAAAAGGAAGAGGCTCGGGGCATTCTCGGGCAAATGGCCTGAGCTCCATTACAGAAAGCTGAAAAATCCCCGCTTTCGCGGGGATTTTTTTATTCGGGTACTGGTTATACTGCACTTACTGGAAGCAGGTTCGCTGGTCTGCAGGTTACCGTTTGGATTTTCCCGCCCATATGTTCCCTAAAGCCCTGTTCTGGGTAGCCAATGCAGCATTGTTCTTTGTGGTGCTGGCAGCACTCCGGCGTGTGCCGCTGAAACGGCTATGGAACAACGAGTTTCTGCATGTCTTTCTCGGCGCCTGCGTGGTGCTGCTGTTGCTCTGGAACACCCGTGCCGGTGTTTTGCCGGCGCTGAACTTCCATATGTTGGGCGTAACGGCGGTGACTTTGATGTTCGGTTGGGCCTATGCCGTGATTGCCGTGGTGCTTGTGACTGCCGGCTCAATTATCGCCCAGGACGGTCAGTGGAGCACGCTGGGCCTGAATGCACTGGTAACAGGTTGTGTGCCGGTTCTGATCACCGGGTTATTACTGCGCTTTGCCCGGCGAAGGTTGCCGTATAACTTCTTCGTTTATGTCTACGTCAATGGTTTTCTTGCTGCCGGGTTGTCGATTCTGGGTGTTAGTTTGCTGGGTGCCCTGATCATGGTTGGAGTTGATACTGCCAGCAGTGAGTGGCTGGTTTACCTGTATTTACCCTATTTACCACTGATATTTTTCGCAGAGGCGATCATCAACGGTATGATAATGACCGCCATGGTGGCGCTGCGCCCCGGCTGGGTAGCCAGTTTTGATGACAACCTCTATATCAAAAACAAATAGCTGATCCGATGACACGTTTCGTTTGTACTGTTGAATATGACGGTACCGGCTTCTGCGGTTGGCAGCGGCAGGATCATGCGCCCTCGGTACAGGCCAGCGTCGAGCAGGCGCTATCGAAGGTGGCGGATCACCCTGTAAAGATCGTGTGTGCCGGTCGCACCGATACCGGCGTGCATGCTACCTGGCAGGTTATTCACTTCGATAGTGAGGCATCGCGCAGCAACCGTTCCTGGGTGCTGGGGACTAACTCCAATTTACCCGACGGTGTCTGTTTGTTGTCGGCGCAGCCAGTGGATGGCGAATTTCACGCCCGCTTTTCTGCACAATCCCGACGCTACCGCTATGTGATCCTGAACCGAAGCGTATCCAGCGCTTTGCTCCGTCATCGTGTCAGTTGGCAACATCGTCCCCTGGATGCCGGCTTGATGCAGCAGGGCGCCGATCTGTTAGTCGGTGAGCATGATTTCAGCTCATTCCGTGCCGTCGCCTGTCAGGCAAGGAATCCGGTGCGAACAGTGCAACGGCTGGACGTCAGGCGCAGTGGTGATTTTCTTTACCTCGATATTCAGGCCAATGCCTTCCTTCACCACATGGTACGTAACATTGCTGGCGTGCTGATGACGGTGGGCTGTGGCAAGCGACCCGTCGAATGGGTCAGTGAAATACTGGCGCTGCGCGACCGCACCCGGGGTGGGGTGACGGCTCCGGCCAGTGGCCTGTATCTGGTTGGTGTCAGTTATCCCGAAGCCTTTGGCGTGGCGCCAGCAGGGGTAGTTCCGGTCTACGGATAACCCGGAAATTTGCCACTAAATTCCCGGAACAGCTCCGATTCTGCTAGCATACCCACCCTAAGTAACTGCCTAGTCCCAAGCTCTATGCGTACCCGAGTTAAAATCTGTGGAATTACCCGGGTCGAGGATGCGCAGGCGGCGTCCGGAGCCGGTGTCGACGCGATTGGGCTGGTGTTCTATGCAGCCAGCCCGCGCTATGTAGACGTGCAGCGGGCGCGGGAAATTTGTGCGGTTTTGCCGCCATTTGTCAGCGTTGTCGGGCTGTTTGTGAACGCGCCCCGCGAGCAGGTCGAAGAGGTGCTGAGTGAGGTTCCAATCGACCTGCTGCAGTTTCATGGTGGTGAGGACAGTGGAGCGTGCGAGGGCTTCGGGCGGCCGTATATCAAGGCTATTGGCATGCAAACAGGTGTCGATCCCGGGGCAATCATGCGGGTACACCCACACGCCAGCGGATTTTTGCTGGATGCTTACCAGCCTGATATCCATGGTGGTGGCGGTTTGTCGTTTGACTGGGCCGGTTTTCCGCAAGCCGGTGAGCGCCCGATGGTTCTTGCCGGCGGACTGACGCCTGATAATGTGGCGCTCGCTGTTGAACAGACGCGAGCCTACGCGGTCGATGTCAGTAGCGGTGTGGAACAGCAGAAGGGCATTAAGTCCAGGGAAAAAATTCAAGCATTTATGCGAGGTGTAGAACGTGGTGACGCAAGCCGGGCACGCAGCTGAATCCGTGCCGTTGACAGACCTGCCGGATGCCGGTGGACATTTTGGGCCTTATGGCGGCCGATTCGTGGCGGAAACCCTGATGGGGCCCCTCCAGGAGTTGACCCAGGCCTATGAAAAATACTGCCAGGACCCGGCCTTTCAGGCTGAACTCGATAAAGACCTGGCGCAGTTTGTGGGCCGGCCGTCGCCTTTGTATCACGCCGAGCGCTGGAGCCGGGAACTGGGTGGTGCGCAGATTTATTTGAAGCGCGAGGACCTGAACCACACCGGCGCCCACAAGGTGAATAACACCGTTGGTCAGGCCATGCTGGCACGTCGCATGGGCAAAAACCGCATCATAGCGGAAACAGGTGCCGGGCAGCATGGTGTCGCCTCGGCTACAGTGGCTGCGCGCTACGGTATGCAGTGTGTGGTGTATATGGGCGCCGAGGACATCCAGCGTCAGGCGATCAATGTGTACCGCATGCGTCTGCTGGGTGCCGAAGTCGTTTCTGTGGAATCCGGTTCAAAAACGCTGAAAGATGCGTTGAACGAAGCCATGCGCGACTGGGTTACCAACGTGGACGACACCTTCTATATTATTGGTACGGTTGCCGGACCGCACCCCTATCCCGCCATGGTGCGTGATTTTCAGGCGGTGATCGGGCGGGAAGCCCGCGCCCAGGTTCTGGATCAGACGGGGCGGCTGCCGGATGCATTAATCGCCTGTGTCGGTGGAGGGTCCAATGCCATTGGATTGTTTTATCCATTCCTGAATGATGACAGCGTAGCCATGTATGGTGTTGAAGGTGGCGGAGATGGTGTCGAAAGCGGCCGCCATGCGGCACCGCTGTGTGCCGGCAAACCGGGTGTGTTGCACGGTAATCGCACTTACCTGATGGAAGACAGCGACGGCCAGATTACTGAGACACATTCGGTATCGGCGGGGCTTGATTACCCGGGTGTTGGTCCCGAACACGCCTGGCTGAAAGACATTGGCCGAGCACAGTATGTGGCAGCAACAGATCAGGAAGCGCTGCAGGCATTTCACGAGCTGACGCGTACCGAGGGCATTATCCCTGCGCTGGAATCCAGCCATGCGCTTGCCTACACACGCAAGCTGGCACCGACCATGGACAAGGATCAGATTCTTGTTATCAATCTGTCCGGTCGCGGTGATAAGGATATTCATACCGTGGCAGCTATAGAAGGTATCAAGGTATGAGTCGCATCGCAGGTCGTTTTGACTCGCTGCGTGCGCAGGGACGAACCGCACTGATTCCGTATATAACTGCGGGCGACCCGCAACCCGCGGTGACCGTGCCGCTGATGCATGCGCTCGTCGATGCCGGCGCAGATATTCTTGAGCTGGGAGTGCCGTTCTCTGACCCCATGGCTGACGGTCCGACCATTCAGGCTGCCTGTGAACGTGCGTTGGTGCATCATGTCGGCTTGCACAATGTGCTGGACATGGTGCGCGAGTTCCGCGATCAGGACAGTGAAACGCCCGTTGTGCTTATGGGCTACCTCAATCCAGTGGAAGTGATGGGGTACGACGAGTTTTCGAGTGCCGCTTCGAGTGCCGGTGTGGACGGTGTATTGACCGTCGACCTGCCGCCTGAAGAAGGACATGACCTGGTCACCGCGCTGAAAGCGCAGCAGCTGGATTCAATTTTTCTTGCAGCGCCAAACAGTAATGCAGAGCGCATTGCGTTAATGTCAGGGTGTGGTGGAGGTTTTCTTTATTATGTGTCATTCAAGGGCGTGACCGGTGCAAACCGGCTGGATATACAGTCAGTGGAAGACAAGTTAATTGAAATACGCCGCCATACTTCGCTGCCGGTCGGGGTGGGTTTCGGTATTCGTGATGCCGAGACAGCTGCGGCGATTGGCAGGTTCGCGGATGCGGTTGTGGTTGGTAGCGCGCTGGTTAATCGTATTGCCGCCCTGGAGAACACGCCGGAGCGCATTGTCTCTGAGGCGCCGCAAGTAATCGCTGATATGCGTGCAGCTATGGATCAGACAGCTTCCGTAGCGACTGACAAGCAGACAGGGTAGGAACTGAAATGAGCTGGTTTGAGAAGCTGATGCCGTCGCGCATCAGAACCGAAAGCAAGGACAAGCGCACTGTCCCGGAGGGACTGTGGAGCAAATGTAGCGCCTGCGATGCTGTCCTGTATCGCACGGAGCTGGAACGTAACCAGGATGTGTGTCCCAAGTGTGACCACCATATGCGTATCAGTGCGCGCCGGCGGCTTGACCTGTTTCTTGATGCGGAGCCGCGTGAAGAAATAGGTGCGGAACTTCAGCCTACCGACCCGCTGAAGTTTAAAGACAGCAAGAAATACACGGATCGTATCAAGCTGGCCCAGAAAACCTCGGGAGAGGATGATGCGCTGATTGTCATGCGTGGGCAGGTTGAGGGTGTGCCGCTGGTTGCAGCCGCGTTTGACTTTGGCTTTATGGGTGGCTCCATGGGATCAGTTGTCGGTGAGCGTTTCGTCCGTGCGGTTAATGCCAGCCTGGATCACAATGTGCCGTTGGTGTGTTTTTCTGCGAGTGGCGGTGCACGTATGCAGGAAGGGCTGTTTTCATTGATGCAGATGTCAAAAACAAGTGCTGCCCTGGCGCGCCTGTCGCGTGCGAGTATACCGTATGTTTCGGTGATGACTGATCCAACTATGGGTGGAGTGTCAGCGAGTCTGGCGATGCTGGGTGATATCAACATTGCTGAACCCAAAGCACTGATCGGATTTGCCGGCCCACGCGTTATTGAACAGACAGTGCGCGAAACGCTACCCGAAGGTTTCCAGCGCAGTGAATTCCTGCTTGAGCATGGTGCTGTCGATTCGATTGTTGATCGCCGCGAAATGCGCGAACGTATTGCATCGATGCTGGCTATACTGACCCACCACGCACCACTCAACTGATGTCTCCCACTGGCTAGCAGGGGGCTTGCCGCTGATGGCGCAGGCTGCGCGATTCTCTCGTTTACAGGACTGGCTGGACTGGCAGGAAACCCTGCATCCTGAAAGCATTGAACTGGGGCTGGCGCGTGTCGGTACTGTGGCCGACCGGTTGGCCTGCCGTCAGCCGGCACCGCTGGTTATCAGCGTAGCCGGAACCAATGGCAAAGGTTCCAGTGTGGCGTTGCTGGAAGCCATACTGTTGCGTGCCGGCTACCGGGTGGGTGCCTATACTTCTCCACACCTGTTTAACTATAACGAGCGTGTGCGCCTCATGGGGGAGGCGGTTGAAGATGGTCTGCTCTGCGACGCGTTTGCACGCGTTGATGCCCGGCGGGGCGACATCTCACTGACCTATTTTGAATTCGGAACGCTGGCCGCGCTGGATATCTTTTCACAGCAAACTCTTGATATCGTCATACTTGAAGTCGGTCTTGGCGGGCGACTCGATGCAGTTAACATTGTAGATGCCGATGTCGCGTTGATTACCACTATTGGTATTGATCATACGGCCTGGCTTGGCGAGGACCGTGAAGCTATAGCGCGAGAAAAAGCTGGCATTATGCGGGCAGGTCGCCCCGTGGTCTGTTCGGACAGTCACTGTCCCGACGCGATCGAGCAGGAAGCACAGCGTGTGGGCGCGTCTCTGTACCGGCTTGGTCGCGACTTCCGGTTAAGTCACAGCGGACGTCACTGGCACTGGCAGGGGGCGCAGTCCAGTTTTCGCGAGCTACCGGTTCCGGCACTGCATGGAGGTCACCAGTTGGCGAATGCGGCCGGGGTGATGCAGGTACTGGAATTGTTGGATAACAGTCTGCCGGTCGATCAAAAGACTCGAGCAGCCGGACTCAAATGGATGTCGCTTCCAGGCAGAATCCAGCGCATTTCCGGGTCGGTGGAACAGGTACTGGATGTGTCACATAATGCGCAGGCTGCAGAGGCACTGGCTGATGCGCTGCGGCTGACACCGGTTGCCGGACGCACTCATGCTGTTGTCGGCATGATGCGGGATAAAGAGGTGGCCCATTTTTTGACGCCCTTACTGGACCTTGTAGACGTATGGTACGCAACTGGTCTGTCGGTTGACCGGGCTTTTGCCGGCGACAAGCTGGCCGGGCTGGTTCGTGATCATGTCAGTGGGCAGTTGGTGCATGTTTGTAAAATGCCCAGTGACGCCCTGGACTGTTTGCGTCCTGCGGTGAAAGCTGGTGACCGCGTACTGGTCTGCGGCTCATTCCATACTGTGGCAGAATGGTCTGCGCTGAAACCGATGTTGAACTGAGAGGCAAGATGGACTTTCTGTTGAAACAGCGCCTGGTGGGCGCAGTTGTGCTGGTTGCTCTCGGGGTGATCTTTATACCGATGTTGCTTGAGGGGCCCAATAGTGAGCTCGTACCGGAGATGGAGCCTCTCCCGGAGTTGACCGGGCAGCGCTCCAGCATGGAACTGGGTGGCTTTCCCGATGCCGGTGATGTGCCTGTCGAGGCGGACGTGGCGGTGGTGCAGGCTGATATTGCCGTTCCACCGAACCCGGGTGACGAGTTGCAACCGCAGCCGAACGAGACGGCAGAGGTGGAGCTTGCCGCGCCCGAGCCAATAGTTGAGCCGTTGCCTGTACCGCCAAAACCGGCCACCACGCCTGAACCTGCCAAGCCGGCAGGACCTTTGGGTAACTGGGTAGTGCAGATGGGGAGCTTTTCCAGTGAGCAGAACGCGCTGCGACTGCGCGACAAGCTGCGCAAAGCAGGCTTTGTAACCCAGGTCGAAAAAGTGCGTGTCGATGCAAAGTCCCACTATCGAGTGCGGGTCGGTCCTTATCTGGAACGTGCCGAGGCTGACCGTGATCAGGCTAAACTGGATAAACAGCTTAACCTGAAAGGACGTGTGCTTTCCTATCCCTGAGCCGCTGTTTATGACCGGCATCTTCGAGTAAAATGCGCAGCATGCATTGGCTGGTAACGGGTAGCGCACCCTGGAGTTGCGTGGAGCAGGCATTTGATCTGGATTGACTTTATCCTGCTCGGCATTATCGGGATTTCGGCCTTACTCAGTCTTTGGCGTGGTTTTGTTAAAGAGGCCGTGTCGCTGGCGAGCTGGATTGTGGCGCTTGTGGGTGGCGATGCTGTTTTTCCATGACTTGTCCAGCTGGCTGGCACGCTGGATCGATACTCCATCGATTCGCGATGTTCTGGGATTTGCGATGTTGTTTATCGCCACGGTGTTGATCGGTGGGCTGATCGGTTACCTCGCCGGGCAGCTGGTTTCAAAGACAGGTTTGAGCGCAACAGACCGTGCACTGGGTATGGTGTTCGGTATCGCGCGTGGAATTGTAATCGTGGCTGTAATGGTCATGTTGGCGGGTTTAACAACAGTACCGCAAGATCCCTGGTGGAAAGAGTCACTACTGTTGGCCCACTTCCAGGACGTGGCAATATGGTTGAGGGGGTTTCTGCCCCCCGATATCGCTGAAGATATCCAATTTTGAGGGTGACTTAGCCGTGTGTGGCATTGTTGGAATAGTATCCGGTGAATCTGTTAATCAGGCAATCTACGATGCACTGACGGTGCTGCAGCATCGCGGTCAGGATGCTGCAGGTATTATGACCTGCGAAGGTAGCCAGCTGTACCTGCGCAAGAACAACGGCCTGGTGCGGGATGTTTTCCATACCCGTCATATGCTTCGCCTGCGCGGCAACATGGGTATCGGGCACGTACGTTACCCGACAGCAGGGTGTGAAAGCTCGGCGGAAGCCCAGCCTTTCTATGTTAATTCTCCTTACGGTATTTCCCTGGCTCACAATGGCAACCTGGTGAATGCCGAGGAACTCAAACAAAATCTGTTTCGTGAAGACCTGCGCCACATCAACACCGAATCGGATTCGGAAATATTGCTTAACGTGTTTGCTCACGAGCTGCAACGCCGGGGCAAGCTGGAAATTACTGAAGACGATGTGTTTGCTGCCGTTTCCGGCGTGCATAAACGTTGCCAGGGCGCTTATGCAGCAGTAGCCATGATTACCGGCTTTGGTATTGTTGCGTTTCGCGATCCGCACGGTATCAGGCCGCTGGTGTATGGCAAGCGGGAAACCGAAAATGGCAATGAGTACATGGTGGCCTCGGAAAGCGTTGCGCTGGATCCGCAGGGCTTTGAGATCGTCGACGATGTGCGCCCCGGTGAAGCGGTGTTTCTGGGCAATGACGGTAGCCTGGCCAAGCGGCAATGTGCCGAACAACCAGCTTATGCACCCTGTATATTTGAGCACGTCTATCTGGCCCGGCCGGATTCCATCATAGATGATGTCTCGGTTTACAAGGCACGCCTGCGTATGGGTGAAGTACTCGCAGACAAGATTTTGCGTGAACGGCCGGAACATGACATTGATGTCGTTATTCCCATCCCTGATACAAGTCGCACTTCCGCCTTGCAGCTGGCCTTTCGCCTGGGGGTGAAATACCGCGAGGGCTTTATCAAGAACCGCTATATAGGGCGGACCTTCATAATGCCTGGTCAGCAGCAGCGCAAGAAATCTGTCCGTCAGAAACTTAATGCGATCGATCTTGAATTCAAGGACAAGAATGTCATGCTGGTGGACGATTCCATTGTACGTGGCACGACTTCGCAGCAGATCATCCAGATGGCACGTGATGCGGGCGCCAGTAACGTCTACTTTGCTTCGGCTGCGCCGCCCGTACGCTATCCAAATGTTTATGGTATTGACATGCCCATTAAGAGCGAGCTTATTGCGCATGACCGCACAGTAGATGAAATTGCGGCCGCCATCGGCGCGGACTGGCTGATCTACCAGGATCTTGAGGATCTGGTGCAGGCTGTGCAAAAGGGTAACCCGCAAATTACGGCCTTTGATTGTTCGGTATTTACCGGTGAGTATGTTACCGATGGCGTCACTCTTGAGTACCTGGATCACCTGGAGTATTTGCGCAGCGATACAGCCAAGGAGGACAGGCGCACTGCAGATCACGAAGTGATTGAGTTGCATAATAATGCTTGACGAGGTCGGCAGCACCGGTCTAGTCTTTCACCAATGCGCCGATTTGAGAATTCAGCTTGCGGGCGCTTAATAAATTCGGCTAAAGCGTTAGCACCTGCTTTCGTGGTTAGTCGGAGGCGGGTTTTTTTGTGCCCGCCGTTTTCGTCTGATTTTGTTTTACAGGGTGATCAATATGTCCGACCAGGAATTTTCTCCCGGGTTTGAAACTTTAGCGGTACGCGCCGGCCAGCGGCGCACCGGTGAACATGAACATGCGGAACCGATTTTCCCCACATCCAGCTATGTATTCAGCAGTGCGGCGGATGCGGCTGCACGTTTTTCCGGTGAAAAACCGGGGAATATTTATTCGCGTTTTACTAATCCAACGGTGCGCACCTTTGAAGAGCGTCTGGCAGCACTTGAAGGTGGTGAACGCTGCGTGGCGACGTCTTCCGGTATGGCGGCCATCTATGCAACTTGTGCGGGGCTGCTGTCTGCAGGCGCACATATTGTCTCTTCGCGCAGTATATTCGGCAGTACAACATTGTTGTTCAACAACTACTTGCAGAAGTTTGGTATTGAGACCAGCTTCGTTGCACAGCACGATCTGGGTGCATGGGAGCAGGCCATTCGCCCCGAGACCCGTCTGTTGTTCCTGGAGACACCCTCAAACCCGTTAACAGAAGTTGCTGATATCAGCGCACTTGCGAAACTTGCACATAAACACGATTGTCTTCTGGTGGTGGATAACTGCTTCTGCACACCTGCCTTGCAGCGTCCACTGGAACTGGGTGCCGATATCGTTATCCATTCTGCGACCAAATACCTGGACGGTCAGGGGCGTTGTGTTGGCGGGGCGGTGGTTGGCAGTGATGCTGTTGTCGGTGAGGGAGTGTACGGTTTCCTGCGCACCTGTGGCCCGACCATGAGCCCGTTTAACGCGTGGGTTTTCCTGAAAGGGCTGGAAACCCTGTCGTTGCGTATGCGTGCGCACTGTGAATCTGCACAGCAGGTTGCAGATTGGCTGCAGGATCAGGAACAGGTCAGTCGGGTACACTATCCCGGCCTGGCTTCACATCCGCAGCATGAGTTGGCGGCCCGCCAGCAGCAGGGGTTTGGTGGCATTGTATCGTTTGAGCTGGATGGAGGGCAGGACGCGGCATGGCGGTTAATTGATGCAACCCGGGTGTGTTCGATTACTGCCAACCTTGGCGATACCAAGACCACTATTACGCACCCGGCGACGACAACACATGGGCGCCTGACACCCGAGCAGCTTGCCGAGTCAGGTATCACAGACGGCCTGGTCCGGGTAGCTGTTGGCCTGGAAACCGTGGACGATCTCTGTGCGGATCTGGCGCGTGGCTTGAAGGAGTAAAGTAATGATGAAACGATTAGGACTGTTGCTGTTATGTGTGGCTCCGTTATCGGTTTGGTCGCCACTCGCCAGTGCTGACAAGGATAAAGTTGAGGACCAGGTCAACTTCCAGGTTGAGGCTGGCAGGGATGTTGATAATGATCGTGTCGTTGCCATACTCAGTGCGACAGCCGAAAACCGGGATCCCGCCAAGCTGGCCGAGCAGATTAATACCGACATGCACTGGGCTGTGCAACAGATGAAAAACCAAACAGCAATAAAGACGCAAAGTGGTAGTTACCAGACATACCCGGTATACGATGACAAAAAAATTATTCGTTGGCGTGGGCGTCAGGATCTGCAGCTGGAATCGGGTGATGTAGACGTGTTAAGCAAGGTGTTGGGTGATTTGCAGGAACGCCTGCAAATACAGTCGCTGCAGTTTTCGGTGTCACCGGAAAAACTTGCGACTGTTGAATCTGCCTTGATCGAAGAGGCTCTGGCAGCATTCCGGAAACGTGCCACACTGATCAGTCGTTCGCTGGATGCCGGGGATTACGGGTTGGTCGATATGTCGATACATACTGGTGGTGTGCGCCAGCCGATACCCATGCGGGCAGAAGCCGCTTCGCTGGTTAGTCGGGCGTCCTCATCTGCGCCGACGATTGAGCAGGGCACCAGCCGTGTAAACGTGCAGGTCAGTGGCCGGATTCAATTGCAGCGCGATTGAGCTCAGAAGGATGACAGGCTGATTTTACCGACCCCCCAGCGTTCGAAATCTTCAAAGCTCAGGCGTTCGCCAGGATCCGGATTGAGTGCATGAATTACCCTGGATATATTGACCGTACACGTGCTGGATACGGCCCGGTCTATTTTGTCACCGTTGTAGCGTGGCTGGATCAGAAGCAGCTCAACTTCTGCTGCGCCGATCTGGAACGGGTGTTCAACCTGCACCAGGTAATACTCGTCGCGCATAGGGCCAGGCAGAACGCTGACGCCAGCGGCGTGGATGGGATTGTGACCCTTGTAATCATAGGGTTCGTAGACTTCGAGGACGTGTTCTTGTTTACTCATTTTGGGTTGTCCCTCGATGTGTAATGATTTCAGCATGGACTTTGTCCGTTCGGCTGTCAAAATAATCCTTTGAAATAGGCTCGATTAAACCCCTTAATCAGGTAATAACAACTTGATTTATATAATAAATGCAAGATATCAATAACAGCCTGTTTACACTGGCGGAATTGTGCATCAGGTGCGCTGATCCGGTGGAAAAGTGTGCCTTGACCGATGAGGTTTATGGCCGGCTGCTAAGCGGGGAACTAAACCTTGACGAGAATAAACTGCCTGCGCCAATTGGTGAGCCCGGGAGACCGTCGCGGCCACATCTGGTAGAACCGCGTGAATTACCCAGGCGAAGGCTGGGTACTGCAGAAGGCCGGGCGACCCTGTTACATGCGCTGGCGCATATCGAATTCAATGCCATTAATCTGGCCTGGGATGCGGTGTACCGTTTCCGTGGCTTACCCGCCGAATATTACCGTGACTGGGCCAGGGTGGCCCACGAAGAGTCGCTGCATTTCCGTTTGTTGTGTGAGCGGCTGGAAGATCTGGGCTCTGTGTATGGAGAATTTGATGCGCATAATGGGCTCTGGGAGATGGCCTGCAAGACGGCACATGATCCGCTGGTGCGTATGGCGCTGGTACCACGAGTACTTGAGGCGCGAGGGCTGGATGTTACTCCGGGGATCCTGAAACGTTTGCAGCAGGCTGGCGACAATGCAGCGGTAAAGGTCCTGGAAATTATCTTGCGTGACGAGATAGGCCACGTGGAAATCGGAAGCCGCTGGTATCGTTACCTGTGTGAACAGCGTGGCCAGGACCCGGAGGCAACATTTGCCGGTTTACTTGATGAGTACGTACCGGGCCAGATTAAGAAACCGTTTCATTATGAGGCTCGCCTGAAGGCGGGATTCAGCGAAAAGGAGATGCAGTACCTGGAGAAGCTTAGCGCTTCCAGAGACTGAATGATTGTGATTGTATGACGATAAAATCAATTCTGTTGGCCTTGTTGGTCATGCTGGTCTCCAGTGTGAGGGCAGACGGTGATAATGTTTCTGCAACGATACTCTGGTACGCGGAGCAGGAGCCGGGGGTTGATCCGTATCGTGTGAGGTATATTGTCACGCCGGATTTCCTGCGGTCTGATGACGGTGTTGATAGCGAAGATTTTCTGCTCTTCGACCGCAAGCAAAAAACTATTTACAGTGTGATGGGCGAAAACCGTTCGATACTGCAGATTGATGCCGGGGTGGAAACCTACGCAGCTCCGCAGGAGCTGGCGATGCGAGTAGAGAGGCGTGCGGAAACGCAGGCGCCCAAAGTGGGTGGTCGACCACCGGTTGCGCTGGAGCTGCTGGCCGGCGAAACGGTGTGTAAATCAGCCGTTATTGCTCCAGGTTTTCTTGACGATGAACGCAAGGTGTTTCGTGAGTTCAGCCATGTGGTCGCGGCTCAGCAGGCCAGAACGATGAACAACACGCCGCCTGAGCTGCGCACGCATTGTTTTCTTGCGCGTTATCTGTACGCACATGACTTCCATCTCGCTGAGGGTATGTTGCTCGCAGAATGGAGTCCGAGTGGCGAGCGGCGTGAGTTGGTCGACATTGAAGAGCATGTCGCTGTTCCGTCGTCGCTATTCGTGGTCCCGGATGACTATACTGTCGTGCGTACCAGTGAGCACTGATCAGTCGGATTGTTGCCCGTTCAGCAAATAGGCAGGGCGCGCAGCTCGCACCGGTCGGCATTGACCTCCAGCACACTGCCCAGTTCATACCAGTCACCAAGCACAATGCGCTGCAGGGTTCTTCCCTCGTGTTCAAATTCATGTACCCCGGGGCGATGAGTATGGCCATGGATCAGGCGTTCCGCACCGCTGGCAATCAATGTACGAAGCACCTCGCCCTGGTTAACATCCATAATGTATTCGTCCTTGTCGCGCGAACTCAGTTCACTGAGTTCGCGCGCTTCCAGTGCCAGCTGCAGGCGTTCCTCGACCGGTAATGAGAGCGCCTGGCGCTGCCATTCAGGGTCGCGCAAGCGGCCGCGCAGCTGCTGATATTCCTGGTCGTCGGTGCATAGCGAATCGCCATGCATCAGCAGTGTCCGGGTCCCATGGAGGTCCAGGAGTACCGGGTCTTCCAGCAATTTACAGCCGGTTTCGCGGGCAAAGGTTTCCCCAATCAGGAAATCACGGTTTCCGTGCATGAGCAGGACTGGCGTGCCGCTGGCATTACATTGGGCAAGGGCTGTCTTTACCGGTAAAAAAGCAGCCTCCGGATGATCGTCGCCGACCCAGGCTTCAAACAGGTCACCGAGGATATACAGGGCCTGGGCTTGCCCCTGAATGGATTGCAGATAGGCGAGAAAGCCGTCGACAATATGTGGTCGCGAGGGGTGCAGGTGCAGGTCGGAGATAAAGAGATATGTCATCGTGCGGCGACTGCTTTACCTCTGTTCCGGACAATCGGGTTCGGAACAGAGGCTTTGGTCATTCTTCGATGGTGACGTTCTCGATGATTACGTCGTCCTGCGGTACATCCTGGTGCCCGGCACGGGTGGTAGTCGCGACCTTTTCGATAGCCTGAAGTACGTCCAGTCCGTCAGTTACCTTGCCGAATACACAATAGCCCCAGCCCTGCCCGGTGGGAGCGGTATGGTTTAGGAAACCGTTATCCTTGGCATTAATGAAAAACTGTGCAGTCGCCGAGTTAGGGTCGTTTGTACGTGCCATGGCGATACTGCCAAGATCGTTCTGCAGGCCGTTATCCGCCTCATTCTTGATCGGTTCCCGGCAGGTTTTCTGCGACATGCCAGGCTCAAAGCCGCCACCCTGGACCATGAAGCCGGGGATTACGCGATGGAAGATGGTGCCGTCGTAGAAACCCGAACGGGCGTATTCGAGAAAGTTGGCCACAGTCTCCGGTGCCTTGTCGGCATCCAGCTCCAGAACGATGGCGCCCATGTTGGTTTGCATACGCACGGTCACGGTAATATCTCCTGTCATACGGTTCGGTCGCGTATCATAACGGTTTCCGCGCCACCAACCAATTTTTGATACTATGCGCATGGTTTCTACCGGCCGAAATTTGAAAATTTAATGCACAACCCTTCCGTAAAGACCCGATTTGCACCCAGCCCGACGGGCGAAATTCACCTCGGCAATCTGCGCACAGCATTGTTTAATGCGCTGTATGCCAGGCGTGAGCAAGGCACTTTCCTGCTGCGCATAGAGAATACGGATGCCGAACGCAGCAAGCAGGAATTTGAACAGGCGCTGATGGATGACTTGCGCTGGCTGGGCCTTGACTGGCAAGAGGGCCCTGACGCTAATGGTTCGCATGGTCCCTATCACCAGTCGGCGCGGTCAGAGATCTATGCCCGCTATTACCAGTCTCTGGAGGCCGAGGGCGCCTGTTATCCATGCTTTTGTGGCGAGACCCATTTAAAACTGGCACGTAAAGCGCAACGTGCGGCCGGTCAGCCGCCCAAATACCCGGGCACCTGTGCAAATCTTTCAGCTGGAGAAATTCAGAACAAGCTTGCAGAGGGCGGTAAGCCCACTTTGAGGTTTCGAGTGCCATCTGGCCAGATGATCGAATTCGAGGATTTCGCGCGCGGTACACAGCGATTCTCCAGCGATGAAATCGGGGATTTTATTATTCGCCGTAGTGATGGAACGCCATCATTTTTCTTCACCAATGCGATTGATGATGCCCTGATGGGCGTTAGCCATGTTTTGCGCGGTGAAGATCACCTCACCAATACACCACGTCAACTTATGATACTGACGGCACTGAACCTGTCCGCGCCTGCCTATGGGCATTTGTCTTTGCTGGTCGGCCCGGATGGAAGCCCGCTTTCCAAGCGCCATGGCAGCCAAAGCGTACGGCAGTTGCGCGAAGCCGGTTATTTACCCGCTGGTATCCTGAATTATCTGGCCCGGCTGGGTCACAAGTTTGATGCCGACCACTATCTCGGGCTGCCGGAACTCGCCGAACACTTTGACCTTTCCAGGCTGGGCAGGGCACCGGCGCGATTCGATGATGCGCAATTGCGCTATTGGCAGAAAGAGGCTGTAGTCGCAGCATCCAGTGCGGAACTTGTTGACTGGTTCTGCCAGTCTGCACAAGGTCAGCAGTTGCCGGCTGGATGGAATGCGCAACGCATACAGGGCTTGATCGATGTAGTGCGTGACAATATTGAATTGCCGTCAGATGTTGGTGAATGGTTGCACAGATTGTCGGCAGATATCCTGGAAATCAATGAGCCTGAACGTGCAGTCGTTCAGGCTGCCGGTGAAGCATTTTTCAATGCGGCGCTGCTCCAGCTTGACGCCGGTCCCGATGGTTTTAAATCGTTCGCGAAGGCTGTGGGGCAGGCTGTCGGTGTCAAGGGCAAGCAACTGTTTATGCCATTACGCATTGCACTCACCGGTATGGCTCATGGCCCCGAAATGGCGCGAGTGTGGGACTGGCTGGGCCAGGACTGTTGCCGTACGCGCTTGCAGGCAGCGTTGAAACTCTGTGTTGATGGAGCACAATCTCATGCTGAAACTGTTTAACAGTTTAACGCGCACGAAGGAAACCTTTACGCCTATAGAGCCTGGCAAGGTACGCATGTACGTCTGTGGTATGACGGTGTATGACTACTGCCATCTCGGGCATGCGCGGGTACTGGTTGTATTCGATGTGATCGTGCGACATCTGCGCCAGTTGGGCTATGAGGTGACTTATGTGCGAAATATCACCGATATCGATGACAAAATTATCGCGCGGGCGCAGCAAAATGACGAGAGTGTCAGTGCGCTGACCGAGCGTTTTATCCAGGCCATGCACGAAGATGCGGATGTATTGGGTGTGCTAAGGCCGGATGCCGAGCCACGCGCCACCGACTCAATGCCCGATATTCTGGACATGATTGGCAAGCTGGTGGATAACGGCCACGCCTACCAGGGCGACAACGGAGATGTTTTCTATTCGGTAAACAAATTCGCGGACTATGGTCAGCTTTCCGGCAAGAAAGTGGAAGACTTGCGCTCCGGTGCCCGTGTTGATGTAGAAGAGGCCAAACGCGATCCTCTGGATTTCGTGTTGTGGAAGGCTGCCAAGCCGGGGGAGCCCGCCTGGCCTTCGGACTGGGGTGACGGGCGGCCAGGTTGGCACATCGAATGTTCGGCCATGTCTACCGAGTGTCTGGGTGCGCACTTTGACATTCACGGTGGCGGTATGGATTTGCAATTCCCCCATCATGAAAACGAGATTGCCCAGTCGGAAGCGGCGACCGGCGAGCACTTCGTCAATTACTGGATACACAATGGTTTTGTGCAGGTCGACGAGGAGAAAATGTCCAAGTCGCTGGGCAACTTTTTTACCGTGCGCGAAATTCTCCAGCGTTACCAGCCAGAAGAAGTGCGCTATTTCATTCTGTCCAGTCACTACCGCAGTCCGTTGCACTATAGTGATGACAATCTGGATAAGGCTCGAGGTGCACTGCAGCGACTGTATACCGCATTGCGCGACTGCGCAGTTGAGGGTGATGCAGTACAGGCTGACTATGACGAGCGCTTTCAGGCGGCAATGGACGATGACTTTAATACGCCCGAAGCGCTGGCGGTGTTATTCGAGCTGACCCGCGCCATGAATCGTGCGCGGGAGCAGGGTGATGCTGTTGCAGGAAGCTTGGCTTATACGCTTAAAACCCTGGCCGGTCGCCTGGGAATCCTTCAGTCGGACCCTGCTGCCTACTTGCGCACGGGACAGGGTGAATCTGCTGACGGTTCCAGCGATGCTGAAATTGATGCCCTGGTGGCCCGACGTGACCAGGCACGCGCAGACCGCGACTGGGCTGAGGCTGACCGTCTGCGTGACCAGCTTACCGAGCTTGGAATTGTACTCGAAGACGCCGCTGGCGGTACGCTGTGGAGGCGTGCCTGAAGCGACCTGTCAAAGAATTGTTTCGCGGGGCACGGCACCAGCCCGGTTTGACGCTGGTTCAGTAACGTAAAGACCAGCTTTAGCGGTTATGCAGTGTCTCTGCCGCAAGCAGGGTATTCTGCAGCAGGATTGCCACGGTCATAGGCCCGACACCACCAGGCACAGGAGTGATCCAGGCTGCTCTTTCGCGGGCCGCGTCAAAACCCACGTCGCCAATCAGGCCGGTTTCCGTGCGATGGATGCCGACATCGATAACAGTTGCGCCTTCCCGTACCCACTCGCCCGGAACCAGCCCAGGTTTGCCGGCAGCAACCACCAGAATCTCGGCGCGCTCTACATGGGACCTCAAATCCCTGGTAAAGCGGTGACAGCAGGTGACGGTGGAACCGGCCAGCAGCAACTCGAGTAGCATCGGTCGGCCGACATGGTTGGAGGCGCCGACGACTACCGCTTCCCTGCCATAGTAGGTTTCGTCGGTACTATCCAGCAGAGTCATTACGCCGTGTGGCGTACAGGGCCGCAATCCGGGCATTCGCAGGGCCAGACAGCCGACATTCTGTGGATGGAAGCCGTCCACATCCTTGTCCGGATGTATGCGCTCAATTACTGCGGTGGCGTCCAGCGGCTCTGGTAAGGGCAGTTGCACCAGTATGCCGTCAATCGCCGGGTCATCGTTCAGCTTGTCGATCAGTGACAGCAATTGTTGCTGACTGGTTGTCGCAGGCAGATCGTAGGCACGTGACAGCAGGCCGGCTTCCTCGCAGGCGGTACGCTTGTTACGCACATAGATTTCAGATGCCGGGTCACTGCCGACCAGTACCACGGCCAGACCTGGCTGGCGTGCTCCCTGGGAAAGAAGCGTATCGACGCGTTGCCTGATATTCTTGCGAATGTCCGCGGCAATAGCCTTGCCGTCAATGATTCGGGCGCTCATGGGTCGCTGTATTCTGAAGTCTGCCGAGAAGGTTGCGGATTCTCGCACGCACCGCAGGGGTGAACAAGCATGCTGCAAAAAATCTGGTATACTGCGCCGCTTCGGTCGTTGACCACACGCGCTGGTCACCGTATGATCGCCGCGCCTTTACCGGCCTCGTCCGGAAACAGGCTCGGTTGTGGCCGGAAATTCGGGGCATAGCGCAGTCTGGTAGCGCGCCTGCTTTGGGAGCAGGATGTCGGGAGTTCGAATCTCTCTGCCCCGACCATTTAATGCCAACCGGAAGGGGATGGCTGTGAAGTTCTGCCCCGGTAGCTCAGTCGGATAGAGCAATGGCCTTCTAAGCCATGGGTCAGGGGTTCGAATCCTCTCCGGGGCGCCAGATGTAAGTGGATACGTGATAAGTCGCGGACGTCGTGATTGGCGGCAGGCTTAAAGATTCGAACCCCTGACGTATAGATTCAGTGGTTCGACGCCTCGACGTGAGGCGTGGCGAACATTGCAGCGAAGCAGCAATGGCCCCGAAGGGGTGAGGGCGTAGCCCGAATAATCCTCTCCGGGGCGCCATATGATCCGTACTGCGGGTTGGATGTGATACAGGTTTTACAAGTTGATGGCGGGCGTAGCTCAGTTGGTAGAGCCCCGGATTGTGATTCCGGTCGTCGTGGGTTCGAGTCCCATCGCTCGCCCCAGTTGGGGCCGTTAGCTCAGTTGGTAGAGCAGGAGACTCTTAATCTCTTGGTCCAAGGTTCGAATCCTTGACGGCCCACCATGCACAGGCCCACCTAACTCGGTGGGCTATTTTTTTGCCCCGATCTTTGTGGGGTTATACTGGATTTTCCAAAGCCGTATAATGGCTTGTTTATCCTGGGGTACCTGTAAGCCGGGAAGAGTTGAGTGCGCGAAAGTGGCGGAATTGGTAGACGCGCTGGATTTAGGTTCCAGTGGGGGAACCCGTGAGAGTTCGAGTCTCTCCTTTCGCACCATAATTTAAAAATATTTATTGCAGATGAATATTCTGCCGGTCATATTTAGTCGGGATAATGCTGACTGCAAGCGAGCCGGTGGTTGGGTACATTTTGAGATAAGTTTGAGGGCAAATGATGCAAGTTTCTGTTGAAACCACCAGTGGGCTGGGGCGCCGGATGACGGTGCAGATTCCAGCCGATCAAATCGACCAGCAAGTTGAAAGTAAACTGCAACAGCTGGCGCAAACCGTTCGACTGGATGGTTTCCGGCCCGGCAAGGTACCACTGAGTGTGGTGAAGAAGCGCTACGGTCGTCAGGTGCGCCAGGAAGCCGCGGGTGAGCTGATAGCTTCCAGTTACGAAGAGGCTCTGCAGCAGGAAAATCTGAAACCCGCCGGCGAGCCCAATATCGAACAGACCAAGAATGAAGCTGGCGTGGAACTCGAATATGTTGCGGTCTTCGAAGTTTATCCTGAAATAGAGCAGCCTGATCTGGATGATATTGCCATCGAGCGCATGTCTGCGGAGATTGCGGATTCAGATATCGGCAATATGCTCGAAAAGTTGCGCAAGCAGCGCACCACCTGGACCAAGGCCGAGCGTGCCTCTGTGCAGGGCGACCGCCTGGAAATAGATTTTGCCGGCACAATTGACGGCGAGGCATTTTCGGGTGGTTCGGCTAAAAATGTTCCGCTGGAACTCGGCAGCAACACCATGATCCCTGGTTTTGAGGAACAGTTGGTCGGTGTGAGTGCCGATGATACAAAAACCATCGACGTCACGTTCCCGGACGACTATGCCTCCAAGGAAGTTGCCGGCAAGACGGCGCAGTTTGAGATTAAGGTGCATGCTGTCGCGGAAGCGCAGTTGCCGGAGTTGAATGATGATTTCGCGCGTGCATTTGGTGTTGGTGATGGCGGGCTGGACAAGCTGCGTGAAGAAATCACCAATAACATGCAGCGTGAGCTGGACGCAGCCGTTAAATCCAGCGTCAAGAAGCAGGTATTCGAAGCGTTGCTTGAAAAGGCAGACCTGGACGTGCCAACTTCGCTGATTGACAGTGAGATTGATGCCCTGATCAAGAAGGACGAGGCGGATGCCGATGCAGTGGCTGACCGGGGCCGCTATGAAGAAGAGGCGCGCCGCCGTGTTTCGCTGGGATTGTTGATTGCCGATATTATTCAGCGCAACCAGTTGCAGGTTGATCCGGAAAAGGTCCGCGAAACTATCGAAAATCTCGCGCAATCTTACGAGAAGCCGGATGAGGTTGTGCAGTGGTATTACAGCAATCAGGAAATGCTGGCTGGAATCCAGACCCTGATTATGGAAGATACGGTTGTGGAATGGGTGGCTGGACAGGCAAAAGTCACCGAAAAAACAACCACTTTTGACGAGATCATGCAGGCCTGAGGTTGGCCCGCCGACGTAAAGGAAAGCATTGAATGTCAAATAGCATGAATAATGGTGGAGCCGGGAATATCCAGGCGCTGAACCTGGTGCCCATGGTGATTGAGCAGACTGCGCGTGGCGAACGTGCTTACGATATATATTCGCGGTTGCTTAAGGAGCGCGTGGTATTTGCCGTGGGCCCTGTGGAAGACTACATGGCGAATGTGATTGTCGCACAGTTGCTGTTTCTGGAGTCGGAAAACCCGGACAAGGATATACATCTGTATATTAATTCCCCTGGCGGATCAGTGACCGCAGGTCTGGCCATTTATGACACCATGCAGTTTATCAAGGCTGATGTGAGTACCATGTGTATCGGACAGGCAGCCAGCATGGGCGCGATATTGCTCACCGGTGGCGCCAAGGGCAAGCGCTACTGTTTGCCGCATTCGCGCATGATGATCCACCAGCCGCTGGGCGGTTTCCAGGGGCAGGCCACGGATATCGATATCCACGCCAAGGAGATTCTGTTGGTACGTGAGCGCCTCAACAAGATTCTTGCCGACCATACCGGTCAGCCTATGGACAAGATCCAGAATGACACCGACCGCGATAATTTCCTGGGGGCGGAGCAGTCGATAGAGTACGGTTTGATTGATGAAATCCTGTCTTCCCGTCATGTGGACGCAGAATAAGCCGTAAAAACCGTTGATTACGCCCGGAAACACTTGTCAGGCCGGGTTTGACGGTGTTGAATAGGGGCTGGTTGGTTACTTGGCAGTTTGAGTGTTCAGACGATCACGGATCTGCCGATCAATAGAGACATATGGAAGCCAATGGACCGCAGGTCGGGGACATCGCATGAGTAATGAACGAAACGGAAAAGGCGACGACGGGAAACTGCTGTATTGCTCGTTTTGCGGCAAGAGTCAGCATGAAGTACGTAAGCTGATCGCCGGCCCGTCAGTTTTCATCTGCGACGAGTGTGTCGAACTCTGTAATGACATCATCCGCGAGGAGATGCAGGAGAAAACGAGCACCGGCAGCAGCAAGTTGCCCAAACCGCAGGAAATCAACGAAGTCCTGGACGAGTATGTCATTGGACAGAAGAACGCCAAGAAAGTGCTTTCGGTCGCTGTGTACAATCACTACAAGCGTCTGGAGGCAAGTCAAAAGAAAGACGAGGTCGAGCTCTCCAAGAGTAATATCCTGCTTATTGGTCCGACCGGTTCAGGCAAGACGCTGCTCGCAGAAACGCTCGCGCGTCTTCTGAACGTGCCCTTTACCATCGCCGATGCCACCACGCTAACGGAAGCGGGTTACGTCGGTGAGGATGTCGAGAATATCATTCAGAAGCTGTTACAGAAGTGTGATTACGATGTCGACAAGGCGCAGACCGGCATCGTGTACATTGACGAAATCGACAAAATTTCACGCAAGTCGGACAACCCGTCCATTACCCGCGATGTGTCGGGTGAGGGCGTTCAGCAGGCTCTGCTGAAACTCATTGAGGGCACGGTTGCATCAGTGCCACCACAGGGTGGGCGTAAACATCCGCAGCAGGAGTTCCTGCAGGTTGATACTGCCAATATTCTGTTCATTGTCGGTGGCGCATTTGCCGGACTGGAAAAGATTATCAAGGGTCGTTCCGAGAAGGGCGGCATTGGTTTCTCAGCCGAGGTCAAGGCCAAGGATGAAGAGGTTAATGTTGGCGAAATTCTGTATGACGTTGAGCCTGAAGACCTGATCAAGTTTGGTCTGATACCGGAATTTGTAGGCCGTTTGCCAGTGGTGGCTACCCTGGAAGAGCTCGACGAAGATGCACTGGTTAGCATTCTCACCGAGCCCAAGAACGCACTCACCAAGCAGTATGCCAAGCTGTTTGATATGGAAGGTGCTGAAATAGAATTCCGTGAAGAAGCTTTACGCGCCATTGCACGCAAAGCCATGGCGCGCAAAACCGGTGCCCGTGGCCTGCGTACCATACTGGAGCACGTGCTGCTGGACACCATGTATGACCTGCCTTCGCTGGATAACGTCCATAAAGTCGTGGTCGATGAGCGTGCCATAGATGGCGAATCCGAGCCTTACCTGGTCTACGACTCGGAACAGGAACAGCTTGCTGCGTCAGATTGACACCGCCTCCCACCGCTATAATCTAACCGCGCCCGGCGCCAGTATTGGTGGCCGGGTATTCGTTTATATGGCCTGAAAAGGGCTATACTGCGAGAAGATTGTTCAGTAATCGCTTTAAGGTGATAATTTCAGTCAGGACGTGGCTTGGTTCTTGCAAAACCATCAGGCAGGAGGCAAAACCGCCATTGAAATGTCGAGTGTTTGCCCCCATATCAACCAGTCCGGGAGCAGCCTAAGGCGCGAAGACTCCCCGATCAGAACCGGATACGAGGTACTCTCCGATGGAGCAGAACGAAAATACCCCAGAAGAAAATGAAAGCGCGTCGTCTGTAGTCCCTGTTCTCCCACTTCGTGATGTGGTGGTTTACCCGCACATGGTTATCCCGTTGTTTGTTGGACGGGAAAAATCTATCCGTGCGCTTGAGGGCGCGATGGATGATGACAAGCGTATTCTGCTGGTGGCACAGAAAAGCGCTGAAGTGGATGACCCACAGGTTGAAGATATTCACGAAATTGGAACGCTGTCGACTATTCTACAATTGCTCAAGCTGCCTGATGGCACCGTGAAGGTGCTGGTTGAAGGTGCCGAGCGTGCCAGCGTTATCCAGTTTGAAACGACTGACGAATTCTTTTCCGCTCGCATTGAGCCCAAGGGTGATGCTGAGCATACCGGTGAGCGCGAAGTTGAGGTTTTGATGCGTTCACTGCTGACCTTGTTTGATCAGTACGTGAAGCTCAACAAAAAAGTGCCACCGGAAATTCTGACATCTCTGTCCGGAATTGATGAGCCCGGTCGTCTTGCCGACACCATTGCTGCACATATGGCACTCAAGCTGGACGAAAAACAGCGTATCCTGGAAATCGAAAGTGTGCGCGAGCGTCTCGAACACCTGATGGGTATTATCGAGGGCGAAATTGACGTGCTGCAGATTGAGAAGCGTATTCGCGGGCGCGTCAAACAGCAGATGGAGAAGAGCCAGCGCGAGTATTATCTCAACGAACAAATGAAGGCTATCCAGAAAGAACTGGGCGATATGGATGATGTGCCCAACGAAACGGATGAGCTGCAGGAAAAAATTGAAAAGGCCGGTATGAGCAAGGAGGCCAAGACCAAGGCCACGGCTGAACTGAACAAACTGAAGATGATGTCGCCGATGTCTGCAGAGGCGACCGTTGTGCGTAACTATATTGACTGGCTGGTGAGCGCGCCATGGAAGAAGCGTACCAAGATCCGGCATGATCTGACGCGGGCGCAGACCGTACTCGATGAAGACCATTACGGTCTGGATAAGGTCAAGGAGCGCATTCTCGAATATCTCGCTGTACAGCAGCGCGTGCGTAAGCTGAAGGGCCCGATCCTGTGTCTGGTGGGGCCTCCCGGTGTTGGCAAGACCTCGCTGGGTCGTTCCATAGCCCGGGCGACCAATCGCAAATTTACCCGCATGTCACTGGGTGGCGTTCGCGATGAAGCCGAGATTCGTGGTCACCGTCGTACCTATATCGGTTCTTTGCCGGGCAAGATTATTCAGAATCTGTCCAAGATTGGCGCGAGGAATCCATTGTTCCTGCTGGATGAGATCGACAAGATGTCCATGGACTTCCGTGGCGACCCTTCTTCGGCGTTACTGGAAGTGCTTGATCCGGAGCAGAACTCGACTTTTGGCGATCACTATCTTGAGGTAGAGTTTGACTTGTCAGATGTCATGTTTGTAGCGACATCGAACTCTCTGAATATCCCCGGGCCGTTACTTGACCGTATGGAAGTCATCCGTATTCCGGGTTACACGGAAGATGAGAAAGTTAATATCGCAACCCGCTACCTGCTGCCCAAGCAGATAAAGAATAGCGGACTCAAGGAAGGTGAACTTGCTATCAGTGACAAAGCCGTTCGCGATGCTGTCCGCTTCTATACGCGTGAAGCCGGCGTGCGTAATCTTGAACGTGAACTGGCCAAGATCTGCCGTAAGGTGGTTAAAGAGTTGTTGCTGGAAGGTGGCGAGGGCAAGATCTCGGTAACTCCACGCAATCTCGAGAAGTATCTTGGTGTTAAACGCTTCCGCTATGGGCGTGCTGAAGAGCGTGACCAGATCGGACAGGTTACCGGTCTGGCCTGGACAGAAGTTGGTGGTGAGCTTTTGAGTATCGAGTCAACTATTGTTCCGGGTAAAGGTCGGCTGATACATACCGGCCAGCTTGGTGATGTTATGCAGGAGTCGATACAGGCAGCGACCACAGTTGTGCGGAGTCGAGCAGCGGCGCTGGGCATCGAGGAAGACTTTTACCAGAAATACGATATCCACGTGCATGTGCCTGAAGGTGCCACGCCCAAAGATGGTCCGAGCGCAGGTGTTGGCATGTGTACAACCCTGGTTTCAGCGCTAACCCGGATACCGGTACGTGCAGATGTGGCGATGACGGGTGAAATCACCTTGCGCGGAGAGATACTGCCAATCGGTGGGTTGAAAGAGAAACTTCTGGCGGCGCACAGAGGTGGTATAACGACAGTATTGATTCCTGAAGAGAACCGTAAGGATCTGGCGGAAATACCAAAAAACGTCAAAGATAAACTTGATATCCGTCCTGTCAAATGGATTGATGAGGTCCTGGAAGTTGCATTGCAGCATCCACCCGTGCCACTGACAAGTGAATCCGAGGCGAAGCCCAAAGGCGAAAAGGCCGAGTCTAAAGATAAGCCTGCTGGCAAGGGGAAATCTCTCAGAACCCACTAAAAACCTGTAAATAGAGCCCGCTGCCACGCGCAATCAGTTATCCTTTGCGTGGTCAGCGGGCTTTTTATTTGACGTGTCCGCACCCCGCTTGGTATAAAACCCGGCGTACGCTTCGGGGACGCTAGCTACTTCTTAAACGAACCAACCCCGTTTAAATTTTTCTTCACTGACTATATTCCAATTTTGAGGGTCACACTCGATGAACAAAACCGAATTAATAGATGCTGTCGCAAGTTCTGCTGATATGTCCAAAGCAGATGCGACGCGCGCTGTGGACGCCGTCGTCGACAACATTACTGAAGCTCTGCGCAAGGGCGACTCGGTGACCCTGGTTGGTTTCGGAACGTTCGAGGTGCGCGAACGCGCAGCTCGTGCCGGACGTAACCCGCAGACCGGTGAAACCATTCAGATAAAGGCATCCAAAGCACCCGCATTTAAGGCTGGCAAAGCCTTTAAGGATGCCGTAAACTAGCGCGCCTTCCCTGGGGTGCTTAGCTCAGCTGGGAGAGCGTCGCCCTTACAAGGCGAATGTCGGGGGTTCGATCCCCTCAGCACCCACCAAGGTTATGGAGCGGTAGTTCAGCTGGTTAGAATACCGGCCTGTCACGCCGGGGGTCGCGGGTTCGAATCCCGTCCGCTCCGCCACCACAGAACGGGCGTCCAATCAGGACGCCCGTTTTTTTATGTTTGGTTGTACAATAGCCTGATTTGCTGGCGGCCATGCGTTCCTTGAGCCGCGCTTTATAATAGAACGGCAAACCAGGAACAAAACAGGAAGAACACCATGTTACAAGCAATTCGTGACCGGGCCATGGGTGTGTTGGGCTGGATCGTTATTGGTCTCATCATTATCACTTTTGCGCTATTCGGGCTGGGCTCGTATCTGCAAGACGAGTCGCGTGTGTATGCGGCTAAAGTCAATGGTGTGGAAATTAGTCCACGTGAAATGCAGGTGGCCTACCAGAATCAACGTGCCCGTATGCAGCAGATGTTGGGAGACGCCTATAACCCTGCATTGATCGACGATCAACAACTGAAACAGCAGGCACTGCAAAGTTTGATAAACCGGCAGCTGATTCTGCAGGCCGCACAGAATGATGGCATGGCGATCAGCGACCAGTTGCTGGCGTCGAAGATACATTCCATACAGGTGTTTCAACAAGACGGCCAGTTTAAAGAAGATGTTTACCAGCGCGTACTGGCGCAGCAAGGCATGATACCCCTGGCCTTCGAGTACGAAACGCGTCAACAGTTGACTGGCGATCAACTGGTGAACGGTCTGTCGAATACCGCTTTCGTGACTGGCAGTGAAGTGGATCGCGCCTACAGCCTGCAGGAGCAAAAACGTACATTCGATTATATTGTCGTGTCGGCGTCACCTTTTGAAGCAACAGCGACCCTGGATGACGCCTCCATCCAGGCCTACTATGAGGAGCACAGCGAAGCATTTATGACGCCTGTGCGTGCTCGTCTCGCTTATTTGCGTTTGAGCGCCGATGGGCTCAGTGAGTCAATAGAGGTCGATGAGCAGACGTTAGTAGACTATTACGAAGAAAAGAAAAGTTCGCTGAAAGGCCAGGAGCAGCGGCGCGCCAGCCATATTTTGTTTCAGTTGAGTGCGGATGCCGACGAAACTGCCGGGAAAGCGGTTCTGGAAAAAGCTGAAAAAGTTTTGCAGCAGATTCGCGATGGTGGTGACTTTGAGGCACTTGCCACTGAGAATTCGGACGATCCCGGTTCGGCAGCCAGTGGGGGCGATCTTGGCTTTTTTGCAAAAGGTGCCATGGTGCCGGAGTTTGAAAAAGCTGCATTTGAGCTGCAGCCTGGTGAAGACTCCGGGCTTGTGCGCTCTCAGTTTGGTTATCACATAATCAGATTGACAGAAATCAAGAGTGCCGACATACCTGCGCTGGAAGATGTGCGTGAAGAGTTGATTGTCGAACTCAAACAGAATGAAATTGACGACCTGTATTATGAACAGCTCGAGCAGCTGACCGATAATGCTTATGAATCACCAGACAGCCTGGATGCCGCTGCTGATGCATTGGGACTTGAAATTCAAACCAGCGACTGGATCACACCAGCCGGTGGCGAGGGTATTGGCCAGTATCCGAAAGTACTGTCAGCGGCATTCAGCGAAGATGTGCTTGAGTCGGGTAACAATAGCGAACCCCTGGAAGTTGCTCCGAATGACGCGCTGGTAATACGCGTAGTGGAACGCGAGGCGGCACACCCCACACCATTGGCTGATGTCAGAGATCAGATCGTCGAAGTGCTGAAAAGGGAGGCAGCTGCGAAGGCTGCCCAGGGCAAGGGTGAGGCGCTGTTGGCAAAACTGGCAGAGGGTGCCGTCGCGAAGGACCTGGTGGGTGAAGATGGGCTGGCATTTCATGAGGCAGATGGCGTAACACGTGCAGTGGACGGACATCCTCGAGAAGTTATTAACAAAGTATTCAGATTGGCAAGATCCGCGGATGATGCGGCGCTGAATACGGGCTTTGCGTTGTCGAACGGGGACTATGTAGTTGTTAACCTGACCGCCGTCGAAGATGCTGACCCTGTGGGAATGACCGAGGCACAACGGACTCAGATGCTGCGCGGTTTCGAAAATATGCGAAAAAGTCTTGCGTTAGCAGTGTTGGTGGACGATCTGCGGAAACGCGCCACTATCGAAATGCCCGAAGTTAGCGAATAATCCGGCCTGGTATGCGTCTGCAACTCCATTGGCAGATCCTGATCGCTCTGGTGCTGGCGGTTATTGCCGGTCGTCTAAGTGGTACAGACGGCGAGCTGTTAGGCATGGCGGTTTATCCGGTTTATGTCTTTATCGGCGTATTGTTCATGAATGCGCTGAAAATGATCATTGTGCCCCTGGTGATGTCTTCGATCATTACCGGTATCTGCGGTATCGGAGGCACAACCGGCCTCGGACGTCTGGGCGGTAAAACCCTGTTGTTCTACATGACCACCAGCCTGTTTGCGATATTGACGGGATTGTTGATCGTGAACTTGCTTAACCCCGGTCTGGTCAACGGTGAACCTGCGCGCGAAATACTCGGCATGAATTCGGACGAGTTGATGGCGGTGACCGACAAGGTTGAAGGTCGCTCGATGTCGGATTTGAGCGACGTGTTTTTGAGCATGGTACCGTCAAATGTGATTGCGGCGGCAGCTGAGGGAAAGATGCTGGGACTGATTTTCTTCAGTCTGCTGTTCGGCTATTTCATTACCCGCATAGACAAGGAAAAAAGCGAGCTGCTGACTCGCTTCTGGCAAGGTGTCGCCGATGTCATGATGGCGATGACCAGTCTGATTATGAAGTTTGCGCCACTGGGCATTTTCGGGCTGGTTGCAAAAACGATTGCCGGCATAGGTCCGGATCAACTGGACGAGCTGGTGGTGTCCCTTGGTACGTTCACGCTGAGTGTGCTGCTGGCGCTGCTAATACACGTGGTCGTTACCTTGCCGCTGATGCTTGCGTTTATCGGCAAGGTGAATCCACTGGCGATGTACCGGGCAATGGCTCCGGCCCTGTTGACGGCCTTTTCCACTGCATCCTCGTCGGCAACGCTGCCGCTGACTATGGAGTGTGTGGAGGATAATGCCAAGGTTTCTGTGCGCACGTCGAGTTTTGTGTTGCCGTTGGGCGCGACTGTGAATATGGACGGCACGGCTCTTTATGAATGCGTGGCGGCTATGTTTATTGCTCAGGCTTTTGGTCTTGAGCTGAGTTTTGTTACGCAATTTACGGTTGTGCTGGTAGCGTTGTTGACGTCTATCGGAGTCGCCGGTGTTCCGGCAGCCAGTCTGGTGGCGATCACTATTATTCTCGGGACTATCGGGTTGCCGATGGAAGCAATCGGTTTGATTCTGGCGGTTGACCGGATTCTGGATATGTTCCGGACGGCGGTTAATGTATTCAGTGATTCCTGTGGTGCGGTGATTATTGCTCGTACGGAAGGGGAAGAAGGGATACTGAAATAATCTGTCTGCTGACAGCTGAGGCGCCGGGTAGTGGCGGTCCGAATGCGGCTTCGGGCGCTACAGGGTGCGCTTCGAATTTTGTGCAGAAGAGCGCAGGCACCGCATTCGGACCGCCACTCCCGGCGCTTTGGGTTTTGCATAAATATCATTTTGCCTGGGTGGAAATAATCCGGTGTTTTACACCAGGCTTATCAGCATTTGGCGTGAGGGAGCTTTTGTGGTGCCTGCGCTAGCTGGACCCAGATGCGGAGTGCACCCTTTAGCGCTTGAAGCCGCAAAAGCTCCCTCACGCCAAATGCCTCCCGCGGTACTACCTGTCCACGCGCCACTAACGAGTTTGCGGCAGGCGTACGTTAATCAGTCACCCAGTGGCGGCATGCCCGTTGTGTTGTAACCGGCATCCACATACGTAATTTCACCGGTAATACCCGAAGCCAGGTCCGAGCACAGGAATGCGGCGGCATTGCCGACTTCTTCTATGGTGACGTTGCGGCGCAGTGGTGCGGTGTTTTCCATCAGGTCCAGCATTTTGCGGAAATTACTTATACCCGCGGCGGCCAGGGTGCGGATCGGTCCGGCGGAAATGGCGTTGACTCGGATTCCATCGGGTCCGAGGCTCTGGGCCATGTAGCGTACATTGGCTTCGAGGCTGGCCTTGGCCAGGCCCATGACGTTGTAGTTGGGCATGGCTTTTTCCGCGCCGTAGTAGCTCATGGTCAGCAGGGCGCCATCGCGGCCTTCCATCATACGGCAGCCGGCTTTGGCCAGTGCTGAAAAGCTGTATGAGCTGATTTCGTGGGCGACACGGAAGCCTTCCCGGCTCACTGATTCCAGATAGTCGCCTTCAAGTTCGGCGCGTGGTGCAAAGGCTACCGAGTGGATAATGATATCCAGGTGGTCCCAGTAGTTATCCAGGTGATCGAAGACGGCGTCGATTTGTTCATCATTGGAGACGTCGCAGGGCACGGTGATCTCGGTGCCACATTCACCGGCCATTTTCTCGACGCGGTCACGCAGTTTGTCATTCTGATAGGTGAATGCCAGTTCGGCACCTTCACGTTGCATGGCTTTGGCGACACCCCAGGCAATGGAGCGATTGCTGGCAAGTCCGACAATAAGTGCGCGTTTACCGGTTAGGAATCCCATGGCTCAGCCTGACCTCTTTAATAATAGTTTAGTGGCGGTAAGGTACCGGAAAATACCGATGACTGGAAGGGCCTGTGCATCAGCGCCGGGCGGTCTTATAATGCAGGCTCATGCGTGTGCCCAATTCGCTGCTACAGTTCGGAAAATCAGCCTTTACCAGGGTTTTGTTGTCTGTTGCTGTTGTGTTTGCAGGCGGCTGCAACGATCAGCCCTGGAACAGTCCTTATCCGCCGCATCAGGCCGGTCAGGAAATTCTTTACGCGTCATTTGGGGAGCGCCCCAACCACCTGGATCCGGCTCAGTCCTACAGTTCCAATGAGGTGGTGTTTACCGGCCAGATCTACGAACCACCCTTGCAGTACCACTTTCTCAAGCGCCCCTATGAACTTGAGCCACTTACAGTCACCCGTATGCCCGAGCCCTATTTTGTCGATGAGGCAGGACAGCGCTTGCCGGCCGACACGGCTCCCGATGATGTTGCTTACAGTATTTACGAAATCGAAATCATGCCGGGAATTCGTTACCAGCCGCATGCGGCGCTTGCCAAATCTGCCGGGGGGGATTATGTCTACCATTACCTCACTGAGGCCGGGCTTGAGGGTATAACAACACTGGGCGACTTCAGTGAGACCGGCAGTCGCGAGCTGGTAGCGGCAGATTACGTATACCAGGTGAAACGGCTGGCACATCCACATCTGCATTCTCCGATATTTGGATTAATGTCGGACTACATAGTCGGTTTAAAAGACTACGCGAAAACTCTGGAAGAAGAAGCCGGGAAGGCCGGGGAAAACGCCTATATCAACCTTCAGGACTATCCTCTGGAAGGCGCAGCGGTTATTGATCGTTATCGCTACCGCATCAAGCTGCGCGGGGTTTATCCCCAGTTTCGCTATTGGCTGGCGATGCCTTTCTTTGCCCCGGTTCCCTGGGAAGCCGATGTGTTTTACGGTCAACCTGGCATGAAGGACCGTAACATTACGCTGGACTGGTATCCGCTGGGAACCGGTCCCTACATGCTAACAATCAATAACCCCAATCGACAGATGGTGCTGGAACGTAACCCCAATTTTCATGGCGAGACCTATCCGACACAAGGCGAGGAGGGTGATGCCGAAGCGGGCTATCTTAAGGATGCTGGTACACCGCTGCCGTTGATAGACAAGGTCGTTTACAGTTTGGAAAAGGAAGCCATACCTTACTGGAACAAGTTTCTGCAGGGGTATTATGACTCATCCGGTATCAGCTCGGACAGCTTTGACCAGGCAGTACAGATCGGTTCTGCCGGTGATATTTCACTCACGCCGGCTCTCAAGGAGAAAGGTGTAAAGCTCAACACTGCGGTATCGGCTTCTATTTTCTACATGGGCTTCAACATGCTTGACCCTGTTGTTGGCGGCGATAGTGAACGTGCCCGTCTGCTACGCCAGGCGATCGCCATCGCCATGGATTATGAAGAGTTCATATCTATTTTTTCCAATGGCAGAGGACTTCCTGCGCAGGGACCATTGGCCCCCGGCATTTTTGGCCATCTTGAGGGTGAGGAAGGCATGAATCCTTATGTCTACGACTGGGGACCGTATGGCTTGCAGCGAAAATCGATAGAGCACGCCAGAAAGCTGCTCGCAGAAGCAGGTTATCCTGATGGCAGGGATGTGGAAACCGGCAAGCCACTGGTGCTCTACCTGGATACCCCCGGCGGTGGGCCGGATGACTCGGCACGCATGAGCTGGTTACGCAAGCAGTTTGAGAAATTGTCCATTCAACTCCAGATCCGGGCCACGGATTACAATCGGTTCCAGGACAAAATGCGCAAGGGTACAGCACAGATATTTCAGTGGGGCTGGAACGCGGACTACCCTGATCCGGAAAATTTTCTTTTCCTGCTCTACGGAAAAAACAGCAAGGTGGAGCATAACGGCGAAAATGCGGCGAACTACGTAAGTGAGGAATTCGATCAGTTGTTCGAACGTATGAGCAATATGCCGAACAGTCCGGAGCGCCAGGAAGTGATTAACCGCATGGTGGAAATTCTACGTCACGACGCGCCATGGGTATTCGGTTTTTATCCCAAGCAGTTTGTGCTTTACCATGACTGGTATTCCAACGCGAAACCCAATCTTATGGCAAATAATACGCTGAAATACAGGCGTGTGAGCCCGGACATGCGCGAGTTGAAACGCCGTGCCTGGAATCAGCCGGTTCTCTGGCCGCTGGGTATGCTGGTGCTGCTGCTGGTTGTTGCGATAGTGCCGGCGGTAATTGCTTACCGACGCCATGAAGCCCGCAACTTATCGACGGTGAAGCACTAATGTTTGCCTACCTGATTCGTCGAACCCTGTATGCCTTGCCAATTCTTATTGGTGTGAACCTGATTACGTTCACACTGTTTTTTGTGGTGAATACACCTGACGATATGGCGCGTATGCATCTGGGTGCCAAGCGTGTCACAGAGGATGCCATTGATAAGTGGAAAGCCGAGCGAGGATACGATCGCCCGCTTTTATATAATCAGGCAGAATCGGGAGCAGGGCAGCTGACCGAGACGATATTTTACGACAAGTCGGTACGCCTGTTTGCTTTTGACTTCGGCTCTTCTGATTCTGGCCGTGATATAGGCGCAGATATTCGGCAGCGTATGTGGCCCAGTCTGGCAATTGCGCTACCGACATTTTTTATCGGACTGCTGGTATACATCAGTTTTGCCATGCTGATGGCATTCTTCCGGGGTAGCTACCTGGACGTCTCGGGCGTTGTGCTATGCGTCATGCTGATGTCAATTTCCGGCCTGTTTTATATTATTGCCGGTCAGTATTTTTTCAGTAAACTGTTTCACCTGGTGCCCGTATCGGGTTATGAACCTGGATTGCTGGCCTGGCGATTTGTTGTGTTGCCCGTGGCTATCGGCGTGTTTGCCGGCATAGGTTCAAGTAGCCGCTGGTATCGAACCATCTTTCTGGAGGAGATCAACCGGGATTATGTTCGTACTGCACGTGCAAAAGGCCTCCCCGAGTTAACGCTGCTGTTCAGGCACGTATTGAAAAACGCCATGGTGCCGATTCTTACCGGCGTGGTTGTGGTTTTGCCGACGTTGTTTATGGGCAACCTGATCCTGGAATCGTTCTTCGGAATACCCGGTCTCGGTAGCTATACCATTGAAGCCATTCAGAATCAGGATTTTGCCATCGTGCGTGCCATGGTGTTTCTCGGGTCAGTCCTCTATATCCTGGGGCTGTTGTTAACCGATTTGTCCTACACGCTGGTCGACCCGAGGATTCGCCTGTCATGATACAGCCGGTGGTCCTCTGGACTGATGCACTGATCTTCCTGCTGGTTTTTCTGGTGATTGTGTTTGCGATATATGCGAGCAGGTATGAACACCTTAGAGCGCCGTGGCGAGAGGTTGTACGCAGCCGAATGGCGGTTGCGTCACTGGTGATTCTGAGTGTCTATACACTGGTAGGGTTACTGGATTCCCTGCATTTCCGCAAGGCACTTCCCCAGCATGATGGTCAGCAGGAGGAGCAATACGATGGTGACGTATTGAGCGTGCTGGATGAGATGCTGGGAGTGATGCGGACACAGGAAGAGAAGAGCTATTCCGCACCATTTGCCACGCACCTTTATACAAAGGACTTTGTTGTTAGTGCTGATGGCGAGCGGGTGAGAACGTTCCCGCGGCTCAAATACGGTGGTGCTTCGCTCGATGACCCGGTTACCGAGGCGTGGCCGGATATCCGTCGCAGGCTCATTGTCGCGTTCGTGCAGACAGCAGGTGCTGCGTTGCTGCTCTATCTCGTGCTGGGATGGGTGTTAGCGCGCAGATGGCGCAGCTCAGTAGGTCAGGTGCTGGCCGATCTGGGCAGGGGTCGTACTGATATACCCTGGCGGACTGCATTTTTTATGCTGAGCTGTGTGATATTCCTGGTTGCCCTGATCGCGAATATGTCGGCCGACTGGCACATGATGGGGACTGACAAGGTAGGCCAGGATGTGCTTTACCAAAGTATAAAAAGTATACGCACCGGCCTGGTGATCGGCACACTAACGACTTTGGTGATGCTGCCATTCGCGGTATTCCTGGGCATGATGGCAGGCTACTACAGGGGCTGGGTGGATGATGTTATTCAATACCTGTACACCACGCTGAATTCGATCCCTGGCGTTTTATTGATTGCCGCAGCCGTATTAATGATGCAGGTCTACATGGCAAACCATCCGGAATTGTTTGAAACCATGGCTGAGCGTGCTGATATGCGTTTGCTGTTTCTATGCATAATTCTGGGAATTACCAGCTGGACCGGGTTATGCCGTTTATTGCGTGGCGAGACCCTGAAATTGCGAGAGCTTGACTATGTACAGGCGGCCAGTGCATTTGGTGTTTCGCGCCTGAAAATCATGGTCCGACATTTACTACCTAATCTTATGCACCTGGTGATGATTGCTGTGGTCCTGGATTTCAGCGGCCTGGTCCTGGCGGAAGCGGTGCTTTCCTATGTTGGTGTAGGCGTTGATCCCACCACCATGAGCTGGGGGAATATGATCAACCGTGCGCGTCTGGAAATGGCGCGTGAGCCTTTTGTGTGGTGGTCGCTGTTAGCGGCATTTGGATTCATGTTCACGCTGGTACTCGCGGCTAACCTGTTTTCAGATGCAGTACGCGACGCCTTTGACCCACGCCTGCGAGCGCAAAGATAAACCATGACACAAACTTTGCTACAGGTTAAAGATCTCAGCGTACGTATTGGCAACGGTGACAAGGCAATACGGCCAGTCGACGGGATCAGTTTTGATATCAAATCTGGGGAAACGTTCGCCCTGCTGGGTGAGTCGGGTTGTGGTAAATCCATGACCGCACTGGCGCTGCTGAGACTGCTGCCCCAGCCGGCGGGCGAGATAGCGGGTGGTTCGGTACGCTTGCAGGGTAAAGAACTGCTGGATCTGTCGGAGCGGGGTATGCGCAGTGTTCGCGGCGGTCAGGTTGCCATGATCTTCCAGGAACCCATGACCGCACTGAACCCGGTGATGAGCATCGGAGCGCAGATTGCCGAAAGCGTTCAGATGCACAAGGGATTACGTGGACCGGCTGCACGACAGCGAGTGCTGGAGCTGCTCGATGCTGTTGGTATACCGGATGCGTCTCGTCGTTATGATGAGTACCCGCATCAACTTTCCGGTGGTATGAAACAGCGCGTGGTAGTTGCTATCGCGCTGGCCGGTGATCCGGAGCTTCTGATCGCTGACGAGCCGACTACGGCTTTGGATGTGACCATTCAGGCCCAGGTGCTTGAGCTGATCGGCAAGTTGCAGCAGGAACGTGGTATGGCGGTATTGCTGATCACGCACGATCTTGGCGTTGTCGCCGGTATGGCTGACCGGGTTGCTGTGATGTATGCCGGTCAACTGGTGGAACAGGCGCCAAGTGATCAGTTTTTCAGTGCACCGCAGCACCCCTATAGTCGTAAACTGTTCGCGGCCTTGCCTGATAGCAGTAAACGGGATGTGCGCTTGACTGTAATCCCCGGCACGGTGCCACCGCTGAACCAGGTTTTCTACGGCTGCCGTTTTGCCGAACGTTGTGACCGCGCATGGGAGCTGTGTAACAGCCAGGTGCCAGGCTGGTTTGACGCTGCCGAGGGCCAGGGAGTGCGTTGTCATCTGGCTGATCCGACGCTGTCTGCGCCAGCAGATATTTCACAGGCGCCGGTGAGTGTAGCGCACGGGGCGCGTGCAGACAGTGATGGCGAAGTATTGCTGGAAGTCTCCGGGCTCAAGGTGCATTTTCCTATACAGAAAGGTTTGTTCAAGCGGACGGTCGGGCATGTGCGTGCCGTCGACGGTGTCAGCCTGGACATTCCTGCAGGCCAGACCCTGGCACTGGTCGGAGAATCAGGTTGTGGCAAGACGACAGTTGGGAAAGGGATTTTACAGCTGTTGAAAACCACTGCTGGCAGCGTGTCGTTTGAAGGACTGGATCTGGCCCGGATTAAAGGTGAAGCGCTGCGGCAGCGGCGCTCCGACTTCCAGATTATATTCCAGGATCCGTTCTCCTCCATGAATCCGCGCATGACAGTTGGAGATATTGTTGAAGAAGGCATGATTGCGCAGCGCATCGGTGGCACAAAGCTGCAACGTGGTGTGGAAGTGAAGACCCTGCTTGAACAGGTAGGTTTGCGGCCGGAGCATGCGCATCGTTATCCGCACGAGTTTTCCGGCGGGCAGCGGCAAAGGATTTGTATTGCGCGTGCACTTGCCGTCAAACCAAAATTAATTGTCTGTGATGAACCAACCAGCGCGCTCGATGTATCGGTGCAGGCGCAGATTCTGAACCTGCTAAAAGACCTGCAGAGCAGTCTGGGCCTGTCATATCTGTTTATTACGCACAATATTTCTGTTGTCGCCTACCTGGCCGACCGGGTAGCCGTCATGTATCTCGGGCGCATCGTTGAAGAGGGTGACGTCGCTGAGGTGCTCGACAATCCGCAACATCCCTATACACAGGCATTACTCTCGGCGGTACCGAAAATCGATGCTGACACGGGGCAGAAGATGATTCGTCTTGAAGGTGACATGCCATCACCTTCCAACCCACCGTCCGGGTGCCATTTCCACCCACGTTGCCCGCAGGCAATGTCTGAATGCAGCATCGAGTACCCTGGTGCCAGCCGGGTATCTGATACGCACGTGGTACGGTGTCACCTGGTCAAAAGTATTCAGAAATGAGTAAAAACTACCCCTATAGCCTCGCTGGCGTTTTTGTCGTTGTTTTTATCTGGCTCGGCATCGAGCCGGTATCGCGCGCCGTCTGGATTGCAGAAGTGATCCCTGTAGTTGTTGTCTTTGTGTTGTTAGTCATCACGTTCCCACGGTTTCGGTTCAGTAATACGGCCTATAGCCTGATGGCATTCTGGCTTTTCTGGCACACAGTCGGCGGGCACTACACCTTCGCCAATGTACCTTTCGGCTGGGTTAGCGATCTGCTGGGTTCGGAGCGCAACCATTTTGATCGCATTGGGCACTTCTCGGTCGGCTTCTATGCATTTCCGATGATGGAGTGGTTGTTGCGCAAGGGTTACTGCGGCCTGGTTACGGCAAGTTTTTTTGCCCTGTTTTTTATCATGAGCATTGCCGCCGGTTACGAAATTATCGAGTGGTGGTATGCCGCAGCAGAAGGTGGCGAGGCCGGCATCGAGTTTCTCGGCTCCCA
Source organism: uncultured Gammaproteobacteria bacterium (assembly GCA_963752745.1). Classification (GTDB taxonomy): domain Bacteria; phylum Pseudomonadota; class Gammaproteobacteria; order DSM-19610; family DSM-19610; genus Thiogranum. The sequence goes on from CAVWAK010000014.1 coordinate 103,700, forward strand.
GGGCGATATATGGGATGCGCAGAGAGATATGCTTGCCGATACGCTTGGCGCTGTTTGCAGTATTATCCTGTACTGGTTAGTGAGGCCGGACCGGTCCTTGAGCTGATTTCCCCGCTTCGCCGATAGTAACGGTCCGGTGTGAGCCTGACGGGTAACGGTTGAAATATCGGAACCGGTGCCAATCCGTAATCCTTACCGGGAAATCTCCCCGGCTCCAACATGCTAAGATTCATCATAATTTTTACAATGAGACGCAGACGACCATGACACATAAATCCTTTCACCCCCCGGTTCGTACCCTGATGGGACCAGGCCCATCTGATGTTAACCCCCGTATTCTCGAGGCCATGTCGCGGCCAACCATCGGCCATCTGGATCCGGCTTTCGTTGCCATGATGGACGAAACCAAGGAATTGCTGCGTTATGCTTTTCAGACAGACCATGAGTTGACCATGCCGATATCAGCGCCAGGTTCGGCCGGTATGGAAGCCTGTTTTGTCAATCTGGTCGAGCCCGGCGACAAGGTGATTGTCTGCCAGAACGGTGTGTTTGGCGGACGCATGAAAGAAAACGTTGAACGCTGTGGCGGCACGGCTGTCATGGTGGAGGACGAGTGGGGCAAGGCTGTTGACACAGGTAAGGTCGAAGAAGCCCTCAAGGCTAATCCGGATGCCCGGGTACTGGCCTTTGTCCACGCTGAAACCTCTACCGGTGCGATTTCAGATGCTGAAGCCCTGGCAAAGCTGGCGCACGCACACGACTGCCTGGTGATCGCCGATACCGTGACTTCACTGGGTGGCTCACCGCTCAAGGTCAGCGAGTGGGGACTGGATGCGGTGTATTCAGGTAGTCAGAAGTGTCTGTCCTGCACTCCGGGTCTGTCGCCGGTGACGTTTAGCGAGCGTGCTGTCGAGGCGGTCAAGAATCGAAAATCCAGAGTGCAGAGCTGGTTTCTGGATCTGAACCTGGTGCTGGGTTATTGGGGTGGTGGCGGCAAGCGCGCCTATCACCACACGGCACCGGTTAATACCCTGTACGGCTTGCATGAAGCGCTGGTCGTGCTGGAGGAAGAAGGTATTGAGAATTCATGGCAGCGTCATCAGTCAAACCATCTGGCGCTGCGTGCGGGTGTAGAGGCCATGGGGCTTTCTTTTGTGGTTGATGAGGCTGATCGTCTGCCACAGCTTAATTCGGTCAGTATTCCTGACGGTGTGGATGATGCTACAGTCCGCAGCCGGTTACTCAATGACTACAGTCTGGAAATTGGTGCTGGACTGGGGCCGATGGCCGGCAAGATCTGGCGTATCGGTTTGATGGGCTTTGCCAGCAACAGCAAGAACGTGCTGAACTGTCTGGGTGCACTTGATGCGGTGTTGTCTGATATGGGGGCGCCAATCAATGGCGGTAAGGCTGTTGAAGCGGCTATGAAATCCCTCGGCTGACAGTCTCTTCACAAGACTCTGAAAATGAAAAAGGGGCAGAGCCTGAAAGGCTCTGCCCCTTTTTTGTCCCTGCTACTCGGGCTGGCTTTCGCTGGTATCAGCTGCCGCCGGTTCAGTCGCTGCAGGTTCTACAGCTGCAGGCGCCGCAGTCATTTCGATCGACGCGCTCTGACGCAGACCGCTGATAAAATCCTGCACTCGCTGCTTCTGTACGAAACTCTGTAATTGCGGTTTCACCTGCTCGAAGTCTGGCGGGGTTGATTCACGCACGTCATCGAGAATGATTATGTGCCAGCCGAACTGGGTTTTCACCGGCTCCTTGGTGTAGCCGCCTTTTTCCAGCTTGGCAGCGGCTTCAGAGAACGGTGCCACCATCTGTTTGGGCGAGAACCAGCCCAGTTCGCCACCGCTCTTGCCGGACGGGCCAGTGGAGTGCTGCTTGGCAAGCTCGGAAAAGTCAGCGCCACCGTCAAGTTCGGTAACCAGCTTTTTCGCGGCCTCTTCATCTTCGAGGAGAATATGCCGGGCCTTGTACTCGCTACCTTTAGGTACCTGCTCATCATAGAGCTTTTTCAATTCTTCATCGGTGACCGGATTACTCTCCAGATGGCTCTGAATTGCCGCTGTGGCGACTACTGCGCGACGCTGCTGATCAATCTGCAACTGCAGGCGCGTATCTTTATCAAGACCTGCTTTGGTACCGCTCTGGCTGGCAAGCTCCAGGTTGATAACTTCTTCAATGATGGTATTACGATCAGCCGGTGCACCAGGGCGACGACTTTGCATCTGTTCCTGGTAGAGCTCGATAACACTCTCGGTGATCGGCGCGCCGTTTACAGTAGCAACAACCGCGCTGGTGTCGTTAATGGCCGCAGGGGTGGACGTTGCAGATGTGTCACTGTTTCCGGTCGGCACCTGGTCGCAGCCAGCCAGTAAGCTGCTCAAGCCCAGCGCCAGTGTTAGAGTACGAAGTTTCATGGTTTCTGTCCTTAAGGAGTTATAAATTAAATGTATCAGGAGCCTGCCTCGGCAGGGGTTGATGCCTTGATACTCAAGGCATGAATTTCAGTATTCATGGCGTCGTCCAGTGCATCGTAAACCAGGCGGTGCCGCTGGATCAGTGTTTTTCCGGCAAATGCATCGGCGATAATTTCAACAGCAAAGTGCCCGGCACCGCCGGCACTGGCGTGCCCCGCGTGCTTGTGGCTCTCATCTACGATATTCAGACTTTGCGGTGAAAATACTTCAGTCAGTCGCTTTTCGATCATGGCTACGCGTTTTGCAGTCATCAGGGTAGTACCTTTTTAAACGGTTTTACGGTCATGCGCTGGTAGACGCCAGTGCTGGCGTAGGGATCGGCATCGGCCCACTGCCGTGCTTCTTCCAGCGAGGCAAATTCGGCAACCACCAGGCTGCCGGTAAAGCCCGCTTCGCCTGGATCCTCGCTGTCGATAGCGGGGTGCGGGCCCGCCAGTACCAATCGACCTTCATCACGCAGTATCTGCAGTCGCTGCAGGTGGTCCGGGCGTGCTGCGAGGCGTTTGTCCAGCGTGTCCGGCGCGTCTTCACTGATAAAGGCGTACAGCATCAGGACTCCTCTTCGGGTTCTTTATGATCTTCAATATACCGGCTGAGGTAGAAAGCCTGACCGATCACAAAAGCAAAGGTAATGCCCAGCATGCCAAACAGTTTGAAGTTGACCCAGGCTTCTTCGGAGTAGTTGAAAGCGACATACAGGTTGAGGCAACCAATACCGACGAAGAACACGATCCACATCCAGCTCAGTCTGATCCATACCGGGCGTTCAGCCTGGATAGCATGACTCATCATGCGTTCTACCAACGGCTTGTCGCCGATCCAGTGGCTGCCCAGGAAGGTAGAGGCAAACAGCCAGTTGATCACTGTCGGTTTCCACTTGATGAAGGTCGGGTCACGCAGAAATATGGTCAGGCCACCAAAGACTGCCAGCAGGCCAAAGGTTACCAGGTGCATTTTTTCAAAGCGCCGGTGTTTCAGCCAGAAGGCACCGGTCTGCACGGCTGCTGCAGCGATAGCTACGCCGGTCGCCACATAGATGTCGTACATCTTGTAGCTGACAAAAAACAGCAGTATTGGAAAGAAGTCGTAAAGAAACTTCATGGTATCTCTTCGGAGGCCTTATAAATTCGTTTTAGTGTAACGAGCGGTTTACGCTCCATTTTCTGTAATAGCGGTCCATCACTTCGCGGACCTGCGGCGGGTAGTTTAGCAAGTCCATTTGTTCCATGCCCTGTGTAAAAAACCCCGGCGCATCATTCGGCAGCTGCTCGGCCAGTGTGCTGAATGCCTCTTCCATGATATCGGGCTGGTGGGTGCGCGTGGCTACAATTGCACGATTAAGGTTCAGTAGTCGCCACGGTCGGCCCGGGTTGACGATTTCCAGGTCTCTGGCAATCATCGGCGACGTGGCGGCCATAATATCCGTCATGGCCTCATACAGGCTGAATAATTCCTCAGGCTCTCCGGTACTGTTGGCGGCCTGGGCCAGCGCATCGACTACCGGTTCCAGGGTCAGCAGCTGCCCGTCATGGCCAGCAACCCAGAGCGCCATGGAAATGGTAAATGCCTGCAAGCGTTCAAAAACATCCGGCAGTTTGAGGTGTTTGGCCCAGTGGCAGGCTTGCTCGAACATCTCCAGGGCGTATTCACCCAACTCGCTGACATCACTCGGGGTGGCCAGGTTTCCGGAGGACTCGGTATCCATGTTGGCCAGAATACTGGCTTCGGTACGCTGCATGGCCTCATAGAGCTGCTGGAATGTTTCAACCAGCAAGGCCGGCGTGGTTTCGCCCGGCTGGCCGGATTCACCGGTTATTTCCCAGGCCTCACGTAATTCCTCAAGCGGCTCTGCGAGGCCTTCGCGAAAACTGCTGGCATTGGGATCTGGTAAGTTCATGGCGCGCCATGGTACCGGAATCTGCAGCAGGGCGCAGGGGCAGCATGCTGCTGGCTGCTCCGGTACAATATAAAAGATGTATTGCTACGATTTACACAGCCACTCGACGGCCTCGGATGGCACCCTGACGCCAACCGAGCTGGTTAGCCGTGCGGTTACCGCCGGGGTCGACGTGCTGGCATTGACCGACCACGACACCCTTGACGGCTATGCCGAGGCCAGGCGTGCCGCGGCCGCCGAGGACATACGCCTGCTTGCCGGTGTTGAAGTGTCCGTCGTCTGGAAAAACATGACTATCCATGTGCTTGGCCTGAATGTGGACCCTGAGAGTCGAACTTTGCTGGATGGTCTCCGGGGTCTGCTGGCATTTCGTGACCGGCGCGCCGAGGAAATTGCCCACAAGCTGGAAAAGGCGGGTATTCCGGACGCGCTTGCAGGGGCTGCCGCTTATCGTCGTGGACGGATACTCAGTCGTACCCACTTTGCGCATTTTCTGCACGAACATGGACATGCTGCGTCGCTGCGTGATGTCTTCAAACGCTACCTGGTCAAGGGGAAACCCGGCTATGTGCGTGGTCAATGGGCACCGATGAGCGAAGCACTGGGCTGGATCATTGAGGCTGGCGGATTGCCGGTGATCGCCCACCCGGCCCGTTACGGGCTGACGCGCACCAGGCTGGCGGGTCTGATCGGAGAGTTCCGGGAAGCCGGAGGTGTTGGTCTGGAGGTCGTTTCCGGCAGTCATTCCCGTGATGAAACGCTGCACATGGCGGCGTTGTCCAGAGAGCACAAGCTGTTTGCATCTGCCGGTTCCGATTACCACGGACCGGAAAAGCCGTGGGTGAACCTGGGGCGTCTGCGGCCATTGCCAAATGGTTGTACACCGATCTGGGAAGCCGATGGCTGGCCTCGTGTGGCATGAGCCAGTTTTTCGAAATTCATCCCGATGATCCGCAAGCCCGCCTGATACGACATGCGGTGGATATTATTCGTGATGGCGGCATCGCGGCAGTCCCCACCGACTCCAGCTACGCTATCATCTGCCACCTTGATGATAAAAGCGCCGTCGAGCGTGTCAGGCGGATTCGCGACCTGGACAAGCAACACAATTTCACCCTGTTGTGCCGTGATCTGTCCGAGATCGCAACCTATGCGCGCGTGGATAACAGTGCCTACCGCCTGTTGAAGGCGCATACGCCCGGTCCCTATACCTTTATCCTGCGAGCCACGGCTATTGTGCCGCGCCGCTTGCAGCATCCAAAGCAAAAAACCATTGGAATCCGGGTGACGGATAACCTCATTCTTGAACACCTGCTAGCCGAGTACGATCAGCCGGTAATGAGTACTACCTTGATCATGCCGGGGAATGACTACCCGGAAACCGATGCCCACGATATTCGTGAAAAGCTGGAGCACCAGCTTGACCTGGTAGTGGATGGGGGACATTGCGGTGTCGAGCCTACAACCATTGTTGACCTTACTGATTCGGTGCCACGTGTTGTTCGTAAAGGCAGGGGTGCAACAGATGACCTTGAGTAGCTGCCGGATTATCGTTCCGCGAGCAGGTATACTGGCGCCATGTTAGAAGTTAGCCTGGTACAAAAGATATCGGCGTGGTTAATGCCGGTACTGCTGGCCATTACCGTTCATGAAACTGCACATGGCTGGGTGGCGCGCCGGTTCGGCGACAAAACTGCAGAGATGCAGGGGCGTCTGACCCTGAACCCTTTCAAGCATATCGACCCGGTGGGTACTATTCTGGTGCCCGGCCTGATGTTGTTGTTGCCGGGTGGTTTTGTGTTTGGCTGGGCCAAACCGGTGCCGGTCGACTGGCGAAATTTCAAGCGACCGAAGCAGGATATGGCATGGGTAGCTGCAGCCGGGCCGATATCCAACCTGCTGATGGCACTTGCCTGGGCGCTGGTGGCACGCATTGCAACCGGGTTGCCCATGGAGAGCTGGATCAAGACGCCCCTGTTATTCATGGGTGTGGCCGGTATCTTCATTAACACCATATTGATGGTCCTCAATCTGCTGCCGTTACCGCCACTGGACGGCGGCCGTGTAGTGACCGGGCTGTTGCCGTCGCCTTATGCGTATCAGTTCGCTCGTATTGAGCCGTTTGGATTTTTTATACTGGTGGCCCTGTTAATGACCGGTGTGCTTGGTATTGTGATGTGGCCATTTGTGAACAGTTTTCTAGGTGTATTTGCCGGTGTGGCCGGAATGCAGCCAGGCACCTTCCAGTCAGTGCTGTATTCTTTAATGAGGAGTTAAACGAAGTTGACCAGCGAATCCAAAAACCGCGTCCTGTCCGGTATGCGTCCCACCGGGCGCTTGCACCTCGGGCACTACCACGGTGTGCTGAAGAACTGGGTCAAACTCCAGTATGAATATGACTGTTACTTCTTTGTCGCCGATTGGCACGCGCTGACTACGCATTACGAAGATCCGCAGATTATCGGTGCCAGTGTCATGGAAATGGTAATCGACTGGCTGGCGGCCGGGGTTAATCCCGCGAATGCGAAAATCTTTGTGCAGTCTGAAGTGCCAGAGCACGCAGAATTACATTTGCTGTTATCCATGGTGACGCCGCTCGGTTGGCTGGAACGCGTACCCAGTTACAAGGACCAGCAGGAAAGATTACGTGAACGCGATCTTGCCACCTACGGTTTCCTTGGCTACCCGTTGCTGCAGAGTGCCGATATCCTCATTTACAAGGCCGGCTCGGTCCCGGTTGGTGAGGACCAGGTGGCGCACGTTGAGCTGACACGTGAGGTGGCGCGCCGCTTTAACCATCTCTACGGCCGCGAACCGGATTTTGAAGCCAAGGTTGATGTCGCCATCAAGAAGATGGGCAAGAAGAACGCCAGGCTTTACAAGAAGCTGCGCAAGGAATATCAGGAGAAAGGGGATCAGGAATCGCTGGGCGTAGCGCGGGCGTTACTGGACGGCCAGGGTAATCTGGCCATGGGAGATCGCGAACGCCTGTGGGGTTACCTGGAAGGCGGTGGCCGTATTATCCTGCCTGAGCCCGAGGCCCTGTTAACGCCTGCCTCTAAAATGCCGGGGCTCGACGGCCAGAAAATGTCCAAGTCCTATGGCAATACGATTGCGCTGCGCGATGACCCCAAGGATATTGAGCAGAAATTGCGCACTATGCCCACCGATCCGGCTCGTGCGCGCCTCAAGGATCCTGGCAATCCGGACAAGTGCCCGGTATTCCAGCTACACGAGGTCTATTCAGATGAAAATCGGAAGCAATGGGTGCGCGAGGGTTGTACATCTGCGGGCATCGGTTGCCTCGACTGTAAACAGCCAATTATCGATTCGGTGTTGGGCGAGTTGGCACCGATCCGCGAGCGGGCGCGCGAATTCGAAGAGAATCCTCAGTTGGTACGCAACATTTTGCTCGAGGGTGGCGAGGCTGCGCGTAGCGTTGCTGAAGAGACAATGGATGAAGTTAGGTCTGTAATTGGTTTGAAATACTGACTTTTTTAATTTTCATTCAGGTGGCTGAATATTCCTGGCACTTGACTGTTCTCAATGCCCGTTGTGACGTTTACAATAGGTCGTTACCGATGTGAGCAAATTGCATGACAGACACGCCAACACCGACTGAACCGGCGCCCGAACAGACTGAAATGCCCTTTGCTTACGTGCAGGGTGAAGCGGTCACGACTCTCCCCAAAGATCTCTATATTCCGCCGGATGCACTGGAGGTATTTCTCGAAGCCTTCGAGGGTCCTCTGGATTTACTGCTCTATTTAATCCGCCGACAGAATCTCGATGTACTGGATGTCCCGATTGCCGAGATTACTCGCCAGTACATGGAGTATATCGATCTGATGCAGGACCTCAGGCTGGAACTTGCCGCCGAATATCTGGTGATGGCCGCCATGCTCGCTGAAATCAAGTCGCGCATGTTGTTACCGCGGCCCGTCGAAGTCGAGGATGAGGACGATCCACGCGCCGAGTTGATTCGACGACTGCAGGAATACGAGCGCTATAAGCAGGCTGCCGAGGATATCGATCACCTGCCGCGTGTTGGTCGCGACCTGTTCCCGGTGAGTGTCGAGGCGCCGGAAAAACAGGTAGTGCGCAAGCCACCGGAAATTTCGCTGCAGGAATTGTTGTTGGCCGCCAAGGAGGCCATCAGCCGCGCAGACATGTTTTCCCACCACCATGTTCAAATGGAACCGCTATCCGTGCGTGAGCGTATGTCACGGGTGCTGGATAGCATTGGTGAAATTGAATTTACCGCCTTCAGCAGTTTGTTCACGCCTGAAGAAGGGCGCATGGGCGTGGTGGTCTCGCTGCTGGCGGTGCTGGAACTGATCAAGGAATCCCTTATCGAGCTGGTACAGTCGGAACCCTTTGCACCCATTTACATCAAGGCAGCCGGTTCGCCTGCGGTTCTGGAAGACGAAATCCAGGTGGCAGCCGGTGGCGAATCCTGATAACGGATATTTTATGAGCGAATCAAGCATCAAGACTATCGTTGAGGCCGTACTCATGGCCGCAGGCAAACCGTTAACACTGGAACAGATAGACGCAGTGTTCGGTGACGGTGAAAAGCCCGAACGGGATCAGCTCAGACAAGCGATAGCTGCCTTGCAGGAAGACTATGTCGAACGTGGCGTTGAGCTGGTTCAGGTTGGGAGCGGTTACCGTATTCAGGTGGGGCAGGACCTGGAGCCCTGGGTGTCACGCCTGACCGAGGAAAAACCTGCAAAGTATTCGCGTGCCTTGCTGGAGACGCTGGCGCTGGTTGCATACCGTCAGCCCATTACCCGTGGTGAAATCGAAGATATCCGTGGTGTCAGTGTCAGCACCTCGATTATGAAAACCCTGCAGGAGCGCGAGTGGGTGCGTATTGTCGGTCACCGCGACGTACCCGGCCGGCCGGCCATGTACGGTACCACGCGCGAATTTCTCGATTACTTCAACCTCAAGGGGCTCGATGACTTGCCCACGTTGATGGAGTTGCGCGACATCGACACTATTAATGCTGAACTGGAACTGGCATTGCCTGGCGAAGAGATGCCTTCCGGAGCAGCGGAGGTGGCGGATGACGATGCCGGTGAAGCTTTGGCTGAAGGTGACAGCAATATCGTGGTCCAGGTGCCTGTAGATACGGCAGACAATAACGAAACCCTGCACTGAACACCTCTGATTAGGGATCTCCCATGCAAGAACGCCTGCAAAAAGTCCTGGCCCGGGCAGGCTTCGGTTCGCGCCGTCACCTCGAAGACCTGATTCGGGAAGGGCGTATCCAGGTCAATGGCAAAACTGCCGAACTGGGTTGCAAGATATCGGGTGAAGAACGCATTGTTGTTGATGGCAAAGCGGTACAGCTGACGGCAACGCAAGCGGCGTTTTGCCATTGACCTGGATACGCCCTTCCCGAATCAGGTCTTCGAGGTGACGGCGCGAACCGAAGCCTGCCCGGGCCAGGACTTTTTGCAGGCGTTCTTGCATGGGAGTGGTCAAGAAGAGGTGTTCGTGCAGGGCTTCGTTATTGTCTGCCGTATCTACAGGCGCACTGGACCACGATCCTGCTCTGGCCTCTTCAGCCAAAGCTTCACCGGCATCGTCATCCGCCACCTCCGCCGCTCCGGAAGGCATCTCTTCGCCAGGCATAGCCAGTTCCAGTTCGGCGTTGATGGTCGATGTCGCGCAACTCATGCAACATCGACGTCGTCGATTTTAAAGTAGTCGAGGAATTCGCGGGTGGTACTGTACATGGCCGGTCGGCCGGGTACATCGCTAGATCACCGACAACACGCACCCACTCGCGCTCCTGGGTTTTCATAATCGAGGTGCTGACACTGACACCACGGATATCTTCGATTTCACCGCGGGTGATGATAACGGCGCAGGGTCTCCAGCAGGGCACGCGAATACGTTGCGGTTTTTCCTCGGTCACTCCAGGTCCTGTCCGACCTGTACATGGTAACCGCTGCAACCTCCACCAGCTCGATACCACGTTCGGCGTAGTCGTCCTGCAGAGGCAGTATCGCATCACTGAGCTGGTCGCGCTCGGGCTTTTCACCGAGTTCACCGAACACTGCGTCTATCTGTTCCAGTGGTAACGGCTTGCCGGCGGCCATGAGCACGGCCTCAACGATAGTTTTGATGCTCGCTTCGCTCATGACTGTCCGTTTTCAGGATTCGCCGGCTGCAGCCGGCAGTTCGTCTTCCAGCACCGCGGGCGAACCCGCGGTCTTGATGTAGATAGGGGCAAAAGGTTCCGACTGCACCAGTTCGATGAGAGATTCCTTGATCAGCTCCAGCACCGCCAGCAGCGACACCACTACGCCCATGCGTCCTTCTTCAAGGGTGAACAGTTCGGTAAAGGCGGTAAGTTCTTCCACCAATTTGCTTCCAGCACCCTCGACATGCGCTCACGCACCGACAGCGCTTCCATTTGAATATGGTGATGAGGAACATCTCGGCGCGCGTCATGGCCTCCGAGCGGCAATCAACAACTCCTGCAGCGTGACTTCCGGTGGCCGCGCACAACCTGCTTTTCCGGGGCCCAACAAGTTCCAGGGAACACGTCGCGGCTTACACGCGGGATGTAGTCGATGTCTTCGGCAGCCTGTTTGTAACGCTCGTACTCCTGCAGGCGGCGCACCAGCTCGGCGCGCGGGTCGTCTTCTTCCTCGATCTTCCGGCCCCGCGGTAACAACATGCGTGATTTAATCTCGGCCAGCATGGCGGCCATCACCAGGTACTCGGCGGCCAGCTCCAGGCGCATGTCCTGCATCAGATCGATGTAATCCATGTACTGGCGGGTAATCTCGGCGATGGGGATATCGAGCACATCGAGGTTCTGTCGGCGGATCAGGTACAGCAGCAGATCCAGCGGGCCCTCGAAAGCTTCAAGGAAAACCTCCAGCGCATCCGGCGGGATATAGAGATCCTTCGGCAGTGTCGTGACCGCTTCACCCTGCACAAAGGCAAAGGGCATTTCGGCTTGTTCGGGGGTCTTGTCCTGTGGCGCCAGTGTATCGGTCATTCAGTATGCCCTGTCGGTATAGGTGCATTGTAAACACCTGGCTGCCATTGGAAACCATGCAAACGTCAGCGCACGAATTTTGAAAATTTCCTAGTAATTCAAGCCAATTGCAGCTCTTACTTCATCCATTGTCTCGGTAGCGACATCGCGTGCGGCCTCGCCGCCTTCGCGCAAAATGTTGCGTACCAGCTGCGGGTCTTCCTCGAATTCACGGGCGCGATCGCGGATCGGTGCCAGCTCGCTACGCACTGCGTCGACGATGGGCTGCTTGCAGTCCAGGGCAACCAATGCCAGCCGAGGTACAACCCTCGCGCACCCACTGTTGGCGGCTCTCGTCCGAGTATACCTGGTGCAGCTGGAATACCGGACATTTGTCCGGATTGCCCGGGTCATCGACGGCGCACACGTGCCGGATCGGTGGGCATTGTGCGTAATTTCTTTTCGACCTCATTCGGATCATCGCGCAGCGCAATGGTGTTGCCGTCAGGACTTGGACATCTTCTGTCCGTCCAGCCCCCGCTCGACGCCGGTGTTAGTAAAGCCTGCGGCTCGGGCAGGATAATACGACCACCGCCTTCGAGATAACCGAACAGGCGTTCGCGATCCCCCATGGCAAGATTACCCTGGCTGTCGAGTAACGCACGCGCTACGCTCCAGTGCCTGTCCCTGCTCCTGATATCCTTGCGCAGCTTCGCGATAAAGCCTGGCGTTCTTCTTGCCCATCTTCTTGATGGCGACTTCAGCCTTATTTCTTCGAAGTCCGGCTCGCGGCCGTAGAGATGGTTGAAGCGGCGCGCCACTTCACGCGTCAGTCGACGTGCGCCACCTGGTCGTCACCGACGGCACTGAGCCCGGCCTTGTAGATCAGGATGTCGGCATCTGCAGCAGCGGATAACCCAGAAAACCGTCAGGTGGCGAGATCGCATTCACGTTGATCTTCCTGCTGGTCCTTGTAGCTGGGTAAGGCGTTCAAGGCGAACCCAGCGGCGTAATAATCAACGCACAAGAGGAACGCAGCTTGGTGTGTTGCGGCACATCGGACTGCACTGAACAAATCGGGGATGGTCGAGTTCCACGGCAGCAAGCCAGTCAGCAACCATGTCCATAAACTTTGTAATCTCCGGATCTTCATAGTGGGTGGTCAACGTGTGCCTCGCAACGAAGAAGTACCTCGTACCGGTGCTGAAGTTCGATCCAGTTTTTCAACACACCATGATAGTGGCCCAGATGAGTCGTCGGTCGGTCGCATGCCGGACAGTACGCGATTCTCAGTTGTGCTGGCCAGGTTGATCAGCTCCTTAAGGTTCGGTGTTCATGTCATCAACGCATCCATCAGGCGCTGGAAAGTCCCACACGCGCATGCCGGAAGCCGATACCAGAAACTCCCCCAGAACGGTGTTCATCTATCGGCCGCATGATCCATCCCAGCGATCCGCTCATCAACAGAAAAATCAATATCCAGAACCCGTACGGCTCAATGCGCGAAAAAGGTATCGCGTAACGCGTCGATACAGGCGAGTCATTACCGCCGTCCAGCGGTAGCAACGGCAGCAGATTGAGGACCATCAATATGGTGTTAATGAAGATACCGGCCACACCCATGAATAACAGGGGCGTCTTGATCCAGCTCTCCATGGGCAACCCGGTTGCAATGCGTGCCACCAGCGCCCAGGCAAGTGCCATCAGCAGGTTGGATATCGGCCCGGCTGCAGCTACCCATGCCATATCCTGTTTTGGCCGCTTGAAATTACGCCAGTCGACCGGCACCGGTTTGGCCCAGCCAAACACAAAACCACCCGGCAACAACAACATCAGGCCGGCACCAGAATAGTACCCACCGGGTCGATATGCTTGAATGGGTTCAGGGTCAGACGCCCCTGCATCTCTGCAGTTTTGTCGCCGAACCGGCGCGCCACCCAGCCATGTGCAGTTTCATGAACGGTAATGGCCAGCAGTACCGGCATTAACCACGCCGATATCTTTTGTACCAGGCTAACTTCTAACATGGCGCCAGTATACCTGCTCGCGGAACGATAATCCGGCAGCTACTCAAGGTCATCTGTTGCACCCCTGCCTTTACGAACAACACGTGGCACCGAATCAGTAAGGTCAACAATGGTTGTAGGCTCGACACCGCAATGTCCCCCATCCACTACCAGGTCAAGCTGGTGCTCCAGCTTTTCACGAATATCGTGGGCATCGGTTTCCGGGTAGTCATTCCCCGGCATGATCAAGGTAGTACTCATTACCGGCTGATCGTACTCGGCTAGCAGGTGTTCAAGAATGAGGTTATCCGTCACCCGGATTCCAATGGTTTTTTGCTTCGGATGCTGCAAGCGGCGCGGCACAATAGCCGTGGCTCGCAGGATAAAAGTATAGGGACCGGGCGTATGCGCCTTCAACAGGCGGTAGGCACTGTTATCCACGCGCGCATAGGTTGCGATCTCGGACAGATCACGGCACAACAGGGTGAAATTGTGTTGCTTGTCCAGGTCGCGAATCCGCCTGACACGCTCGACGGCGCTTTTATCATCAAGGTGGCAGATGATAGCGTAGCTGGAGTCGGTGGGGACTGCCGCGATGCCGCCATCACGAATAATATCCACCGCATGTCGTATCAGGCGGGCTTGCGGATCATCGGGATGAATTTCGAAAAACTGGCTCATGCCACACGAGGCCAGCCATCGGCTTCCCAGATCGGTGTACAACCATTTGGCAATGGCCGCAGACGCCCCAGGTTCACCCACGGCTTTTCAGGTCCGTGGTAATCGGAACCGGCAGATGCAAACAGCTTGTGCTCTCTGGACAACGCCGCCATGTGCAGCGTTTCATCACGGGAATGACTGCCGGAAACGACCTCCAGACCAACACCTCCGGCTTCCCGGAACTCTCCGATCAGGCCCGCCAGCCTGGTGCGCGTCAGCCCGTAACGGGCCGGGTGGGCGATCACCGGCAATCCGCCAGCCTCAATGATCCAGCCCAGTGCTTCGCTCATCGGTGCCCATTGACCACGCACATAGCCGGGTTTCCCCTTGACCAGGTAGCGCTTGAAGACATCACGCAGCGACGCAGCATGTCCGTGTTCGTGCAGAAAATGCGCAAAGTGGGTACGACTGAGTATCCGTCCACGACGATAAGCGGTAGCCCCTGCAAGCGCGTCCGGAATACCCGCCTTTTCCAGCTTGTGGGCAATTTCCTCGGCGCGCCGGTCACGAAATGCCAGCAGACCCCGGAGACCATCCAGCAAAGTTCGACTCTCAGGGTCCACATTCAGGCCAAGCACATGGATAGTCATGTTTTTCCAGACGACGGACACTTCAACACCGGCAAGCAGGCGTATGTCCTCGGCGGCCGCGGCACGCCCGGCCTCGGCATAGCCGTCAAGGGTGTCGTGGTCGGTCAATGCCAGCACGTCGACCCCGGCGGTAACCGCACGGCTAACCAGTTCGGTTGGCGTCAGGGTGCCATCCGAGGCCGTCGAGTGGCTGTGTAAATCGTAGCAATACATCTTTTATATTGTACCGGAGCAGCCAGCAGCATGCTGCCCCTGCGCCCTGCTGCAGATTCCGGTACCATGGCGCGCCATGAACTTACCAGATCCCAATGCCAGCAGTTTTCGCGAAGGCCTCGCAGAGCCGCTTGAGGAATTACGTGAGGCCTGGGAAATAACCGGTGAATCCGGCCAGCCGGGCGAAACCACGCCGGCCTTGCTGGTTGAAACGTTCCAGCAGCTCTATGAGGCCATGCAGCGTACCGAAGCCAGTATTCTGGCCAACATGGATACCGAGTCCTCCGGCAACCTGGCCACCCCGAGTGATGTCAGCGAGTTGGGTGAATACGCCGTGGAGATGTTCGAGCAAGCCTGCCACTGGGCCAAACACCTCAAACTGCCGGATGTTTTTGAACGCTTGCAGGCATTTACCATTTCCATGGCGCTCTGGGTTGCTGGCCATGACGGGCAGCTGCTGACCCTGGAACCGGTTGTCGATGCGCTGGCCCAGGCCGCCAACAGTACCGGAGAGCCTGAGGAATTATTCAGCCTGTATGAGGCCATGACGGATATTATGGCCGCCACGTCGCCGATGATTGCCAGAGACCTGGAAATCGTCAACCCGGGCCGACCGTGGCGACTGCTGAACCTTAATCGTGCAATTGTAGCCACGCGCACCCACCAGCCCGATATCATGGAAGAGGCATTCAGCACACTGGCCGAGCAGCTGCCGAATGATGCGCCGGGGTTTTTTACACAGGGCATGGAACAAATGGACTTGCTAAACTACCCGCCGCAGGTTCGCGAAGTGATGGACCGCTATTACAAAAAATGGAACGTAAACCGCTCCTTACACTGAAACGGATTTACTGGGCCGCCGAAACGATACTATGAAGTTTCTTTACGACTTCTTTCCGATACTGCTGTTTTTTATCAGCTACAAGATGTACGACATCTATGTGGCAACCGCTGTGGCGATTGCTGCAGCAGCCGTGCAGACCGGCGCCTTCTGGCTGAAACACCGGCGCTTTGAAAAGATGCACCTGGTGACCTTTGGTCTGCTGGCGGTCTTCGGTGGCCTGACTATATTTCTGCGCGACCCGACTTTTATTAAATGGAAACCGACAGTGATCAACTGGCTGTTTGCCGCCACCTTCCTGGGCAGCCACTGGATCGGTGACAAGCCACTGGTAGAACGCATGATGAGTCACGCTATCCAGGCTGAACGCCCGGTATGGGTCCGTCTGAGCTGGATGTGGATCGTGTTCTTCATCGGCATTGGCTGTCTCAACCTGTATGTCGCCTATAACTACTCCGAGGAAGCCTGGGTGAATTTCAAGCTGTTTGGCATGCTGGGCATTACTTTTGCCTTTGTGATCGGCCAGGCTTTCTATCTCAGCCGTTACATTGAAGACCATAAAAAACCCGAAGAGGAGTCCTGATGCTGTACGCCTTTATCAGTGAAGACGGGCCAGGCACGCTGGACAAACGCCTGGATGCACGCCCTGATCACCTGCAGCGTCTGCAGCTGCTGCGCGATGAAGGGCGACTGGTACTCGCAGGCCCTCACCCCG
>CAVWAK010000015.1:0-14688 GCA_963752745.1 uncultured Gammaproteobacteria bacterium
CGTTACATTGTCATACCCGAGCTCAGGCAACCGCTCAGTTGCCTGCTTGCCCAGCGCCTCGACGATCTCAATGCTATAAACCTGTCCGGTGAGCTCGGCCAGTATGGCTGCCTGGTAGCCGGAGCCGGTGCCGATTTCCAGTACGCGGTCATCAGGCTGTGGCTTAATCAGGTCGCTCATCAGGGCGACGATGTAGGGCTGTGAAATCGTTTGTCCGTACCCGATTGGCAGCGGCCGATTGGTATAGGCGCGATTGCGCTGTGCGGCCGGGACAAATTCGTGCCGTGGCACCTTGCCAATCGCCGCCATTACTCGAGGGTCCAGTGCCTCCTGGTCAAGATACAGGCTGGTGTCGCGAACATCCTGCCTGATAACGTCAACCAGATGCTGGCGGGCCTGCGTATACTCGTCTCCTGCTACTGCAGACGACAGTGAAAGCAGCAGTACAAAGCCAATCTGGAACACCTGATGCCGGTATAACATCTCAATGCCTGTTGTAACCTGGTTGCTGTAATTAAGTGTAGACGATGACCCGCGAAATGGCAGAGAGATGCCCGACGAACCAGGCAGTGTGCCAGGTGCAGCGTTTGGTCAGGAGAATCTGTCTCTCCCGTATTGGGAGAGACAGGGTGGAGCGGGGAACAGCTACAACTATTTTTTGTTGTAAGCGGGTATAAATGAGCTACATGGAATCAAGGGCTTTTTTATAAGCGGCACATGCCGTCTCATCGGATTTGTTTTTATTCAGGCATTTCCGGTAATCCTCCAGTATTTTCGCCTTTTCGTTATGAACTTCCGCCTCGGCATTCGAGGAAGCTGTCGATGCCCTGGCGGCTTCTTTGTGAGGATTACTGCAGCCCGCTTGCCCGATTACCAACAGGAAGAAACAAATGCCTAATATTTTCTTGTGTGCCATTTTCACCATTCCCATGAAAGTCAGTTGAATAATTACCTGCGAAAAACAGACTATCGATTTATGTTACTGGCTTCAAGGGGGTAAGGAGCAGCTGCCTTTCGCTGTAACACTACTTCCACGCGCTTGCATGTTGCTGGCTGGACAGGATGATTTCTGCAACCACACCGCGATGATCGGAAATCCCGGTTCCAACCACTTCGTGAGAATGAAATTCAAGACCGGGCGATATCAGAATCCAGTCCAGACGCTCCTCGAGTGCAGGAAAGGTTACCAATTTCGTGTTCTCCGGTTGAAAAGCCGTAAGCCCGAGCTTCCCGGCGAGATATTGTGCCGCAGAGTCCTGTTGCTGCCATTCAGTATTCAGATCGCCCATAACAATTACGTGATTGTTTCTGGCGCGCAATACCTTGACCAGCTCTTCTGCCTGTTTGCCTCGAATCGACTTGCTCATGAAATCCAGATGTACAGATATCACGTCAATATTGATACCTTCTCTTCCTGGCCAGCTGATTGTCGAAACAACGAATCCTTTTGGTACTGGTGAAAGCGATGGATCGAAAGTTACGGCCTGTGGATTGGACAGATCCAGGCGTGACATCAGTGCCGTGCCATAGGAAAGGCCCATGCCATCGACATGTGAAGCGTGCACAGAATGCGAAAATACGCTGCGGCTGGCAAGGTATTCCACGTGGTTGAAGTTACCACTCCAGAACGAAGGGCCATCGACTTCCTGAAGTGCGATGATATCCGGTGCAGTATCAGTCAGCAGTGTGGCAACGTTATCCAGATTCTTTCTGGTCTCATCCGGGTGCTGGAGCATTTGATGAAAACCGGTACCTCGGCCATGAGCTACATTCAGTGTCATGACTTTCAGGCCCGGCTGGTTAGCGTCTTCAGGCTTCTGCTCATGAATTTGCGCGCCTTGATAGGACTGTACTGCTGGCGTTGCATTAAGAATGGTTGTTGCGCAGGAAGGCAGTAACAGGATCAGCAGAAGCAAACCACCGGTAAAACGAAGCCCTCTGAAAAAAGCGCGCCGCATTTAGTGAGGCCCGCCTGCTATGTGGTTGCGGTACTCCTTCAACTCGGCGTTTAACCATTCACTGGTTTTGGTGGTTTCACCTTGTTTGTTAATGACCAGGTAGGGTTTTCCACTGAGTATGCTGCGTGTTGCACACAGCTCGATAAACCGCTCGGGTGATTTAATTTCATCCCTGAAATGCTCGTATTTCTTTTGCATGTGTTCGGAAGCCTCCTGAGCAGTGTATTGTCCGGAGTTACGGAGAAAGGTCAGGTCTGAACGGGCAACATATTCAAGCAGATACTGAATGGTTTCATCAACCGGTTCTGTCTGCCTGGCATCGCTGAATGATGGGGGCAGGAAGAAAAACGCCATAACCAAGGCGGTCAGTATAGAAACCATCTGCTTGTGACAATACCTGGTAACCATGTAAAAAAGCCTCACGATGCTGCTTCGCCCAGCATGCCAAAATATCAGGTGCCAGGCCTAATCTTTGTGCGACATTTGCTTGTCTTCCGCTACCGAACTGGCACAAATCAAGTATATCCTGTTCCGGTGGTAGTCAGGTAGGCGGTGGGGTGTGATTCTTGATTAAAAACAAGGTTTTCTACTATCTTGTTACCGAAGACAACCTCCTCTACTCTATTTATCCATGAAGAATCTTGTACTGTTAGTTGTCTGCCTGCTGTTCGCTGGATGCGCGACAACTATTCCCAGGGATCACGAACGCTCTGTCTCCACGGCATTTTCCGAACCGGGTGAGACTGTGCTGGGCCAGTTCTTCCAGACCGAGATAGCGGCCCACCCCGGACAGTCCGGAATGGCCCTGCTAACAACGGGGGAGTGGGGCTTCCGTGCCCGTGCCGGCCTTCTGAATCAAGCCCAAAAGTCTATAGACGTTCAGTACTATATCTGGGAGGTGGACATCGCGGGAAGCGTCCTTGCGGAACGGGTTCTGCGCGCGGCTGACCGTGGAGTGCGGGTGCGCATGCTGCTCGACCACGTCACGACCAAGGACACCGATTTCAAGTTCGCGCGGATGGATTTTCATCCCAATATCGAAATTCGCGTGTTTAATCCGTTCGCGAATCGCAGCTTCCGCTCGCTTGAATTCGTATTTGACCTCGAGCGGCTCAATCACAGAATGCACAACAAGGCCTTCATTATTGACAATGCGATTGCTGTCGTGGGTGGACGCAATATCGGCGATAACTATTTCGGCGTCGATGCTGCTTCGAATTTCAGGGATCTGGACATAACGATGGTAGGGCCGGTTGTGCAGGACGTTTCGCAAAGCTTTGATCGATACTGGAACAGTGAATTTGCCATACCCATCAGTACTGTTGTCGAAGAGAAGTTGTCTGAACAGGAATTTCAGGAAAGGAAAGCAAAGCTCTATCGCTGGGTTGAAGAGGTGAAGGATTATCCGTATCCCATTGATACTACCAGCGATGTTGTGATGGCCAGGCTGGAAGAGGTCCGCGGCGAGTTCATCTGGGCCCCTGCCAGGGCGTTATATGATGAGCCGGATAAGCTGGAGACCAAAGAGGAGGAGGTTGCGAATCATCTGCTCCAGTTGGGCGAGGACAAGGATCATGAAGTCATGATAGAGGCCGCGTACGTGATCCCCGGGCCTGAAGGAGTGGAAAGGAGCCGTTTAAACAAGGAAAGGGGTATCCGGCAACGATTGCTAACCAACTCTCTGGCAACCAACGATGTCGCTGCAGCACATGCCGGCTATGCAAAATATCGCCGCGACCTGATCAGGAACGGAGTGGAGCTCTACGAGCTTCAGCCTAAAGCAACCACGGTCAGGGATAACTGGTCGGCACTGGCTGGCAGGTCGAAGGCGAGTCTGCACACCAAGGCCTTTGTGGTGGACAGAAGTCTTGTTGTGATTGGTTCATTCAACGTGGATCCCCGTTCCATAGCCCTGAATACAGAGATTGTTATCCTGGTAGAAAGTGAGGAACTTGCAGCGCAAGTGCTGGAATTCATGGACGAGGGCATTCGGCCTGACAACAGCTACCGGGTCATACTCGAGACTGATACGGAAACCGGGAGCGAACGCCTGGTCTGGATTGCCGAAGTTGATGGCGAGGAAGTCCGCTATTACTCCGATCCGGGGGTCGGTTTATGGCGCCGCCTGAATGTCTGGTTTATGGGTTTGCTTCCTTTGGAAGACCATCTCTAGTGTTTTCCTGAGCTGGAAATCATCCCTCCATCCAGTGCGGTTTTAAATTCTTGATCGCCGGTAGGGGCGGGCTATATTTAGGGTGTAGACAGGGTTCAGTACGTAGAGCCAGGTGGGCTGTGCGTTGCCTGAACTGGTTATCCGGATAGCGTGTCCTGGAGATATTCGAATGGAGTGCGTTGCACAGAATCGAGAGATCAGCCTGCTTCAGGCCATGCCGATCTTTGGCGGTATGCGTGAGGATACGCTGGATTTTCTATTGGATATGGCCAGGCGTGTGTGCCGGCCGGCAGGTGAGTACTTTTACCACGAAGGTGACCCGGCGAATTCATTGTTTGTCCTTGATAGCGGTAAAGTGCAACTACTAAAATGCTGGCAAGGGCATGATTTCAGTTTGAAACCCCTGAATGTGGGCGATTGCTTCGGGCAGGTGGCATTGATCGACCTGCAGCCGCGCAACACATCATCACTTGCCGTTGAGCCATCCTGTGCCATTGAAATTTCCGATATAAATCTCTACCAGCTTTACCAGTATGACATTGAACAGTTAACGCTCCTGCGCATGAACATGGCGCGCGAAGTATGTCGACGTCTGCGCGAGGCCGATCATCGAGCCTTTGCTGCCGATGTGCAGGCACGAAAAATGCCGAATCTGGTGTTATCAGGCTAAAAAGCCAGGCAGGCTCAGGTGCTGAGCAGCTACCGCGGAACCGGTGAGGATCCGGTAATGACCCGGTATGCTAAACTCACTGCCCCACTGTAAATTCAGGAATATAATTTTGACGGCTCCAGCACAGTACCAACTGGTCGAAACCCGCTTGCAGGAAAAGCTGGAAAACGGCACCACGCGATGTCATCTCTGCCTCTGGCGCTGCAAAATCGGCCATGGTCAGCGCGGTTTCTGCCAGGCGCACGTCAATCGCAACGGCACGCTGTACAACTTGTCCTATGGTATTTTATCGTCCATCGATATAGATGCGATTGAAGACAAGCCCGTGCGGCACTATCGTCCTGGTACCCGCGTGATGTCAGTAGGCAGTTACGGGTGCAGCTTTCGTTGTGGTGGGTGCCATAACCTGGAGATTTCCTGGGGTGTGAACGCACTCGACGAGCTGGCGCGTGGTGAGTCGTACGAAGCCTGGGTTCCGGCTCAGTCACTGGTAGATACGGCTGTGCGCGCAGGAGTTCAGGGTATCGCATTTACATACTCCGAACCGGCGGTATGGCTGGAGTACGTTATCGATGTGGCCGAACTTGCTCATCAGGCGGGTCTGTATACCGTCTATGTATCAAACAGTTTTATTACCGATGAAGCACTGGAGCTGGCGGCTCCGCACATTGATGTGCTGTGCTCGGATATCAAAAGTCTGAGCGACGAGTTCTACAAGGATATTTGCCGGCCTGCCAGGGTTGAGCAGGTATTGCATTCGATAAAGACAGCGCAGGAACTTGGCATTCACGTGGAAACACGTACCAATATCATTCCGGGTAAAAACGATGACCCGGAAGAGCATTATGCGATTGCTTGCTGGGTGCGTGACAACCTCGGTAAGGCCAGCCCCTGGCACATTACCCGGTTTTTCCCTGCCTACAAACTCAGTGATGTGCCACCGACACCTGAAGAAACGCTGTTCGCCGCGAGGGATGCTGCCGGGCGTGCCGGGCTGGAAAATGTTTACGTGTATAATGACAAGGGTTGCGACTGCGCAAAGGAGAACCGGCCCATCGAGTTCTACCTCAACGCCAGTAGTGACGAGGTACACCAGGTCAAGAAATGTGCCGCAAGTTGCTGCGGTGAAGAAGGCGTGTTGCTGAAAAAATACGAACAGCACACGGCCGTTAAACCATAAACACAGGTTTGTGATGATGAGAACAGTGCAGTGCGTGGTATTGAAAGTCGAATCGGAAGGTCTGGAAAAGCCGCCACACCCGGGTGAACTGGGAATGCGTATATACGAGAATGTGTCCAGGGAAGGCTGGAAGCAGTGGCTTGAGCGGTTGACGACCATTATTAACGAGAATGGACTGAGCACTGCTGATCCGCAGAGCATGGAACTGATCGAAAAACATATGCAAGGGTTTTTCTTCAGCGAGGGTGATTTTGGCCAGGCGCCGGCTGGCTTCCAGGCCGGTGGCGGCGGAAAGAAATAGCGCTAAAAACCCATTATGGTTTGATGCCGGCTGCCACCGAGCGGCTTGGTCAGTCTGCCATCAACGTGGTTAAGTAGTCCGTAGAAGTACCCGCTGGCCCGGCGCTTTTACCGGGAACAATATTGACGCAGGTAGCCCTCGTGGTCGCTACGCTGTTGATGCAGCTTTTCGCCCTCCTTGATGTTATAACCTCGTCGCAGTTTTGCTTTTACCGCATCCAAACGCGCTTTTCTGGACCCGCAAGCTTTGGTTTCGCCACCTGTTTTCAGGTTATCAGCCTGTGGTTTTCGTTTCTGCACTGCATCCCTTTTCTGGTAGTCGCCCAGTAACGCCTGTTCACCAGTGCGTAAGCCCGACCAGCCAGTTCGGCTGTGGTTGATCGCCATGGGTTTGCTGTCCTGGTGGCAACGAATCTGCTGATAACTGATGTGGCCATCATTTTTCACGCAGCGATATACTTCGGCGCGGAGTGTGGAAATGGAGCAGCATGCTGCTAGAAGAGTGGTGGCTATTGCAAGGCGGTTCGATGAGCGCATTGTTTCCTCCATGAAACAATATTCCTGACCAGTAGTGTAACTGTGGGAATGACCTGATGTAAGCTCCTCCAATTAGAGCCCCGGCAAAATCAAATGGCAATCAACGCAGCTCCCGTCGGCGAAGCCGCTCTGTTTCCTTCGATGTCAGATTAAAAAAACACTACCCTGCCTCCCTCGGGAAGCAGGGCTGAAATTCGGCACTTCCCTTGCCGATATCTTTTCCAGGCGCGGCCTTACTCGATCTTCACCGCGTGCCGCTTGTTTTCTTCAACCTTGGGCAGCACGACTTCGAGCATCCCGTGCTTGAAGGTTGCTTTGGCGTTGCTGTCATCAACGAAGCAGGGCAGGCGGACGGTGCGCAGAAAATCTTCCGTGCGAATCTCACGGTGATAGTACTCACCTTCCTCCTCCTTGTGTTCCTCCCGAGCCTTGCCGCGAATGGTTATAGTGTTATCGGTAGCGGATACCTCGATGTCATCCTTGTTGAAACCTGGAACCGCAGCACGAACAACAACTTCCGCCTCGCGATCAAGCAGGTCGACCTTTGGTCCAAACTCGGCGGCGCTGCGATTGAAGTGGAAGGGCTCAGCCCATCTTTCGGGTAACATTCCTTCCATCCAGCGTTCCATTTCTTCAAACATGCTTGGTGGCCGCATCAACCCACCGGCACGTGATTGACGGGATTTCTTTACCGGAACTTGAGTTGCCATTACACACCTCCTTGCTCGTAAAAGAGCGTTCCGCTTTACAGGCAGCATCCGTGCTACAAACCCGACTTCTTCCCTCACTACCTTTGTACCAGATTCTGTTGAATTTGCATTGACAATGATCAAAATATTAAGGGGGGCTTATGTTTGATGCGGCGATATATTTACACGGCTATTGCCGAGATGGAGCGGCATGCTGGTTGTAGTGGCTAGTCACTTGTTGCCAGAGTGTACGGGTACTGATACATGTCGATGAATAATGACATCATCAAAAAACCTGACCCCCTGCCTGACTGTATGCCGGTTACGGCCCGGTGCTATCAAACTTCAAGTAATACAGACATGCGCACCAGTTCCGGCAGGGAATTTGCCGCCATTTTTGCCATTACCCTGGATCGGTGTACCTCTATTGTTCGGTCGCTGACGCCCAATAGTACCGCCATTTGCTTGTTCGATACTCCATCCACGACGTACCCCATCACTTCCCGCTCTCGCGGGGTCAGGGTTTCCAATTTCTCTGTCAGTGCCGATTTTATCGAGTTCAGTTCCTTTTTATTCTCCTCTTTCTTGAAGGTATACTGGATGCTTGCAAGAAGCTCCTCGTTGTCGAAAGGTTTCTCAATAAAGTCTGCGGCACCGTCTTTCATTGCTGACACGGAACTCTGTATATTTCCGTGGCCGGTTATAAATATGATTGGCAGATAGATGTCGCGCGATTTTAGTTCGGTCTGAAGCTCAAGGCCTGACATTCCGTCCATTCGAATATCCAGAACAAGCAGGCTGGCATATTTTCTATCGACTACTTCGAGTAAGGCTTCAGCAGACGGGTAGTCATGGACAATAAAATTCTCGCGCTCAAGATACAGTTTCAGCGCGTGACGAACTGCATCATCATCATCCACAAGAAATATGCTGTCAGTTTGTTTCATGTGTTTCGTCAATTACAGGTAGCTCAACGCAAAACGCGCTGCCATCCTTGCAAGATTCATTTAACCATATTTTCCCATTGTGGGCATGTATGATCGAGCGGCCGATCGATAGGCCCATTCCCATTCCGCTTTCCTTGCTGGTCTGGAAGGGCTCGAATAAACGCTTGCGCATCTCCACGGCGATACCAGGTCCATTGTCGGTCACAGTTATTTCGTATCGAGTTGCCTGCAATCAGTCTTGTTTCCAGGGTAAGGCGTCCATTACTGATCCTGGCATTCTGAATGGCTTCCAGACTGTTGCGAATAAGGTTGAGCAGTACCTGCTCAATCTGGACGCTGTTAGCCGATATTTTGCGGCCTTGTGCATCCAGCTCAAGATCAATATTTACCTTGCTGTTCCGCAGTTCCCATTCAAGAAAATCGGACATTTCGACAATCAGTTTATCGATGTCGACCAACCCTTTGTTGGTGCCACCTTTGCTGACGAAGCGCCGGATGTGATTGATGATTTCGCTGGCCCGGTGAGCTTGCTCCGTGACACGGTCCAACATGTCAACA
Source organism: uncultured Gammaproteobacteria bacterium (assembly GCA_963752745.1). Classification (GTDB taxonomy): domain Bacteria; phylum Pseudomonadota; class Gammaproteobacteria; order DSM-19610; family DSM-19610; genus Thiogranum. Next base: position 9,013 of record CAVWAK010000015.1, read on the forward strand.
AGATCTTTTGGTGCCGATGGAAGTTCACTTAGTATCGAATGCGCTGTTCCACAATAACTGGTCATGGCCGCTAAGGGCTGATTCAGTTCATGCGCCATGCCTGCTGCCATTTCACCCATGAGACTCAGGCGCATGAAATGTGCGGACTCGCGCTGGTGGCGCTGTACCTCTTCTTCAGCTTGCTTGCGCTCGGTGATATCCCTGCCTTCGGGAATAATGAGCAGCGTTTCCCCGTGCTCGTTCTTGACCGGTTTTAGTGAAAAATCTATCGAGAAAATTTTACCGTCTGCACCTGTATTTGTTGTTTCGTAACGGACCAGATGACCCTGGGACGCTTTCTGAATTGCCTCTTTCAGGCGTTTCTGCTCGCGTGCAGAAGTAGACCACCAGGTGGTTTCCCAGAACGGCTTGCCAACGACATCGTCATTAGTGACACCGGCAAAATCCAGTGCTGCCTGGTTTGCTTCCAGTAATGTACCTTCGGGAATCCAATAAGCCGATGAACTGAAAGGTGGAATTGAAAATTGCCCGGAATCGCCGCTCACTTTCCGCCAGAGCTTCTGCCGAGCGTTTTCGTTCGGTTACGTCGCGCTGTATTATCAGAAAACTGGTGAACTCATTGTTTTTATCGGGTATGGCGGTTGCCGAACATTCCATCTGCAGAATGCGGCCATCCTTGCAGACAAACTCAACTTCGGCACGATTGTGGCCCCGTTCCCTCAGTCCTGGAAAATTACAGTCACAAATATGCTTTGACTCTTCGGTGAAAAAGTCCTTGATGCTTCGTCCAATAAGCTCGTCCGGTTCGTAACGGGACTGGTCAGACACATAGCGATTGGTCAGCTTGATCCTGCCCTCTGGATCGATGACGAAAATAAACTCGGCCGCCGAATCGAACAGGGTTCGAAACCGGATTTCGCTTTCCTGCAGCGCGGAGTCTGCTTTTCTGCGGCGGGTGAAATTCGGGATCTGGTCAGGCGAGGTGTCTACTGGCTGGGTATTGTGGCTTGATGCCGCCATAACAACATAGCTAGTTTCCTCGGATGGATCAGATATCCACTGGTTATTCCAGCGTACCAGCGTGTGCTTGCCGCTTTTCGTCAGCATTTTCAGCGTGCACTGCTTCGCGGGAATCGAGGTGTAGTGCCTCCGGGCGGTGTTCACGCAATCCGGTACGATCAGGTTCTCCCATAACAGGGAGCCCTTCAGTTCTTCGTTGGAAAATCCAAACAGCGTTTCAGCTGCCTCATTTAGCCAGACAATTCTCGCGTGCAGATCCATGACGAGAACAGGGGAATCAATCGCCTGCAGGAACGGGAAGGCTGAGTTAGCCAAGGAGTTTTGCGCCTTTATGCATCAACAATCCATGGTGCTTTTTGTCAGGGTCACCGGTCAAATTGCGTCGTTGTCGTGACATTCCGGATGAGCCAGTTATTTTATCAAGTAACCATTGCACATAGATATTTGTTTGGCTATAGGGGGAAACCCGATACAAAAGCACCGAATTTATTGAAAATGAGTGAATTAATCCATGATTCCAGGCTATTTTGCGCCATTTTGCGTCATTTTACAGGCAAGGTGGGAATCGGCGCTGTTTTCAATCGGCATTGAACGTCCGCAACTGCTTTATCATGAGGTGCCTGCATCAGCACTGCCAGCCAGAGCGAATAACGCCTCAACTTTTTGCTCTGCCTGCATTCGAACAAAGAAGCGGTAGTTGTGGCCGGTGACATGATCAAAGAGTAGCCAGCACGGGGCTCGAACACTACTGGCACTCCAGGTGTTGCGGATCTGGAATCGTCCATCTGTCGTTCGATAGCATCGTTCACCGGATTTGCGATTGCAATACTTATGGATGAGCCCATCGCCGGAACGATAGCAGGGCTCCCCGGCTGTCCTGTTACAGGTCGAGTAGCTGTATGCGGGTATCTTCCGATCCATAGCGCTTGCGGTCTCCGCCAAAGTAGACAAACATCCTGGGATGAATATCAAAAGGAGGCAATGTCACCTCGTACCGAATTGTTATCTGGTTGCGCCGATCTACGGTTAGTGGGGTGTTTCAGACGACCCGGATCTTTGAGTTGGAGATTCAGGTCTCAATACCCCATAGTTCGACAGTAATTGTATATTGCAGCATCGTGAATTATCGGCATTCGAGGGGGCTCGATTTATGCGTAAACGACTTTCTGAAATTATAACCGGCATGCTTGCCCTCGGGGTAAGCGTCTTGACTGTTAGTGTGGCTACCGCTGATCAATCGGTGAAGAACATTCTGCCACCGCCCGAAAAACTGTCAGAACATGTGTATGCCTGGATTGGCCCGCTGGATGGGCCGAGCAAAGAGAATCAGGGTTACCGCATGAACCTGGCCTTCGTAGTCGGGGCTGAGGCCGTTGCTGTGCTGGATACCGGCTATACCAGGGATATGGGCGAGGAAATGTTGGCGCATATTCGTAAAGTTACTGACAAGCCGGTCAAGTATGCGATTAATACCAACTCTCAACCACATCGCTTCATGGGCAACCCGGCGTTTCGCGAGGCTGGCGCCACCATTGTTGCGCATTCAAGCAGTGCTGAACGCATGGCAGCACAAAGCGGTAACTTCGCAGGTGCTATCGAGAGAATTCTGGAATTACCTGAGGGTGCTGTCACGTTGCCACAAACACCAGACCAGCTTATCAGCGAGAAAACCCGGCTGGATCTTGGTGGCGTAAGTATCAAACTGGACAGTTACGCTGCCGCACACACCCCGGCATCATTGGTAGTCGAAATCCCTGTAGACAAAATAGTTTATGCAGGTGATATCCTCTATTCAGGGAGACTTCTGGCGGTCACTCCCGATAGTGATATCAAGTCCTGGATCGCAGTATTTGACCAGCTCAGTCGATATGGTGATGCCACTCTCATACCAGGTCATGGCCAGCCGGGCCCGCTAACAGATTTTGACTTTCCTACCCGCCAATACCTCAATCTGCTGCTTACCCACATGGATAAAATGGTAGATGAAGGCGTCGACGCACAGGATGCAATAGACCAACTGGATCAATCGCGTTTTTCTAAACTGTCCAATTTCGATCAACTGGCTGGTCGCAATGCCAGTTGGGCCTATCTGCAACGGGAAGCAGCGGCCTTTGAGTAGTACGCCAATCGCCGGGTTGCTTGCGATACGTAAAACTCCGCCGGCGATATTTGGATGTCGATTCGATTGGTTCCTGTGTTTTCCTGGTGCGAGTGCGCGCTTTTGGGGCGTGCGGTCGCATGCATACCATGCGCTTAAAAATAAACTCCCTCGCCAATACAACTACTTATCGACTTCTGCGGAACTGGCCTGAATGATGCCTGCTTAATCGGGAAGTCGGACAGGCAGCCGCCAAAGAACTCCGTGCACGGCCAAGCAAGAGCAGTCGGGAAAGAAACCGGATATACCTTTCCCATCGCTCCTGATGACATCCGATGCTGTCGTTAATCAGGTAACAGGAAAATATCATGAGCCCTCCCAGTAAGAAAAAAATCGCTGCGAAAAAAAAGACCAGGAAAAAAACGACCAAGGAAAAGGCATCCAGGAAAGTTATTTCCAGAAAAAAGGTCGCGAAGAAAAAGGTAGCCAGTGCCAGGAACGCCTCCAAGGACGAGGTAGCAAAAAAACATGCGAAAACCCCTGGTCCAGGCATATCGTCGATTGACATTACGCTAGAGGAACGTTTGAAGATGATAGCTGTGGCTGCCTACCATAAAGCTGAAAAAAGGGGTTTTGCTCCAGGGAACGAGTTGCAGGACTGGACTGAGGCAGAGCAGGAGATTTATGAGCTTATGCTTGTGTGATTGAAAAGTTCGCGTAACTATTAGTGGCGACTACGGTAAGGTTGATTTTCGTGTCCACTCACGCGGACGTGTCGGCTGCACGATGCATTTTAATCACCGGGGCGACAATAAACTTCAATCGGCCGTGCGCTGTGTGTAATGCGGTGACAACCTCATCCGGCGTATCGGCGCGCGCGAACAGGTAGCCCGGGTACTGGTTGCCCTCCGGTAGTGGCACCAGCTCATGGCCTTCGCGGATAATAATGTCGACCTTCTCGATGTGTGTCACCCGGCCTGCAGCGAGAGTGCCTTCAACGCGCCTCAGAATTCCGCTTTGTTCAATCGGTAGCATCATCACGCCACGTGCGCCTTCAAGTGGCCTGGGCTCAACCGGCTGGTCGATGGCCAGGGCTATAGTCAGTGCTTCAAGGTTAAGTTCTCCGCTGCTATCCAGCGTGCGTGCGCAGTCACCGCCAATGGTGCGGGCAGCTACCTCGAGAATCCAGGCATCATCATCATTGATGCGCAGTTCGGCGTGTACCGGGCCGGTTGTGAGTCCATAGGCATGACAGGCTTCGGCAACGCGTTGCGTAATGAGAGCCTGGGTTTTCGGCGTCAGGCGGGAAGGCGTAACGTAAATGGTTTCCTCGAAGTAAGGGCCTTGCAATGGCTCGGGTTTGTCGAACAGGGCCAGTGTATTCAGCGTGCCCTGGTGCAGGTAACCTTCGTAGGCGACTTCGATACCGTCAATGTAGTCTTCAACCAGCAGGTGGCGGCGTTCAAAATCATCGCCGTACTCTCCCGCAATCGGACGGATACGATGACACGCTTGCTTGAACTCTACCGGGTTATCAGCGCGGATTACACCACGGCTGGCCGACATATGCAGTGGTTTTAGTACGCAGGGCCAGGGCAGGCCATCCATTTGCGGCTCAAGTGGCTTTTCCACATCGACAAGGCAGTGTATCGGCACCGGACAGCCGGCCAGCGCCAGGTGCGCGCGCGCCAGGTCCTTGCGCCGCGACAGGCGTGCCGCTTCTGGCGGGTTATGTGGCAGGCCAAGTTGTCTGGCCGCATCGGCAGCCAGTTCTACAGTGCTGTCATCGCTGCCAAGGATGCCGGTGAATGGTGTGTGCCGGTCAGCGGCGAGGATGCGCTGGAGCGCAGCGTCATGATTGTCGAGATCTACGTGCAGGCCTTCGCTGATTTCGGTGGTTAGTGAATGTTGGCCGCGAGAGGCGATGAGCACCTCCAGGCCCATGTTGCGGGCGGCCTGGAGGTAAGGTGCAATACGGTAACTGCCGGGCTGGGCGACCAGCAGCAGGCGAGCTTTACTCAGGCGCAGCCACCGCCGGCTGAACCGCAGGCACCACAGGTGCCGGCTCCACCGGTATTGGCAAATACATTTTTGAAGACGAAGCTTTTGTTCATGCCCTCGTCCTTGTAGTCGATTTCCACACCTTCAAGGAAGCCGAGTGCTACGGCGTCAATATAGACATTCATACCGTCCTGTTCGAGGACGCAGTCGGTCGGGAGAGGCTCCTCGACAAACGTCATGCCGTAGGACATGCCGCCGCAGCCACCGCCGGAGACAAAAATACGTACGCCCGTAATACCGAATTCATTCTCGGTCAGGGCAATCAACTGCTTTACAGCTTCGGGTGAAACTGTGATCTCGTTTCTGAGTTGTGGCTGGAATTCAACTGCGGACATGGTCATCACCTTAATATTGAATTTGGGTTCCAATGCCGGTAATTCTAGCATGGATAGCTGATGGCTCAACAGGAACCCCGAATTCACTGATGAAATAGAAATGGGTGTTTGTGTCTGATCGAACTCAGGTTTATCAAACCATTAAAAAAGCGGAGGCCTTTG
>CAVWAK010000016.1:0-27111 GCA_963752745.1 uncultured Gammaproteobacteria bacterium
TTCAGCGTAATTGAAACACCCTACATATCCCATACTGTCTGGTTCGGCACAACCGGTGTGTCCACTTCCTGAATATCGTGTATTCGTTTGAGGTCAATACTCATCCGGCCGTCATGAGTATCACGATACATGTCTCTGAAACGCGCTCCCCAAACCACTTCATTCCACTTGTATGATGACCTCGCATGGACTTCCTGCGAAGATTTGTCATCAACGGCATTAATCAGGACCAGGAACTCAGCATCCCGTTTTCTCAATTCCTGTGGCGATACAGTGTACAGAGGACTCTTCTCCGTAATCGGATGCGCCACAGTCCAGTCCATCGGGAAAAATGAAATTTTGTTTCGCTCCAGACTCAACTCATGGAACTGCCGGGTACGCACCTCACCTTTGGAATAGGTCATGCACAACAGAATACGCACTTCAACTTCGATCAGTTCGTTTGGTGAACCATTGGCAATGCGGAATCCAAAACTGTTCGCGCCATGATAAGGCCCGATCACTGCCTGGTTACTGAACAGGATTTTGGCTGTCGGCCGTGAGAACCGCGCAAACATCAATGCTGCTGCAACGGCAAATCCGGATAACCCGATAAATGCTTCAATAACCACCAGCAAGTTCGCGGTCAGACTCCCAGGTGAAATATGCCCGTAACCGACAGTCGTCAGAGTCTGTGCGCTGAAAAAGAAGGCTTCAACAAAACGTTCACCGTGCCCCAGCCCTCCGCCACCCGTTAACGCATCCGCACCGCACAGGTAATAGAGGCATGCGAACAACAAATTGATCAGCAGATAAAAACTGATAAATATCAGATTGAAATGCAACCAGGAGGCACTCAACAGTGCCTGGTAGAGATTCAGCGATTTGAACAGTGGCAGACCGCCACGAGAAACATTAAAGGTTCCGTCACGATTCAAAAGTCGCAGTACACTTTCACGCATGACCTTGGTGCCAAAACCAAGATCCCGAATGGTGTCTGATTTACTGGAACCGCTTCGCTGTGGCACTGCGCACCCCGTAACGCTTTGCAAACGATATCAGGCTAATAATACATACCGTCTGTCTGAGTATATCAGAGCAGTGATTAATCGCAGGCTGCTCCACACCGGAATTACGCTCACGCGCTTAGCGGATTCGAACACCTGTAATATGCCGGCATGGAAGTAAAACATCAGCGCAGCGCGCCATGCTTCCCTGACCTGTTGCAGATTCACTAACACCCCTCATTTATTCGTTGGCCGATCCACAACATTAGTGATTGTAAACGCTGCACTCAGCGCTCCCGAAAAACCAGAAATAATTTTTAATTACTTATTTTTCAATGCATTATACGTTTTTTCATCCTCCCCGCCAGATCCTGGCACGCCCCCTGCAATATCCCTGTCAGAGCCCAACGGGACTCATACCACTAACCCAACCGACATTTTATTAGGAGCACCAACATGAAAACTCTGATGATCAAAGACCTTTCCGCCAACGTTGAACTCGACAGCAAAGCCATGGCTTCTGTAGCCGGCGGCACCTTCGGCCGCGTACGCCGTCTGCCTTACTGGGGCGCACCGAGCTTGTCTGTCAGCCTGACTGACATCGACACCAAGTCAGTCATCGCCAGCCAGGACCTGGCCCAGGTGATGAACGTGAGCACCGTGACCGGCGCCAACGCCGCTTTTGTTGACCACCTGCAGAGCAACGTGTTTACGTCGCAGCAGGGCGCGAACAACATCAGCATCGCGTAACCCCTTGCCCTAAGCGGCAAACCCCCTGCCCTGATCGGGTGGACCAGCGGAGGCCTTTGGCCTCCGCTTTTTTTACAACGTCCTCACGCGAATATTACGGAACTGAACCACTTCCGTGTGACACTGCAATCCGATGAAGCCCTCGCTGCGTTTCGTGTTACCCGATGCCGGCGCATCCATTGCCAACAATCCCGGAAACGTGCCGTCTGAGACCAACGCTCCATTCAGCCTGACTTCAATTTTGTCCCCCTGCACCTTGATTTCATAGCTGTTCCAGCAGGAGGACATACCTGGACTGCGCGGCAGTACAACTTTCGCACCCCACAACCGTGCCGGAAACACCTCATATACCGCGCCTGTTTTATGCAGCGAGGATCCATATACGTTATGAACAGGGTCATAGCCCTGCTCGTCGATCTGGATTTCAATGCTGGAGTCGTAAAAAGCATCATCAAGCCCCACGGGTTGTGGCATGCGCAGTAGTATTCCCGCATTGGCCTCATGACTGAACGCGCGCCAGTCCAGCTTGAGGATAAAATCCCTGAACGCTTTCAGCGAATACCACAACACACCCAGCGCAGGTGAAGTATTATCCAGTCCGGCACCGATCACCGGATGCGCCTGGTCGGAAACATCGAAGAAATGCTGGGCGCCACCGGCTACAGATTTCCAGCCTTCCTGCCCCATGTTGCCCTGGTAAAGCATTTCATAGCCCGCTTCATCACCCGTAAATTCAACAGACCGATAGCGATCGATAATCGACCCGGCAATCTTGCGCGACAACGATATACCCGTCAGCACAGGATTGGCCGACCCGGCGGTGGGGAAAATTGACTGGTCCACGCAATAGGCGTTACTCACATGGTGAAAGCGACCGTTGACGTCGGTAACTGACTTGCCGTAATCAGTTCCCATCCACAGGGTGCCTACTTCATGGTAGGTGGTGCCAATACCGTCCGAGTTACTGTGCAGGTGTTCAACCGGTTCTACGCTTTCCGCTCGCGTGATTTCCAGCTTTGCGCCAACTATTCTGTGATTGTGCGTTTTTAAGGGCGCTGGTGGCGGCCCCGAGATATTGGTTCCGTCCGCCGAAAATCGGCCCAGATGGCAGGGACAGTTAAACACCCCTTCATTTGCCCACCAGTCCACCGCACAAACCTCGTGCGTGCATTCTCCATCCAGCACCCTGATCTGGCCGCCAAATCGGCCAACGAAAAAAAGCCCGCTCTGTGAGGTAACAAGCTGGTAGGAGCCATCCGGAATATCGGCAACGGGTATTTCAGCCATCACCACGATTCCCGTCCCGGTCGGCGCCACTGGAGCCCCTGAACCCGTCTGATCCGGTTTGGTCAGCGCTTTGATGAAATCGACCGCCGCCTTGTCCTGGGCCTCCCTGACATCCCCGTCATCAGCAGTCTCCACCAGGTGTACATAGGCTTTGGGACAACGAAACTCCTGGCCATCTTCATAATAGATATCGTCCCCCTGTCCACCAAAAGGGTTCACACTCATCCAGCTGACATTGTGGTTACTGCCAATGGGGCTGCTTCGGTCGCCAAAAGTTTCACCTACCGTACGAATGCCGATGACGATGCGGTTGTTACCCAGTCCCTTCTGCGCTTCGCGTATTGTCTCGACATCCTCGATATTCGGCGCCATTTGATAGAGAAATCGCTCCGGGTTCTTGCTTGCGCCAGGGTATAACTCTACATCCATGTTGGGCGCCGCATAAAACTGGAAGTGAAACTGCCCCTTCCCCTGCCCGGTGGTCGGTGCCGCGCCAGTTACATGAAGCGCAGCTGTCTTTATAGTTGTTGGATCTGGTGGCGGAAGTTCGAGCGCATCACGCATGACGCGCCATGTATGGTTACCACGCACATGGTACATCAGGTTACGCCCCATCAATTCACCGTTGCTTCGCAATGCCTCTGGAGTCGGAAAGGAATTCAGTGCCAGGCGGGTTGAATTGATTGTGTTGCCAGCCAGCACAACCATAGCGCCTGGCTTGAGGTCGAGGCGGACGACGCGTGACCTGCTTTTGTCTCTCGGCGCCGTCGGATCAGCCAATGCAACGACGACCTGTTCAACGCGGCCATTTTCGGTTTCAAGCCTGAGCACTTCTGCATAGGGCACAATAAACAGTTTGCGGCGGCTATCATCTCCACTACTGACCTCGATATCTTCGCCTATGGAGTCAAGCAACAACGGCAAACTGCTGAACTTGTCGAAACCAAACAAACCCGAACCCGGGCCTTCACCCTGCACCGCTATCGGTGGTTCCAGTACGGCTTTCAATGATGGCACCGCAGCGACATTCACAACCTGTTCGGCCCTGCTTTTCAAGGCTTCATACAAAGGCCCGCGAATAAAATCCTGCACCGGAAACACACCGGTCTCGTATTCCGCATACTCATAGCCGCCCTTACTACCGGACTGAAAAAGGTAGTTACTGACTTCTTCCGGCCACAACCTGTCGCCATCCGCGTCGACCCGGTTCATGTCTTCTGTCTGATAACGCGGTGACCATCCACCCCAGAACGGAGACTTGCCGCCGACGCAGCGCATATGTTTTACCATACCCGACTGATTGCTCTGGCCCGGATCTACGAGATCTTCTGCGACCAGGGAACCAAGCGAGGTACTGCGGCGCGAAAGATTTTGCACATGCTCGGTAACCAGAAATGGCCCCGACTCCAGCACAAGAACGCGTGGAGCCTCTTTATGGTTACCCATCCTGCGGCCCATCTCGTAGAGTTTGGCCGCGGTATAAGACCCATACATTCCCGAACCAATGACTACGACATCGAAATCCCTGCCCTGCCGGGCCGCAAGAATCTCTTCCCAGGTGTTACAGGTGAAGCGCGACATCCCGTCGACAGATAATGAGGTCCGCTGAATATCGGGGGCGGGTAATGGTTGCCCGGAATCGTCAAGTCTGTTTAATGGCATACTGCACCACCTCCCTGTGTCATTATTGTGGCCTGTGATGCTCACTTCAGCTTAGCACCCGCTGGAGATTTTGCCTGGAGCAAAGCTTGCAGGAACTCGTGGCAACCCTTTACCTGCGTGCAGTACCCCTGGCCCGCTCCAGGGACTACTCATACACAGCAGATTCTTAAAGGGAACGCCCGGCACAGGATCGGTGGCAGCTATTGGAACCAACACTACGGATAGATCTGTTTGTGATTTACCAACGAATCAAGGGGAAAATTGCGTTGCCACACTATAAAACCATGCGAAGCTATATTATATTTTCTTTTATAACTAATGGTTACGTTATTTTATAGCGTACAGACTGAAACTGGCACGGCAGATGCAATACAGTTATCGAAGTCACTAATCCACTTTGTTAATAAACAGGAGAAACACCATGGCAAGCCTCGTAATCGAAGATCTGATCGAAAATGCCGATCTGGACTCCGAAGCTATGACAGCCCTGGTGGGCGGATTTTTCAGCGGGTTTGGCTGGATTCGACCCTACCAGAAATCTGTCGGCAGTTTCGGCCAGCCAGCCGTAAACCAGTTTTTCACACTGAACCAGTATATTGCTGACAACATCCAGATCATTAACCAGGAACAGAATGTCAACGTCATTGGCTCTGATGGCGCACTGGTTAACGTGAATGGAAACGCCAACAACGACCTGAATCAGTCCCTGCTTGGGTTAGCGTAAAATGGCTTTTGTTCAATGATATCGTGATCTGCGGGGGCGACTCGCTCGCCCCTGCGCTCACTTTTCAGACATTTTCCGTCCAGGTAAAACCTGCAACTGCTTGAGAGTGGCCGGTTCGCCATAGACGTATCCCTGGATCAAATCAAAACCCAGTTCTCTACAGACCGCGAGTTCCTCTATGCGAGAGACGCCTTCTGCAAGGGCCAATGTGCCGCAGGTTTTTACCATCCGGACCAGCAACTCGATCATTTCCCGCCGGTCCATTGAGGTCTTGTGTACATCGCGTATCAGGGAGATATCGAACTTAACTGCATACGGCGGCACGTCCAACAACTCAAGAAGGCGCGCCTGACCTGCACCAAAATCATCATAGGCAAGCTGCATACCCATGCGTTGCAAGGCACTGTTAAGCTGCCCGAGGGTTTCCTGATCAGTTACTGCCTGCTCGTGTATTTCAAGGACCATGGGTAACCCGGGGTATTCAAGCCATAAATTGCGTAGTGTGTCGGATAAACGCTCGCTGTCACGGAGTTCATGCGGATGTGTATTCATAAACAGTGGCAGATCGCAGTAAGCAGAATCAGCCCATGCCTTTACGCCAACCTCGCGAATGAGCTCACTCAGTTCGACGCCGCGTCCGAGGCCCTCTGCCAAAAAGAATAACGGCACCGGCAGTTCCGAGAGCGCAGGGTGACTGCCGCGACCCAGGAGCTCAAGCCCTGATAGTTGCCCGTCCTTGGCAGATACGATTGCCTGAAACAGCGGATTGATCATCCGTTCCTCAACAACTCTTCAAACTGCTGCGCACCGATGGGCAATCGATTGACGTGATCCTCAGGGTAAAAGAACGCCGTAACGGTGTGCTCGTCATGGTCCTGCCGCTGTACTACCGAACTTTCTTCGCGCAGCCGAAACTCAACATCGGCGAAGCGAATGACATCGCCGGTATGTAACTGGTGGCTATCCAGAGATCTGCTCGTGGTTAACGAAGGTGCCATTGGTGCTGCCGAGGTCGCGAATCAACAGGTTTCCGTTGTCATCAACGAACTCTGCATGTTGGCGCGAGACATTGTTTGACTGCAACGTCACAGCCAGACCCGACTCTCTGCCAACCAGTGCGGGGAAGCGGTTCAGCTGTATGCGATATACGGATTCACCATCCGCCAGGTAACTTTCAAGAAAACACCCAGGCATAACTCCCCCCAACAGTTAGGCACGCGCTAGTGGAATCATGGCCTTGTCTGGAATCCACCCTAAAAGTGTAGCTCGGTAAACCCGTCTTACCAAGGAACAACACAGCAGTGTTCTCGACTGAAACGCATGTCACCGACCAGCGAACATTTCCCTCATAGTGTTGGTAAATAGCCAACATAATTGAGTTGCGGCAGCTCCTCCACGCCATTCGACGGCCAATTTATCAGCGCATATCATGCTGTTTTAATTGCTTATTTTGAATTTAGATCCTCGAAATACAGGCCCTGGCACACATCATGCGATACATCCTTACAACTGAACCGGACAACACCAGAGGTGAGTCTCATGAACAAACTGCTAAGCAACGCCACACTTAGGGAAGAAAACCTGGCCTATGTAGGTAGCGGCGGCCTCAGCCAGGAAAATCGATCCGCCGGTTTCATTCCAGCGTTTTACGACCCGGATACGGGGCGTGCAGAAATTGCCCGGTTTGCTGATGGCCGGCCTGCCCCCATGCATCTTCTGGAGGGTTTACCGATGGAATGGGTGAAGAGGCGCGATGCGTCTGGCCGAGCCAGTGCAATTAAAGGCAGCGTCATATCCGGATTCATTCGTGGTGCATATTTTTACACACGCAAACAAGCTGCAGAGGCGGTGCACTGATGAATATACAAACTATCCACCAGGTCAGTCTTTACCGTTCTATCAGCATACTGCTGTTACTCACGGTGAGCCTGCTGCTGGCCTCACCGCAACTGCATGCAGACAGCGATGTTGTGAACCAGACACCAGCGACCATTATAGCGAACACAATTGATGTCATTATGACCCGGCTTACGACAGACCCAGAGCTGTATCAGGGCAGCCCGGAAGCGCTACATACACTGGTATCTGAAACAGTACTACCGCACCTGGATATTCCGAGAATTTCTCGAATGGTGCTTGGCAAGGCGTCACGCGGGGCAGACAAGGTCGCGATGGCACGCTTCTCTGACCAGTTTCGTCTGCTGTTAATTCGCACCTATGCAAGCTCCCTGAACCAGTTTTCCGGAGAAGGGGTTGATTTTCCGATCCAGGAGAAGCAGTTGAAGGGAGGCAAAGCATCTGTGGATATGAAGATACAGCGTCCGGGAGAGGCAACGATTGGCATGAACTTCCGCATGCATAATAAATCCGGACCCTGGCTGGTTTACGATATCAAGATCGAAGGTATCAGCCTGGTAGCCAATTACAGGGCCGAGTTTGCCAGTATCGTGCGCGAGCAAGGAATCGAAGCGCTGCTTGACCTTTTGCAGAGCAAAAACAGTGGCGTGAAGGTCGCAGTCCGGTAGCCGTCACTAGCTGCGTGTGCGATAGTCCTTGGACTGCAGGCCATGTTTTTTAAGCAGCGTCTGCAAGTGGGAGCGGTTCATATCAATGCTGCGGGCCAGTTCGGACACTTTACCTGCAGTGTCCTGCAAACCGCTTTCGAGAAACTGTTTTTCCGCTTCGTCACTGGCAGTTTTTTTGATCTCACTCAGCGACAATTCTTTTACCGGCCGATTTTTTTCTTCCTTGCCGGTTGGCAGGCCGACACGCATTTGATCCGGCAAATGTTCGTAATCAGCAACACCCGAAGCCAGGCAGGTAATACGAAATATGGTATTACGCAGTTCGCGGATATTACCCGGATATTGATATTTTAGTAACAAGGTACGTAAACGTCTGCTCAGTTTGACCGGACGCCGGTTCAGTTTCTCAGCTGCCTCGTCGCTGAAATATTCAATCAATAAAGGAATCTCGTCACTTCGTTCCCTTAGTGGCGGCAGTGTTACCTGTATCACACTCAGGCGATAATACAGGTCTTCACGGAACGTACCCTGCTGACACATCTCCAGCAGGTTTTTATTGGTCGCCGCGACAATGCGGGTATCGACATCGATCGTATTGTCCGAACCCACTCGCTGTATTTCGTTGGACTGCAATACACGCAGTAACTTTACCTGCCCCTGAAGAGGCAATTCACCGATTTCATCGAGGAAGATGGTACCTTTGTCGGCGGTTTCAAATTTTCCACTCCGGTCACTGCTGGCGCCGGTAAAAGCGCCTCTTTTGTGACCAAATAATTCAGACTCCAGGAGATTGTCCGGTATCGCACCGCAGTTGACCGATATATAAACTTTATCCGCCCGACTGCCGTTAGCGTGTATGACTTTTGCCATCAGTTCTTTACCGGTGCCACTCTCGCCGTCAATAAGTACCGGTAAATCGGTTGGTGCTGCCTTCTCTGCGATTTCCAGAGAATCCAGCAGTTTCTGACTTTCACCAAAAACACCTTCAAAAACGAAGCTGCGATCAATAAGGGCTTTACGCCGCTGTGTCGTCGTCTGCTTGCGACGTGACCCGGCCTTTGAGGAGGCCTTCACAAAGCGCTCTTTATGCGAAAGCTTCATAACCTCATCGCGCAGCACGTTACACTGGCTGAGCAACTTCTGGATCTGCGGACGATCCAGTTTGGAGGCCCAGCGCAGGGTTGAACGAAGAATTTCTATCTTCTCGATCAAACCACCATAGGAGACCGAGGATTCTGCTTTTGATTCTATGATTTTCATGGCTCAGGCAATCTGCTTTTTAACCAGTTGATAGTACATACCCTTCCTGTCGACCAGCTCCTCGTGCGCACCCTCTTCCACAACAGCGCCATTGTAGAGAACCAGTATTTTGTCGGCATTCATAATCGTGCTGAGCCGGTGGGCGATAACAACCGCTGTCCGACCTTTAAGTATTTCCTTCATACTGCTCAGGATGTTGCTTTCCGTCTGGGTGTCGAGGGCTGACGTCGCTTCATCGAATATCAGCAGTTTTGGATCATGATACAGCGCCCGGGCAATACACAGCCGCT
The DNA here is from genome assembly GCA_963752745.1 of uncultured Gammaproteobacteria bacterium. Classification (GTDB taxonomy): domain Bacteria; phylum Pseudomonadota; class Gammaproteobacteria; order DSM-19610; family DSM-19610; genus Thiogranum. Next base: position 9,485 of record CAVWAK010000016.1, read on the forward strand.
GTAGCTGGCCGCCTGAAAGACCCACGCCCCGCTCGCCGACGATCTGCTCGTAGCCCAGCGGCATATTGGCAATAAAGCCGTGAGCATCGGCCAGCCGGGAGACCTCGATAATACGATTCCTGTCCGGATTTTCGTCGCCACTGGCGATATTCTCTGCGATAGTGCCAGAAAAAAGCAGATTGGACTGCATCACATAGCCAACCTGGGCACGAAAATACTCTTTATCAACCACGCTCATATCGTAACCGTCGACTAACATTGTGCCCTCTGTCGGCGGGTAGAACCCTACCAGCAATTTTGCCAGCGTGGTTTTACCGGAACCGCTCTGACCAACAATGGCGATCAGCTGTCCGGGTTCAATTTTCAGATTGATCTTTTCCAGCACGTAGGGTGTTTCATTACCACCATAGCGGAAATACACATCCTTGAACTCGATGTTGCCCTGCAGATCCGGCAGGATTACGCGGGAAGATAATTCACTGGGTTTCTGCTCGGGATCCATATCGAGAATATCGCCCAGTCGTTCCATGGCAACACCGGCTTCGTGTATCTGGCTCCACAACCCGACCAGCCCCAGCAACGGACTTAGCGCGCTCCCCATCAAGGCATTAAAGGCAATCAACTGGCCAATAGTGAGTTCCTGTGCGAGTACCAGATTAGCACCTACCCAGAGCACACCAATGGTAATCGCTGCATTAAATGCCTGGCTGACCAAACCAACCAGAATACTGAAGCGCTGGGCACGGTACTGCACACCCAGGGCGTTGGCATATTTTTTTTCCCATTTCAGGCGCATGGGGCGTTCCAGCCCCATACCCTTGACAGTTTCCGCTCCTCCGATAATTTCCATTAGCAGCGATTCGGCATCAGTCGATGTCTCGAATGCTTCTCTGGCGTAGGCCTTGATTCTTGGTGTCACCGCGACTGTAAGCGCCAGTATGGGAATGACAAAGGCAATCAACATCATGGTCATTTTCACGCTGTACAGAAACAGGATGGAGAAATAAATAAACACCATCAAAAGATTCAAAACTGTCGTAATAGTCGACTCGGTCAGGAATGCGCGTATTGTCTGGTTTTCCTGAAAGCGCGCAAAGATGTCACCCGTCTTGCGCTTCGCAAAAAACGGTATGGGTAGCGAGAGCGCGTGCTTGAGGAATCCCGACATCATGGCGAAATCCATATTCCTGACCATAAAGTTGGACAGGAAAGCCCGCATCACTGACGTCAGCTGGGTAAATACATTGGTAATCACCAGGCCGGCAATGAGCAAATGAAGCAGGGAAACATTATGGTGCACCAGCACACCGTCAAGGATGTGCTGGATAATGACCGGCGGCGCGACTCCAAGCATCTGAATCACAAAGGTCGCCATAAACAGGTAACCGAGAATGCTTTTATAGGGCTTGAGGTAACCGACAAAGCGTACCCAGGGTGAACGCTGTGCGGCCATCTGCACCATGTCACTACCGGGCTTGAACAGCAGGCAGTTTCCGGTCCAGCCCTTCTCGAACTCCTCCACCGTCATCTTGCGGAAGCCCGGCCCGGGGTCTGCTACCCAGACATGATGTTTGGACAGGCCATAGACAATGATGTAGTGATAACCCTCCCAGTGAGCAACAAAGGGCATATCAAAGCCGAGCAGTGCCTCGTAGGTACACCTGACGCCCCGCGTCGTGAAGCCGAGAGACTCACCAACCTTTGACAGGCTATCCAGCGTGGCGCCTTCGCGGGTTACGTTAGCCAGTTCCCGCAATTTACCCAGCGTCATGGGAATACCGTAATGCTTGCAGATCATCGCAAGGCAGGCGGCTCCACAATCCATCTCTTCCGCCTGCTCGACCAGCCGGAACCGTTTTATAATATTTTCCCCGCGCTCCGGCCTGGACCAGAGATCCAGCATCAACGGCTTTTTACGGCGCTCGGCCAGGGTTTTCTGCCGCTCCACGTCCTTGTCATTGAAACGAATGCGTTCCGCCAGCACTTCACGCAGGGTCGGATTACGGTCAAGAATAAAGTGAACAGTTTTTTCCGGTATAACCAACAGCACTACTTCAGTGTCTGCGATCGCGGAAGCCAGTTGTTCCTGACGGAGCAGGCAGGCTTTTTCGCCGAATACTTCACCCTGCTCCAGGGTGCCCAGCGGAAACTCGGTCTGCCCCTCCTTGCGCACCAGGCGCACACGACCCTGGCGCAGGACATAAAGCCGCCTGTCTTCTGTGCTGTCCTGCTCGAGGATGGTTCTACCGGACTTGACACGTTTAATGCCAACGCTGCCGATGTACTCCTCGATTTCTTCCTTTTTAACCTTGCCACGCAGGTTAAACAGCTTGCTGACAAAACCACCGACCGAGTTGATCGCGACGTAGCTGGCGATAAATGTCTGCGCCGCCTCGTTCTTCTCCAGCAGTGGTGCAAATACGGCACGCGGGAAAAACAGCAACTCCGTTTTCGAGGAAGAACGCACCGAAGACTCATGCGGGTAGTCGCGAAGCATGGCAATTTCGGCAAACACTTCACCCTGCTTGCGCACACCCATGCTTATTTCTTTACCCTGCTCTTCCGTAAAGATACGAACGGCACCATTTTTGATGACATACAGCCCGTCACCAGGATCACCAGCGTTATAGACGCCATCCCCGAAGTCGAACTGCCGGACCTCTGCCTGTTCTGCCAGTTGCTCCAGTTCTTCAGCACTGAAAGCCGAGAATATTTCCACGCTGGCAAGAAATTCAGTTAGAGATTCTTCACTCAATGCGCTGGCTCCATTTTATTATGTCCGGCGTGCTGTTAAAGATTTGTTAAGGGACTTCGATTACGTGCTCGTGGGCACGTGCGGCAATCCACTCATCTTTAATCAGTCGTTTGACTTCTTCTGCAGTATCCTCGCTTAAAGAGGATGGTGTTTTCGCGTTAATGGTGAATATTTCGTAATAGACTTCGTCGTCAGATGCAAACGGTCCAAGCAGATCTCCTTCCGAGGCATTGAATACCTTGGCCTCCACTTCAGTTTGCAGGGCACCACGCAACACCTTGCCAATATAGCCCCCATCTTCGCGGGTATCTGATACGGAATGTTCCCTGGCCAGTTCTTCGAAACTATCAGGGTCATCTTCAAGAATCGCCATAATCTCACGCGCCTTGCCCTCGGAATCGAGTACAATGTGACTGACTTCGATACTGTCGAATTTGGGTGAATTGAGACTGAAGTACTCCTCCACAGCCGCCTCATTGCCAACCTGTTCATTCATTTTTTCGTGCAGCAGCATTTCCACTATCAGCTGTTCGAAATCTTCAAGGCTCAGTCCGTTGGAATCCAGATACTGATTCATGTCTGCTGCGCGATGCAACCCCCTGACCCGACGCACCTGGTCAGCACGATCCTGAATCTCTTCAGGACTGATTTCGATTCCCTGTTTCCTGGCCGCATGGATAGTCAGCTTGTCCTTGATGATATCTTCCATCAGCTCGTCGTATCGACCCGTAAATCTGAGTAGTTTGACAAAATCATCGCTGCTAATGACTTCGTCGTCTATCTTGATGAGATCAGTCATTGTCTCTGTCCCGACTCCATAGTTGTAATTAAGAACTTTGCTAATACGCCCCGATTTCAGATTTCACGCAGAGGGTCCAGCGCAAAATCAATCATTCGTCGTTTCTGGACCACAATCTCGGCTGTCGCCACCATACCAAAGCGAAGCGGGTAATCGATGCCACCCACACTGTAGTAATCCTTGTCGAGGCTCACATTACCCTTGTAGACCGTTGCATCCGCTCCAGTTGATCCCTGGGTTGATGGCGAAATGTATTCCAGCGTTCCGGTAATGAAGCCATAGCGCTGGTACGGAAAAGCACTGAACTTCATCTTTACTGACAATCCTTCGCGCAGAAAGCCACGGTCCCGTTCATTGATATCCACTTTCAGTACTGTGCGTGAGTCTCGAGGCGCAATGCTGACCATTGGCGTATTCGCCGGTATATTGTCACCGGGCTGCGTAAAGGTAATATTTGTAACAACACCGGAAACCGGTGCCAGAATTCTGAGAAAGTTTTCCTCGTCGATATTATCGAAACGGATTCGACCGGCCATTTCCGCGGCAAGCTGGGCACTGCGGTACTTAAGTTCAGTACGATGCGTTTCGCGATCAACCTCGTTCAATGCTTTCCCATACTCTATACGCAGTTCGGCGAGTTTCTGATCGCCGCTTTCGAGCTCTGCTTTCGACTGCGCGTACTCTTCGCTCAACTGAAACTCGAGTTCACCCAGCCGCGCCTCCGCCAAACTATGGTCTGTCTCGGCAGCCTGGTACTGATCGCGCTTATCTTCAACCTGGTTTTTGGAAACCCCGCCACCGCCGGGTCTGGCGAACAAGCGTTTGAATTTTTCCCACTCGCGCCTGGCGGAATCCCTGGCGATACCCGCTTTCTTCAGGTTACCGCGGGTTTCTTCCAGCTTGGCTCGTTGTGATTGGGCGAGTTTATCCAAACCCTCGGTGACACGCTTCTGGTGCAATCGTTGTGCGGTTTCAATTTGTTGTTTCAGTGCCTCGGCGTGACGCTCCATGAGAGCACGTTGCGCCGGAAACTGTTTATACTCCTGCTCGACTTCGGCCAGCGCCAGTTCAGCTTCCAGTGCCTTGGTCGCCACCTGGATGGCATCTCGCGCATTCAGCCGGGCCAGCACGTCACCCTTGGATACGGGAACACCCTCTGCAACAAAGATCTCGACCAACTCACCGCTGATGGGCGAATAGACGCGCCGAACGTCTTCATCCGGGCTCAATACGCCAGGCGCCGAAACAATTACGTCGGCCCTACCGATAAAAGACCAGACCAACGCTGCCAGTATAAATGCCATGACCAGTAGTATTGTCATGCGCATGATTTTCGAGGGTTCCGAATACAGAATCTCGATTCCCTCGGCACTGTGGTCTTCAAGGGCACTGGAGAATTGCCTGAGTTGTTCGTTATCAGTTGGCATAGCTACTGATCCACAAGCGGAAGTAGTTCAAGTTTAGCCTGCCTCAGCGAAGGTTTCAGCACCATTTGCAACTCTGTCAGTGATTGACGCTGCAACCTGACCTCGTTGCTTATTTGGTCATGCAGTTCTATCCATTCTGTTGTGTTATCAACCTTTAGCAGCATATTGATCTCCATCGCCCGAACTATGGATTCACTGGCCGTCGTCAGCTCTGATGCGCGTTGACGATAGGTTTTCGAAACCCCGGCTTCCAGGCGGTGCTGGCCGCGAATACCGCCAGCTGCCTGGTATTGCTTCCACGAATGCTCTGCTTTGCCAAACAGCTGTTTGGCCTCATCCAGCGCCTTGCTTCGATGCACCTTGAACTCTTGTTCCACACTGCCGGTGAAATAAACATCCTCGACCGGATCCAGCGTTCGGTAGAATTCCAGCAAGCGTCGGTCATAGCCGGACTTGTCCCTGGCCTGCTCCAGCTGGCGGAAATCCCCGAGCACCTGCTGGTAATGTGCCAGTCGGCGTTTTGCAACCTCACCCCAGCGCTCCCCGGTCAATGGCTCAAGCGTGGCGATGGCGGCTTCACTCTCGCCCTGACGCCATTCCATCTGCGCCTGCTGATAGCTGTCCAGCGTGGCCTGCGGTGGCAACTGCTGCTCTCTAACGCGCTGCATCCTGTCAGCAAACAACGGCGTCTCAAACTGAGTCTCATTTGCCAGGCGATGCGCTTCCAACCAGTAGTTGCCCTTTAGCTTGCTGGCAATCTGCAAGTACTTTTCGAGATCGCCATGCAGTTTGCCAATGCCGTCGATACGCGGGTAGGTCCGTTCAAATTCGTCCAGCACCGGTTGCAGCGACGCTGCTGTACCGTTTTCGAGGGCCGAATCGACTTCCGACACAAGCCGCTCTATCGCCGCTACAGACAGTGACTGCTGATTCTGCAGTGCTCGTAAATGGCTGAAGACCTGTTCACGCAGCGCAACAAATTCCGGCACTTGCTGAGCCAATGTTGCCAGCGAACGGCGATGTACTTTCGGGTCTTGTTCCCATTGATTGACCAGGGTGTTTATCTGCTCTTCTTCCATGAACATAATGACCGGCTTTTCGACTCCGTTACGATCCGCAACAAATCGCTCCAGTGCGGTGACCCATACCAGCTCATTGAAAACTTCCTCGCCATCCGGATTGGCGTAGCTTAGACGTTTGCCACGTTCAATCGTTTGTAGAGCTGCGTCGAAATCACCCGCCGCCAACTGCTTCACCCAGCCTGGCACCACTTCCTTGAGTACCGCCTCGGTGGCGATATCGCGAATTTCCTCGCTTTCCCCGTGATCCTCCAGATATCGATTCGCCGCTGCGGCAGCGGCGCCATACTCGGCATTGTCCATGAGCTGGTGAATTTCACGTTTTGACGTGCCGCCCAGATAGAGAGCTGCGAACACTATACTGGCCACTACGCAGGCCGCCAGCCAGAACTTGCCCGTGCCGCTCTTTTTATCACTGGAGAAAGCCGTTTTGAGTTCGCCAAGAAATACTCGCGGGCCTTGTAACAGCCCCTTGTTCGCCTTGGTGTCAGAATCAACCGCGATCCCCGGGGAATCGGATCCGCCATGCACACCTCGCTCGGCCTCCGCGTCATCATCCTCCACACAAAAGATATCCAGAAAGGAATTCGCCGAAGTGACAAACGTCGTCCGGGTCGCGTCTTCAAGGGTATGCGAAGTTGACGTAAGTATTTCGGCAGCTTCCTCAGGTGTACTCGTCGCCTCACTTTCGATGTGTAGCAACCCAACCCGATAAACGAGCTGATCCCCGCCGAAGGCAATCAAATCGCCTTCGTTAAGCTTTCGGCAATGTTCCTCGAGACGCTCTCCGGAAACAAAGGTTCCGTTGGTACTACCCAGGTCCTCGACGTAAACGTCGCTACCCTTCAGAAACAGGTGGGCATGCCGGCGTGAGATATAGCTGATCTCTTTTGACAGTGTGTCCTTGTAGCGCGTAAAAACATCACTGGATTTATTAATCAGAAAGGGAAACTGGGTAACCACTATGGGCTCCAGCCCCAACTTTGAATGCTCTGGCGTGAGCACAACCTGCACTGGCACGGCCGGTTCTTCAACCGGGCGATTGACAGCGGCTCCCAGTATTTCAATTTCGTAGCAAAGAGCAGCGGTAAAACAGATCTGATCCCCGCGTTTAAGACGGACTGGCAAGCTATCGACACTCGCCTCATTGACCGTGGTGCCGTTAAGGCTGCCCAGGTCTGCAATATAAACAACCCCGTCCTGTTCAAAAATGCGCGCGTGCCGCCGCGAGAGCTTCTCAACGAAGCCCGGATCATAATCGGCAAAAGGCCGCTCAAGACGACCTATGGGAAACAGATCGTCCTTGATAATGATCTCACCCAACTCGGGGTGAATCACCGGTTTTAGAATGACTTGCATTAGTGGGTTATATTGGCCACGACTTCGGTTGGCCACCCTCCTCCCAGGGCCTTGTAGAGGTTTACGGTATCATTCAGTATCTGCCAGTGATTGACCAGCCCCTCCTGCTCGGCATCCAGCAGCGTACGCTCGACCTCGAATACTTCGAGCTGGCTGACCATACCTTCTGCCAGCTGCGCGTAGATCTGTTTGGATACTGTATCGAGTTTCTGGCGGCGGCTTTCAAATTCAGCCATCTGCTGCTTGTGGCTGTCGAGATTGGTAAGCGAGTTCTCCACCTCCTCGAAAGCGCCAACCACGGTACGCCGGTATTCTTCCTCTGCCACCCTGGTCTGAGCCTCACTGACCTTTATCCTGGCCTGAACATTCGGGTCGAATATCGGAATCGATACCAGCGAGGAGAAACCGTATGTCCAGGTCTTGAGGAGATCAACCAGATCAAAACTGGCAGACCCGGCCTTCCCGGTCAGACTCACCGATGGCAGGCGTGCCAGACGTGCCTGGCCGGTGAGATCGTGAGCCTGTAACACGCGATACTCAGCCGCGATGATATCGGGGCGCCGCGCTACCAGGTCAGATGGCAAACCGGCCGGCACATCGATGATCTTGACGGAACGGATATCCGCTGCAGATACCCTGAGGCTGTCAGCCGGCATGCCCAGCAAGGTAGCCAGACCATTTTCCGTCAGCTTGCGTAATCTTTGCAGATCCATGAGACCTATCTGAAGCCGGTTGATCTCTGCCTGCTGCTGCATCACCTGGGTTTGAGGTATCAGACCCTCGCCATGCATATGTTCATAGATATCGAGGAGCTGCCGGTTGCGGTCCAGCGTTTTCTGCTGTTGGCGTATCTGCTCGTCAAACTGACGTATCTGGAAATAGGCCGTCGCCACCTCCGAGACTATAACCAGGTAGCCGGCACGCCAATCTGCCTCACTGGCCTTGAAGTCTGCTTCCTGGGCCTCGACACCCTTGCGAACCTTGCCCCATATATCTGCTTCCCAGATCACATCTGATGCAGCGCTGTACTGAGTGGTTGTCGAACTGCCGGAACTCTTGGTGGTATCGGTGCCCAGACCACCAGACAATGTAGGCATCAGCCCGGCCTCGGCCTGACTGATGGATGCCCTGGCAACACCGGTACGAGCCGCCAGTATTCTTATATCCAGGTTACCGGCAATAGCCCGGTCGATGAGTTCATTCAGATAAGGATCGCCAAAGCCTGTCCACCAGTCCGGCTGAATGGTCGCCTGTGGCGAAACATCGACGCCAGGCGCTTCCGACCAACTCTGTTTCGCAGGCGCGTCAGGACGCTGGTAATCAGGTCCGCCAAGACCGGAACAGCCTGGCAGCAGGAAAATAATCATGACCAGCAACACCAGGCTACGTAGCAGCACGGCAGCACGGGCTGCGGCAGTCGTGCGGTAGTCGAAATATACGTTCTGGCTACTCATCTATGTCTCTCCCGAGGGGCGCCTGGGCCCGGTTTCTGCAAGCACTGCGCGGTGCGTTCTGAGAGATTGCTTTTGCAGCTGCCATGCCAAACCGGATCCCAAATCGAACTACTCGTTTAATTTATTATTTATTCAATTAGTTACGTTTAATATTGCTGCAGTGCCGCCGGGAAGAGTAGCGGACACAGCAGACAGATTGTTCGCGAATATCCAACAGTGTAGACCAAACGTGTAAGGACAAAAGCAACTCTGGCAGCAGACGGACTACTTCAATGCTGTCGGGTCATCGTCCTCAGCGTCAACGGTCGACTCAACCGGCACCGACGGGTTCAGTTGCGTCTTGGTGATCTGTTCCTCATCCAGTGCCCGGACAACCACCACGGTAACGTTATCACGCGCGCCCCTGGACAAGGCTCTCTGAACCAGCAGATCGCAGGAGTACTGGCAATCCCCGACAGACAGGGAGTCGCGTATCTCGCTGTTACTGACTTCGTTATACAGACCATCGCTGCAAAGCAGAAAAATATCGCCTTCCAGCACTTCAAACATTTCGGAATCCAGTTCCAGAAACCCCATCACTCCCACCGCCCGGGTGATGACGTTGGATCCCGGGTAGTGCCCGGCCTGCTCGCGGGTGATACGCCCCTGCGAGACAAGTTCCTCAACCTGGCTGTGATCCCGGGTTAGCTGCTCCAGCTCGCCGTGCCGGTAGCGATAAGCACGGCTGTCACCAGCCCACACCACCACACCGTGTGTCGCGTAGACTAACAGAGCCACCGCGGTGCTACCTATCACCTTAACCTGTCTTCGCCTGGCTTCTTCGGCCAACTCTCCATTCACTTTCTGCAGGCGATGTTGAACTTCACCAAGGGAGGAACCCAGGCTTGCTGGCTGGGGAATAGCTGCCAGAGCGTCCACAACACTGCGGCTTGCCAGATCTCCCGCCGCGTGGCCCCCCATGCCGTCAGCAACTGCCCAGAGACCACGACCGGCCGACTCCAGGCAGGCATCTTCGTTCAGCTTCCTCACCATGCCCACATGCGTTTGTGATGCAGATGACCAATGCAATGCAGTTGACTCGCTCATGTTTACTCCGACAAGCTGCCCCTTTCTCCCGAAGACAGTTAACTATTACACTTTTACTGCAGCTGTGCGAACACCATACGCTGTATTCAATATTAACAATTTACTATATTAATATGTCCTGCCTGATGAATTGATCACTTGGCAGGAACGTTCAGGACAAGCTATCCTCGCACCCTCGAGGCACGCAAGCCAATGCACGACTGACAGCAACGCAATATGGAGGCAGCAATGGATCGACGCAAATTTATTCAGCTTGGATTGGCCGGCGGGGCCAGTACACTCATCGCTCCAAAAATCGTATTGGCCGCTACAACCGGCCCAATGGCAGGCGGTGTTTACCATACCACTGACGCACCCGGGCGCTGGAACAAGAAAGTAGCGTCACACCTGCCCAACATAGAAGTCGAAAAGCAGGAAAACGGTGCAAAAATCCGGATCGTCACGCGGCACGGGATGGATGACTATGAGCACTACATCATTAAACACATGATTCTGGACGGCAACTACCGTTTTATTGATGAGCGACTGTTTATACCCGGGAAGGACAAGGAACCGATATCGGAATTCACACTCGAGGGGTACAGCGGTCCGGTCTACGCCCTGAGTGCCTGTAACCAGCACGACACCTGGCTGAACATGGCAGAAATCTAGCCCTGCGCACCTGATCCCGACAAAATGACAAACATACGCCTGTTGCTTGCAGCAACCCTGATCCTGTGCGAATCAACTTTCGCTACCGACTACATTGTGGACTTCACGCGCGTTTCTGATTTTGAAACCCTGCGCCCGCTGGTAACCGGCTGCAAGGATTACAGCGCCATGGAACTCTACCGGGACAGGCTGGAAACCACGGCTAATCTTGAAGACATGCGTAATGTTTTCGTGCGCTCCGGGCTGGGCATGTTCAACGACTGCCCGGCTGATATCAGTGGGCACGGAATCTCATTGATCAAGTGACCGGGTTAGGCCGATCGCCGGCAAGGAACAACCAGGTATCGACAATGGTATCCGGATTAAGCGATATACTGCTGATACCACGCTCAAGCAGCCAGCTTGCCAGATCAGGGTGATCCGAAGGCCCCTGGCCGCAGATGCCAATGTATTTGCCTTCCGCCTTGCAGGCAGTAATGGCCATATCCAGCAAATCCAGCACCGCTGGATCGCGTTCATCGAATGCCTCTGCAACCAGTGCGGAATCCCGATCCAGGCCCAGTGTTAGCTGGGTCATGTCATTCGATCCAATAGAGAAACCATCAAAGTACTGAAGGAAATCAGTTGCCCTGACAGCATTGGAAGGCAATTCACACATCATGATCAGCCGCAGACCGTTGCGTCCACGCTCCAGTCCATTGGCCCTGAGAATTTCCACAACACCCGCGGCTTCCTGCACAGTACGTACAAACGGGATCATCAACTCAACGTTAGTCAATCCCATATCATCACGTACGCGCCGCATAGCCTTGCATTCCAGCTCGAAGCAGGCGCGAAAGTCTTCGGAGATATAGCGGGAAGCACCGCGAAAACCGATCATCGGGTTTTCTTCCTCCGGCTCGAATGCCTTCCCTCCAACCAGGTTGGCATATTCATTCGACTTGAAATCAGACATACGCACAATGACCGGCGCCGGTGAAAATGCTGCCGCAATAGTCGACACGCCTTCGGCAAGACGACTTATATAAAATTCAACCGGATCACCATAGGGCGCCGTTCTGTCGTCGATTATTTTTCTAACGTCAGCCGGCATACTGGTTGCGTTCATCAATGCTTTCGGGTGTATCCCGATCATGTTGTTAATAATAAACTCAACTCGTGCCAGCCCCACCCCGGCGTTCGGCAACCGGGTAAAGTCAAAAGCCCGATCGGGGTTGCCGACATTCATCATCAGCTTCACCGGTATCTCCGGCATTGATTCAACGACCTGCCGGATATGGTCATAGGGCAGTACACCGGCGTACACATAGCCTGCATCGCCTTCTGCGCAGGACACGGTAACCTCGGCACCATCCTTGACAGATTTCGTCGCGTCACCGCACCCTACAACGGCCGGCACACCGAGTTCACGTGCAATAATCGCCGCGTGGCAGGTACGCCCACCACGGTTGGTGATAATTGCAGCTGCCTTCTTCATGATCGGCTCCCAGTCCGGATCGGTCATGTCGGTGAGCAGCACATCGCCTTCTGCGAAGGTATCCATACCCGACAGGTCCCGAAACAGACGCACCCGTCCTGCACCAATACGGCCACCAATAGCGCGCCCCTCGGCCAACACGTCACTGCGCTGTTTAAGGTTGTACTTCTCGATGATATTGGTTTGCCGGCTCTGCACAGTCTCCGGCCGTGCCTGGACGATGTACAACTCATTATCGATACCATCACAGGCCCATTCGATGTCCATGGGTCGGTCATAGTGCTTTTCGATGATAACTGCCATGCGCGCCAGAGACTCTACCTGTTGGTCGTTCAGGCAGAACTGGCGCTTTTCTTCTTCGGGCACGTGAACGATCTGGACCGGTGCATCGCCACTTTCGGCATAGATCATTTTGTCTGCCTTTAAGCCGACATTGCGCCTTAGTACTGCTGGCCTGCCTGCAGCAAGCGTCGCCTTGTGTACGTAGAACTCGTCCGGGTTTACCGCACCTTGCACCACCATTTCACCCAATCCGTAGCTGCCGGTGATGAAAACCACATCGCGGAACCCGCTTTCCGTATCGAGCGTGAACATAACACCACTGGTGCCAATATCAGACCGCACCATCTTCTGGATACCGGCCGACAGGGCGACACTTTGATGCGGAAACCCCTGGTGTTCCCGGTAGGCAATCGCACGATCATTGAACAACGAGGCAAACACCTGGCGAATGGCGAATTTGATATCATCGAGGCCCGCAACATTGAGGTAGGTTTCCTGCTGCCCGGCGAAGGAAGCATCCGGCAAATCCTCGGCAGTAGCCGACGAACGCACTGCCCAACTGACCTCCGCACCATAAGTGGCTGTTAACTCTCCGTAGGCTGTATCGATGGCGGTTTCCATTCCAGGAGTGAATGGTACTTGCATAATCCAGCTACGGATGTCCTCACCGGCTGCCTGCAATGCAGCCACATCGGCAACATCCAGTGTGTTGAGCCGTTCCTGGATACGCTTGTCCAGACCGTCGTGTGCAAGGAATTCACGATAGGCATCTGCTGTTGTTGCAAACCCTCCCGGCACTTTGACACCCAGACCGGTCAGCGCCTGCAGCATTTCACCCAGTGAGGCATTTTTACCGCCAACGCTGGCAACATCGCCCATCGATAACTGGTCCAGCGGTATGGTGTAATTATTCAATGTTTACCCTCCCGATGGCCGACCAAGGCCCATGACCTTGATGACCTGCCCCGCGATCTCCTCAATGGAGGTTTCCGTGGTATCGAAAACCGGTATCCCGGCAGTCCTGAATAACGCATTAGCTGCACGGAGTTCGTTTTGACATGTGACTAACGATGCGTAATCACTACCCGGTCGGCGCTGTTCACGAATACTGCTCAGCTGCCCGGAACCTATTATCAGTCCAATCAGTTTCTGCCGAACCGACCGAAGACAAGCTGGTAGCACCTCATCTCCCAGATCTTCCTCGGTCAGAGGATAGTTCGCCACCTTGAGGGAAAAATTCATCGCCAGGTAGAGGCTGCTCGGCGTCTTGCCACAGCGGGATACGCCCACCAGCACAATGTCAGCCTGGTCATACTGATCAGGACGTAAACCATCGTCATGCGCCAGCGAATACTCGATGGCATCGATCCGATGCTGGTAGTCGGCATCACCGAAAATACTTTTTGAAATACCCAGAGTGTGCGCCGAGTTGTGGCCAAGACAGTCTTCGAGTGGCGCGATAAAAGCACTAAACAGGTTAATCACACAGGCACCGGTACTCTCAACAATATCGCGGATAGTGGCCTCGACCAGGGTACTGACCACTACAACCTGCGTATCCGACCCCGATCTGGCACGCTCAATTTCATCCGCGGCCAGCCGTGCCTTTGATTCACTGTCGACGAAAGAAATTTTGCGGCTTTCGAATTCGAGATCAGGAAACTGGGCGAGCAGGCTCCGGCCATATGATTCAGCAGTCAACCCCGTACGGTCAGACACAAAAAAAACAATATGTTTTTCGCTCATGCTGATGGATCAACTCGCAAAAATAAGCGCGTGGTTGCCGCTTGGTATATTGCAGCCAGCTTACCCGAATGTAGCGTAAGGAACCAACTGAAGCGAACATTTCTAACCGTAGCACGAACGTCCACGGAGACACTGATGCGTTTGTCAGTGTTCGATCTTATAACCCTCTTCAATCCAGGCGGTCATCCCCATGCGGGCGACATGCACATCGACAAAACCGTGTTGCGCCAGAATTTGTGCGGCATTGGCGGATTTACGATCGGTCCTGCAGATCGTCACGACCGGCCGCTCCCGGTAGTTACTGATCTCATCCAGCCGGTCGGCAAGATCTTCCACTGGAATATTGGTAGCAGAGGCGATATGACCCTGTTCACCGACAAAGTCCTCCGCTGTGCGCACGTCGAGTACCAGCACATCCTCACCGGCATCCAGACGTTGCTTAAGCTGCGGAATCTCTACCATGGGACCACGCCTCAGCTTGCCGATAAGACGCGGCAGGAACGCCACTACTGCCAGCAATGCTATTGCCAGCAGTACCTTCTGGATCATGCCTTCACCACCACCGACCGCTTCCCTGCCGGCATAGCCCAGGTAGGTATAAGCAATCGCACCGGGCAACATACAGGTGTAAGTCGCCAGCAGGTAGTGAGAAAACCTGATGCGTGTCAGACCCAACGCATAATTGAGCAAGTTAAAAGGAAACAACGGGACCAGGCGCGTAAAGGCGACAAAGCGCCAACCCTCTCCTTCCACGCCATTGATCAGTTGTTTAAGACGGCCGCCGGTCTTATCCGCAACCCAGCCGGAAGCCACATAGCGTGCGATGAGAAACGCCAGCGATGCACCAATGGTGGCACCGGTAAGGTTATAAAAGGTGCCCAGCACCGGACCGAACAGCGCACCACCCGCGAGTGTTAATACCGAGCCCGGCAAGAACAGTACCGCCGCAATCGCGTAAATAGCCATAAACAACAGCGGAGCCCAGATGCCGGCATCCTGTATCCATAGCTCAAGCGCGGCCACATCAAACCGCTCACGATTGAGCACCGCCAGCGTAATGCCGGCTGCCAGTATCAGCAATATGCTGACACGCAAAAACCTGCTATTCATGGCTGTCTTTCCACTCCCGGCGATTAATGGCGTAGCCGGTGACCTTGCCCACGAAAGGCAGTGCCAGCATACCGGGCAACCAGGAAACCTGCTTCATGGTCCGGAAAGTGTGAATGCCGATGGTCATGCCTTCATGCCCGGCACGCGGTTGATCCCTGTAGGTTCCGAACAGCCGGTCCCACCAGGGCAGACTGAAACCAAAGTTGCTGTTGGCTTCGTCGTCCTCCACCGAGTGGTGCACCCGGTGCATGTCGGGTGTCACCAAAAACCAGCGCAGCACTCGATCAAGACCTTTCGGTAACGACACATTGCCATGGTTAAACATGGCGGTTGCATTCAGGATAACTTCAAAGATCACGACGGCCACCACCGGCGGACCCAAGCACTATAATGGTCGCGAACTTGATCAACATGGAAAGGATGATTTCGATGGTATGGAAACGTGCACCGGTGGTGACGTCGTAATCCAGATCGGCATGGTGAACGCGGTGCAGGCGCCATAATGCCGGTACCGCATGCACCATCACATGCTGCAGGTAGATAACGAAATCCATGGCGATAACGGAAATCACGACGGCAACTATTGCGGGTACTGAATAGTAGTTCAGCAATCCCCAACCGTTTTCGGCGGCAAACGCGGCCATACCCACTGCCGCTGCCGGGAACACGAGCCGAAGGATAAAGCTGTTAAAGAACACCAATCCGAGATTATTGGCCCAGCGTACCGCTTTCGACACGGTAAGCGCCCGTGTCGGGGCGAGGATTTCCCAGACGGCCATAACGGCGAAAATACCGAAAAAGAATCCAAGTCGGATTGGCACCTCGTTGGCCATTATGAAATCGTTAAGATTCATATGCATCGGTCCTCTTTCTCATGCAGATTGCCCGCAACCGACTACCTGCTATAATCAGCATTGCTCTTATTCAATTATTCACTTGAATAGCAGACTAATGGAATATCAAAAGATGTCAACCAGTAACTTCAAGCACGATTTATTTGCCCAGTTCGCCCGCGTCGGCAAGGCCCTTGGCAACGGTAACCGATTGGAACTGATTGAATATATAGCACAGGGTGAACGCAGTGTGGATGAATTGGCCAAAGTATCAGGCCTGACAGTGGCGAACACCTCCCAGCATTTGCAGCAGCTACGCCAGGCAGGACTGGTGCTATGCAGGAAGGCAGGGCTGAAAGTTTTCTACCGCCTCAGTGGCGATGACGTTATTACGCTGCTCGACGCATTGCGCGGCGTCGCAGAACGACACGTGGCTGATGTAGAAAAACTGATCAGCACCTACCTGTCAGTAAGGGACGATCTTGAACCCCTGCCCCGCAAGGAACTCCTGGATCGTGCCCGCGACGGACTGGTAACGGTGCTGGATGTGAGGCCGGCAGAAGAATATGCCGCGGGACATATTGCCGGCGCGGTGAATGTCCCCCTCTCCGAGCTTGAGCAATACCTGAAGAACGTCAATCCCAAACAGGAAGTTGTTGCCTACTGCCGCGGCCCTCACTGTTTGCTGGCGTTCGATGCAGTAGCGCAGCTGCGCAAAAAAGGCCTGAAAGCCCGACGTCTGGAAGATGGCTTTCCGGAATGGAAAACGGCGGGCTTGCCCGTGGATGTCAGGACCGGCTGAATCAGTTTTTACTGATACACTCCGGCACATGGAATTCTTCGTCCAGCCGGTATTTCTCATCAAAGATTCCGTCACAGTTACTGTCAAGTATGACGTAATTTTTATTCAGATCCGTTTCATCACTACCATTGGTATTCAGGCTCCACGCCCACAGCTGTTCGCCACTGGCCATGCTGAAAACACTGTCCCCTGCACGGTTGAGGTACCTCATGATATGGGTTTCCTTGACACCGTCGCCATCTCCATCACCGTCATTCTCACCGTGTAATATGAACGTACTGATGGCCGGCGCCTTGAACACGCCTTTCACGGCAGCGAACAGGGACTGAGTGCTTGCAACCAAGCTAATCAGCACAAGCATGGGTGGGATTTTCCTCCCGGTAAAAAGATTAGTTATTTTCGTATTATGTCTCATTGATCACGCGCACTGTCTTCCTCCAACCGCACATTTCTCCCACAAAGCAATATTTGTTTCTGCTGCATAAACTTCTTACGTTCTTCTTCTCGCAGCCCGGCAACCAAGATAGCACGAGTATCGATTACCTAGATAAGTCCCCATCGGGACGACGGCTTAACAGGCTCGCCAGGTTCAACTGGTCGAGGCGCGAAGGTTGCCAGGTCCAGTTCCGGGAAATCCGTCCCTTGCTTGACCTGGCCCATTTCGCTGAACGTTTTTTTGTCGGTGGAGTTAATCGAATAATTCTAAGTCGTTTGGTGGATGAGCAATACGTAACTGAATGTTTTAAAGGTATGCAACATAAACATGA
>CAVWAK010000017.1:0-56134 GCA_963752745.1 uncultured Gammaproteobacteria bacterium
TGCCATCATCGCTGATGGTGTAGTTCCCATGCTGAACGCCAGCGCCTGCAGGCGCGGTAATCGGTGCCTGTGGCAGACCGGTCACCAGTATAAAGTTCGCATTACTGCCGATAGCGCGAAAGACCTTGGTGTTGTCTACGCCATTGCGTTCAAAGGTGCCGCCCAGCTCAACTTCAAGACGACCACCGGCCGGAATCTGATAGCCAAAATTTTCCGGATCCATGGCCAGGTTAGGTGCTACATCTTTTACAGCCAACACACCGATTACTTCAGTCGGTTCTCCCGCAATCGTTCCATTGGAAACCACCGGTGGACTTACCAGTGCCCTAACGATATTAATATTGTCATCATCATCGTCTGCAAATGCGATAGTGCTGGCATTCATTAACAAGGCGCCGGTTATAGCGGCATGGCAAACGAGCGATACGGGATTGTACTTATATTTAACTTTCATCGAACTCCTCCTGATCTCAATGCATGGTTTCGGGGTTGTTTTAAATTTTATTTCCCCCTTAATGATGCAGAGCAGTGATTTTAATTCGATTAGGATTTGTTATGCCCACTGCGTTCTTTACTGTGGCTAGGGTTAGCCCTAGAGGGATAGGGTGATTGGTGTCGGTGATTGGGGTCAGTACCCTTTGTCGATAGCCCTGTTAGGCCGTCCGCGCCTTGCCTGACCGACCTTGCACTCCAGTGTCTGTTCGATGTGTCTCCGAAAGCGATCGTTACCCAGAGGGGTGCCTGTCTGTACCGTTGCTCGAATATCATGCATCTGTTCCCGGCCAAGAGTACTGCGAAACAGCTCCCGGTAGGCATGCTGTCGCTCCGAAACGTGTTTTCCCAATGCCTGATACAGGTTGTGCGGAGTAATGATGTCGTCCGGATGGCCAGCAGCGTTTGCGTCATAGCTTGACCAGCGGTATTCGATGGGTCTGGTAACCATGCCGGCACGTACCGGATTGAGTTCGATATGGCGGCCTCCCAGAGAGTGCCGCTTTTACCATAGGTATGATTTATATAAGTGACATAATGACGGCCAACAAACTGCATAGTTCGGCTGATGGATTCAGGTGTGTGCGGTGTCATTAGCAGATGGACATGATTTGTCATAAGTACATAGGCATGGATAGCGCAGCCGTGCCGCAATGCGCCTTCTTTTAGCCAGTGTAGATAAGCTGCATAGTCTGCTGCATCAAAGAACACGGCCTGACGACAGTTTCCTCGCTGAATAACATGCGCCGGAATATCCGGCAAATAAAACCGTGGTTTGCGTGGCATGCGAACGTCCTTGTTCGTTTGAAGTTGTCGGTAGAGATGTTAGCGCGTTATGGAGTTTAAGGGTATGTGTAAAAGGGTACTGACCCCTTTTTCCACGGATCGTAATACCTGAAGTAATTGTAATCTTGAGGGCCCTAGATTGGGCTGAAATAATTCAGCGAATAGTTATATGTTCTCGATCGTTACCGATTGCGAGACGGAAACGGATGCTAGTGGATAAATAAAGCCCTAATACAATTTTAACCTGAGGAGATTTTGCTCTGACCCAAAATACGATCTCATGCGCATTTTGCAATATAAGTGACGATGATATTTCCGTCATCATGTGGTTTCTCGTCAATGTTTCGTACATTGCTTTTGTTGAGCAAATAAAACGAGTAAATATTCTCTAGGTTCTGATGGAAAAAAGATAAATATGTAGTTTGAATAATCCCATAGGTCATCAATATAACTGACCTTATCTTCCCGCTCAGAGTTGATTGAGATCTCAACATTGCTAATTTCATCTCTGTTTTTGTCGCACGTTTTAGCAATATGGCTTCGCGACGTGGCAGCAAAAAAATCACCTTGCCTCTGCTAAAAAACATGTCCGCTAACTCTTGTGAATTGGCGTCATCGAAAACCTGTTCCACTAAAAACCTCCGGTATAAAACGGTCCGCCTGGATCTCCACCAACCCCATCATCATCTGGCCAGTTAGGTCGTTTCCCTCCTTGCATATCCAAAAGTCGAGCTGGGCTTTTGCTGAACATGCACCTTTGGATACGACATTGCCGCAACTCGAAACACAGCTCTTTCGGTCATCTAAAAGTTGTTTCTGGCAATTGTCTGGGGGTTGAGGGGGTAAAATATTTGTCGGTACTTCAGTACCTGTGTTCGTATTCCCAAGGATCAATTGGCCTGTCCAATCCATCCGGCCATTGAATAGATCCGTTATTCGTTGCCAATGCTCCCGCGCCAGCAGCTGCGCCACCGGATATCCACGCCCACGCGGGAATGCCAAGGAAAACGAACTGGCCGGTCGGATATCGAATTGGGTTAGCAAGTGTATAAAGGTATGTATTTAATCCACCCTGTAATCCTATTCGATCACTTGTCAAATACCTGCCAGTCCCCGGATCGTAATACCGGAAGTAATTGTAATGCAGTCCCGTCTCGCGATCATAATACTGCCCCGGAAACACTATGCCTGACGCGATTCGTCGTACCTCGCTCGATTTTCCCTAATGCAGTATGGAGCTTATGGACGATTTTACCCTGGTACAAGTTCGAATTTCAGTCAAAGGTCCATAGTGCGGTTTTGAGATTTGCAGCCCGCATATTGAACAGGGATATAAAGGCGACAAAGCCCTCGCATGATTGTTCGAGGGCTTTCGTTAAAATATATCTGTCACTTTTTACTCACTGTCTGTGGAGTAGGGGGTAGTTCATGCCCCCTTTTATTCTCTGAAATAGTGGCAACCCCTATTTTTTATTTGGCGCTTTTTTGTTTGTTACGGCGAATCTCCATAATACGGATACCCAAGCCCCCAACACAAATCATCCAACCACTAACGAGCAGGAGCCATCCGAAAGTGTTCAAATTTAAAAAATAGAATAATATTCCAATGAAACCTGCTAAGAAGCCCCCACTGAAAACCCGTAGCCCCAAAGTCAGTTTGTTAAAGTGTTTATTAATGCTGTTCATAAGCTTCTAATTTTGACAACCACATTAGTCCTCGTTAAGGCAGTACATGAAATAGCGGCAGTTTATGACTGCGCCATACGCTCCGCCGCCAACACCACCAAATGCCCGCGCCAAGCCAGCGCCACTTTGCTCCCCCCGAAGAATCACCAAAGATCTCAAATGACCCGCCTTCCGAGAATCCTGCCCCTCCACCAGAGGCAAGTCCTCCAGACTTTTCGCTACCAGTGCACAACTTCCCAACACCTAAGGATGCTGAGCCGCCTAACGAGCCAAATATTCCCATACCAACCGTTCCACACACCCTCAAGAAGACGCAACCTGTCTTTTGGCCATCGAAATTAAAGGCAAAACCAAATGTCGCCTTGAATCCCAATGGGCCAACGTGACCGACTCCCCCAATTCCGATTGTCCCACTAGTGGGAGGTGACGCGACTGTATTGCCATCCCAGTCTCGACCATGCTCGTAGGGAGAGTACCTCAGTCCATAAACATCTCTATACCTTATAGGGTTATTTCCAACATACGCGAAGGTATTTAATCCACCATCCAACCCAATCGGATCACTCGTCAAATACCGCCCTGTGCTGGGATCGTAATACCGGAAGTAGTTGTAATGCAGCCCCGTCTCCCGATCATAATACTGCCCCGGCAACCGCACATTAAACGTGACCGGTGTCTCATCCCCATCCGGATCTTCATCGATGGTCGCCTTGCCAAACGGATCATACTGCCCCGTCCAGACAACAACGCCCGATTCATCGGTAAGCGCCTGCGGCGTGCCTAACGGATCATTGTGCACATAGTACAGCACACCATTGTTGGCGGGTACGGCGTGGGCTTGGGGTATCAGGCTGTTGAACCAGTCAGCAAGAAAGGGGACAGAGCTGGCCGCAGGCCAGGTCTGTCCCCGGAGGGCAGGGCAGCGGGTTCGCTTTAGCTACGGTGGTATTGATGCCCAGCGCCGCCGTTAACAATTGCCGCTGCAGCAACAGGATATCTGCCACCGTCAGTTCGCCATCCTGGTTCATGTCCGCGTGCGTAAACTCCTCGGCTGTCGGGGTGCGGTTACCGATCACGAACTGGTACAGCAACACCAGGTCGCCAAGGTTGGTGGCGTTGTCGGCGTTGATGTCACCGTTGCCGGGGAAGTCAGTGGCGCTGTTGGGATCCGTGTTACTGGCGATTTCGACGCCGTCCAGGGTGCCGTCGCTGTCACTGTCGGTATTGGCGCTGTCGGTGCCGTGCTGGAACCATTCGCTGAGGTTGGTGAGGCCGTCACCGTCGCTGTCGGTGTTGATGGGCAGGGTACCTTGCCCGGCCTCTTCGGTGTTGGGGATGCCGTCCTGGTCATCGTCCGGGGCATAGATAGCCAGCAGTTGGCCGTTGAGGTAGAGGTATTCGGTCAGGACATTGCCGTCCTGGTCGGTCTCGACCTGCAGCTCGCCGTTCAGGCCATACAGGTAATGGTGGCCGTTGCTGGTGCTGGCATCGGTTTTCCGGAAGCGCTGGCCGAGGCCGTTGTAGGCGAAGCTGGCCTTGAGGGTGGCGTTTTCGGTGGCGGTGCCGAGGCGGTTGTGTGGGGTGTAACCGTAGGTCCAGGCCGCCTGGTTGAGGGTGTTGCCGTTGTTGTCCAGCAGCACATCGGTGGCGCCCAGCGTATCCAGCCGGTTGCTGTTGGGCTCATAGGCATAGGGCGTGACGCTGGTGCCGGTATCGACATCGATCAGGGTGCGGTTGCCGTTCTTGTCGTAGGTGTAGTCACGGCTGCCGAACGGACCGCTGCTGGTATCCAGGCGGTTGAGCGGGTCGTACGTGTGCACGCTGTTGGTGGCGAGGGTGTCTGTCTGGCTTAAGCGGTTGCCGTTTCCGTCGTAGCCTGGATAGCTGCGTTCAAGCACGCCGGGAACGGTCTGGGTGGTGAATCGGTAAGCGTCGTCCAGTGTCTGGGTCAGCAGCAGGCCGTTGCCGAAGGTCAGTTGGGTGACGGGCCCGAAGGGTGCGTAACTCATGTTACTGGCCAGGGTCTGGGTCTGGCCGTTGACGGTGAAGTCCACCTGGCTGACCTGGCCGGCGGCGTCATACAGGGTGGTGAGGCGGCTACCGGATGGGTAATCGAGGGTCTGTACGCGGCCCTGGGCATCGTAGCCGTAGAGCAGGCCCTGTTGTTGGGTGATATCGCCAAAAGCGTTGTACCGGTAATGCACCGTGTTACCCGCCGGCCACTGGTCGGTGCCATAGGTGACACTGCACAGGCGGCCTGATCCATTGGTGCAGTTATCGTAGGCATAGGTGATGTCGTCATCGGTGCCCGGGGCATCCAGCCCGGTCAGGCGGTTGAGGGCATCGTAGCTGTAACTGAACGACTGGCCGTTGGCGTCCAGCCGGGTTTCCAGGTTACCGGCGGCGTCGTAGGTGAAACTGGTGGTGCCGGTATCCGGGCTGCTCTGGGTGAGCAGGTTGCCGAGGTCGTCGTAATCATAGGTGGTATTACCGTTGACGGGGTCGGTGACCCGGGTGAGGCGGTCGGCGATGTCATAATCATAATCGGTCTTGGCATCGGCGGTGGTCGGGTCGGCACCGCCCTGGTCCTGGATGACGTGGGTGAGGCGCTTGAGGGCGTCATAGCCGTAGTCAGTGACTGTGCCTTTGCCGTCGGTTTGAGAGTCGAGGGTGCCGTCGGGGGCGAAGTTCGGGTTGGTGGTTTCCAGCGGGGTCAGCGGGTCGCCGTGGGTGGTGGTATCCAGGCGGTTATAGATATCAAAGGTCTGGCTGAGCTGTTTCTTCAGGGCATCGGTACTGTCATAGGTATTCTCTTTATTGCGGTTGCCTTCGGTGTCCAGAGTGTACTCGATGTAGTTGCCAAGGCCATCGGTTATGCGTGTTAAACGGCGGGCGTTGTCGTAGCCAAAGGTGAGGGTGGTGGCGCTTGCAGTCCCGAAGCCGGTGGTAATGGTTTCCACTTCACCGGTGTCGAGATAGGTCCATTGCGCGGCGCGACTGTTGGTGCCGTCAATTTCCGTTAAGGTCTCCAGGCGGTCGTTGCCAGGGTAATAGGTGTAGTTCAGCGTCAGGCCGTTGGGGCGAGATTCGGATAAGACTTTGCCAGTGGCGGTGTACTGGATGTTGCTGCGGATCAATACGCCGTTGGCGTCTTCAATTTCTTTTAAACGTGCGCGGGAGCCGGTGGGCACACTGGTGTCATTGGCGTAATAGCGGTAGTAGGTGTAATCGTTAATATCCGTGCGTGGACCATCGACGAACGAGAGCTGGTTTAACGGGCCGTTGAATTGGCGGGTTGTCGTGCGCGACAAGGCATTACCCAAAGAATCATACCCGCTGACAGTTTCAGTCTCGCGATTGCCGAAAGTATCGTGGGTATAGGTGGTAATTTCACAGTTTGTTCCGGGCGTGCATTGCGTAGCGGGGTCGACAGCGAATACCGAAGGTACTGTGATGGAAGCAATTTTTTCGTAGAAGCGGCTATCGTAGGTGTAATCGGTTCGGCGTGCATTCAGAGATGTGATGGCATTGTATGCACAGTCACCTAAATTAGGTGTGGTGTCATCGGGTGACAGGCCTTCAACCTTGCATCCAAACTGGCCACGGCTGTCGTAATTACCAAATCGGGTAACCCCCGCACTGTCGTTGCGGCCGATAAGGTTATTGGCGGCATCGTAGGCAAAACCGCTGTCGCCTGTGCCACAGGTGGAGCAGCCCGGACCAGAGACACCGGTGACCAGGGCAACACCGAGTTGAACCGCAGTGGAATAAGTGCTGGGCTGGTTCAGGCTGTTTCTGACCGTACGCACGCCAGTGGCGTCGTTGTAAGCTATGGTCACCTTTTGTGCATCACCGGCGTGGGTACTCAAAATGGCACGACCGTAACTGTCGTAACCGAAGGTGGCGTAACGTTCACCCGGCATCGCGCGCTCATCGGTAATTCCCGTCAGGGCGTTGGGAAAGCGGGCGTCTTCATAATGGTACTGTTTGGTGGTGGTATCGGGGTTATCGACATACTCCAGGTTATTGTTGGCGTCGTAACGATATCCCCAAACCCGGCCAGCATGATCGGTAACGGTAGAGGTACGGTTCGAGGTGTCGTACCCAAACTGGAGAGATTCACCAGTAGTGGTATCGACACGGTCCAGGCGACTATTGCCGTCGTATGACAAAGTCTGGACGTTACCGCGTACATCCATGATTGAAACCAGCTTGCCGGCTGTGTCGTAGTCTTCCGTGGCGTTATCTGTGGTGGTGTAGCGCCAGCCTGTCGGTGTGCCCTGGGGATCTGTTAGCTGCGCAAGCTGATCGAGTACATCGGCATCGGCAAGCCATTGGCCACCGGAAAAGACAAACACATGGCTCTTTCCGTCAGGTCGTGTGACATAGGCCTTGTTGGCATCCAGCGTATCTAAAACCACGTAGCGCTCGAAACTGTGGTTCCAGTGCGCTCCCATCACCATTGAGACGGGAACACCGTTCAGCTCAAATTCCGTGCTGTTGTAGGTTCTGCTGAACGTGAGTGATGTCAGGCGTATGTCGGTTTCGGTTTGATACTTGTTCCCGGTGCCGGCACTGATTGGATTACCGAGACAACATGATTCGCCGTCACATTTGCCAAGGCTCTTTTCATCTCTTGGCGCTGCTTCGCATTGTCTGGTTGAATAATTCCACGCATCATCCCCCTGGCATTGCTCGGGACAGATATAAACCCCGTCAACGGTTGTGCCGTTTGTGTTATCAACACATTGCACTACCATGTAATCTTGAATTACTACGTACTGTGACCCATCACTTTCTTTTGTTACAAGATTGTATATTTCAGACTCTGCATAGGTGAAGTGATCACACTCATAGTCACGAGATGGTGATGACTGAGACAACCTGGCGGCATTGTCATCACAGACTGCCTGAGGTGTTTTCAGTTTGATGGATGGATAATTATTATCAGAAAAGTAATGCACGTCGCCACTGGTTTCAGTGGGTATTGCGTAAGCAATGTCAGTGCATAGGCAGGATACCAATAGTAGCGCTGTAACAAGACTTTTTGCCAGGGGAAAAGACGCCAGATCAAGTGCCCGGTTTGGGCCATCAAACCAAAGCAACAAACGCGCAATATGCGCGCGAAATAAAGCCAAAACACCACGCCAGTTATTGAAAAGACAACTCCCCAGAATCGCCATCAAGAAATCCCTGTTTATTAAAATTGTCGCCTTCCGATTGGCGAATTAAACTACTCTCCTGATATGCGCGCGTTTGTTTTAGTTCTGGCGCTACCGTTTTTTATACGCCATATGAATTCGCCTGACAATGGTGAATGTCCGGCAATTGTGTAAGTTGTAGCTTAAATTGGGGTCAGTGGACCGCGTAAAAAGGGTGCTGACCCCTTTTAGGGTGGTTTTTGTTATTGTTTCTTTATGAGCGAATCATCCATCCAGCAGTTTGACTGTGCCCATGTCTGGCATCCTTACAGTGCCATGAACTCCGACTTGCCGGTTTATACCGTGGCGTCTGCCAGCGGTGTGCGGCTGCAGCTGGATGACGGGCGTGAATTGATTGATGGCATGGCGTCCTGGTGGTGCATGATTCACGGCTATAACCATCCTGAAATGAATGCGGCGCTTCAGCAGCAGATCGGCACGTTGTCGCATGTGATGTTTGGTGGGTTGACGCATGAGCCGGCAGTAGCACTGGCGAAACGCCTGGTCGAGCTGACCCCGGATGTGTTGCAGACGGTGTTCTTTTCCGATTCAGGTTCGGTGTCGGTCGAAGTGGCATTGAAGATGGCTATCCAGTACTGGCATTCGCAGGGTCAGCCGCTGCGCCAGCGTTTTATCAGCCTGCGTTCGGGGTATCACGGTGATACCTTTGGTGCGATGTCTGTCTGTGATCCGGTGACCGGCATGCATAGTCTGTTCAGTGAGGTGTTGCCCGAGAACCTGTTTATCCCCCAGCCACGCTGTCGCTTCGGCGAGCCGTGCAGTGATGAAGATATACAGCCGCTTGTCGATATGCTCGAGGCGCATGCCGACACTGTCGCAGCTGTCATTATGGAGCCGGTTGTACAGGGTGCCGGTGGAATGTGGTTTTATTCGGCGGATTATCTCGCGCGTGCACGTAAACTCTGTGATCGTTATGGCGTGTTGTTGATCCTTGATGAAGTTGCCACCGGCTTCGGCCGCACCGGACAACTGTTTGCCTGTGAACATGCTGGCATCGCGCCGGACATCATGTGTGTAGGCAAGTCCCTGACGGGTGGTTACCTGACACTGGCAGCAACCCTGACCACACGCGTCGTTGCTGATGCTATCGATAGCGGTGAGCCAGGTGTGTTCATGCATGGCCCAACGTTTATGGCCAACCCGTTGGCCTGTACGGCAGCGTTGACCAGTATCCGGTTATTGCTTGAATCGGACTGGCAGCAGGCTATTGCCCGTATTGAGCGGGGGCTGAGCGAAGGTCTGTCACCTTGCAGTGAATACTCACACGTAGAAGAGGTGCGTGTCCTTGGCGCTATTGGTGTGGTTGAGCTGCGTCAGCCTGTCGATATGGCAAGCATTACCAAAGCGTTCGTGGAAGCCGGGGTGTGGGTGCGGCCGTTTGGCAAGTTTGTTTACCTGATGCCGCCTTTTGTGATGGGTGATGAAGACCTGAAAACTTTGACGCAGGCGGTTGTGGAGGTGGTGGCAGCACATCTGCCGGGTTAATCAGAAAATCACCCTGTGCATTCCGGGTTGTACGTCGCCCAGCGACCACTCACCGACCTGGTGACGTATCAGTCGTAGCGTGGGGAAACCGATATGCGCTGTCATGCGCCGCACCTGGCGGTTACGGCCTTCGCTGATGGTCAGGTTGATCCAGCTGGTGGGGATCTGCTTGCGTTCACGAATGGGTGGGTCGCGCGGCCAGATATCAGGTTGCGGAATTAACTCGGCTTTTGCAGAGCGCGTAGGGCCGTCTTTTAAAGCAACCCCACTACGCAGACGTTCCAGGTCAGCTTCGTCCGGGATACCTTCAACCTGTACCCAGTACGCTTTCTCCTTGCCGAATTTCGGGTTGGCGATGCGCTGTTGCAACTTGCCATCATCAGTCAGGATCAGCAGGCCTTCGCTGTCGTGGTCGAGCCGGCCGGCACAATAGACGCCGGGAATGTCGATGTAGTCAGCAAGAGTGACCTTGTCACTGTCGGTAGTGAACTGCGATAACACGCGGAACGGCTTGTTGAATAGAATGACCATGGCTAAAAAGGGGCGCTGGGTTTGAAATTCTACAAGCCCTTTTAAGACGTAAATGCCCATTCAGCAACATCACTGTACTGTTCGGCAAAATGCACGGTTATCCCTTCGCGGATGTAGTCCGGGATTTCCTCAAAGTCGCCCTTGTTTGCCGCCGGCAGGATCAGCTCCTTGATGTTTATGCGGCGCGCAGCGATGACTTTTTCCCGGATACCGCCAACGGGCAGCACCTGTCCGGTCAGCGTCAGTTCACCCGTCATGGCGATGTTGCGTTTCGGCTTGCGGCGCCTGGCGAGCGACAGTAGCGCAGTGGCCATGGTTACCCCGGCGCTCGGGCCGTCCTTGGGCGTGGCGCCGGCGGGTACATGCAGATGGATCAGCGATTTTTCAAAGAAGTCAGGCGAGGCGCCCCAGCGTTCGGCGTTGGCAAGGATATAACTGTAAGCGATTTCAGCGGACTCCTTCATCACATCGCCCAGTTGCCCGGTGAGTTTAAAGCCGCGGTTGAAACTATGGACGCGTGTCGCCTCGATACTCAGCGTGGCACCACCCATGGCGGTCCAGGCGAGGCCGGTAACCACACCCACGCCGACGATGGGTTTGTCTTTGGAGAAGACCGGTTTGCCGAGGTAGTCTTCAATGTCTGCGGCGCGTACATGTATCGGAGTTTTTGCGCCGTTAAGAATTTTCACTACGGCCTTGCGTGCGATTTGCCCGAGGTATTTTTCCAGACGGCGAACCCCGGCTTCGCGCGCGTACTGCTCAACAATTTTACGCAGTGCCGCCTTGTCGATGCGCAACTGGCCACGTTTCTTCAGACCATTGCGTTCCAGTTGGCGTGGCAGCAGGTGGTTACGCGCAATTTCCAGTTTTTCGCTGGCGAGATAACCGGAAAGCTGGATGACTTCCATGCGATCGAGCAACGGCCCGGGAATGGTGTCCAGCTGATTGGCCGTGCAGATGAACAGCGCCTTGGAGAGGTCAAATGGCACATCCAGATAGTGGTCAAGGAAATCCGAATTCTGTTCAGGGTCGAGCACTTCCAGCAACGCGGAGGCGGGGTCGCCCTGGTAGGACGCACCGACCTTGTCGATCTCGTCCAGCATGATCACCGGATTGGCTGACTCGGTATCCTTGAATGCCTGGATAAACTTGCCGGGCATAGCACCGACATAGGTCCGCCGATGGCCCTTGATTTCGGCTTCGTCGCGCATGCCGCCGAGCGAGAACCGAAAGAACTTGCGGCCCAGCGAACGTGCGATGGATCGACCCAGCGAGGTTTTACCCACGCCCGGCGGTCCGACAAACAAAATAATTGAGCCGGACACTTCACCTTTCATAATGCCCACGCCAATAAACTCAAGGATACGCTGCTTGACGTCTTCCAGCCCGTCGTGATCCTGGTCAAGAATTACCTTGGCCTGTATTAGATCCAGCTGGTCGTCAGTGTACTGCCCCCAGGGCAGCTGGGTCAGCCAGTCGAGGTAGTTACGTGTGGTAGCGTATTCGGGGGAACCGGTTTCCAGTACCGAAAACTTCTGCATTTCTTCATCAATACGCTTCTGCGCCGTTTCCGGAATAGCCAGTGCCTCGATACGCTCGCGGAACTTGTCGGCTTCGGCCGTGCGGTCGTCCTTGGAAATGCCCAGTTCTTTCTGGATCACCTTCATTTGTTCGCGCAGAATGTGCTCGCGCTGGTGATCCTGCATTTCCTCTTCGACCTGCTTGCGAATATGGGCTTGTGCCTTTGCGACTTCCAGTTCCTTGTTGATAAGCACGTGCACGCGTTCAAGCCGGGTCAGCAGGTCAGTGGCTTCGAGAATTTCCTGTTGTTCATCTTTCGCAGAGGTGGTCAGACTGGCGGCGAAGTCGGCGAGGTGCGATGGATCATTCGGGTGGAAGTTATCCAGGAACAGTTTGAATTCTTCGCCGTAGAGCGGATTTAGTGGCACCAGTTCCTTGATGGTGTTAATGATCGCAACCGCGTAGGCCCTGATCTCCGGAATCTCTTCGTAGCGTTCCTCGGGGAAGTAGGCTACACGCGCGGTGTAAGGGGCGTGCTTATTGATCCATTCCGAAACGTGAAAACGTTGCAGGCCCTCAAGCAACACCTGCATGCGCCCATCCATGCGGCTCACCCGGTGAATGCGGCAAGCCGTGCCCATGCGGTAAAAATCTTTTACCCCGGCCTGTTCGGTGCGCTTGTTCTTTACCAGCATGAGGCCAATGATGTTGTTGGCATTTTCCTGGGCGGCAGTAATGGTTTCAGCCCATTTATCAGGATCGACCAGCAGAGGAATCGCCTGACCGGGGAAGAAGGGCCGTTCCGCCTGGGGCAATATCGGTATAGCGCCGGGCAATACATCGCGGGCGCGCACCAGCTCGCTGTTGGCCGTCTGCTCTTTGTTGTCTGAATCGGTGTGATCAATATCCATTGGCATGATTATTCTGGCTTTGGGGTCACTGATAGATGGGGCAATAGGCTAACGATTTCAAGCTAGATTAGAAACCGGTAAATAACTGAAAACCCTTATCCACAGAAGTTGTGGATAAGTATGTGGATGAAACTCGGCGATCAGCGCCGGATGCCTTAATTTAAAGGGTTTGTGTTAAATCGATCATTTTTGCAGCAATTCGTAGAATTCCATTTTAAACAGTAGGATACGCGCACTAACTAGACCCTGCGTCAATCAATTAACGGTTCGTCCCTTCTTTTTCTTACCGTTTGACGACAGTTGTGTATAACGGCGAACAGGCGGGTAGATCACGGCCAAATAAGTCAACCCCCGGGAGGCAGAAATTTCGAAAAAAAATGGCCCAAAATTAAGCGCAATTCAGAAGCGTGTTCGGGGGTGTGCGGGGATTTACGCCAGGCAAGCTTAACCTGCGCGCAGGTCGTTCACGCGCGGCCGACCCGTTGCCTGCCAGCAGAGCGGCTTCTACAGCCCGCCATTTAAAACGATGACTACCCCGCAGGCGAGAGCACCTGACAGCAGCGTTAGCAACCATTTAATGGCGCCGTGCGTTTTATATGACTTCCCGTTTTTCCCCGATATTAATTGCCGTGACGGCATTATGCGTTCCTCGCTATTATTTGATATTTGGGCACGTCCTGTGCGGCTTGTCAGTGAGTGTAGACCTGACTACCCGAACTTAAACCAATCGCCCATAAACTTTACTGAATCTTTGTTACAGTTGGATGTCTGTAAATCCGTCGCAAATTAAGGAAAACGACAACGTGGCCAGACGTTTTGTTCTTGTGGTACTGCTACTCGCGGTAATGTTCGGGGGTATTTTTGGCTGGAAGCACTACTCTGGACAGCAGATGGAGGCGATGCTGTCGGCACCACGCCCACCCGCCGTGATTGCGGCCGCCGAAGTTCGGCTGGACCGGTGGCAGCCGTATCTGAATGCCGTCGGCAGCGTGACGGCGACCCAGGGCGTGTTTGTGACCACCGAGATTGCCGGTCAGGTTGCCGAGATACTCGCCGAATCCGGCCAGCGGGTCGAGGCCGGCGAGGTGTTGCTGAAACTGGATGACAGCGTTGACCAGGCCGATCTCAAGGGGCTTATTGCCCAGCGCAGGCTCGCCCAGTTGCAGCTGGAGCGTGTGCAAAAGCTGCTCAAGAATAAATCGGCTTCACGTTCCGAGTTCGACGCAGCCCGCGCCAAACTCGATGGCGCCGAGGCCGAGGTGGCCGCCAAACAGGCCACCACCGACCAGAAAACCATCCGAGCCCCGTTCGCCGGTCAGTTAGGTATTGCCAATATCAACCTTGGTCAATACCTGTCACCTGGAGATGCGATCGTCCCTCTGGAATCATTGGACCCAATCTACGTGGACTACACCCTGCCGGAACGCCACCTCAGCGCGGTTGAGGTAGGGCAGGCAATTCAGGTCACCGTGCAGGCCTGGCCGGAGCGCCACTTCGACGGCGTGGTAAGCGCCATCGATCCCGGCATCGATGTCGGTACGCGCAGCCTGAAGCTGCGCGCCACGCTGGCCAATCCGGATATGCTGTTGCGCCCCGGCATGTTCGCGCAGGTGCGCACTGTGCTGCCAACTCGCGACGACATTCTGACACTGCCACGTACCGCCGTGACCTATAACCCCTATGGCGAGACCGTGTACGTGGTGGTGGAGAAAGACGGCGCGCTGGTGGTGCAGAGCCGGCCGGTAACAACCGGTGAAGTGCGCGAGGGCCGCGTGGAAGTGATCAAAGGCCTGGAAGCCGGTGACCGGGTGGTGTCTGCAGGACAAAACAAGTTGCGCAATGGTCAGGCAGTGAGCGTAGACAACAGCATTGAACTGGATGGCAAGGTCAGCGGCGGATGAAGTTTACCGACCTGTTTGTCAGCCGCCCGGTTCTCGCCACGGTTATCAGCCTGTTGATCCTGCTGGTCGGTGTGCGCGCGATGTTTTCGCTGGAAGTCCGCCAGTACCCGGAAACCCGTAACACTGTCGTTACCGTCACCACGAGTTACCCGGGCGCCAACAGCGAACTGGTGAAGGGCTTTATCACCACGCCCTTGCAGCAGGCTATCGCCGAAGCCAACGGCATCGACTATCTGTTTGCGCGTTCAACGCAGGGCAGATCCACCATTGAAGCGCACATGCAGCTCAACTATGACCCGAATGCTGCGGTAGCCGAAATTCAGGCCAAAGTGGCCAGCCAGCGCAATGTATTGCCGGAAGAGGCCGACAACCCGGTCATCGATTCCACCACTGGTGAGACCACGGCGCTCATGTATCTCGCTTTTTACAGCGAGAGCTTTCTGCCCTCACAGATTACCGACTACCTGCTGCGCGTAGTGCAGCCGCAGCTGCAGGCCGTGCCTGGTGTTGCCAAGGCCGAGATGATCGGTAACAAGACCTTCGCCATGCGCATCTGGCTCGACCCGCCACGTATGGCAGCCCTTGGTGTGACCGCCAATGATGTGCGTGACGTGTTACGCACCAACAACTATCTGGCCGGCGTGGGTCAGTCCAAGGGGGCGTACACGGCCATTAACCTGACTGCCACGACAGATCTTGCCAGTGAGGAAGATTTTCGTAACCTGGTGGTGCGCTCGGCCAACGGCACCCTGGTGCGGCTGGCGGACGTTGCCAACATAGAGCTTGGTGCCGAAGATTACGACTCAACCAGCTGGTACAAGGGCAAGCCGGCTATCTTTGTCGGTATGAAACAGGCGCCCGGCGCCAATCCGCTGGATGTTGCCAGGCGGGTGCGCGAGCTGATACCCGAGATTCGTACCCAGCTGCCTGAAGGGTTGCAGGTGCACATTCCTTATGATGCCAGTGTGTTCATCGAGGACTCTATCGACGAGGTATTCAAAACCCTCATCGAAGCCATCGGTATTGTGCTGGTGGTGGTCTACCTGTCGCTGGGTTCCGCACGTGCGGCTATCGTGCCGGCGGTGGCTGTGCCGCTGTCCCTGGTCGGTGGCGCGTTCCTTATGTTGTTGATGGGCTTCTCGGTCAACCTGTTGACCCTGCTTGCCATGGTGCTCGCCATCGGCCTGGTAGTGGACGACGCTATCATTGTGGTGGAGAACGTGCACCGGCATATCGAAATGGGCAAGTCGCGTTTCGACGCTGCGCTTATCGGTGCGCGCGAACTGGCGTTGCCGATTATTGCCATGACCACTACATTAGTCGCTGTGTACGCACCCATCGGCTTTATGGGCGGACTGGTGGGAACCCTGTTTACCGAGTTTGCCTTTGCCCTGGCAGGTGCCGTGTTGATTTCCGGTGTTGTCGCCCTGACCCTGTCACCGATGCTGTCCGCAAAAGTCCTGAAGCCACACGGTCAGCAGGGCAGGTTTGAGCAGTGGGTGGAACACTGGTTCGAACGTTTGGCGGCCGGTTATCAGAAGCGACTGCACGGCACGCTGGAATCATTGCCCGTCACCCTGCTGTTTGCCGGTGTCGTACTGGTATCTATCGTATTTATGTTTGTAACCAGCAAGCAGGAGCTGGCGCCGGTGGAAGACCAGAGCATCCTGTTCTTCCAGGCGACCGCACCACAAACGGCAACCATTGATTACAACCAGGCCTATACGCGCCAGATTGTCGATGCTTTCGAAAGTGTGCCCGAGTATCACGAGAGCTTCTTCCTGCTCGGCAGGGGAGAGCCGACCACCACTTTTGGCGGTTTCAAAATGGAGCCGCCTTCGAAACGCCCGCGTTCACAAATGCAGGTGCAGCCGGAAGTGCAGGGCAAGCTGGAGAAGATAGCCGGTTTTCAGACAGCGGTCTTTCCGCGTCCCAGCCTGCCGGGATCGGGTGGCGGGCTGCCTGTGCAATTCGTCATGACCAGTGATGCCAGTTACCTGGAGCTTAACAACCTGGCCAACCAGCTGATTGGCCGTGCCATGGGTAGTGGCCAGTTCATGTTCCTGATGAAAGATCTGCAATACAGCCGGCCACGCACCACGCTGGTTATAGACCGCGACCGCGCAGGCGACCTGGGTATCTCCATGGCGAACATCGGCCGCAACCTGGCCACTTTGCTGGGCGGTAACGACATCAACCGGTTTAGTCTGGAAGGGCGCAGTTACAAGGTTATCCCGCAGGTGTCACGCGACTATCGGCTACAGCCCGATATGTTAAAGAGCTACTATATAAGGCCGGGGAACGGTGAGCTGGTCGAGAGTGGTTCCCGCCAGGCCGCTTCAGCAGGCCTGCAAGGCACCGCACAACTGGTCCCGCTGGACGCGTTTATCACCCTGAAAGAAACTGTGGAGCCCAGCCAGCGGACCCAGTTCCAGCAGCTCAATTCGCTGACACTGATGGGCGTTATGGCGCCCGGTGTACCCCTGGGGGATGCACTGGCCTACCTGGAAACCAGCGCACGGGAAATCTTCCCGCGAGGCTATTCCTGGGACTACGCTGGTCAGTCGCGGCAGTTCGCCCAGCAAGGCAGTGCACTGATCATTACCTTCTTCCTGTCACTGCTGGTCATCTACCTGGTGCTTGCTGCCCAGTTTGAAAGCTGGCGTGACCCGTTGATCATCCTGGTGTCGGTACCCATGTCCATTGCCGGGGCGTTGGCCTTTATCACCCTTGGCTTTGCAACCATTAACATCTACACGCAGGTTGGCCTGATAACGCTGATCGGATTGATTGCCAAAAACGGCATACTCATTGTCGAGTTCGCCAACCAGTTGCAAATCACCGAAGGGCTGAGTAAACGCAAGGCCATTGAAAGCGCTGCCGCCATTCGTTTGCGACCTATCCTGATGACTACGGTGTCCATGATCGTTGCCATGGTGCCATTACTGATGGCAAGTGGCCCCGGTGCCGTCAGTCGTTTCCATATTGGTTTGACCATCGCTACTGGTCTGGGAATCGGTACGTTATTCACGCTGTTTGTGGTGCCCGCGGTGTACCTGCTGCTGGCCAGGGATCATAGTGATGCCAGTCATATCGCACCGGAGCTCGCCGAAGTGTCAGCTAATACCAGAGAAATATGAAAGGCCCAATACAGGGATTTACAATGAAGAAGCTTAATAAATCGAACGCCTTGCTGGCAGTTATTCTGGCCCCGGCTATGCTCGATACAGCAAGTGCCGGGGATGTAAAAATCCTTGCCGCGGAGTTCCAGGTCAATGACGGTAACCGCTGGTCAGTGAGCGTGACGCTGGAGCATGGTGACACCGGCTGGGATCACTATGCAGACAATTGGCGTGTAGTGGATGGCGAGGGCAATATACTGGGCGACCGGGTGCTCTACCATCCCCATGTTGATGAGCAGCCTTTTACCCGTAGCCTGGGTAGCGTGAAGATCCCGGAAGGTATCACGAAGGTGTACATTGAAGCCCATGACAAGGTGCATGGCTGGACACCGAATCGGCTGTCAGTAGATCTGCGCAAAGCGGGTGACGGGCGTTTGCGGGTGAAGGCCGAGTAACAATTCTTGATCTGAAAGCCGGAATAAACACGTCTTACGTTGCGCTGCATTTCGCTGCAAATTGTAGCTGTCGTTAGATATCTCGGGAGTAATTAATGGGGTCTTGCTGCGGAAACGGTTGTGTCGTCGACGCTCTGCACGAGAGGCAGCGTGGTACCCTTGTCAAGGTACTGTGGATCAATGCCATCATGTTTGTTGTCATAGCTGCAGCAGCATTTTACGGTAAATCGACTGCCTTGCTCTCCGACAGCCTGGACAATCTGGGCGATGCATTGACATACGGGTTGAGCTTGTTTGCCGTGACCCGGGGCCCGGCTACCAAGGCGCGGGTTGCTCTGTTTAAAGGCGGCTTGATTTTCATTGCAGCCTGTCTTGTGGTGGTGCAGATAATTTACCGGCTTGCCAGCCCCGTATTGCCCTCATATGAAATAATGACCATCTTTAGTCTTGCCGGTTTGGCTGCAAACGGCGCATGTCTTTTTTTGCTCTGGCGCCATCGCCGTGAGGACATCAATATGAGCTCTGTTTTTGAGTGCTCACGAAATGACATTGCAGCTAACCTGTCGGTTATTCTTGCAGCTGGTGGCGTGTGGGCATTCAACTCGGGATTGCCGGACATAATAATAGCTTCGCTCCTGGCGGCGTTTCTTCTGAACTCGTCAGCTCGTGTGATAAAAGGCGCGCTGTCAGAGTTGGCGGGTGCTAACAAATCGTTTAACCAGAGCGCGCAATAAATTAGCTGTCTGTTAGTTAAATTACCAGATTAGTAGTAATGCCCGGGTTGACCGTACAGTTTTCGATCAACCCGTTTGCATGATTAGTTTCTTCCGGCAATGACACCCCCGTCGACATCCCATATTGCACCTGTTACCCAGTCGGCCTTGCTGGAAAGTAGGAAGGATATAGTGTTGGCAACATCTTCGGGTGTGCCGATACGCCCGATGGGATGAAAAGAGTCAAATGTGGCCAGTGTACTGTCCATTACTTCGGGCTCAATGAAGGCTTCGTAGATGGGGGTTTTAACGACTGCGGGAGAAACAGCGTTAACCCTTATATGGTGATCTGCCAGTTCCATTGCCATGTGCTGTGTAAGCGAATGCAGGCCTGCTTTTGCCATTGAATAAGCCGAAGAAGGCGTGGCTTTAATGGCCTGCTTTGCCCACATTGAACCGATGTTTACGATTGATCCACCATCGTGAGCGATCATGTTTTTCGCTACCGCCTGGGAGATGAAAAACAGCGACTTGTTGATTTCCATGTAGGCTTCATAATGATCTTCTGTGTGCTCCAGGAAGGGTGTGGGTTTGAAATAACCCGCAGCATTTACCAGATATTTAATATGCCGGCTATGGTCATTGGCGACTTCCACGATGCGCTTGATGCCGGATGGGTCGTAGAGATTGGCTTGCAAGGGCTCGGTTACTCCATGCTTCGACAGCGCATCGGTAGCATGTTCGAGTTTTTCAGGGTTATTGCCGACGATCAGGGTGTTGGTCCCCGATTCGAGTAGCTGCCTTGCGGTGGCATAGCCTATACCGCTGGTGCCACCCACTACCATTGCCCATGTTTCATTTGATGTGTGCATTACGATCTCCTGGTTAGGTTTGGTGAAACATCGGGAACGAGTTTAACTAGCCGCGTATAATGCTTGAAAGCGGGTACAAAACAGTTTGGTAGGTACTTATTGGTGCATTTTTATGAAAACCATAGAAAATAAATTTTCAAGAAAGTCGGCGCCGGAACGCAGTGCACGGATGGTTGAGACTATTTACGGCTGTAAATGGTCGCTTACCGTATACAATTTGCTGGCAAACAAGATCAATCGGCCGGGCGAGATGGTGCGGAATGTTGAAGGGCTGTCCACCAAGGTATTGAATGAATGCCTGAAACGAAATATCGAGTTTGGGATCCTGGAGCGCGTCGCATTCCCTGAGGTTCCACCCAGAGTTGAGTACAAGGTTACACCGTTTGGAAACAGGTTTATTCGGATTCTGGATGAGCTTGAAAAACTGCAAATTGAGATAGAAGAAGAAATTTGACAATGATGACGGGCCGTTGGTGGAGTGAACGTTGTGCCGCCGCTCACTTCAACTACCAGGTCGAATCCGGAGATGGATAACCGATGACACTTAGCAAATCCAGTCTTGAAAGTGCGGCCGAGGAGGGCCTTCTTGAGCCGCATCAAGTTGATCCTCTGTACGAGTACCTGCGCTCGGTTCCTGCAGATGGCCCGCGATTTGATTTTACCCATGTGCTCTATTATCTCGGTGGCCTGATTGCGATTGGCGCCCTGACAGTATTCATGAACCTTGGCTGGGAACAATTTGGCGGCTGGGGAATTCTGTTTATCTGTCTGCTGTACGCGGGAGCGGGTCTGGAAATAACAAACCGCTTTCGCAATGCCGGGAGAGACATTCCAGCCGGTATATGTGGTGCGTTTGTTATTCTCCTTACACCGCTCGCTGTCTACGGGTTTCAGCAAGGCATGGGGTGGTGGCCAGAAAATGTCGCATATCGGGATTATCACCGCTACATTAAATTCCTCTGGATCTACATGGAGCTTGGCACACTGTTCGTTGGCGCGGTTATGCTCTGGAGATACCGATACCCGTTCCTGGTAATGCCAATTGCAGCAACGCTTTGGTATATGTCGATGGATATCGCAGAACTGATTACGGGAGGTGTCTTCAGCTACAGGGAACGAGCCGTGATTACGATGTGGTTTGGACTGGGCATGATGCTATTGGCCTTATGGGTGGATATTCGGTCGGGGAGAACTCTGGATTACGCGTTTTGGCTCTACCTGTTCGGGGTGATGGCGTTCTGGGGCGGTATGACCTCCCAGGACTCCGATAGTGAATTGGCAAAATTTCTGTATTTCTGTATTAACCTGTCACTGATTACTATTGGCGTTATTCTGGTCCGGAAAGTTTTCGTTGTGTTTGGCGCCCTTGGTGCCTGTATTTACTTCGGGTACCTGGCCAATGAGGTATTCAGGGATAGTTGGCTTTTCCCGGTTGCCCTTACCCTCATAGGTACAGCGGTCATCTATTTAGGGGTTCTGTGGCAAAAGAATGAGGCGGCAATAACCTTGTCGGTGCGCCATTACCTGCCTCTTCAGATCAGGGAGCTGTTGGATGGGCGTCGCATATGATATCCCGCACATTAACCGGTACGATTTGAAAGGGAATTCCTGAAGGTGAAAGACACCTTCAGCTGAGCGTATATTGCAGAAGATATTTCACCTATGAATAGACGAAAAGAAAAAGTACCCATGAGATTATCGCTATGATTGTAAACCCCACGCCAGTCTTATTGGATAGTCTGTACTGGATAACGATTATTGCGGTTATTGTTTCATCGGCATCTGGTGTTCTTAAGGCAGGGTTTAAACAGTTTGATCTGTTCGGCGTGATCATTATTGCTATCGCCACGGGGCTGGGAGGTGGTTCACTGCGTGATATGCTGCTGGACCGGGAAGTGTTCTGGATACGGGATCAGGGATTTTTTATTGCATCACTCGGTAGTGCCATAATCATATTTGTAACGGCGCGCTTGATCGTGATCCCCCCCCAGATTATTTCTGGTCGCAGATGCCGCCGGCCTGGCAACTTTTGGTATTGCCGGGAGTCTGGTTTCGCTTATGGTAGGTGCACCCTGGCTGGTTGCCAGCTTTATGGGTGTAATGACCGGCACCATGGGCGGTATTTTCCGCGATGTGTTGAGCAATGAACCGCCAGTCGTGTTTCAGAGTCCGCTCTATGCAACAGTGTCATGGGGTGGTTCATTGTTGTTTATTGGCCTCCTGTATTTGCGCACAGATGTTACTTATGCAGCGGCTATCGCCGGCCTGAGCATCTTTACTGCGCGCATGTTGGCTATTCGTTTCAATATCAGTTTGCCAAGGTTTCGCTTCAAGGTGTGACCATGTATTTGGAACAACTGAATAACTGGCTAAAGGATAAATATGAGCATTAGTGATAAGGAAGTAACCGGTAACACCTCCGCTATTTGGGAGAACCATGTGTCCGTCCCCGATACGCCGGAAGGTTTTACCGTAAGAACGACCTTTCCGGCCAATCCGGATGGTGCTGAAGTTATGCTGGAGCGGTGGGAATCGGGTTCGGAAGAACCGCCGCACTCACATCCAGGTGATGACATGACCGTTGTCATCGAAGGCAGGATGGCGATCCAGTTCTATATGAAAACATCCGATGGCCTTGTTGCTGATGGTGATAAAATATACCTTGGCAAGGGAGACACCGGATATATCAAGGCCAATAGAATCCACGATGCCAAATATATCGAGGACTGCAAACTGGTTTATGTTCACGATAAAGCCTTTGGCTTTACTGCTGAAGATTAATAGTGGAATTGCGGACCCGGCCAGTTGGTTTCAGCTTTGGTACGAAAGTAAACGTAGAGTAAAACAGAGTATGAAAATTAAATTGCCATTATCACAAGACCAGAAACTGATGGTTGTATGCAGGGTTGAGCCTGGCTGCCTCGGGCCAGAGGGCAAAAAGCATATCAAGAAATTTTGTGAATTCGCCCAGAAACAGGTCGAGACTATCGATTCGGATTTTGTTCACTGGGAGCTGGTCCCCAGGGAGGATAAATCACTGCCCGAAATGCAGTACAAGATAAGTAACAAGAAACTCACTCACGATAAGGCGGCAAAGTATCTGGGGCTATTCAAGAAAGACCTGGATGAATTTGAGGATCATTTGCATGACAAGGTTGCCCGTCTTGTTGACGAGTACCTGGGGCACTGAAAAAAGTATTATTTCGTTCGGGTGTATTAGTGGGACATGAGAAAACAATCGGGCCGGTGCGACATTGGGTCGAAACTGTGGTGGTGGGCCTGAACCTCTGTCCCTTTGCCAGACGGGAATTAGTAAACGGCCGGGTGCGGTTTTCTGTATCAGAAGCAGAAACTGAAGAGCAACTGCTGGCGGACCTGCAGGCCGAGCTGGAATTGCTTAACAATGACGAAGCAGTGGAGACCACTTTGTTAATTCACCCCGGGGTGCTGCAGGACTTTTTTGATTACAACCAGTTTCTGAACTATGTGGACAGGTTGCTGATGCAGATGGAACTCGAAGGCGTTTACCAGGTGGCCAGTTTTCACCCTGATTACCAGTTTTCCGGTACCCGGCCTGATGATGTGGAAAACTATACCAACCGATCTCCCTATCCCATGTTGCACCTGATCCGGGAGGACAGCCTGGAGCGTGCCATCGCCAGTTATCCGGATCCGGATCGGATTCCCGAACGCAATATCGAACTGCTGGAAAGTCTGGGTCGGGACAAGATGCAGGCATTATTGCAGGCTTGTTATGATGAAGCCGGGCAATGAAAGCGCTGTCGTCCGGGGAAGGCGTTTTATGCAGAGCTATTGCGTTCTTGCCTGGCAGATTGCCCGCGTTTGTTCTCGCAGAACATCATGCCAACGCCATTGGATTCAGAGCGGGTAACTACTGCTGATACATGGTGCATACGTACTACATTGGAAGAATTCATGTGGAGCGCAAATACCAGCTTCAGCTGCTTACGCCTTGGCACATAGAGCGGGTTGGTTTTGAGAAAAACGCCAATATCGCTGATATCGCTTGCCGTACAGCAAACCGCAGACTGCCCTGGCAGTGAAACGTAAACGTTCACGTCGATGAATTTGCGTTCTGATGTTCGGCGTTCCATGATGGTTAACCCGGGTAAGCGGCTCTCACTGAATCAATTGCCAACAGGCAAAAAACAAAAATCAGGGCAAGAGATATGCTCGTCAGATGCGTCTTCATAAAC
Organism: uncultured Gammaproteobacteria bacterium; assembly: GCA_963752745.1. Taxonomy (GTDB): domain Bacteria; phylum Pseudomonadota; class Gammaproteobacteria; order DSM-19610; family DSM-19610; genus Thiogranum. The sequence continues at coordinate 23,915 of CAVWAK010000017.1, forward strand.
TATCTCCATTACTGCATACCGGAAAATATAAGCATATTGGATGCCGGGAATCCTAATACACGGATAAATCTTGAATTAATCGATTATTAGGACATTGGCCAAGTGGCCATTTGTAAGGTATTCCAGACTGGTTTTTGGGATTCTTTACACTTGCTCTCCCGGGGTTGCTGCGGTCCAGGTTTGGTCTGTCTCCCGGGCTCGTCGTGATCGTTGCCATCCAGTCGATATTCAAATATTCCTTCGTCGTCCTGTGGCGCCGGTTTAACCCGCGCTATCAGCTGAAGCGCGAGTCAGTATTCCATTAAAATGATGCGATTGACGTAATTTTCCGGCCGGCAGTTCCGGATGGTTGCGATCTCTGGCCCGGCAGGTGCTTTGTTGGTAGTCTCAGGGAGTCAGTGGTTAATGAAAGGAGAATGTAGTGAGCGAAGATAAAAGGAAAGGCGAACAGCCTGTACCGGATGACATCAAAGACTATCTGAATCAAGCCCAGCTCGGTGAGCTGCATAAAATCGAAGGGTTTGGCTGGAAACTGGTGTTTGTTCGCCGTCCGTTGTTTCAGGAGACGGTAGTGGTGGTAACCGACGCGGGTGGTGGGTCAATAGGGGTCCTGGAAGAGGATGGCCGATTAAACCTGGATCCGGGCATAGAGACAAGAGCGTAACCGGTGATTGAAGCGCACGAAATCAAGATTGTTATCTAAACGCATGCACGCACGTGCAGTACTTCCCGTGCTGCTTTCATTAGCCATGATGGTGCTTGCGAGCGGGCAGGCAGCCGCTGAAGAAATACGCGTTGCGGTAGCGAGTAATTTCGCCAATGTCATCAAAATTCTTTCGGCACAGTTCGAGGCAGCTACCGGGCACAAGGTTACGCTGATTTATGGATCTACCGGTAAACATTATGCCCAGATCAGGAACGGGGCCCCGTTTGATGCCTTTTTTGCCGCCGATATCAAGCGGCCTGAGTTGTTGGAGAAAGCAGGTTTTGCCCTGCCTGGAAGTCGTTTTACCTATGCGAGAGGAAAGGTCGTCCTGTGGAGCCCACGGGCGGGATATATTGGTACCGAAGGTGAGGTGCTGGCAAAGGGTGCATTTACTTATCTGGCCATTGCCAATCCCGGGCTTGCACCGTACGGCAAGGCCGCCGAGGAAGTCCTGCGCGCTCGAGGACTATGGGACGAATTGAATACGAGAGTGGTGCGTGGGGAGAATATCGGGCAGGCTTTCCAGTTCGTCAAGAGCGGCAATGCCGAGCTGGGTTTCGTGGCTTATTCCCAGGTGAGGCGGCCTGGCCATCCTGTCGAAGGCTCCTGGTGGGAGGTGCCGCAGGCGCTTTATACGCCTGTTGATCAGCAAGCCGTGTTGCTGAAAGAGAGTGCTGTGGCGCGGGCATTTCTGTCATTCGTGAAAAGCGATGAGTCGCGGGCGCTGGTTCGCGAATTTGGTTACGCAACGCCCTGACTGATTACTGACTGCTCTTCTGGCGTGCGGGCTTTTTGGTTTTGGCGCGGGCCTTCGCCTTCTTTTTGCTTTTTGGTGATCGCTTCCGATCCGGCTTCGATGCTGTTGGTTTTCCTTTACCTTTTCCTTTTGTATTGCGTTTATGTGGGGCAGATTTTCGGTCGGCATCACTCAGTTCCGAAATACGTAGTGCTTTTCCGCAAACCCGGGTCTTTTTAAGAACTTCAAAGGTTTCCTTGGGCATGCCGGCAGGCAAGTCGATGGTCGAGAATTCATCGTAAATATCGATGCTGCCGATGTAGCGACTGTCTATGTCGGCTTCGTTGGCGACAGCACCAAGTATGTTCCCCGGTTTGACGTCATCCCGGTAACCAACTTCAAGTCTGAACCGGCACATTTCCACGTCTGGATCCGATTTCAGTTGGTTGGGGCGCGTTTTCACGGATTTTGCCTTGCCGTCTGAATGTGTCCTGCGTTCTTTCTCTGCAGGGCGTGATTCTTTTTCCGATACCAGCAGCGGCTGCTCGCCCTGCGCCAGCTGTGCGAGTGCAGCAGCAATTTGCAGGGGTTCCGTCCCCGTTTCCTCGTGGTAATCGAGGATCAGCTGTTGGAACATATCCATGTTGCGGTTGGACAGCGTGTCGGTAATCTTTTGCTTGAACGAGTTAATGCGCTGTTGGTTAATGATCTTGGCCGAGGGCAGCTGCATTGGTTCGATCGGCTGTCGCGTCACTTTTTCTATGGTTCGCAGCATGTTCTTCTCGCGTGGAGCAACGAACAGAATCGCCTCTCCACTGCGTCCGGCACGTCCGGTTCGTCCAATGCGGTGCACATAGGATTCAGGGTCGTACGGGATGTCGTAATTGATGACATGGCTGATGCGCTCGACATCAAGTCCTCGTGCAGCAACATCGGTGGCGACGAGGATGTCTATTTTGCCTTTCTTGAGTTGCTCAATGGTGCGCTCGCGGTTTTTCTGGGGAATGTCGCCATTGATGGCTTCGGCAGCAAAACCTCTTGCCAGTAGTTTTTCCGCAAGTTCAGTAGTAGTTGTTTTGGTGCGGACAAAAATCAGCAGCGCATCAAAGGGCTCAACTTCCAGGATACGGGTAAGCGCATCGAGTTTGTGAGTGCCTGATACCTGCCAGTATCTTTGTCTGATGGTTGGTGCGGTGGTGGTTTTAGTCTGTATTTTCACCACCTGGGGGTTTTTCAAAAACTGGTTGGCAACTTTGCGAATAACCGGCGGCATGGTCGCGGAGAACAGGGCAATCTGGCGCTCTTCCGGCAGGCGCTCCATGACCCATTTAACGTCATCGATGAATCCCATGCGCAGCATTTCGTCAGCTTCGTCGAGTACCAGGGCCTTTAGATTGTCCAGCTTCAGGGTGCCGCGTTTTATGTGATCCAGGACCCTGCCAGGGGTGCCTACCACGACATGCACGCCGCGTTTGAGCGGCCTTAGCTGCACGTCATAGGCCTGGCCGCCGTAGATTGGCAGCACATGAAAGCCCTTCATGTGATGCGCATAAGTCTGTATGGCTTCTGCCACCTGTATGGCAAGTTCACGGGTAGGGGCCAGCACCAGTAGCTGCGGTTGGTTTTGCTTGATATCAATCCGGTCAAGTAGCGGCAGCGCAAAGGCTGCTGTTTTGCCGGTGCCGGTTTGTGCCTGGCCAATAATATCGCTGCCATTCAGTAGATGGGGTATGCACTGTTCCTGAATGGGCGAGGGCGTTTCGTAACCCACATCATTGAGGGCTTTGAGCAGCGGGCTCGACAGTCCAAAGCTGGAAAAGCTGGGTGATTCTTCGGCAGAGGACATAGGACGGGCCTTTTCTGAGGGGCAAAGGGCGAAGATTATACGTCACATTAGGGTTTGGTTATATAGATGCCGGAAATACCTGTGTGCAGGTGGTCGAGTGGTCTGTTTTGTGGCTGGAATTCAGAAGTCATTGGAATTACTATAAATTTTATGGACAGAGTGGTTTAATTAGTAGCATGCTCAGTGCCGCCGACCTTACCGCCCTGGCGATCACCCTCAAATTGGCGGGCGTTACCACCTTAATCCTCTTGTTGTTGGGAACGCCGCTGGCCTGGTGGATGGCGCGCACTCAATGGCGATTCAGGTTTGTTCTGGAGGCTGTGGTTGCCCTGCCGCTGGTTTTGCCGCCTACCGTGCTGGGCTTCTATCTGTTGATAGCACTTGGCCCCAATGGCCCGGTGGGTGGCCTTATGGAAGCACTCGGTGGCAGACCGCTGGCCTTTACGTTTACCGGCCTGGTGATTGGCTCGGTGTTTTACTCCATGCCCTTTGTCGTGCAACCGCTGCAAGCGGTTTTCGCAGCCATTGGCCGCCGTCCGCTCGAAGTGGCCGCAACCTTGCGTGCGTCGCCACTGGATCGGTTTTTTACAGTGGCCATACCACTGGCCCGTTCGGGCTTTCTGACTGCCGCTGTGCTGGGGTTTGCCCACACGCTGGGCGAATTTGGTGTGGTGCTGATGATCGGCGGCAATATACCCGGCGAAACCCAGGTAGTGTCCATCGCTATTTATGATCACGTTGAAGGAATGGAGTATGCACATGCGCACTGGTTGTCGGGCGCGCTGTTGTTGCTCTCGTTCACCATGTTGATAACAGTGTATGCCCTCAATCGCCGGTTCAGGCTGGTGCACCCATGACGATTGAAGCCAGATTCAAAATAGACAGGGGTGACTTTTCGCTGAATGTGGATCTGAACATTCCTGGCCAGGGTATTACCGCCCTGCTTGGACCCTCGGGGTGCGGCAAGACTACACTGCTGCGCGCTATTGCCGGGCTGGAATGTTGCCGTGAAGGGTTTTTGAAAGTGGGTGACCGGGTCTGGCAGTCTGCCAGGCAGTTCGTTCCGACACATCGGCGCTCCCTGGGCTATGTCTTCCAGGAAGCCAATTTGTTCGCGCATCTCAGTGTGCGCGGAAATCTGGAATACGGCCTGAAACGCGTGCCGGCATCAGAACGCAAGGTATCTTTGAGCAAGGCAATCGAGTTGCTCGGCATCGGCCATTTGCTGGAGCGTGGAACAGATCAGCTTTCCGGTGGTGAGCGGCAGCGGGTGGCCATCGCCCGTGCGTTGGCCGTGAGTCCCGGTATCCTGCTCATGGATGAGCCGCTGTCAGCACTGGATCTGGCCCGCAAGCAGGAGATCATGCCGTATCTTGAATCGTTGCATGATGAACTGGATATTCCCGTGCTCTATGTCAGTCACTCACCGGACGAGGTGGCTCGCCTGGCGGATCACCTGGTGTTGCTTGACTCGGGTCGGGTTAAATCGACCGGCCCAATTGGCAACATGTTGACCCGGCTCGACCTTCCAATGGCGCACGGTGGTGATGCCGAAGCGCTTGTCGAAGCGGTGGTTGCAGGACACGATGAGGATTACGAACTGACGTATCTTGATTTTCCCGGTGGCCGTTTTAGCGTTGCACACAAAGCCTTGCCGACCGGGCGTTCAGTCAGGTTGCGTGTCGCTGCGCGCGATGTGAGTCTTACCCTGGAGCATCAATCCGGTACCAGTATCCTGAACATATTTCCGGCAACCATTGATGAAATTAAGCCTACAGGCAGTGCGCAGGTAACCGTGCGCCTGTTGGCAGGTGGCGTGCCGTTATTATCACGTGTTACCCGAAAATCCGCCGCTTTGCTTGGACTGGAACGTGGAAAAAAAGTATACGCTCAAGCCAAGAGTGTCGCGTTGCTGGCCTGACGAAGAGAGTAAATTTATCTATGAATACCGAAACAGCATTACATGCGCGCAGCGAGCTTGTTATTACTGTGTACGGTATCCTGTTGTTCGGACGTTGGTGAAAAATACGGGTTTTGTTATGCTTGTGTTCAAGCGTTGCATCGGGATTTGAAGGGCTCGATGAAACTACCCGTACAATGTTGGGAGAAAAATGTGAGCTTAAACAACTGTTACGCAATGGCAGCCGGGGTTATTTTGCTGGCACCACTTGCTGCATATGGTGGCTCCCTGGAATGCCATGGCACTATTGTTTCGCCTGGTGATACCGAGAAGCAGTTGCTCGAAACCTGTGGTAACCCCACATCCCGCAATGGTGCCGACTGGACGTATGCAGTTCCCGGATCCCAGCCAGTGCTGGTTACGCTTGGTAATGGCGTAGTGATGTTTATCCGGGATGTGGACGAGGCATCGGATTCTGCCGAATCACCGTTGGGAGATCATCCCTGAATGAAAGCGTTAGTCAAAAAACGTGCTGAGGAAGGCCTGTGGCTGGAAGAGGTACCAGTGCCGGAGGTGGGGAATAATGATGTCCTGATTAAAATTCAGAAAACAGCCATATGCGGTACGGATATCCATATTTATAACTGGGATGAGTGGGCGCAGAAAACGATTCCGGTGCCGATGACCATAGGCCATGAGTTTGCCGGTGTGATAGCGGAGATGGGCTCCAATGTTACCGGTCTGGAAATTGGTGATGTGGTTTCCGGTGAGGGGCACATTGTCTGCGAGCGTTGCCGCAACTGCCTGGCGGGTCGCCGTCACCTTTGTCCGAATACGATTGGCGTGGGCGTCAACCGTACAGGTGCTTTTGCCGAGTATTTATCCATTCCTGCAAAAAACGTATACAGGCCCAGCAGGTCTATGTCCACGGATCTGTTGGCCTGCTTTGACCCGTTTGGAAACGCAGTTCATACAGCCTTGTCGTTCAATATGGTTGGTGAGGATGTATTAATCACCGGCGCGGGTCCTATAGGTATCATGGCAGCGATGGTGGCGGCTCATTGTGGCGCGCGCAATATAGTGATTACCGACCTGAATCAATACCGGCTGGATTTGGTTAAAAAGATTGTTCCCAAAGCAATTCCCCTGAATGTGAATGACGGGCCGATCAGTAAAGAGTTTATGTGTGAGTTGGGGATTTTCGAGGGCTTTGATGTCGGACTGGAAATGTCCGGTTCACCGAATGCCTTTAAAGACATGCTCAGTAAAATGATAAACGGCGGACACATCGCGATGCTGGCTATCATGCCGGATGGCACCGGCATTGACTGGAACCAGGTTGTTTTTAAAGGTCTCTTTATAAAAGGCATTTATGGCCGCGAAATCTTTGAAACCTGGTACAAGGGAACCATGATGGTGCAAAGTGGCCTTCCCCTGGAAAAGATTATCACCCACCGTTTCCACTTTACGGACTTCCAGCAAGGGTTTGATGTAATGCGTTCCGGCCAGTCCGGCAAGGTTATCCTTAACTGGGGCGAACAGTAGATGAAGGGACGATAATGAGCTTCAGAAGTGCAAAAGAAAGTCTGGCCAGGGACCTGGCCGAGATAAAAGAAGCCGGTTTGTGGAAGACCGAGCGTGTCATTGCTTCTGACCAGAAAAATAATATTACCCTTGCTGATGGCAGCGAGGTTATCAATATGTGCGCGAATAATTACCTGGGGCTGGCCAATAACCCGGAAGTCATACAGGCAGCGAAGGATAGCTATGACCGGTGGGGCTTTGGGCTCTCTTCGGTGCGTTTTATCTGTGGCACACAAACTATTCATACTGTGCTCGAAGACAAGGTGACGGACTTCCTGGGTATGGAAGACACTATTCTTTATGCGGCCTGTTTTGATGCCAATACGGGCCTATTTGAGACTATCCTGAACGCCGAAGATGCCGTGATATCAGATGAATTGAATCATGCTTCGATAATTGATGGTGTACGCCTGTGTAAAGCCGCACGCTTTCGATATAAAAACAACAATATGGAAGATCTTGCGGCCAGGCTTGGAAGAGGCGAAGGCTGGTGGTGCGCGCCGGATACTGATTACCACGGATGGCGTGTTTTCAATGGATGGCACCATTGCGCAGCTGGATAAAATATGTGATCTCGCTGATAAATATGACGCGATGGTTCATCATGATGACTGTCATGCCGTCGGCTTTATGGGTAAAAGTGGCCGCGGAGTCCACGAGTATTGTGGCGTGATGGACCGGGTCGATATTATTACCGGAACATTCGGTAAGGCATTGGGAGGCGCTTCAGGAGGCTACACATCCGGACGTAAGGAAATTATCGAAATGTTACGTCAGCGCTCACGCCCATACCTGTTTTCGAATACCGTGGCGCCGGCAATTTGTGCGGCCACGATCAAAGTGCTGGAGATGCTTTCTGCGTCGACAGAATTGCGCGATCGTCTCGAAGAAAATACGCGCTATTTCCGGAACGGGATGCGAGCTGCGGGTTTCGAGGTAAATCCAGGTAATCATCCGATTGTGCCGGTCATGCTCGGGGATGCCACGCTGGCGCAGGAAATGTCCCGGAAATTACTGGAACACGGGATTTATGCTATTGGCTTCTTCTTCCCGGTTGTGCCAAAAGGCAAGGCAAGAATCCGCACTCAGATTTCGGCAGCCCACACAAGAGATGATTTGGATAAGGCAATTGCAGCTTTTGCTGCAACTTATGCTGAACTGACGGGTTGAATTCCCAACGAATCTGCGTGTTTTCGTACGCATGGACTGGAAATATTGTTCTGCCATGGATAGCAGATCGTAACCCGGGCAGTACAGGCAAATGAAAAAGGGCGGCCAATTGGCCGCCCTTTAGTCCTTCAGCTTACGACGTGGTTAATGTGAATGTGAGTGACCGATTGTGCCGGAAAAGAAGTTCGGACCGGCACCAAACGGTGGTTGCACAAAGCTGGGATCAGGCGTGTTGTCAGGCTGTCCGATTTGCTCACTTTCAGGCTGCGGCAGATTGCCCGGATTTTTGGAATCCACGGTAACCACACGACCCTGGCCGGTACCAAACTGGGCATCGGTCACAGTGTTGTCTGGCAGGTCATCCAGGTAGCGGCGCAGTGCATGCACAGGATGCAGGAAGTTATCCGGTGCAACCTGTTTGACAACAGGACCAACAATAACGCCTTCACTGTTAACCGGATCAGCCAGCGTGATAGCACTGGTGTAATCATCGGCATCAGCTAACTGGAAGAACTTGAAGTTGGCACCACCGCCGGTACGGCAGACATCATCCAGCGGGTTGCCGTGTCCATAGCAGGAAGCAAATACATAACGCTTGCCCAGGTCCAGCGGCTGACCACCGATTTTTGTTTCAACAACACGGCTGCCTGAACTGCTGAACGGCCTGTTTTTAAGGTCGATCTTCTGTTCCATGTTGGCAAGGCCGAGGTACCAGCCACCACGTTGCATGAACACATTACGGTCAAACACTGCACCCAGAATGGTATTCAGGCTGTTCTGGATGGACTGACCCGAGAAGTCAGCGACATTGACTGCAGGTGCAATCGGGAACCAGGTATACAGGTCACGTAATGTAATCGGGCTACCCGGCAATACGGCGTTACCGAAACGGAAACCATTAGCCATGGAGATATCGACACCGTTCTCCCAGCCTGCTACACCACTGCCCTGTACCACAGGTGAAGTCACTTCACGGATGCCATCAGCAATGAAGTTATTCAGCGTGTCTTCCAGTACGCTGTGTCTCAGCAGCAAGGTATCGGTATAACCCACTACGGTGTCGAGGTCGTCCACCAGCTGCAGACCTTTCACTGCAGGAGGGTTGAAACCACCCGGGCGGAAGGTATGACGAATAACTTCACCATCTTCACCGGCGATGAAGTCTTCTTCCATGGCAGCAACCAGTTCGAGCCATGGCAGGGTCTTCTGCAACAGATTCATCAACAGGAATCGCTTCCCATGTGAAATTTACGATATCACCACCGTCCATTTCAAGATCAAGACGACCGACATACATATCGCGGTTGGTTTCCACAACAATGGCCGCACCCTTGCGAAGCTGACGACGCTCACCGCTGCTCAATGCTTTACCAGGTGTGGTTCTAGTGACTTCGTTCATTGCTCACCAGCAAAGCACCCAATGTAACTTCATGGGTATGCGCCGAATACATCACGTCGATATCTTTAAAGCTTTGTGCAATCTTGATGTTCTGCGACAGGCCAAGTTCGGACTGGACAACGATCAGTTCTGCTCCCTCTTCTTCTTTCACCTTTTCGATCAAGCCGGGTAGTTCTTCAACGCCCTGGGTAAAACGAAAGGTGATATTGAAGGTGTCGGCCTGTTGCGGAACGATAGAGGCGGTAATACCAATAACGGCAATTTTTGTGCCGTTGCGTTCCAGCATTTGATACGCCGGTAATACCGGTTTGCCGTGCAAAGCTGCTGGTAACGGGGCCGCGTTATAGAGATTGGCAGCAACGGCCGGGAAGCTTGCCTTGATAACACCCAGACCTGGCAGGGGTTGGGAAAGGTGCAGTAGCCAGATTTTCAGTACAGGTATAACCACTGGCTTCATCGGTCAGGCCGGCAATAACAGGCACATCATCACAGCCGATATAACCGGACATGGTGCGAATATTAGCCCGGAATAGTTGGCTTCGGACCGAATGTGGTAAAGCGATTACGGAATACGGCGGCGCCGTAGCCAAAGTCCCAGTTGCCCGGTGTATACACATCGATACCAAATGCATTCATCGGTATCATCATGGCATCGCCAACAGTAAACATGGCTTCTGCACTGCCGTGGGTCAAATCACCCGCGGAAAGCAGAACCGCTTCAGGGTTATCGGCACGGATATTCGTTAACGACGGTTTTCAGCCGGGCAAGACCGCCGGCACTGGCGGCTTCATATTCACTGCCATCCGGGTTTTTCATAATGGCAGCGTGTGGAACCAGGGTGCCGTGCAGGTCACCCATTTCGATCAGTGTGACGGTCTCATCGTCCGAATGGGAATCAGGACGCCTGGGCCGTGTTAAGGCCGAGGAAGGCCAGGGACAGGGCAGATGCTAACGCGCAGCTCCCCGCCTTCTTGACAAATTCGTGCATAGCCATTGGGTACTCCTCCAGTGTTGTTGTTTATTGGTTTAATAAAACACGCGACAGACTAGCTGCTGGGGTAAACCCGAGGTATAGGAAAAATCCTTAAAATGACTGAGTAGATGCCTGAATCTGACTATGAGTAAATCCAGGTGTAATAACTAACTTGTTATTATTTATGGTGTAACCAGACCAAGGCGGATAGCAAGGCGGGTGAGTTCAGCCGAGTTGGCCAGCCCCAGTTTCTGTTTAACGCTGGTGTTGTGATGACCTATTGTCTTGGGGCTGACGTTGAGCATCTCGGCAATTTCATTGACGGACTTGCCCTCGGCACGCAGTCGAAACACCTCGAATTCACGTGGCGACAGGTCGGCGATAAGCTGGCTGTCTGTGGAGACAGTTCGCTTGACCAGGAAGGGCGTCATTTCCTGGCCGATATACAGTTCGCCTTTTGCCACCTGACGAACCGCGTCGACCATCACCCGGGAGGCACTGCGCTTGGAGATATATCCGAGGATGCCAAGATCCAGGGCGCGGTTAAGGTAGATCTCGTTCTCATGCACGCTGAAAACCAGGATTCGTGCCGATTCATCTCGTGCCAGAATGCGTCGGCTGGCGTCGAGCCCGCCAATGCCGGGCATGCTCAGGTCCATGACTACGACCGTGGGCTGGTGCTGCATGTACGACCGGTAAGCATCTTCGCCGTCGGAGGCTTCAGCCACGACCTCAATTTTTCCGGTGCTTTCCAGCAAGCGGCGGTAGCCAGCCCTGACGACTTCGTGATCATCGACCAGCAACGCCTTAATGGTATCCACTAATAACCTCTTTATCTGTTTTCAGGCGGCTTCATATTCGGGTAATGGCACCCTGGCCTGCAGGCGCAGGCCCTTGCCGGGTTCGGAATGTATGGAAAAGCTGCCGTTAATTGCTTCGATGCGTTCACGCATGCCGAGTAATCCCAGGCCGCGGTTACGCTGTCCCGGATCCATGCCGCTGCCATTGTCTTCGATTTTTAACAGCAGGCAGGCCGTATCATCGCATTCCTGTTTGGCAAGTTCGATAGTCACCCGGGTTGCTTCGGAATGCTTGGAAATGTTGGTCAGGGCTTCCTGAACAATACGGTAAACGGAAATATTGATCGTTTCTTCCAAAGCCGACACGTCACCGTCGACGTTGAACTGGAGATCCACTGTTTTGTAGCGCTGTTGCCAGGCGTTAACTTCTTCTTCGATAGCTGCGATCAAACCGAGATCATCGAGCACGACGGGCCGAAGTCGCTGCATCATGGAGTGGACAACGTCGTAAATGCGTGAGGATAAAGTGAGTATTGCTTGTGCGCTTGCCTTCAGGTGGCTGTCAGCGTTCCCGGATCGATCATGGATTATCCTGGCGTCAGCCTGGATCGCGGTCAGACACTGCCCAAGCTCATCGTGTAGTTCACGCGCCAGGTAACGGCGTTCTTCCTCCTGTACAGCAAGCGATTTATGGACCAGGAAACGGTTGCCTTCCAGCAGGGTCATGCACTCATGTTCCTTGAGCTTGCGTTCACTGATGTCGTGCAGGGTGGCGGCGTACAGGGGCTTGCCATCGAGGTCGACACGGCCGATAAACAGCTCAAGCGGGAATTCGGTACTATCCTTGCGTAGCCCGGTGAGCTCTGTGCGTGTGGGTGTCGGTTGTTTCCAGTGGCTACCTTCCCAGTCCTCATCGCTCAACAGACAGGTAACCGGTTGTCCAATCAGCGCCCGGCCTGCATAGCCGAACAGTGACGTTATAGCCGGATTCTGCGATAAAATTATCAGGTCGTCACCATAGGTCACCATTCCATCTATGGAAGTCTCTTCAATTACACGTTCCCTGGCGAGCAGGTTCTGCATCCGTCGTGTGCGCTCGGAAACTTCCGACACCATGTGGTTGAACGCTGCCGCGGTCTTGCCGACTTCATCGTCAATTTCGGTAGCGACTGTTGTCGTGTAGTCACCGGCGCCGACTTGTTGGGCGGCATTTGCCAATCGGCCCAGACGGCGTGTCAGTCGCAAGCCGATGAATACGGTCGCGAGTATGGTCAGCGTGATTTCCGTCCCGGCAATAGCAACACTGTTGACCCTTGCCGTGTGAATGGTTGCGTTCATCTGTGTCAGTGAGAGACCCATGCGGACCTGACCCAGGAGTTGGTCACCGATCAGAATCGGAGCGGCAACGTCAAAAATGCCGTCACTGACCTGCAGCGGGTGTTCATCGAGAGCAGGCCAGGGTGTGTCAGGCATATCACCCAGCTTGACTACAGAACGCTCGTCACGGTCAAAGATCGCCAGATAGCTGAGTTCGTCATTATCGGCAATGTTGCGCAGATATTCTTCCAGGGATGCGTAGTCGATGGCGATCAGATAACCGCCGGTAGTGGTCGCAACCTGCTTCAGCATGCTATCCGCGCTATCCCTCAGGCGGTCGGCATAGGCTTGCTGCAACAAGCCTATGTTGCTCCATACCAGCAGCGATAGCATTACGATTTCTATTATCACCACACTGGAGATCAGTCTGACGCGCAGGGAACGCCATGGCGAAACAGGCATGACTATTGGACCTCTATCTGATCGACAATCGGCCCAAATGCTTCATAGGCATCATCGCTGGCTGAGATAAAACCGGGCCACTCAAGAGCTCGCAATACAGCGCGGCCATCCTTGTTTTTGCGCATGTCTACAAGCGCCGCCTGAATGCGTGCTGCGACTGAGGTGTCTACCCAGGGCGCGACAGCAATAGGTATATGTGGAACATGGTGGGAGTACGCAATAATGACCGTACCCTGGCGCAAGTGGGGCTGTACGCGTCGATAGACCGGTAACATCAAAGTCGCAGCATCTGTCGTGCCCTGATACGCAGACAGGAGAGAGGCGCTGTGACTGGGGGTTGCTACCAGGGACAGGTCGGTTTCAGGGTTGAGGTTATTTTCCAGCAGCAATTGCCTGGCAAGTAATGTGGAGAGGGCCAGTGATCCGGTTGTGGCCAGGCGTTTGTTCTTAAGGTCCTTTATCGAGCGTATATTGCTTCGGGTTGGCGCCACGATTACCGCTTGCATGCTCGCCTGGTCAACGCGAACCAACGCCCGGTAACCGGCATTCTTACTGGCCATGTAATACAGGTGCGGAGCGGTAAACAGGATGTCGTAGCGTTTCTCGTTCTGGGTGCGATCCACAAACTGCGCAAAATCCGGGGCTGTTTCCATACGGATCTCAGCGTTCAGTTCGGTCGATAGATACTTCACCAGGGGCGAGAAACGCCCCACAAGCCGTTCCGGGCTGACAATTGGCAAAAATCCAAACACGAGATGATCGCGTGATGGTTGCGGGCCGGTTGGCTGGATTTGAGGAGTCTCGGCGAAGATGCTGCCGGCCAGCATCCACAGGATCATGATCCACAGTGTTCTGGCGCTATTCGATAGTCTGATCACACTTGAGACCCGCTTATTAACTATTTGAATTATCGCCTAATTATATTTAATATGTCATTCCCGGATATGGTCGCAGACGAGGCGCGCAGACAGCAGGGAAGGTGGCAATAATATAGTTAGACGAACTATCGAGTGGTTTTATTCTCGTCCGGCCGGGTTACACCAGCTGTGCGGGAGTTTTCTCACAACCTCGTTCGATCTTTATCGTTTGGAAAATACTGATTTGTTTGATTTGGCGTAGCAAAGAAAAGCCCCGTTCTGCCGCTAAGCAACAGTCGCATAGCTAAATTATTAAGGATTTACCCTTGACTAAACTCGACTGCCGGGGGTACCGGCGGACTGATGACATCGACCCGCAGTGGCTGGCTGATTATGCTGATAAAAACCCGGGGGTCTATCTCTTTGGTACGGCCGAGAATATCGATCAGCTCAAGAAGGATCTGGGTTCAATTGAATGGCAACGAATGTTGTCGGTCTGGCGCGAGCATAAACAGCAGCAGAGTAAAGACAGCGAGCTATTCTCAGCGGCGCTCAAGGACTTCCACGATACATGTCTGGATCTGAACCTGATCCCGCACGAGGTGCTGCAGGTGCTGACAGCACACCTCGAGGCCAGCGGCGGTGAAGTGATCGCACGGGAGATCGAAGCGATGCGGCAGGTTTATTCGAGAATTTATGGTCATCATAGCGGTGGTCGAGCCTTCGACCTGGATTTAATACCGGAAAAATCTACTGACCAGATCGAAGAGTAATAGTCAGTCCTCGATCCGCTGTTTTCCTATGGCGTTAAAGAGCCGGTGGTAGCCATAACACGGCATACTAATACTGTTCTTAAAATCTGGCTGTTGTATGCGAATCGGTAGTATGTTTTCAGATATGACTGTTCTCGCACCCAGATCTATCAAACCATTAAAAAAGCGGAGGCCTTTGGCCTCCGCTGATGTGCCCGATCAGGGCAGGGGTTATGCCGGTAAAGGCAAGGGGTTACGCGATGCTGATGTTGTTCGCGCCCTGCTGCGACGTAAACACGTTGCTCTGCAGGTGGTCAACAAAAGCGGCGTTGGCGCCGGTCACGGTGCTCACGTTCATCACCTGGGCCAGGTTCTGGTCAGCGATGACGGACGTGGTGTCGATCGTGGTCAGGTCGAAGGACAGCTTCGGTCCACCAAAGTAAGGGCGGCGGCCGAGGTAGAGTCCGCCCGATACAGCCGTCATGGCTTTGCTGTCGAGTTCAACGTTGGCAGTCAGGTCTTTAATCATCAGGGTTTTCATGTCAATGCTCCTAAAGGGTCAATTAAGTCAATTAAGTCAGGTCAGTTACCCGGTTAAGGGTTAGAACGAGAACGGGTTGCCGCGTCCGGTGCCGGCGTGGTTGTAGGCATACTGCGAAGGATTGATCGCGAGATTCAAGCCGCCGAGGTCAGCGCCGAGGACACCGATGTTGTTCAAGGCCGAGACCTGAACGTTCTGGACCTGGACGATGTCCTGGTCGATGGCGATGTTGATGTCGACATCAGCGAAGGCGCTGGGGACGAAGTAACCACCGGTGATGTCAGTCATGGCCTGGCTGTCCAGTGCCTGGCTTTCAGGCAGATCTTTGATCGATAACATGGTCGTGCTCCTTGTTAAGGGGTTAAAGGCGGTGGAGGTCAATGACCTCCACCGTGCCAGGGGTTAGCCAATAGAGATGTTGTTGGTGCCGAACTGCGACGTCGCTACGTTGCTCTGCAGGTGGTCCGCAAACGCGGTGTTGATGCCGGTAGCGGTGTCGACGTTCATGACCTGGGCCAGGTCCTGGCTGGCGATGACCGACTTGGTGTCGATGTCAGTCAGGCTGACAGACAAGCTCGGTGCGCCCCAGTAAGGCAGACGGCGTACGCGGCCGAAGGTGCCGCCGGCTACAGAAGCCATGGCTTTGCTGTCGAGTTCAACGCTGGCGGAAAGGTCTTTGATCATCAGAGTTTTCATGTTGGTGCTCCTAATAAAGTGTCAGTTGGGTAAGTGGTGTGAGTCCCGTTGGGCTCTGACAGGGATATTGCAGGGGGCGTGCCAGGGTGTGCCGGTCGAGGAAAATAAAGTGATAAGCAACTGAAAGTAAAAGACTAAAAAATTGATGCGGGTTTTTCAGGTGCACTGATGGCGCAGTGAGCGGGCGTAGATGTGGGGTCGGGCCGAACGGAAATCAGGGAGCTGTTGGTGAGCTGGAAACAGGTGCAGCAAGTCCAGCCAGCCACCATGCAAGCTGTGCAAAGTTCTTTCCACCTGCCGAAAACATTGAGAGCTGTATTTGTGGTTTTTGTCCCCTATGGGTCCCGATTTGCTCAGGTTGATAGTGAGGCCGTAAGGCTAAGTCGCTCTGATCAAGGTTTTCCACCGCTCTGCTCTAGTTCTGTTCCAGGAGCTTCCGCAAAATCTTTCAGCATTACCCTTACCTGTTTTCAGTGATGTTGACCAACACTGTAAGAGGCTGTTGAAGTACCCACTAATACTTCTCAGGGATGAAGCTAAACTCCGCGATAGATGCATCGTCGTCGTACTTGCCTCCCATGTTTCGCTTGCCGAAGGTGACCTTCTCAAGGGGTAGTTCCTTGTACGGGATCTGGCTGAGAAGATGTGAAATACAATTCAGCCGCGCGCGCTTCTTGTCATCGGCCTGTACGATATGCCAGGGCGCATAGCCGGTGTGGGTTGCTTTTATCATGTCGTCGCGGGCGCGCGAGTAGTCATACCAGCGCTTGAAAGACGCGACGTCCATGGGGCTCAGCTTCCAGGTCTTTCTCGGGTCGTCTACGCGTCCCTTTAAGCGGCGCTCCTGCTCGTCCATGCTGACATCAAACCAGTACTTGATCAGCAGGATCCCCGAGTCGGTCAAGGCGCGCTCGAAAAGGGGCACGTATCTGAGGAAATCCTCGTATTGCTTCTTCGTGCAGAACTTCATGACGCGTTCGACGCCGGCACGGTTGTACCAGCTGCGGTCGAAGATTACGACCTCGCCGGCGGCAGGAAAATGCTGAATATAACGCTGCGGATAGTACTGGGATTTTTCCCGGTCGGTAGGCGTAGGTAGTGCTATCACGCGAAAAATACGTGGGCTCACCCGCTCGGTAATGCGTTTGATAACACCGCCTTTACCGGCTGCATCACGCCCTTCGAACACGACAATGACCCTGAGTCCTTTCTCCTTTACCCAGTACTGCAGTTTGACCAGCTCGGCATGCAGTTTGAAGATCTCCGCCTCGTATTCCTTATTGGACAGTTTGGTCTTTTGTGTCTCGGAGCTTTTTCCGGATTTATCTTCATGCTTTGGTTTCTTCTTTGCCATCACTTCTTCCTCTCTGTAATTTTAATAACTTATGAATTCAAGAGCGGTCAACTTTAGGCAGATCCAGTTCAAACCCAGGCCGGTTTTCCTGTCTGTATACCTGGTAGTGCATTAGAAAATCCATCATAAATCTAACAATGGGCCACTGCATACAAGTGTAGCCAAGATATGGGGGAATAGTGCTTTCCTGAATGTCCGTATATGGACTCCCCCTCGTTTGCAAGTAATCTGTTAATGGCTGTTGGCTCGACTGCATACGTATATCCGGCCTCTTAAGGTGGCATACTTTTATGCCGGGCCATAATGGGTTGTTCGCGCGCAGATTCCCTATTGCTTTGACGTGTCTTTACACACTCGGACATTCTCGGGTTTTATCCGCGCCGGTTCGACCTGTTTGCCATCACACAGCTTACTTCGCAATCGTCAATTGAATACGTTCACTTTATTACTCTCCTTTAGTTTGCAGATGCAACATTAAAGTTTGGATCATAATCAACCCCACGGGTCATCATGGCCCATGCCATTCTCACCATTTTATTCGCCATCGCACACGCGGCAACATTGGCATGCCGCCTGTCTTGTAAGCTTGTTATCCATCGACTTAATCGGTCGTCTTTATCTTTTGCAGTGCGCATCGCAGAGCGTGCACCGTGTACCAGTAAACACCGCAGATAAGCATCGCCTCGTTTACTTATACCAAGTAGCCGGTCTTTCCCGCCAGAGCTATGTTGTCTTGGGGTTAATCCAATGGCTGCGGCCATGTCTCTGCCTTTACGATACTGCTTGCCATCACCCATTGTAGCGACAAGCGCAGTCGCAATTAACGGACCCACACCTCTCAGTTGCTGCAAGCGTTTAGCGATCGGATTTTGTTGTGCAATGACGGCTATCTGTTTATCAAGCTCGGTCATGCGTTTATCCATTGAATATAAATCGTCCTGTAGGCCTTGCAGTATCTGCCTGAAAAACAGTGTTAAGCCATTGGATGCATCTTCGAGCCATTCAGGGATCGCTCTGTGCAAGGAGGATAATTCTTTCGGTGCGACTAAACCGTATTCAGCGACCAGCCCTCGTATCTGATTGCCCTTGGCAATACGATGGCTCTTTATTTCATTGCGGACACGATGAATAGCCTGTATATCTTGCTGTTCGATCGTTTTTACTTTGACTGGGTGCATATCGGGACGAACCATGGCTTCACATATTGCCTGTGCGTCATTGGCATCGTTCTTATTACTTTTTACAAACGGCTTAACGAATTGAGGCGGAATAATTTTTACCTCGTAACCCTTACTAATAAGAGTTCTGGACCAGTGATGGGAGCCTGCACATGCTTCCATACCAATCACTGCGCCTGGCTCCACAGTTGCAAATAAAACCTTTAACCATTTGTCTCTGGATAACTTACGCTTCCAAACTGTTTTACCTTTACGGTCAGCACCATGTAATTGAAAAACATTTTTTGCCAAATCAACACCAACTCGATTAATCTTCATTGTGGGCTCCTCTTTATCGTTAACTGAAAACTCAATCTCAGTTTGGCACATCGATGCCGGTGATTTTGGCTGCGGAATCAGACGTACAGAGTGAAATTCCTGAGTATTTTGCTCTGATGACCGGTTACGACGGCGGGTTCAACCGGTGAGCGCAACACTTTATCTTTATCCAAAAAGATGGAGTGTGAGCAATGGTTTACCGAACACGGATCAAGTACACAGCAGCACAGAAGGCGGACATCTGGGATCGTTGGCAGCGTGGAGAGTCCTTAACCTCCATTGGCCGATTATTTGATCGGCCTTCCTCTTCAATTTTCAATATGTTGGCACCGACGGGTGGCATTCGTCCGCCCCCTCGGCAACGTTCCCGACTGGCACTAACGCTGGCCGAACGTGAAGAGATCTCAAGAGGACTTGCCTGTGGTCTCTCCTTGCGTGCAATCGCCGCTCAGCTGGGCCGTTCGCCCTCGACGATCAGCCGTGAACTCCAGCGCAATGGTGGCAGCTACAGGTTATCGAGCCGTGAAAGCAGACCAAGCAGCCTGGGATCGAGCACGTCGTCCAAAACGCTGTAAACTGGCGGTAACCGGTCCCTGAGTCGAGTCGTCGCAAGCAAACTCAGGCTGCAGTGGTCGCCGCAGCAAATCGCTGGCTGGCTTAAACGCGAGTACCCGGAAGACGAGTCCCATCAGGTGTCACACGAGACTATTTATCGCAGTCTGTTCATTCAGGCCCGCGGTGCACTGAAAAAAGAGCTTCAGCAGCACCTTAGAACCCAGCGCGCTATACGCCGGTCGAAGCATGCCGGCATGAAGGAAGACGGGCATGGACAAATATTGAATATGGTATCCATCCGTGAGCGACCGGCCTCTGTCGAGGATCGTGCGGTGCCGGGTCATTGGGAAGGCGATCTGATCTTCGGCACCCACAACAGCCAGATCGCAACGCTCGTTGAGCGTCACACGCGCTATGTGATGCTGGCCAAGGTCAACAGGCAAGGATAGCGAAACCGTGATCAATGCACTCATCAAGCAGGCGCGCTCGTTACCGAAGGAGCTGTATAAATCACTGACCTGGGACCGGGGCAAGGAGATGGCCGATCATCAGCGCTTTACCCTGGCAACCGACATCAAGGTGTATTTTTGTGACCCAAGCAGCCCGTGGCAGCGTGGATCCAATGAAAATACCAATCGTCTGCTGAGACAGTACTTTCCCAAAGGCACTGACTTGTCGGTACACTCTCAGGCCAAGCTGAATGCCGTGGCACGTCGGTTAAATGAACGGCCACGCAAGACACTGGAATACGAAACACCGGCAGAACGATTTAATGCATGTGTTGCGTCGATCGGTTGAAATCGCATAGCCAAAACGGTCATTCCGCTGAGTATTCGATCCACCGGCGACTCGAGAGCTGCCATGGAACGTCGCAAGGCCATGACTTGGGCGCAGCCGCTCAAGCGGGTGTTCAGTGGCGAAATCGAAATGTGCAGTGAATGCGGCGGCGTCGTGAAAGTGATCGTCCGCATTTGACTACACGGGTGCAAGGGGTAGGGTGACCCAGGAAGCCAGAGCCGAGAAGATCCCGTGGTCACCTCCCATGTTTATTGTTTCAATTCGGCACAATAATACCGCAAGCTGCTCTTGCCCCACCGGCGCAACCCGCCACATCGCCATCAGGACAGTAAATATCTTCTCCGACGTGAATAATGAAAGCAGAGCCATCGTCATCGAACAGGCTCAAGGGGCCCGGCGACAGCGTGATGCGAGATGTTGCCGTATGCAAGGTGCCGCGACCCCGATTATTGACTTTGATGTTAACGAGGTCACCAGAGTGAAAAGGATGATTTCCATCCGGACTAGTATTTGAGTTAGGGCCGGGATCGAAGTGACCCTTGGCGTCGCCGCAGGGTGTGCAATCTGCGCTTTGATGGATATGTACGGCATGTTTACCTGGCGATAGGCCCTGTACGCGCATAAAAACATTGACTAACTTGACACCCTCATCCGAACGACGCTCCCTTAAAAACGCCTTGCCGGTTACATCAACGGCTGGATCACAACTTGCAATATCGGCGGATGCTGTTACTCCTCCAGCCTGTGTGGTCGTTGCGAATACAGTCAGGCCAATACAAACGCTTGCTTTCAGTAAATCGGGCACCAAAGAACGTATATTCATGATAATCCCCCTTCTGAAGTTATTGTAAGAATAGGAGTGGGTCTCCCGAATAAATAGTAGTCGCAAAACAGAAATAATCAACACGTGGGTTGAGATGTGAGCCAATTCTTCAGTTCAGCTTAGTTGATAGAAATTCGCCCTGACCTCATTTATTTGTTACTTTTTTCTTGAGCAACATGCTCATACACTGTTCCCGGATGTTATCTATGTGAATGGCGCCGGCGGATCAGCCGCGCGGTTTCACCGGGTCAAGGCCCCAATGAGCGACGAACTGACACAACGTGCCCACACCATCATCCGCCACAGGAAGTTAGCTACCAAGGACAGACCTGACCCGCTACCACGGACTGTTTTCTGCCGTCGTTCTTGTTATTCATATTAATGGAGATTTAAGCTGTAATTGAATGGCCGCTTAACTATTAACCTGCCGTTCACTGGAATTTGGCGAAGGGCGCATTCTGGCCGATTAAGGAAGTACAGGAACCCCGCATCAGCGGGGTTTTCTGTTTCCGGGAATGACCGGTTAAATTCGCAGCCGAAAGCGGACGCTCATGATCACTTGAAATTACTTCGCGCTTCAGGCTCATCCCAAAGCGGGTACGCGAGTTGTACCTGCTGAAAATCTGTTAGATAAGACCGGTCTTTTTCCCTTGGAGGGTGTTTATAGTCCGTTGTTGATGAAAACAACGAATAGCGTGGTCGCTATAAGAGAGAACGCCGAGAATGTCCACTTGAGTACCGAGGTGGCAAGCACTGAAACCGTTTCGTTGTCGCGGCTGTTTGGATCGATGTGCCGGGGTAGTCGTGGCATAGTGTGGTTCCTTCCGTTTCCCGTCCGTCCAGGAATTATTACTACAGGTGGCCTGTTCCGCCCCTGTCCCTAATACCTGATCTATTTAGTCAGGTTTTAACGTAGTCTAGATGTCTGACCGGTTTTATCAACTATGTATTTATCGGGGTTTTCTGTTTCTGGGAATGACTGGTTCTGGCCGGAAGTTCCTGTTCAGTGACGACTAATATAACCAGCCACTAAACGAGAAAGAACGAAGGTGGGTTCAGAGGCTCTGAATCACTTTAAGTATTGTACGAAATATCCTGTAGCAAAATAAGAAACGGCTTACAGACACCTCACACTGCCGCTGATACTTTAACTATCCCATTCTGACAAGCGGAAATTGTCATGCTCATCCTCACCCGCCGCCCCGGTGAAACGATCATCATTGAACTACCCACTGGCGAGCAGAACCAGGCCGCTGTGTTGGGCGTAAAAGGCAACCAGGTGTGGATTATCCGGGCCACAGCCCGAAAACGGCCAAGCCGCATGGCGCCAGTACAGCTCATCAATCACTGTTTTTAGAGGTGAGCTGAGCGGGTTCGTCAAGGATCGCTATCCACCGAAGAAACTCAGTCTCTATACAGGCACGATCAAGCTCTTTAGGGCACGGAAACGTGTCGTTTAGCTCAGCCAGGCGATTCCGCAGCTCAAGAGCGACAATCGGATGAAAATCGCGCAGCGACTCCAGAAGACAGCGATCGAGCATGTCCTGAGCGGCATTACGAGAAGCCAGATCGCACATGATGGCGTCAACGCGCTCGTGGGCTTGCTTATCTCTCATGAGGAACCTCCTGTGAAGTCTGTTGGTTTGACGATCTCAAGCGTATCACAACGGGGTTCCTTACTTTTTCAGGCTGTTGGCGAGTTAGATAAAATCAAGGAAATAGGGGCAGGTAATGTTTTCAGGGATGTCTGTGGTTAAATGCAGTGCCTTATCGGCATACATCATGTCCAGCGTTTTGAGCAGGGCGGGTCACTCGATGATCAACGAATAGCTTGTGCTGCGCCCGCCAGCAGCGTCTTTTTGTAATGCACCCCGGTCGATCAGATCAAGGATATCGCGGTAGGCAGTATCTTGTGAGCACTTCGCGATCTTTGCCCATTTCGACGTTGTGAGCTTGCCTTCAAAACCATCCAGCAACCTGTTCAGTACTTTGATCTGCCGTTCATTCAGAGGCTCTTTGGCGAAGCGTTCCCAGAAGCGCGCCTTGCCGAGGACGGCACCTAATGTCTCCTGGGCTCCATCGATCGCGCATAGCAGACAGTTCAGAAACCAGTCCTGCCACCGCGTTATATCGAGTTCGCCTTTCTGCGTCCATTCCAGCGTGTCGTAGTAGCCCTTGTGCTCAAGGCGGATTTGCGCTGACATGCTGTAAAAGCGCTGGCCCGTTTTCTCTGAACGGGCGAGCGCCATATCCGCAATCGCGCGGGCGATCCGGCCATTGCCGTCGTCGAACGGGTGGATTGTTACAAACCACAAATGCGCAAGTCCTGCGACGAGAAGCGGGTCCAAATCTCCCGGCTGCTCAAACCAGCGCAGGAACTTTGCCATTTCATCGGGTACACGGTCTGCCGGTGGCGCTTCATAGTGCACCTTCTCCCGGCCAACCGGGCCTGAAACGACTTGCATGGGGCCGCTGCTATCATCACGCCAACTACCGACCCGGATTTTGCTCATCCCGCTTCGGCCTGTCGGGAACAGCGACGCATGCCACGCGAACAGGCGCCCGTCGGTCAGGGCTTCGGCATACTTGTTAGTCGCATCCACCATCATTTCGACCACGCCCTCGACATTACGGTCGGAAGGAACAAGACCTCCTGCGTCCATACCGAGCCGCCGCGCAATGGATGATCTGACTTGATCGCGTTCTAACTTCTCCCCCTCGATTTCACTCGATTTGACGACGCTCACCCGTCCCAGCCTGCATTGCCAGCAGATCGCGGGAGAGCTCATCCATATCGTCGGTGATTTCGGTAAGTTCGGCCCTTGCCTCCTCGAGGTTGGCTTTTCGCACTGCCGCATAGATAAGGCCACCGGGCATGATGACTGTAATCAACACATCGGCCGTGTCCAGCCGATTCTCATCGAGATATCGTGTGATCTCTTGTTCGCGCTGTGTAAGGGCCTCCTGATAGTTTCTGATCAGTCCAACCAGTTGCTTGTTGTTGACCGCTGGAAGTGAAGTATAAAAGCCTCCCTCGTTCTCAGTAGGTGTCCAATTACGATTTTGTGCGTCAGTAACCGACGGGTTAACTGCCGTTTCTGCGAGTGCCGAGACAGACGTGGTCATTATTGCGACGAACGCGGCCAGGTAAAAATAACATCGATACATCACTAAGGGTTCTCCCAGTGTTTAACTATTGTAATTTTTAATGAGAAGCACAAAACTCCATTATAAAGGTGAAACTTATTCGTTCCATGATGCAGTGCATTGCAAACGCAGATTAAAATACTCGCTCGATTGCATCACCAGACTTGTTTCTTCTGCAAGCCTGCTGACAGCGATAATAAGCGTTAACGATAGACGAAGAATCCTGCGACATTAGCGGGCTGTGCAAACGGCGACGCTTAAAGTGCAGCCGCCTCAGCCGGTAAATTGCGCTGCATCAAGCAACGCTAATCATCTTCAAGGTCTTTGGTCGAAAACCAGGAAGCTATTGCAAAGATAACGCCGACGCCGGCAACAATCATTGCTTCCATGTTCCACTCTCCAAATTAGGAATCAGGGATAATCCTACATGAACCATTATTTATCCTATTGTCCGAGCGCGTCAGATACTTGTCTTTTAACCCCCCAAGCCATGATTAACTGACTAAAATGCAGGTGTCAGCTAGAGGTACTGCCAAATTAACCGCGTTTGAGCGACAATTGGCGGATGAATAAACAAGCCCGCCTTTACAAACGCTACCGATTTCCGCCGGAGATCATTCAGTACGCGGTCTGGCTCTATTTCCGGTTCAATTTAAGCCACCGTGACATCGAAGATCTGTTGGCTCAGCGAGAGATCTTTGTCACACACGAAGCGATTCGCCTCTGGTGCAATAAATTTGGATCACGGTACGCTCGTCGATTACGGTGTAGGCACCAGGGTTTCGGCGATACGTTCTTCATTGATGAAGTCTTTGTCAAAATCCAAGGCAAGCAGCACTATCTGTGGCGAGCGGTCGACCAGGATGGTGAGGTGGTGGATGTGTTTCTACAGACGCGTAGAGATGGCAAGGCCGCCAAGCGGTTCTTCAGGCGTCTGATCAAGAGCCATCAGGGTGAGCCGAGGAAGATCGTGACGGACAAGTTGAGAAGCTACGGTGTCGCCCATCGGGAACTGACTCCTGGGGCGATTCATGATACGTCGCACTATGCCAACAATCGCGCCGAACTGTCGCATCAACCTACTCGAGTTCGGGAGCGGGGGATGCGTCGGTTCAAATCGGCCCTGCAGGCGCAGCGATTTTTGGGTGTCCATGCCGCTGTTTACAACCTTTTCAATCTCGGGCGTCATCTGGTATCCGCTCGCCATTATCGGGAGTCAAGACAGGGTGCCTTTGCGTCTTGGGAGAAAGCAGTCGCCGTATGAGAAAATGCAACCGTCGGAATTATTTGGCAGATTGGAGTTAACTTGTCAGTACCCTGCGACACTATGCCGCATGTTTGCATCACCTGTTTTTGATTTTTCTCAATAGATGACCTTCGCATTTATGCAAACCTTTACTCGAGCCTGATCTACGGCCAGTCGGTTTGTTTTAATGAGCCTGCTGGCAAGTGTGTTGCTTGGGAGTGGTGGACGATCAGGAAGCAGGTCGTAACGACGAACACCGTGGACACTGTTTGGATTAAATTTCCACTAACCCTTCAAATCCTCCTCTGACGTGAAGTACTTTGCCGCTACCGCTGGTAGCGGCATTTTTTATACTGCGAACGTCAAGCCTTCTCGGTCGCTTGTTTGCCTTTAGCGTTGCCAATCATCGAATCATAAAACTCGACCCTTCTTGATGCTGATGATGCCATATCCCGGCGCAAGCGCAGAAAGTCGGGTGGTTGCGGGCACGTATGGGGACGCTCTGGGCAAGTATTAAATCCAACTAGAAAAATATATTATCTTGATCGAAACTCTGGATTGAAAATCTATGCTAAAAAATACTGCGCCCGTACTACAAGAAGAAAATTAGTATAGTAACTGTGTGGAATCTTGTGTTGCAGCTGGAATCAGCGATCTTTGTAGTTGATCTGCATCAATAATCCTGGGCGATTGTTCTGGTCTAATGCGGGCTGGCGTAAATGGCACGGACAGGGAAGTCGGTGTGTATAACGAACATCAATAAAATCCCGGAGTCCTTATAATGAATCTGTCTCGACTGATTATTCCTGTCGTTCTGTTTACTTGTTCCTCCGCCTTGGCGCTGCCTTCGCACGCAAAAGAATTCAAAGTAGATTGCTCGTCACTTGATGACTGTATGACCAAGGGCGACAAGCTTACCAAAAAGCGCAAGCTTTCCCTGGCTCTCGAAGCCTACCGAAGCGCCATCAAGCTTGATGTGGAGAATACGGATGCGTGGCGGAAGTTCGAGAAAATCGTTGTGCGAATTTCCGAAGAAGGTGGCTGCTAACAACATCTGAAAAAGTGACGGAAGGGGCAGCTGCATGCTTAGTTTGAAAAAACAATGGCCGTTCTGGATCAGTGGTGTATTTGTTGGTGTCGCCGAGATCATGAATTACATCGTGCTGGAGAAGCCTATCGGGCTGACCACCGGTCTGGTAGAAATGACAGCTGCTTTCGAGCAGACGGTAGCACCGGGAATTGACTGGTGGTCGCGGGCCTACGATCCGAATGTGCACTGGATTATTATCGGTGTGGTTGTCGGTGCCTGGCTGGTTGCGCGTGCGGAACGTGAATCGCGTGGCTGGATAAAATACCCGGTCAGGGAGCTGGTGCTCGCGTTTGTCGGTGGCTTTGTCTTCAGTTTTGGTACCCGTCTCGCACACGGTTGTACCACGCACCACTTTCTTGGTGGGCTGCCTTCCATGTCAACGGCTTCCCTGCTGTACCTGACAACAATTTTGCCTGCCGGCTTTATTACCTTTTACATCATGACAAAAATGGGTATAGGTCATGTATTCAAGGGTCAGGAAAACCGCGCGACTTCCGAATACGGTTGTAGAAACGGCGGCAAGATGGGGCTCGACGGTATGGCCTGCGAAGCGAGCCGTGGTTATAACCCGAGACGTGACTGGCTGCGCATCTCCATTCTGGTATTAATGTTTGCGTTCTTTATGAATGCCATTGCGGGCTCCTTTATTTATGGAACAGAAGATGGCCTGTTTGGGTGGAACTATTCCATCAGTTCAATTGGCTGGGGACTGGCCATCTGGTTGTTACTTGTCGGCATCGTTGCCGGTGTTGGCATGGCCAAGACCGGTTTTGGAACCGAGTGCGCCTTTATGACGCCCGAAATTTCAATGGGCATGGAACACAAGGAAAGCTTCTTCGAAAAGAAATGGCTGATACCGGGTTCTACGCGTGTGATGTTCCGCTCCATGTCTCCTTTCACAGCCATCTTTATCGAAATCCTGCTTTTGTGGGTTGCGATAATGATCGGTTGGCAATTTTTCGATATCAAGTTGCCTCTGGGCATGAATCCGACCTGGGTTCTGCTGCTGGGTGCAGCCTGCCAGGGTTTTGGCTCGGTAGCCATGATCGGCTGCGAGATTCGCACCTATATGCGCCTTGGGCTCGGCTACATGACGGCTGTTGCTGCATTCCCGGGCTTTCTGCTTGGCTATCTGCCTTATACGTTGAATGTGGATTACTGGGAAGACCTGGCGCGTGAAACAACCATTTCAAAAATCAAGCATGTGCCGGATATGTTCGGCCATGATCCGGTGATACAGGCACTGGTTGGATTAGCCTACGGTGTGCTGGTCACCGGTTTACTGGTGTGGAGTATCAAGCGCGGCATGCGGCTGACGGGTTTCTCTTTCCGGGATTTGATGACGCACGCAAATGACGAGCTGACGATCAAGTACTTCGAACGTTATCAAAAGACGTACGATGGCGAGGATAAAGGCCGTGAAAAGGAAGCCGGCAAACCCGGACTTGGCGACGCAGTGACCGAGGGCGCCTGACGTGATCAACCGGCGTAACTTTTTGCAGGCATCACTTGCTTCGGTTTTGATGCCAGGTGCCGTGACAGCCGGCACGCGTACGGACAAGGCGCTTTCGTGGGCAGAATTTCAGGCAGGGATGAAACAATTGGCATCGACCTATGCCAACAGAACCATGAGCCAAACTGACATGGCAGCACGCGGAGTGCGACTGTTGCAGCAGGTGGATATGACTGACAATGAATTTATAACGGCGGTTAACGCATCCTATGAATCAGGCAATTCTTACTGGCTTTGGCAGCGTCTCACCAGGGAAAGCAGTATCAAAGGTGGCGTTCTAACTATCGAACAGAACCAGGATGTGCCTTTGCATGATCATCCGGGGGCAACCGGAATGGTGCGTATTATAAGCGGCGAAGTTGAAGTGTGGCAATTCGATCGGTCTGCTGCAGTTAGCAAAACTGAAGGACTGGCCGTGCTTGAGCGTGTCACGCATCGCGTCATGCGGCCCGGTGATATTGCGGTTCTGTCGCCTGATCGCGGGAATATCCATGCCCTGAGAGCACGCAGTAAGGAATGCAGCATGCTGGACTATTTTATTCCACCATATGGGCGCAGTGAACGGACCTGGTACCAGCCCATGGACAATGCCTGGCACGAAGAGTTGCGTATTGCCTGCCGGCCTGTCGCAGAAAACGATTTATATATGTCCTGATGGACATGGTATTCAATGTAAGTTAACCGGAGGATTACTACCAATGAATGTTACGCGAACAATCAGAAAACTCGTTGCAGTATTTACCGCTGTATTTTCAGTTTTAACAATATCCGGAAATGTGATTGCTGATGATTGGTCGAAGTTATCTGAAAAGAAACAGACCAAGCTCGGACTGTATATGACGGCCGAGCAGGCCTATAAGCATACGATGGGTAATATGGACGAAACATTGTTTCTTGATATTCGTACACCATCCGAGCTGAACTATCTCGGTGCTGCCACGGTGATGGACGCACATGTACCGTTTGTCTTTATGGATAGCACCGGCTGGAATGACAAGAAACATCGTTATTTGCGAGCAAAAAACACAAATTTTGTGGCCGACGTAGAAGCCCGTCTCAAACAGAAGAACCTTGCGAAAGATAGCACTGTAATCTTGATGTGCCGCTCCGGAAAACGCAGCGCTACGGCAGTCAATACGCTTGCCGATGCCGGGTTTACCAAGGTGTACAGCGTTGTTGACGGTTATGAAGGTGATAAGGCCAAGGATGGAGAGAACAAGGGCAAACGCACTGTTAACGGCTGGAAGAATTCCGGTTTATCCTGGACCTACTCTCTCGACAGGGATCTCATGTATCTGACCAAGTAAGGCATTTTAGAGGTAAACTGCTTGAGAGTCTGAATCTACGGCTCTCAAGTATTCCTCATCGAGTTATTACTTGCTGACCGGGAAGTACTTGATGAGGAAGTTTTCTACGGCATACCAGTAGGTGTCGCTGTCCGGGTATTTTTTCCATAACGCACGTGAACCGTGCCTGCCATCTGTTGCAGGCACGAATGAGACTTTGCTGCTCGTTTCAATCGCGGCCATGATATCAGCCCAGCTATCCGCCTCGGTACGGGAAGAGGTTATAAATACAGGTGCCTTGATGTTGTGTGCAGAATCCCGGATCCAGGTGACACTTTTTCCTGCACGTTCAAAATATTCTCCCGGCGAGAATGCCAGCACCCCGTCAACCATCGCCGGATAATCACCGGCGATCTTCAGGACAAGTGCAGCTGAGTAGGAGCTTCCCCAGGCGATCACCTTGTCTTTTCCGTAATGCC
This sequence comes from uncultured Gammaproteobacteria bacterium, assembly GCA_963752745.1. Taxonomy (GTDB): domain Bacteria; phylum Pseudomonadota; class Gammaproteobacteria; order DSM-19610; family DSM-19610; genus Thiogranum. Next base: position 53,442 of record CAVWAK010000017.1, read on the forward strand.
TGCGCGCATAGGCAAGAGCGGCTTTCATATCCGGTAAGGCTTCTATATAGCCTGTTGGTCTGTTTTCCTTTCTCGCCCTCAGTGCGGTCTCGTTCTCGATGCCTCTGGATTGTTCGCCTGACCGCTGATCAACGGCCATGCAGTTGTAACCCAGTTCATTCAGTCTGGGGACAATCCCGGTGTATTCCCCCCGGCTGGAGCCGGCCTGGTGAAACAGTACTATGATCGGCGACTCGCCATTTTGGTGCGGCGCATGGATATCAGCAGTTATCGACAACCCGTCTTTGGAAGAAAAGGTGACAGTCTCGCTGCTGGATGCAGCGGAGGCTGGTGACAGAAACAGCATCGCCAGATAAAAATAATAGTGCGGACGTCTCATTTTAGATGCCTTCTGTGGATTGCTTGGCCTCGTGGCATTGATCCCATACTCAAGGGGAACCTGGCCCGATTTTACAGTAAGTTTTGAGTAATTACGTTATACATGCGGCCTGTCACTCCCGGTTCTGGAATTGCAGCTTCATAGCTGTAAGTGAAAGGCCAGTTGCGATAGTAAGCGGGTTTTCGTTGGAACCTGGCAGGAGACCAATATTGGTCGGTCTCGGACGTTCAGTGATCGTGGCGTGCCGATTTTTAGATGAGTTCCTGCGTTCGATTCAGATAAGGCGCTCCTGCAATGCTTCAATATGAATAACAGGAGTTAGCCAATAGCAAGCCCTCATGATACCTTGTTTCGACAGGGCATTCTGTACCAGTTGAATGTCCATGTATTGACCGGTTTCAGTCCTTCCTGGCATGCATGAATTGCCCTGCACGACTGGGTGTGCGAGGCGAAAAGTTGTCGCGATGGAATACCCGTGTTTTCGGCGTTGAGTTGTTTGACTGATGAAAAATGTCCTCTGTTACGGTGATTCAAACACATGGGGATATGTTCCGGGTATCGGTGCGCGTTTCCCCCGGGAACTTCGCTGGCCGGGCATTCTCCAACAATCGCTGGGTAAAACTTTCCATATAATTGAAGCTGGACTGAATGGACGGACCACGGTTTTTGATGATCCGGACAAGGCAGGATGCAACGGCTTGACCAGCCTGGAACCGATACTGGAGTCCTGCCCGCTTCTGGCTGTAGTCACTCTCATGCTCGGGACGAATGACCTGAAATGCCACCTGGGTGTGAGTGCAATTGAAACGGCACAAGGGGTAGAGCGCCTGGTTGAAAAAATCGAGGCCTATGCTGAGGGGAAGGTTCAAGATACACCGAAAATCCTGATTGTGTCCCCGCCCGGGATCCATCCAGGTTCGCTAATGTCGAATTCTCTTTTTCAGGGTGCATCGGAGAAATTGTGCGAATTCCCCCGGCTATTTTCTGAAGTTGCGGATAATAAGGGGTGCTACTTCCTCGATGCCGCACAGTTTGTTAAACCAGGCACTGTTGATGGAGTGCATCTGGACGAGCAGGGTCACGCACGTCTTGCCCAGGTTATAACTCGTGCACTGATCGAAGCGTAAGGGTAAGCACACATACTTTGCTCTAAGACTTTTTCCTTGTCGTTTCCCGGAAGCTTTTTCGTTGATCAGACATCCGGAGGAACCGTATCCTGATTCTTGAGTTCGTCAAAGAGCGTCTCGGTTATCTATCCATAACATCTGACTGTTTGTTATCAACGGTCCCTTCTGGACGGTCCTGGAAGTACGTTTTTTTAAGCGCGTGGATTTATCGTCGTGCAGCCGTGGGTTACCCGTTTGGGACTTTCCCCGACAACTGATAGGCAAATGCTATAACCTGTGCCACGGCCAGATACAATGATTCCGGAATTTCCTCGCCCAGTTCCACCTTGGAAAGAACGGCTGCCAGTGGTTCATTTTCCTGCAATGGTATTCCATGCTGCCTGGCGATTTGGACGATCTGTTCTGCCAGCTTGTCGCGTCCCTTGGCAGTGACCCGGGGGGCGTTGTTGCCGTCGTACTGGAGGGCAACGGCCAGTGGCAGTGTCGGTTTCTCGTTACTCATGCTTTTTCGTTGATCAATGGGTTGACAGGGGGTTTGCCGGGCTGAGGTATCTGGCCGGCCTGGCAGTCAATGTCGCCGACTTCCAGGCCGACTGCATCGAATGAATTGCGCAGTTCGTGCAGGTGTTCACGCAGCAGTGGCAACGTGTCAGTTTCGCTGGCCCAGAAATGTGTGGACACGCGCTCACCGCGCAGCTGAATCTGCGCTTGCATGGGGCCGAGGCCAGGCAGATCGAAGGCCAGCTGCACGCTCCAGCTGGCACTCTCGTCGTCGTTTCGCTGTTGCTCTTCACTATCGCGCAGCATACGTGCGGACCATAAATCGATATCCTCGCCGCGGCGTACCGGTATATCAAACAGCCACTCAATCAAACCACGTTCACCTTCGCGGGGCAGTGACGCCAGTTGTGATAGCTGCACACGCGACAGTGCTGCTTCTGTCTGCTGGAGCAGGTCGAGGCGCAGGTTACCGAGCCGGTTGATGAGGTCGAGGGTAGCCTGCACGGAAGCCTGTGGTGTCGGGATAACGCCAGGGAACGGCGGTGGCGGATTAAGGCCAGTAGTTGTTGTGGGCGCAGATGTGGCTGCGGCAGCTGTCGGTGGCAGCGCCGTGGCAGGCAATGTGGGTGCACCAGGTCGTGCCGGTAGTAGTGTCTGCCCTGACTGAATGGCGCGTTGTGCCTGAT
>CAVWAK010000018.1:0-15011 GCA_963752745.1 uncultured Gammaproteobacteria bacterium
CTCGGTCCTACATGAAATCCTTATATAAGATTACGCTAACCTGCAGGAGCCGACCCTGGTCGGACGTTTAGCGACAACCACAGAGAAAATAAATCTGCCGCTTTATCTGTTCCAATAAGTCCCCAGCTTATCTCTCTGAAATATGATTTGTATTTCCGGCTATCCCGGAGAGATTCCAATACAGTTTATCAGGGTACAAATATTGTTATTGGCAGTTTCGGTTGTTCCATCCGTGTGACCCCCCGAATTCCTCGTTTCATTTCCTGTATACAACACACCCAGTTATTTAATTATTAAAGGTACAAAGTGATATGGCTACTGGTACAGTGAAGTGGTTTAACGAATCAGGGTTTGGTTTTACTTCTCAGGACGGCGGCGGCGATGATGTATTCGTACATTTCAACGCGATACAAGGTTCGGGTTTCAAAACCCTGAACGAAGGTCAGGCGGTCACCTATGAGGTAGAAAAAGGACCCAAGGGTCTCCAGGCATCTAACGTTACCGCATAAACGGGACTTCATCAGAAAAACCGATACCTGGAACTCCGCTTCGGCGGGGTTCTTTTCTCCCGCTTTATCGTTTGCAATAACAGCATTGCGATTCCGGAACACTACGTTAGACAGTGTCGCAGATGGCTTTCCGGGGCCTTTTTTATGTAGCGCCTACTGGTAAACCTGTTGCGCGAGTACAATCACCTTGTCTTCTTTGCCAAGCCGCCACGACAGCTGCCTTGAAGGGTTCAGTAACACCTTGCCGCCTTGTGCGAGTCGCAGGCCAAGAGCAACTTCCATCTTCTGTTGTCCGGCATAGATCAAGTCAAAAAAGGTGCAGTCGGTATCGAGCTTCACGTAATCGCCAGCGGGACGCAGGCTGATCTCCACGCCACCGGCGCTGAGCAGTTCGCGGTAAATAGGCGCGAGAATTTCCTGTCGTGCAATTTGTGCCAGCTGGGCGCTGACAACTTCCGAGCTGACAACAATGTCGTCCACGCCGAGACCTGAGAGGACAAGACGGTTGTTCTCATCCAGCAATTCGGCAACCGTGTGGGCACGTGTTTCATGCTTGCTGCGCAGGTCTGACAGGCGCAGCAGAATGCGCAAAGTGCGGGTGTCCGCATCTTCCTGTTCGTCCTGCTGATCTGCAAGTACGACAATGCTCTGAAAGGCGGAAATGTCGATGTCTTCATAGGCTGCCTGCATCGCGGCATCGCCTTTCTGAAAGATCAGCGTCAGGTTTTTGAAGACACTTGTCCTGGTGATCGGCGATCTCCTTTTCGGCCTGCTCATTACTGCTGCAGGAGAGCACGGTCACTTCAGTACCACACAGTGAATGCGCGTCGAGCTCCTGCAGAATATCGTAAATGATATCCGTCCAGCCGATCAGTAATACACGGGCAGGTACATGAGGTGCCGACCCGCCTTCACTGTATATTTGCGATTCCGGGATACTGCTGACAGGTGAATAGCTGATCGGGAGGCCAGAGGCCAGCAACACCAGCTTGCTCATCTTCGGCAATTTCGTAATCGGGTTCGAGGTTGAGGCCGGCAGCATGCCGTACCGTGCCATCACGCTTTTCATCCCAGGTAATGCCGACGGGTATGGCGTCTGATAGCCCATAGGCAATCTGGTCAATCGGACGGTCTGTGCAATCAGGCATGGACTGCACATAGATACTGTTGTCCAGACGGTGAGTAAAGCTCGCTATAAACATCCGCCAGCCCCGGGTTGCGAACTGTCTGCACAATCACCTTGCTGATAATGCGGCTGGAGGAAATGATATGCAGCCTGTTCCTTGCAGCAATCGTTGCCAGCTCATAGTTGCTTTCCAGGGCGATCTCGGATGTCAGGATCGGCGGCTCATCGCACCAGTCCTGGCGTGTGGCCAGCAGCACCATGGTCTTGATGGCCTCGCTGTCGTCAGCGTCGGTTGCCAGGACGATGACACTGGTCGCCCGGTTGACGGCCACCCGGTCGAGTTCGCCATGATTGCTGGGAACACCGCTGCGCAGGATGACCTTGATCTCGTTCCCGCTGGATACCCGCGACCCGGAGTTGCTCCTGCATCATGTCAATTTCGCGCGGTGCGAGTATGACAACCTTAACGCCGGGCTGCAGCCGGGCCAGCTGCTGCAGGATGGAGAACACCTTGTTGCTCCATCCCAGCAGCAGTACGTGGTTGCGTTCCAGTACTGGCGTATCGCCCTTGCGTAGTGCCTCGATGCGCGTGCGCATGGTGTTATTGATCAGCGAGATCAACACACTGAAGACCACCAGTCCCATGAGCGACAGAAACAGCGAATAGATCACCACCGGAGTCGTGGCGCCATAGGCCTGTTTGAATCCCGGAAGACGCATGACCTGGTTCAGGGACCACCACAGTGAATCCATTACCCCGGCATCGATGTCGCGCGGGATCGTGTCGATTTCAGCATTGTCTTCAGAAAACAGCCCGAAGAACATGGCTGTCATGCCAATCAGCGTCACCGATACCACCAGCGTCACAAACAGTAGCGACTGCCCGACAAATTTGCGCGCAAAAGCCTGGTCGACCAGGTAGCGAATATTTTCCTGAAGTTTCCCGATTGATTTCAGCATAGGGGGGCAGCTATCCAGCCAGGGTTGATTTATCGGTTGTATAAAAAGGCGCCAAAGCTTTGTGTAATCGATCCCGGTCCACCGGTTTGGTCAGGTAGTCTGCAGCCCCGAGAGAATAACCTTTGTTCTTGTCATCTACCATGGTCAGTATGACCACCGGAACATCCCGGAGTATCGGGTCGGCCTTCAGTGCGCGTAACACCGACCAGCCGTCCATGTCCGGCATCATCACATCCAGCGTGATAGCCGCTGGCTGCAGTTTATGCGCAAGGCGAAGACCTTCTTCACCACTGAACGCAGTGACGACGTTGACGCCGCCTTTCTCCAGGAAATGAACGATGATTTCACAGGCCTCCGCGTCATCATCAATAACCAGTACGGTGCCCCCCGATTTTTCCTGGTCGACCTTGTGAGAGGCCTGTTGAATGTCGGCGGGAGATTGCGGTGATGCTTCTTTCGGTATTTCCACGCCTGGAAGTCTTGCGGGTATCTGGATGGTAAAGGTAGTGCCCATTCCCGGTTTGCTGGTGACTGTCAGGTCACCACCTAACATCAGGCAGAAGCGCCGCGAGATGGCCAGCCCCAGACCGGTGCCACCATAGTCGCGTGTTGTCGAGCTGTCAGCCTGGCTGAACTCTTCAAAGACATGGTCAAGCTTGTCTGCGGCAATACCAATGCCGGTGTCTTTGACTGCAAGGGTCAGGCATTCGATTGCGTTGATAACCGTGCGTTCAACACTCAGCGTTATGGTGCCCTCATGGGTAAACTTGGCGGCATTGGACAGCAGGTTCAAAAGTGACTGTCGCACCTTGGTGATATCCTGAAAGGCATTGCCAAGATTATCGCCGCGCTCGATTTTGAAACGATTATCGTTCTTCGCCATAAGCGGCTGAGCGGTGCCGGAGACCTGGTCTATCAACCCGCCGACATCAAAGCTTTCCGCGAAGGCTTCCATTTTTCCGGATTCGATCTTGGAAAGGTCCAGCACGTCATTGATCAGAGACAGCAGGTGATTGCCGGCCTGGTTGATCTTTTTAAGGTCGGGGATGAAGTCATCCTGGCCGGCATCTTCAGCATCTTCCATGAGCATTTCACTGTAGCCGAGAATGGCATTCATGGGTGTGCGTAATTCATGGCTCATGTTAGCGAGGAACGCGCTCTTGGCCTGATTGGCTTCTTCAGCAGATTCCTTGGCTTCCCTGATTTCTTCTGCCGCTTGTTTCTGTTCTTCCGCCAGTTCCTGAACCTTGATCATGCTGGACTTGAAGACCTCAACCGATTCGGCCATTTCCCTGATCTCATCACGCCGGTCATCCACCGTTACGTTGACATCCATGTTGCCGGCAGCGAGTTCCCGCATGTTGTTCGACATGGTGCGGATGGGGCGCGATACCCCAAAGCCGATCAGCCAGGCGGCAAGCGTGGCCAGCACAATTGATATTGCAGACACCGCCAGCGTAACTGCAACGGCACGGTTGATTTCAGCTTCGGCCCGGGGGCCCAAATCATCCTGCAGGGCCTTGATGGCCAGTTTCAGCCGCTCGACCTCGTCCGCGACCTTAGGGCCAATTTTGTCGAGCTGGTTTCGGATGATATCGTTGCGCGTTGTGATGACGGTATGAACGTCTTCAAACGCCCTGTCATAGAGCCGCTGATCGTTTCGAACCCGTTCAGCAAGCTCCAGGCGCTTCGGGTCATTCAGGGTTGCGATCAGCTTATCCAGATTTTCCTCCATCTGGATAAATTCCTGCCCCACGCGTTTATAGGAAGCGTTATCGTTCTGGATAAGAAAGCGTCCCGCGTAAAGCCGTGCCAGCAGCAGGTTACGCATGGTCATGCCGGCCAGAAAATCGACCTCGGCATCATCGTCTGCATAAGCGCTTTCCATGATCGTGGTGAGATTGGCTTCCATCCGTGGGCCAATGACATTGAGCGTATCGTGTACCAGGGTATTGCGCTCATCCTGTTTCGTAGTGATTTCTTCGAAACGCGCGACGTAGTCGATCAGTTTCTCAGTGAGCCCGTCAATCACCAGTTGAAAACCCGGATCCGTAGTCAGACTACGTGCCTCTTCGATCATCTCGATGGTGGTTCTGGCACGCTGTTCGACGCCGGTAATATTGTCCCCGCTGGCACTGATGACAAAGTTCTTGGCATATATACGCGTCATCAGCATGTTCGCCTGAATGCGGCCATCTGCATTGGTCTGCCGGGCAAGCGCGCGGTATTGTTTGAAGTTGCTGTCAGCGCGATAGAGGCTGGTCAGGCTGACTGCCGAGATAATCAGGAGCAGTAACAGGATTATGCTAAACCCTGAAAAAACCTTGGTGGAAATGCTGATTTTGTTTAGAAGGCGCATATACAGCTTCTTAAGCTGCTGGCAGGGCAGGGTCGATGATCTGATGAATCAGGTTCACCACCTGATCATGGGCGCAGGCGCCTTTCTCGACTATCTGTTCCACCCGGCCGCTGAGTACGCGTCGGTCTTCATCGGTCAGGTCTTTCGCTGTCAGTACGATGACAGGAATGTCCTGCCAGTCAGCGTTAGCACGCATCTCCAGCAGGAAGTCGAAGCCATCCATCACCGGCATCATCAGGTCCAGTAGAATCAGCCGTGGCTTTTGCTGTGCCAGGCGTTCCAGTGCTTCGCGGCCATTCCCTGCTTCACTGACAGTCCAGTCGGATTTCTCCAGCGTCCGTGCCATCACTTCACGTGTTGGCTTGTCATCCTCGACCAGCAATACTGAACAGGTTTCACCCGGTGTGTAATAGCGGGACAGGGCATTATGCAACTGTTCACGGTCAACGGGTTTGGTCAGGTAATCGGTCGCCCCGAGGGAATACCCCTTGCTCTTGTCATCAACCATGGTGAGCATCAGCACCGGCACATCCTGGAGTGCCGGGTCTGCTTTCAATGCGCGAAGCACTGACCAGCCATCCATATCCGGCATCATGACATCCAGTGTAATGGCTGCCGGTTTGAGTTTGTGTGCAAGGCGCAGGCCTTCCTCACCACTGCCGGCAGTGGCAACCTCGAAGCCGTCCTTGCGTAGAAATCGCTCGACGATATCCTGCGCCTCCGGATCGTCATCGATCACCAGGACAGTGCGTCCCGCACCGGATACACGCATTGCATCCAGTTCGGCGTCGGTTTTAACCGGTGCGGCCTCTGCCGGTGTTTCCGTATCGGTACCGGGAAGCAGAACCGGTACACGCATGGTAAACGTTGAGCCCTCTACCAGCACTGCTCTTCACGGTGAGGTCACCACCCAGCATCTGGCAGAAACGGCGCGATATAGGCAGTCCCAGGCCGGTACCGCCATAGTCACGTGTTGTCGAACTGTCAGCCTGGCTGAACTCTTCGAAAACATGGCCCAGCTTGTCCTCAGGGATACCGATGCCGGTATCACTCACCGAAAACGTCAGCCATTCACCACTCACCTGCGATTTGCGTTCCGCCCGCAGAGTAATGGTGCCTGCATGGGTGAACTTGGCAGCATTTGACAGCATGTTCAACAGTGACTGGCGCAGCTTGGTGATATCCTGATGAGCATGGCCGAGTTGTTCGCCGCGTTCGATGGTAAACGTGTTGTTGTTCGTTGCCATCAGTGGTTGTGCGGTGCCGGCGACCTGGTCGATCAGTGTGGCGACATCAATGTCTTCGGCATACGCTTCCATGCGACCAGACTCGATCTTGGAAAGATCCAGGACATCGTTGATCAGTGAAAGCAAATGATTGCCGGCCTGGTGGATCTTTTTCAGGTCGGGGATAAAGTCTTCCTGCCCGACATCCTCCGCTTCTTCCATCAGCATCTCGCTGTAGCCGAGAATGGCGTTCATGGGGGTGCGCAGCTCGTGGCTCATATTCGCCAGGAAACCGGATTTCGCTTTATTGGCATTTTCCGCAGCTTCCTTGGCCTCTGCCAGTTCTTTCTCTGCGCGATTGCGCTGCTCAAGATCCAGTACCAGGCGAATGGTGACCGCGAGCCCCTCGCGGGCTTTCTCCAGCCATTCCTGCTGGACTTCATCGAGCGGCTTGAGACCGCCCAGCTCCAATACGCCGACCACTGTCTCATCGTGCACCAATGGATAGATCAGCAGACTGCTCGGTGCGATAGTGCCCAGGCCGAGTGCCAGCTGTGCATACTCGGGTACCTGGTCAACATGCAATGGCGCGGCGTCGACGACGACCTGGCCCAGCAGTCCGTCTCCCGTTTCAAACTGTTCGATACCGCCCTGTTTCGGGTAGCCGAAAGCGCCTTCGCGGACATAGGTGTTACTGTTCCGCAGTATAAACAGGGCAACAAACTGTAAATCAAGGTAGTGGGCGAGTTCGTGAACAATCACGCTGGCCAGGCCACCCATCTCCTGTTCGCAACGCAACAGCTCCGATAGCTTGTTCAGTGCGATCTCAATACGACGTTGTCGTTCGACATCCGCATTCAACAGTTTCAGTTTTTCTTCGGCCTGCTTGCGCTCGGTGATATCGCGTAACGAACTGGCAACCAGCGTGCCACCCTCGGTTTCAATCGGGCTGAGACTGATCTCGACGGGAAAATCCTTACCGGCCCGGTTGCAGCCAAACAGCTCCAGCCCCGCGCCCATGGGGCGGGCGGAGGGGTTGGCGAAGAAAGAGCGTATCCGCTCGGGATGATGCTCGCGGAAGCGTGACGGCATCAGCGTTTCGATGGGTTGCCCGGTTAATTCATCGCGCGAGTAACCGAACAGTTCTTCGGTTCGGCGATTCACCATCACGATGGCACCCGATGCATCAATGACAACCATGGCGTCCGGGGCTGACTCGAGCAGGGTGCGGAAACGCTTCTGGATTTCCTCGATACGGCGCACCATGGGCTTTGGCCATGCGCAGTATCAGCAAGCCGCCAATAATCACAACGACCACGGCGATGCCCAGTGTGGTGGGGGCGGCCTTCATGAAGGGGGCATTAACCTCGCGCATATCCAGTTTTGCGACCAGACCCATGCCCAGTTCTTCGATGGGCGCGAAAGCGGCCAGCACCCGCTCGCCACGATAGTCAGGACCGATCATCCAGCCGTGTTCTTCGCTCAGGGCTCGGCGCATGGGGGCGGCACGGTCGGTGCTCAGTGGGACGACTCTGCGCGGGTCCGTTTCCTTGAAGCGGAACTCCGACATAAACAGGATCTGGTCACCGCGACGTTGACCCAGCACAAACTCACCGGTTTCGCCAAAGCCGCCGAGCCTGGAAAAGCCGTCGATGACCTCGCCCTTGGTTGCAGCCACGAAACCACCGCTGATGTCGTTAACGCTGTGTTCCCGGTTAAAAACCGCCACGGCATCGATCAGGCCGACCTGTGCATCGATCATCGCCTGCAGATCAGCGACGCGCTGATCGAAGTTCGCCCGGTACAACATCCACAGTGTTAAAGAGAGGACGATGACCGAGACAGCGATCAGCAGCGAGATGGCCACCCACAAGATCCGTTTCTGGTCTTTCGAGCTTGATTCGTAGAGCATCAGGTCAGCCTTGTTGTGATTATGACCAGTGATATCAGTTGCTGAGGAAGTTATCTATTTTACCTAGCAGGCGTTTGAAATTAACCGGCTTGGTGTCGTAGTCATCACAACCGGCTTCCAGGGCCTTCTGCTCATCGCCCGCCATGGCGTGTGCGGTGAGTGCAATAACCGGAATGGCCTGAGTGGCGGGGTCAGCCTTGATCTGCCGGGTGGCTTCCCAGCCATCAACCACGGGTAGACTCAAGTCCATGAGAATCAGGTCGGGTGACTCCGAGGTCGCCATATTGATACCTGCCTGACCGTCCACCGCAATAACCACTTCAAACTCCTTGCGCTCCAGTCGGCGGGAAAGCATATCGCGGTTCATCTCGTTATCTTCGACCAGTAATATCTTGCTCATGGTTTCTCTCTGCGCGTCATATCTTGATTGTGAACACTAAAACGTGGGATTTTCACGATTTTAGCGGCATATCATATAAATTAATATTTATTAATGGGGCGTTAGTGGCAATATCACGGTCAGGAACCCTAAAAAGTAAACTCTGTCCCCATGAAACGCCGAGACTTTCTTCAAACAGCCAGCCTGGCAGCGCTGGGCACCACATCCGCGATTGCTGGTGCAAAGGCCGCAAGTCCAAAAGCGCAGATCCACTGGAAAATGGTGACAGCCTGGCCAAAGAATTTCCCCGGGCCGGGCGTAAGTGCCAATCGACTGGCAACATACAATGCCCGAAATGCCGTTGCCCTTAAATCACTGGTGGATGATCACCAGGTGAAACTGTCCCATCTGCCGGATGCCGTGATCAACGCATTACGTGACAAGACAGCGCAGGTGCTGACCGAGCTGGCTGACAAGGATGCAACCACCGGGCGTGTCTATAAGGCTTACCGGAAATTTGCCAAACAGGCCATTGGCTGGACAACGGTTGCAGAATACGCGTATCTCAAGGCCCGGAATTCCGGTAAACAAAACAACATTCGGGGTATTGAGTAACGATGTCCGCTTCTTCCAAAAAAGTTATTTACGCAGCGCTTGTCGGCAATACGCTCATCGCCATCACCAAGTTCGGGGCCGCTACGATCACCGGCAGTTCGGCGATGCTGTCCGAGGGTATTCACTCACTGGTCGACACCGGCAACCAGGTATTGCTGCTCTACGGGATGAAGCGCGCCGCTAAACCGGCTGATAAACAGTTTCCCTTCGGGCATGGCAAGGAAATCTATTTCTGGAGCTTTGTCGTTGCCATCATGATTTTTGCCGTCGGTAGCGGTGTCTCTTTGTATCAGGGTATTCATCACATCCAGCACCCTCAGGTGATACAGAATCCCATGGTGAACTACATCGTCCTGGGTCTGGCGATGGTCTTCGAAGGCGCAGCCTGGTATTTCGCGCTGACCGAGTTTACCAAGGCCAAGGGTAAATGGGGTTATATAGAAGCTGTGCAGCGCGGCAAGGATCCAACAATATTTGTTGTGCTGTTTGAAGACTCGGCCGCGATGCTTGGACTGATGGTGGCGTTCCTCGGCGTGTGGCTGGCTGATACAACAGGCATTCTTTATTTCGACGGCATCGCCTCTGTCATCATCGGGTGCATCCTGGGTGGTACGGCGGTCTGGCTCGCTTACGAGACCAAAAGCCTGCTGATCGGCGAGGCAGCCAATTCCCGGATCGTGGAGGGCATTCGTGGCCTGGTGCAGGGCAGTGAGGGTGTCGAGCGACTCAATGAAGTGCTGACCATGCATATGGGGCCCGATTTTATCCTGGTGAATCTCAGTGTGGATTTTCAGGATGCGATTGTTGCGAGCGATCTGGAGTCGCTGATTGCGGGTCTGGACTCGACCATCAAACAAGAGTTTCCTGAGGTCAAGCGCGTGTTTATAGAAGCCGAAGCGCGCAAAATCTACCGTTAGATTTTCACTCCTTGCCGGAGCGCAGCCCTTTGCCACAATATCAACGAATTCACAAAGGTTAACAATTCCCGCCTTGTGAAAAATCTCCCATAAATGTTTCATACGCACTATCTGTTTTGTGTCGCGAATCAAGGGGGATTTACTATGAATACACTTAAGCTGCATGCGGTTAATTCACTCAAATGGTCAGCACTCTCGCTGGGCTTTGCTGTATTCTCGCTACTCAGTCTGGTGGTCAGTGGCTGGATTTTATTTCAGGTGCTGGTCTTTTTGATGCAGCATTAACTGGTATAAAAATAAGGGGTAAAGAAATGTTCGGACCACTTACCGTGCCTTTTGGCGCTGTCATGCTTCACAATGTCGTTAAACTCAAAAAAGGCGTCACGCAAGCCGATGTTGAGCTCGCCATGGGCGAGATGTGCAACGTGGTGAAAAATACCTACGGTGATGACGACGGGGGCTTCATCGGTGGTCAGGTTTACAAATACACCGGCTTCGTCTCCGAGGAAGGTTCATTCGATTCCGGAAACCTGACCGACGACCATATTGCCATCGTGACCTACTGGCAGTCCTTTGAGCAGCACGAGAAGTCGCATGCCGATGCAGCGTTCAAGGAAAAGTTCGACGCGCTGAAACAGTATGCCAGTGATGCCTACGAGCTCGGTTACGAAATGCTCTGGCAGGGTACGCCCGAAGACTAGTTATAACCTTGTCTGACCCGAAAAATTGCATCTTTGATCGTGCTTTGGCTGCGAGTATACTTTCTCGAGAAACAAGCCCGTGTTAAGGGTAAACAAACTAAACGCCGGTGCGGAATGTGTTAATACCGCCGGCCAAAACTCTAGTGTCATAACTGTTCAATGAGGAGTCCGTGAAATGAAAAAACTAGCATCAGCACTGGCAGCAGGATTGTTGGCTGTTTCGTCGATGGCGGTTACCGCTGAAGATACCGGTGGTAGCGACAAACCCGGGGCAATTGCCAGCGAGTTAATTACCTTGACCGCAACAGTCGAAGCGATTGACCTGGATAAGCGACTGGTGACCTTGAAAGGACCGGAAGGGAACACAGTAACACTCCAGGTCAGCGATGAGGCGAGAAACCTGGGCCAGGTCAAAGTGGGAGACCAGGTGCAGACCGAGTACTACGAATCGGTTGCACTGTATGCACAGAAGCCCGATGGCAGTATGCCTGCTGCTGCAGAAATGGCCGCTATCGAACGGGCGCCAGAGGGTGAAAAACCCGGTATTGCGGCAGCTAAAAGCAAAATGATCACTGCCACTGTCGAGGCTATTGATCTTGAAAAACACACCGTTGCACTAAAAGGTCCGGAAGGTAATACGCTGAACCTGAAGCTGGACGAAAGCACGCCAAACATGGAGAACCTGAAAGTAGGTGATCAGGTCGTTGCGCGCTTCACCCAGGCGATTGCAATATCGGTGAGTGCCAGCAAATAGAAACGAAGTAAAAAGTCAGTGGCAGGGTCTGCGCCTGCCACTGACATTGTTTGCCGGTCTGAGACAATTGGGCTTCAGCCTTTTTCCGGGTCTGCTTCCTTTTCCTTGATGTTGACGACCATGCCCGGCCGCACCGTTAAGCTACTCTTCAAGCGGTGTCGTCACGGTACCGTCGACCACGTCGGCACTGCCGCCGATGTACTGCGTAGACACCTGTACTTGCGGGGGCACCAGGGGAGGGTACTGGGCGACCGGAAGAACCAGCGCGCTGATAGCGCCCGCAAGCACCATGAACAGGGCGATGGCCGAGGCGAAGATGGGACGGTCGATGAAAAAGTTCAAGCAACGTCTCCCCGGGCCAATCTGACCGGTTATTGGTTATTCGTTGTCATTACGCACGCTATAAGATTAAAGCTAGCATGCTTGTGCAGGTGTCGCCAATTGAAACGCATATAGACATTAGTTAAATATGCGGGGGAAGACGGTACTATCAATTGAATATATCGGCGCAAAGAACGAGCCTTATTTATACAGGAACACAACCAGTAATGACGCCAATACCCCATGAATTCGCCATCGGCGGGGACTGAACAGGGCACCTACCGCAGTGTATCAGAAGTTATGGGTAACTATGTGACAAGCACCGAAGCCATTCACTAGTCTCGATGGAAGGAAGAAGTTTTCGGGGTGGAGGATCCCTGATGCGATCACCTGCGCTCATTAATTCGTTACCCGTGGATGATCGATGGACGGGGCATGAAAAGAGCGTGTGCTAGCGACTGAAATCTTCTGTTACTGATTTTCCTTGCGGGCTTTTTTTGGCTCGATGTTCAAATCAGCCATTGAGCGAATGAAGGCTTTCAACGCCTTCTTGTCGCTCGGCTTCATCTGCATGAGGCTGGCGCCGGTCGCGTACTGCCCTTCGCCTTCCAGCTCCTCGACACGCCGAACCTTGACCTTGCAACTGATCGGTGTTCGTACACCCGGCAGGGAAAAGTCGAGCTGACAGATAGCAGCAATGGGCAGGGCTTTATCGTATCGGAACAACATCCCGCCCTCACTGACGTCCTGCAACAGGGTCAGATCGCCGGTATTTGACGAGACACTGAGCTTGCCCATGATGGTAGTACTGACGCGTTCGTATTCACGCAATTCCTCTATATAAAGTGCGACCTGGTTTTTTCCACGCGCCTTGGCCCGGTACAGTGCCTGGTCCGCTTTCTTTATCAGCGTCGAGGCATCTTTTGCATCGACGTGCAGGGTCGCAATGCCACCACTCACCGTGAATCGTTTGCCGGGGCTGGCTCTTGCAATTCGGGAAGGCAGCACGCTCAACAGCACGACAGATTCGGTCGGCAATGGTAAAGGCGCCTTCCTTGTTGGTCTCCGGTAGCAGCAGGGCAAATTCCTCACCACCGAAGCGAGCTGCAATATCCACTTCCCGCACCGACTTCCTGATAATACCGGCCAGTTTTTTCAAAGCCTTGTTGCCCGCAAGATGACCGTTTGTATCGTTATAAAACTTGAAGTCGTCCGCATCGAACAGGACCAGTGACAAGGGAGCGTGATAGCGGGAGGAACGGCACACTTCCAGCTCGATCGCTTTGCTGAAATAGCGGAAGTTATGCAGCTGGGTCAGATCATCAATCTCGGTTTCCTGTTGGGTCTTTTCAAATATCTTGACCTCTATAATCTTGGGATTCCTGATGCAGCGGTTGATGGTCAGGAAATAGTCCAGCAAGGCCACGCGGAAATCGACATCACGGCGTGTATCGGAACACAGGCTGTTCCAGTGCTGCAGTATTTTCTGTAAATGATTCTTTGCGGCCCGCGTGCCGAATTCCAGGTGAGCAGCGGTATACAGAAGCGCACAGTACACTTCGTCACCGTATTGAGCGGCGATTTCAGCGACCTTCGCTTCAAATTCATCGCGATCAATCGAACCCTGGCGCAGTAATCTGCCGACCTGCCGGTTGATTGCAGCTTCTTGATTTTTAGCCATGTTTCCCCCTGAAACAGAGCTTCGTTTGTGCTGTATCGGCCAGGTCACCTCTTTGTTGAACGGCGGCAGGCTGAGCAGTGAGTGGTCGAGGCTGATGTAGCCTACCTGTTGCGCGGTGAGTATGCGCGTGTCGGATAACTGTGCACGGATGTAAGGGCCGGGTGGGTGGCGGGACGTCAGGCCGATCTCAGCCGGCTGCCAGCCGGGTCCGGTGAACAGGCGTACCATACCGAGCAATGCCATCAGGCCGAACCATTCGATCTGGTCAATATAGGGATGGTCGGCGCTAAAGCTTGCCTGGTGAAATAACTGTACCCGGTCACCGTCAGGCCCAATGCAAAGCCCGATACGATTACGGGAAATGGAATGGCTGACCAGCGTGAGCGCGGGTGATCCGATATACGATGCTGCAATGGGCTTTTGCCTGGGCTACGTCGATGCCGCCATTGATTATCACGCGGCACTCACCGCCGGACCCAATACGATCCCATTGCCTGCCCGGAGGCAGACATCACCCGGGAAGAGGTCGTCGCCGTGTTCATGGCGTGGTCAAAACGCAATACACCGCTTCTAAAGGGTGAAAGCCCCGTGACCGGCCTGATGCGTGCTGCGGCTGATAAATGGCCCTGTTCGTAACAATGAAAGACAACGATAAGGAGTCGATGATGAAGACACGTAATCTGGTTTGTGGCGTGTTGCCTGGTGAGCGGTCTCACCGGCTGCGCGAATATGAGTTCAGGCGAACAACGCACGCTGTCGGGCGCGGCGATCGGTACCGCGGCGGGTGCGCTGGTCGGTCAGCTGGCAACAGGTCGGCCAATGGCGGGGGTGGCCTTCGGTGCCGCCGCCGGGCGGCTGGCGGCTGGTTATACAATAGACACGAAGAATCCCAATAACTGAAACCGGGGTCAGAGAGCAATTTTTCCTAATATTAGAGAATATTGCTCTCTGACCCCGATTAGGGCCAGGCCTTGCAGTGCGAGACCTGGCCCTTTTGCTTTGACGGGATTAATGAATAAAGCAATAAGGTACATCAGCCGAAAGAATATATAAGTACTTGTATAAATATATAGGTAAAAGTATAATTCGCGGATGAAAGGAATCGAGTTCCTGGGTACCTCATTGAAGAGGGTCCGCGAATTTCCGGCCCTGGCTAAAAGGGAAGCAGGCCACCAGCTTGACCGCGTTCAGCGCGGTCTGGACCCAACGGATTGGAAACCTATGAAATCTGTTGGACAGGGTGTGCGCGAGATACGCATTCAATATGAAGGGCAGTATCGCGTGATCTATATCGCATCTTTTGAAGCAAAGGTTTACGTGTTACATGCCTTTGAAAAGAAAACTCAGAAAACGGGCAAGCAGGACCTGGATGCAGCAAAACGCGCCTATATGAAAGTGTTAGAGAGGCAACGATCATGAGCGAGAAAACACAGTTTGAAAGTGTATGGGATGCGCTTGAAGATGATCCTGTTCGCCGGGAAAACCTGAAGCTGCGTTCCGAGTTAATGATCACGATTAGCAATACGTAAATCTTACGAAGCAGACATAAAC
>CAVWAK010000019.1:0-88558 GCA_963752745.1 uncultured Gammaproteobacteria bacterium
ATGTCCTGCTGCTTGGTTCGGTTGGTCTTGCTACTGACCCCTTTTAATTCCTTTTAATTGAATCAGAGCTACCTGAAGAATATTTCGATCGTTGGATTCTCAAAATGCCGTTCCAGCCTGCGGTTGTGGCGTGCAATGGATACCGCCATAACACCGGCCAGGATCAGAAATGCCGCGACTATTATTGAAAGGAGCGGCGGGTAGATCACCAGCAGCAGCCCGGCAAGAATAAGTATGATGCCTGCAATCACGTTAATGTCCTTCTGTATCAGTCCGTTTATGCAGGTAGATATGGGGGCGATGACAGCATTTTTCAATCTCTTTCTTCAGGTTGCCAAAAACCCAGCGTGCGAGAGCAGGATCAAACTGTGAACCAGTTCTCAATTAAGGGATGCGCGGGAGCCTAAGATGGTCGTAAAACCGATTTCATTTATTCAGGCTGGTCCAGAACCCATGTACCTAGAAGAAATTAGTCTTTCGACGACTGACGCAGATCCAGAGGAGGATCAGCCGCTTGAAGCCGCAGATAAAGTGGCCGCGCTCGAGCAGGCTAGTTGGATGAGGCGGTGCCGGTCACAATTCACATTATTCAACAACAACCGCCTGTCGGTGGCAACACAGCGCTTCATGCAGGAAGCTCGCGATTACACAGTCGATACCGGCATACTCGATCCTCAATTCAAATGTATATTTAAAATCGACTGGAGCTGTGTGCTGATATTCTTTGCCCTGTGTGGCATCGCGTCGATTTTAGCAATTAGTGGCCATTGGCCGAACGCTGTGATGCTGTCCATCACCCTGCTTGCATTCGCCGCGGCGAGCCTGCTTCTGGCTGTTTATCGAAGTCGTGATCGTATCGTGTTCTACAGTCAGCATGGGCGTACGCCGCTGGTCGTATTGTTTAACCGATCGCCGGACCGGGCGACGCTTGATTCTTTTATCGACGTCCTGGTGGAAGACATAAAGGATGCCAGAGACCATAACAAGGGTACCAACGCAGTATTAAACGAAGAACTCAAAGAACATCGGCGTCTTATGGAAGAAGGGGCTATTTCCAGCAAGAGGTACGATATCGTCAAGCAACGTATCCTGAGCCAGCATAGTTAGCGAGGCTGGCGACAAACACCACTGGATCCGTGAACAACGCATCGTTCGGGGGACCTATTTTAAAAATTTCAGAACGTTAGCCGGTACGGATCCCTTTTTCTCCTTTTCTATAGGGGTCGGCGACAATTAGCATTCGTTTTCGTTTGTCACCGATCCCCTGAACTGTTTTGGCGGGCCTTAAAACCTGGTTGAGAACGCAAATGCGACGCTGTCGCTATCCTTCCCGACATCTTCATTTGAACGGATTCCAACATAGGCCAGCTTAATGCTGGACCTGGAACCGATCGGCAACCCGGCGCTGATACCGTAGAGCAGTTCCCGCCTTTCGTCATCTTTCTTATCCCCGTTAATGCTGGATTCTCCGCCTCGATCATGCGCAGCACCGAGCGAAATCCACCAGCGCTGTGGCGATGTGTAGATAAGGTGCGTCTGAAGCGCGTACAATGGATCCTGCTCCCGTTTGTTATTGCCGAAGAAATCATCGTTGTCGGTGTACAGGAGAACCGAGCCTGTTAATTCGTAGGACCAGTGACCATGGGTGTGTACAAAACCCAGCTGCGGTCGGAAAACAAAACGGTTCTCTCCCAGGTTGAGTAGCTTGTCCTGTTTGTATTCGCCGAGGGGGAGGGTGACGGCCAGCGCTGCACCGATTACGGTATTGTTCGGATGCGAAGCCCGGAATGTCTGGAATTCCTTACCCTTGAGTGCCGGTGCGCCCAGAAAATTGACTGACAGACGCACGCGAGGATCGCCCAAACCATGTCTCTCTGCAGACGCCGGTTCGCCCGCCAGCAGGCCCTCCCAGCGGGCATCCTTATAAGGCAATCGGGCGTCGAAACGTGCGGATTGTCCCCACAGATCGAATGCATGCAGAAGCGATACGATGGCCGTTTTGACCTCAACTGTGACATCTTCGAGTTCGAGCACCGGATCCAAAGCGATATCACCGTCGGTGTAGACCACTCCCGCGCCGAGAACGTTCATGCCGACCGGTAGAGGCGTCCACCGGCGGGGTTCGATGTCCTGCGCAATACCTGCACCCGCGAACGACATAAATACCAGTGCAGTGCCAATAATGATGCGTCGGTGTTGCATTTTCCGGGCTCCCTCCTGAGCCAGACGCTGTGGAATAAATCAGACAGCTTTGATTATGTCATAGTCGGTTAATGTACTCAGCCGGGTGCCTTGATCAAAATCAAATCGCTGGAACGCGCGGCCTGTTAGGCTTTCTAAAAGTATGTGGCCCAACAACAGGAGTAACGGACCATGAGTGTAGCTATTGAAACCACTGTCAGCAGCATCATGCAGCGCGATGTGCTGAGCGTAGGGGAAGACTGGTCTTTGTATGATTTGTCGGATTTTCTGGCTGACAAGCAAATCTCGGGTGCCCCGGTGACGTCGGCAGCGGGCGATCTCGTCGGCGTAGTGTCACTGACAGATATCGTTCGTCACAACAGCATGCCGGAGAGCCAGTCGCAGGAACAACACAATACCCACGAATACTATCTGCACACCCTTGAACTCCAGGTAGCCCAGGAAGAAGCGGCCAACTATCATGTCGAGGAGGAAACGACGACCCGCGTCAAAGATATTATGACCCCGATGATATTCCAGGTTCGCGAGAATGCCAGTATTGAGGAAGCAGCGGATACCATGATCAAGGGGCGTATCCACAGGCTGTTTATTGCGGGTGACGAGGGTCTGGTGGGAGTCGTCACTGCGCTGGATATGCTGAAAATGCTCAGCAGCATGCACGGCAGTGTGAGTGAGCAGTAAATAGATGCTCTCTGACCCCGAGGGTTAAAATCTAGCGACCGCGGCCACCACCTCCACCGCGAAGGCCACCACCACCTCCGCCACGAAGGCCGCCACCGCCTCTTGACATCCCGGCAGGGCGTCCCATGCCTCCACCGGAGGGGGCGGGTCTGGTCAAGCTTGTCCCGTCACCCCTGTCTGGACGATCCGGCCTGTTGGGTCGATCGGGTCTGTCAGGACGATCCGGTCTGTCCGGTCTGTCGTGGTTATGACGATCATCATCGTAACAACAACCACGATAGCCGTACTCACGGTAGGGATAGTCATAGTTGTCATATACACCGTAGCCACCTGAACGATACCCGCCGCCAGAGCTACTACAACCTGACAGGAGCAGCACACCGGAGAGCGCCAGGAGAATCACGAATTGCCTGATAAATGGCTTCATGATCATTGCCCCCCTTCAGATGCCTGCGGAGGCCATCGCTGGATCAACAGCAATGCACCGGTGGTATCGCCAATCAGCGCGGTATCACCTTTACTCGGCGCCTCATCAGGTGCAACCCAGACGACACCACCTAATTCGCTCACGCGTTGCGTAGTCGCCACAGGATCAGCAACCCGGACAACAGGCACCCAGAGCATGTGCTCCTTATCATCCTGTACTACGCGGATACCGGCACGCCATTCTCCCTGGTGCATGAAGACCCGATATTTGTCTCCCGAAACCATCTCATCATATCCCAGCACGGAGCGATAGAATTTCTCGGTGTTATCCGGGTTGATAGTCCAGATCTCATTCCACAACCAATCACCGATCGCTGCTTCGGCATCAGCCGGATCGCCACCCTTTGCGCTGAGTAACAGCAGGTCTGCCCCTTGCGGATCACTGATCAGGACAGCCCGACCGCGTTTATCCATGTCAACGGGGCCTTTCAATATTTTTCCGCCATTGGCCTTTGCAAGACTGGCCGCTGCATCTACGTCAGCCACGGATACCGAGGGTATCCAGACCCCGTCCCTGACACGGCCGTCCGGCGGGTTCGCCTGCAGGATGCCTGCAATTAGTTTATCGCCATTACGCACTACTGCGTATTGCCCCTGGTACTCAATCTGCCAGCCAAACAGCGCCTCGTAAAACTTTCCGGCCGACATGGGATCCGGCGTCAGCAGATCATGCCAGATAAACTTGCCGGGATAGGTTTGGCCACTGGGAGATTCCGTTACGGGGACTTGCGCCATCGCAGCGCCGCCTTCCGACAGCTTGCCGGGGCTGGCACAGCCACACAGAAACAGTGCGGCTGTAATTAAGCCACCGAGAATACGCACTAATGATTGCATAGTATTAATCCATTCATACCAAACCAGAATCGGAACATCGGACCAGGCACCTCAGCCAGCAATATACCCCTTCTGATTGAGGAAGGCTTGTTCTTCTCAATTCAGCCCAGGGGCGAGAGCGCGCCATCATTGACCAAGTGGCTGACACCATGATGGGTGATAAGGGGATGGAGGGATTAATCAGTATTTTCTCCATCCGCCTTGATTGCTCACAAGTATCGGGGTTAGTTGCCCTCTGGGGTACGTTTTCGCAGCGAACAAGCACGTTGTCAGTCCCTGCAGATGCGTTATGATCTGCCGCTAACCTCAATGATAAAAGATACTGAAGAATTCAAGGGACTGAAAAGTTATGGGCTGCGACGTTGTCGATGCAATTATCTCACCGGAAGTCGGTCGCCTGGACGTCCTGTCCAAGGTAGAAGTCAATAAACTCCTCGATACCAGTCAGGGCGGCCTGTACAAGCTGTTCCGAAACTGCTCACTCGCTGTTCTTAACTGCGGGAGCACCATGGACGATGGCAAGGAACTGCTGGAGCGTTATCAGTCGTTCGACATTCGTATTATTCAGGAAGAGCGGGGTATCAAGTTGCAGGTCAAGGGTGCCCCGGCCAGTGCTTTCGTTGACGGCAAGATCATCAAGGGTATCAATGAACATCTGTTCGCCGTGCTGCGCGATGTGATCTACGTTAGCGACGAGATCAACGATAACCCGCATTTTGAAATGGACAGGCCGGACGGCATTACCAATGCCGTGTTTCATATCCTTCGCAATGCCGCTATTTTACGACCGCGAGTTAATCCCAACCTGGTGGTGTGCTGGGGCGGGCATTCGATCGCCCGCGAGGAATACGATTACACCAAGGAGGTCGGCTATCAGATAGGTCTGCGCGGTCTCGACATCTGTACCGGTTGTGGTCCCGGCGCCATGAAGGGGCCAATGAAAGGTGCCACCATCGGGCATGCCAAGCAGCGTATTCAAGGCGGCCAGTACCTGGGAATAACCGAACCGGGGATCATTGCCGCGGAGTCACCCAACCCGATTGTGAACGACCTGGTGATACTGCCGGATATCGAAAAACGACTGGAGGCCTTCGTACGTACCGGTCACGGGATCGTTGTTTTCCCTGGCGGTGCGGGAACGGCCGAGGAGATTCTCTACGTTCTGGGCATCCTGCTGCATCCGGAAAATCTGGAGACCCCGTTCCCCCTGGTGTTCACCGGTCCTGCCAGTGCGAAAGAGTATTTCAAGCAGATAAACCAGTTTATTGTTGACACCCTGGGCCTTGAGGCACAGCAACGGTACAAGATCATCATCGATGACCCGGTACGTGTGGCGCACGAAATAAAGGCCGGTATCAAACAGGTTCGCGATTTTCGTAGAGAAAAAGATGATGCCTACTACTTCAACTGGACCTTGAAGATCGACCGCGAATTTCAGCAGCCATTCGTTCCCAACCATGAGAATATGCGTAACCTGGAGTTGCACAAAAACCAGGAGCGGCACCTGCTGGCGGCGAATCTGAGACGTGCGTTCTCGGGCGTCGTGGCCGGTAACGTCAAGGACGACGGGATTCGTGCCATCGAGGAGCACGGTCATTTCGAAATCCGCGGCGAGCCCGGCATTATGGAATCGATGGATACCTTGCTGACTTCCTTTGTCGAGCAGCACCGAATGAAACTGCCGGGAAAAACGTATACACCCTGCTATCGAATTATCAAATAACCGACCCTGCTGATTACATGAGCCGGGCGTTGAGGTGCTGCCGCTTTACGCGACTCAGGATCGCCTCCGAGTTTGTCCGCTTCGGGTCGTAGTCGACGATCATCAGTTGCTTCTGGGTTTCATTGAAGTGCGCGTCTGTTACGCCCTTCACCCGTTCCACCAGCACTTCGATCTTCTGCCGAAGTTGCGGCTCCGGAATTTCCTCGAAATAAACGATTACATTGGTATTTCGATATCTGCGTCTTAGCTGCATTGGCATTATCAACACTGCTCCGCTTTATTGTTTTTAACAAAATAATAAAGAAGCAATGGTTATGCCAGCGCAGACATCAATCTGAATAACAGTGGCTTATCATTTTCCGGGTGCCATGACAGCCTGCGTTGTGTCTCTTGAAGGCGACAGGTATTTTTAGCGGCGAAGAATGAAAAGGAGGAGGGGGGGATTGATTTTCCATTCACACCATCCCCTTTATCCCTTGAGGGTATGATAAAGCGTTAGTCTGTAAAGACCCTCCGGGTGTATTATCCGGCGTCTTACCCACCTCTATTCGCATTCTCGGAAATCCAGATCGGTGAGTGCTGTTAAACAGCAAATAAACTAACCGATCAGGTTCACTAGCTATGTTTGATGGCTTACCCTCTCCGGCTAGCAGGATTTATTGGCCAAATGTCTGGAGGCACCATGAAAAACCAAACATTCACGCTCACCAGGAGGCTGCTGATGTTTTTATCAGCCGCACTTTCCATATTTTTGGTATTATTTCCTGAAACAGGCATGCAAGGAATAACTGATGTTTAGGATGCGGCAAATGCGCATTATGTTGATTCACCCCCGGATTCTTTTGGCCCTGATTGTGGCTGTTCCCGGCCTTGTGCTGGCCCAGAGTGGTTCCATCGAGGTTGCGAGATTCGCGCTAGCCAGTTCCGGAACGGCCGTCACGAAGCCCAGTAACCGTGATCTACCACAACCCATCATAGAGTATATGGTCAAGGAACTGCTCGACCGCCTGAATGCCAATGCCGAAAGGATTAAACAGGACTCGTCAATTACCTACGAGATCAGTAACGAGCTGGTCGTTCCCAACCTCGACTTTCCACGTATAACCCGTATCATCATCGGGAAATACTGGCGCGACGCAAACGAAGAACAGCGCCAGCGCCTGGTTGATGAGATCAGCGCGATGCTGATGCGCTCCTATGTCACGGCAATGAGTGCCTACGCGGATGACACCCTGACCGATGATCAGATCGTCTACATGCCTTCCCGCTACCAGGCCGGTGACAGGAAAGCCACAGTGCGATCAAAGATCACGCTGGACAGTGGGGAAACGATTGATGTGCGCTACGCCCTGTATTACAGAGACGGCGAGTGGAAAATCTATGACATCAGTTTTGAGAATATAAGCCTGGCGCTTACCTATCGTACGTCCTTTGGCAACATCATCAAGAACAACGGTTTGAAGGATCTCATTGCGCAACTGGAGAACCGCAACAAAAATGGCGAGATAGATCTGCCTGGCGCGGTAACCAAAAAACTGGAAGAAGCCAGCGGGAAAGACATTACAGGGAAGACTGAAAATATTCGCTCGCGGGAAGCCAAGTGAATGCTGGTTAGCGAACTGGAGTTTTTACTCTGACCCCAATCAAGTATTTACGTCAGGGTAAGGTGATCACAATATAGCCCAGCGCGCGGTAATCGTTGATTTGTGCGGGTCCCGCGGCGGCGACATCTACAAATTCGGGAAATTCCTCGGGTGATATTCCGTTCCATGCCGCGTAGGTACCGCAGACGTGCAGTGATACCTGCTCATCATCGACCAACGTTTCAGCAATCGAATGAAGCTTCGGATCATTTTTTCGGTTGTTCGTGGTGAGTGCGAACTGTTCTTCACCGTGCGTAACGATTGCGATATCTAGCCCCGGGAAACGCTTGCGCAGTCGGTGGATACTATTCCGGACCGCCGGCAGTACGTCCCTGAGCAGGTCGTGATCGCCGCTGACAATCTCAAACACAGTGCCCGGTGGTGCTGTCTCGCCGGCAAGAATATCATCAATTTCATCTGCAAGGACGGGCGCAGTAGCGGTAGCGATGATGACAAATATGAGGTGTAAAAAAAGATTTATATATCGCATTGATTGAGTGTTGTTGTTTGATAAGTTGATCAGAATACAGAGCCGTTGACTACATGGACAAGCGGCGGACAGTTCAAGTTCCCCCAGGCGCCTTTGGCGCCGGGGATGCCAAGAGACCGCGTCCCGCCGTTTTAAATCATCGGTTATTGGATTAGACAGTCCACTGCTGCATTAATCGCCTGCAGACGATTCTTATCACCCCCCCTGTCGGGGTGATGTTCCATCGCCAGGCGGCGCCAGGCGAGCTTGATCGCGTCGTCGTCCACAGGGTCCTGGAGACCCAGCTCGGCCAGGGCTTCATCGCGCTTGCCAAACCTGCCGAGCTGATTCCAGAAAGATGCGATCATGGTGCAGATATCGTCTTCTGTTGTGCCGTCAAGATTCGACCAATCCAGGTAGAAGGCGCGCAGTAGATCCGGTACTGCCAGCGCGTCATCACCAACCGACCAGGGCAGGCGGCGAATACACAAGGCCTCTATCTGTAACAGCCCCAGTTGCATGGATGAAAGCCGGTCTTTCAGTTCATACAGCGCATGAAAAAGCAGGAAATGGGCGCGGAACAGCTGGTGTGGCCCAGCGGGCGGCGGTGGCAGAAACTCAAAAAAGCCTCTCGCCTTAAGTGCCTTTATAAGATCATGTTCAGAAATGCCGCCCGGGTGTGCCTCAATTTCCTGTTCGATCGCTGCATAAAATACGTCCGGTAATCGGGGGCTGTTTTGAGACATCCATTTTCCTGAATGTGGTCACAATGCTGGATAGTTTAATGCAAAATTCAGTTGAAAGGGTGCCATCGGCAGAAAAGGATACTGACCCCTTTTCCTGCCTGCGTGATGTCAGTACGATTGCCTGACAATGAACAAAATGCCGGGACAACACTATCAGCGCATTTTCTTACTGAGCCACATGCGTGCCTACAGCAGCTTGATAGGTCATATCCTGGGGTCTCACCCGGATATAAACGGTTACTACGAGATGCATCTGTCTTATTCCGGGACGGCGGATCTTGATGAGCAGTTACGCTTGTACAGGCAATCTGAATCGCTGAAACCCGGCAGTATTTACCTTTTCGATAAACTGCTGCATAACGACTACGCACTTGACACACGTACACTGGCAGGCGCCGACCACAGGATACTCATGAGTACTCGCTCTCCCGAGTACAGCCTGAAAAGTTTACTTCATCTTTTTCAGGCCAGGCAAACCGATGAACTCTACGCTGATCCGGCCGAGGCCACCGATTATTATATCCAGCGGCTGGCGTCACTGGCCGCATTCAGTCGAGAAAATCCGGGGCAGTACTATTACTTTGATGCGGAACTGATCAAAACGGACAGCCAGAACCTGCTCCAGGCCTTGACCCGCTGGTGTGAGTTGACAACCGCCCTGTCAGACCAGTACCAGACATTTTCCCTGACTGGAAAAGCACGCGCAGGGGATTCTTCCGACTTTATAAACAGCGGAAAAATCGAAGTTTCAGAAAACCTCTATCCGGGGGTCAAGCTGGAAGAACAACACCTTTTGCGGGCTGAGCAGGCTTATGCGGAGTATCGTGGTGTGCTGCTGAGGCATGCCAGAGATTCATTGACGCTGTGAAGAATGGAGCTTAATTGTCAGGGAACAGTAGATCCCAGGCATCGCGTGAATCGCGATAAGCCAATAATGCCCGGGTGATCTGCTGCTTACGCTGATCCCGGTGTTGTTGGTCCTGTATCTGTTGGTACGCGGTTGAATCCGCACCAAAGTTAACATCGATATTGTGTATAAACCGCTGGATACCGGTTAACGCTGTTACCGCCTGTGAATCATTATGCCACCAGCGCTGCGGGTCAGTTACCAGCTGCTTGAGTTGCGTATTTCTGTCTTGCACTTCCTGGTGCTTTTCCTCGTACATCGCCAGTAATTCCTGCTCGGTTTCCTGTATCGCCTTGCTGACGGCCTCCAATGTAAATGCATGGGCAGGATTTTCCTGGTCTGTTAATCGACTTACGCTGAATAACATCAGGTCACCAAAAAACTGGCGCTCGAATTCATCGGCCAGATTGATCGTCTCATCACCCCGTTCTACGCCCGGCCTGAACTGATCAGCCACATCGTCGTGCAAATGACGGGTATGCAACATCGGCAGATTGACCGAGGCAAAGCGTTCCCTGATCTCGGTCTGGATCAATCGGCCGGCAGTGGGCCCGGACATTCTTAATCTCAGGTCTCCAAACGGAATAATATATTTCAGACCGTCATAGTTGACGATGTAATTACCCGGGTAGATCGTTCTTGCGGCGGCGAGTTCGGTGAAGCCTGTGCGGTAATGAAAATCGGTCTGCCTCGTCAGGTGTTCGCCATAGAAAAAAGCATTCAGTTTTTCTGCGAAAGTTCGTAAGCAGGCAAGGTTGTTATGCGGCCCTGTAACCGGACAGTGATACGGACAGGGCAGAGCCTGTTGTTCAAACCCAAACAGCCTGGCCATATCATGGTAGGCCGCATCATGGGTGGGCGTATCGGACACTTTGTGGAACTGGCAATCCTGTTGTGAATCCGTATCGGCAAGCTGTTGCAGGTAAGCGATTACATCATCCATGAAGTTGACCGCCATCACCGAGGGTGAAACCGGTGGATCACCCACCAGCTTCCCGGTAAGCATGGTAGTCCGGGTGTTGCTGAAAATATGGTTGATATAGTAAAAATAATTGAGTGCGTTAACCGCTTCGTCACCACAGTCCGTTTTCCGGTTGACAAGAAAAGCCTGATCGCTGTCGACCATGTAGTACAGGGTCTTATCCCTGTCTTCGGTGAGCTGCAGGCATTTCAAGTAGCTCAAGTTACGGTTGGCCGCCTGTCCCTTGCGATAGAAACGGTGTTTTGGCTGCGTTGTTAGCAGTGAGCCCAGTTTCCCCCGTTGCTCGTCGGGAACGCCTTGCAGCAATTCATATTGCTCGTTGAAGCCAAAATGATGGACCGGTAAACCTTTGTCGCAGTATTCCTTCGCCAGTACGATATGTTGTTCGATATGTTCTGGCTGTTGGCTGTCTTCCGCAATAATGACCTGCACATTGTTGAATGTTCCGTTGCTGCACCCGCCATAAGCATAGGCCACACACTGCTGATAAATGCTCTCCAGACAGCGTTTTACATGCTGCGGGCGATCGGCGACGGGGATGCTCAGTATAAAGTGGTAGCGTTGGTCGTTTCCCGCTTGCTGTATCAACGCCTCCTGCTCGCGGAACAGGGATTGATAGACTTCCAGTGTTCTGTCAAAAGCGTTCCCGTTCCAGAGCTCCTGCTCCAGCAGGGGGTATATGCCGTGATAAACAGCTATCAGTGCCGGCAGGTCATTGTTTTCAATCGCGAGCGGAACAGCATCGGAATAAGTGCCAGGTAGCGGCAGTGTATCCTGGTACTGCCGGATACAATTGCGTAAGGCCGCGGTCCGATCAAGCAGCATAGCTTGTTAACGTCGGGACGAGTAGTTGGGATAGGCATCCTGATCGAGCATCACCTCGACCAGGTTAATATCATTATGCACGTCCAACTGATCAAACAGTGATTCGCATTGTTGAATAGTGTCTATCTTCCGGTGGGTGATACCAAAGGACTTCGCCAGGAGCGCGAAGTCCGGGTTGACGAAATCACAATTAATGAATCGTTCCTCATACTGCTGTTGCTGGTTTTTGCGGATCAGGCCCATGGTCTGATTATTGAAGACGACGACAGTGAGCGGTATTTTATAGTTAACGGCAGTCATGATTTCCATTGCGCACATCTGGAATCCACCATCACCGATTAGTGCAAAAACCGGTCTTTCAACCTTGAATCTGGCGCCGATGGCAGCGGGTATTGCATGCCCCAGTGAAGACACGCCGGTGTTAGGAAAAAAACGGTCGCAGTGCCTGACCCGATAAAAATTCTGTGCGAAAACGATGTTGTCATCAAACAGATCGATACCCTCGGTAAAATGCTGCTCCAGTTGCCGGTAAAAACACTTCACCAGACCGAACTTCGAGTCGAATATCCGGCTACCTTCGGCTTCTGCCCGGTTTTCAATGTCCGTCTTGTACGCGGCTATATCAATGCATGTTTTCGGTGCCAGTCCCTGATCCCGGGTGGCCTGCTCCAGTGCTGTCAGGTAGTCGCCCAAATCTGCCTGTATGGATACATTCGCGGTAAATACCTTTTCCAACTGATGAGGGTTGTTATCGACCTGAATGACCGCCTTGTTGTTCAACAGATTCTGGTTCCAGACATAACTGGTTCGTTCATTGAAACCGGCGCCCAGCAGGATCAGCAGATCGGTTTTCTCCTGCAGGTACTGAAGTGCGTAACCTGAGCTGGTCACCCCAAGGCTACCCAGCGACAGGGGAGAGTGCTCGTCTAATGCGCCCTTTGCCTTCAAGCTGCTGGTTACAGGGATATTCATGCGTTCGCAGAGTTGTTGCAGTGCCGGTTGCGCACCGGATCGAATACAGCCATATCCTGCCACAATGAGCGGTGATTCAGCCTGTTTCAGTAATTCGATACTCTCCTCAAGCAAGGGCTGGGGAAGTTTGGGTGCTGGCGCAGGCGCTTGAGCCCGGATTGGCAGTTGATCAAGAATTGTTTCGTCAACAAGTTCTTTCTGTACATTAAATGGAATGCTTAATACAACCGGCCCGGGAATTTCCGCTCTAAGATGTTTGGCCGCCTCGTTGAGCACACTCGCCAGGTAATCGGTACGCTCTATCAGTTTATAATAGCGCGTAACCCCGGCAAACAGGGCGGCCTGATCAACAGTTCCACCTTCACCGGAACTTTCCTGCAAGCCGCCTTTACCGAAGGCGTAGGTCGGCACTTCACCGGTAATGGCAATGACTGGCAGTTTATCCACGTAGGCATTGGCAATGCCCGTGATCAGGTTGGTGGCCCCTGGCCCGGTTGTGGTAATGCAGGCGCCGATATTGCCTGTGGCACGTGCCAGGCCGCCGGCCATAAATGCAGCGCCTTGCTCGTGTTTGGCGAGTACGCTTTGTATATCGGAATCGTACAATGCGTCATAGACAGGCAGTATATGTGCCCCGGGCATGCCAAATATCGTATCTATACCCAGTTGCTGCAAGAAACGAACGATGAGCTGACTAACCTGTATTTCCATTTTAAAAATTAACTATTTATCGGTGGCCCTGTTATGGGGCGAAAGGATATACAGAACAGGGGTCAGAGAGCAATGTTCGGTAAAATGACCGATATTGCCCTCTGAGCGCTATTTGGTGCGGTAATTCCCACATTCAGGGAAAAGCAGGCAGTGCCCTTTAATGAAGATAAAGGGTGCCAGCCTTGCCTTGATTTACTGTTGAAGTGCTACAGAACGATTAACGCCCATTATTTCTGCAAACCGGGCAGCGCATTCAAACGATCAATAAAATCGGTTGGAAAAAACTGGCGTTCACGGTTAACACCCTTTGTTAGCGCGCTTGTCCAGTGCGGTTTAGCGGTCTTCCCGGGCAAATATTTAATGTAGGAGGGGGGTGGAGAGTGTAAGGGGTAGGGGGATACAATAGTATTTCCCCTGTCTGCATTTTTACTGTGCGGTCAGGCAATAGGGATGCAAAACGTATTTTGCATAGTCGCCATATTTATCCCGGGCGTCCATGCACTGCCCGGCATTTAAAGGACAGACAAAATCGGGGTCAACATGCTTTATCCGTGCAGTGATTTTTTCTTCAATCATCGGATCGGCGTAGCTGTTACAGTTATTGCCCTCATCCCAGGCTCCGTCGATGTAATCCGCAAGATCAAATCGGGTATTGTATTCCCAGGCCCGGATTATTTTTCTGTTCCTGATTGAATCGATGATCTGAATATCACAGCTTGCGTACGGCCGATCAAGGAAATTGGCAATAACGCCCTTTAAAGGGTCATCCTGTTTAAGCAATAGCTTGTTCCAGAATCGCCAGCCATTGAGGTTGGCAACAAGATCAGCATAGGAATATATGCCCGTTGTGGTATAACCGAACAGCCCGGCTTCTTTTCCCCGTCCCCACGCAATAGCCTTGTCGAGTGTTTCCCTGTCGTCGTCGGTCAACTCAAAATACTGCCAACCTTGTGCAAAAAAATGGCCCATTTTATCCAGTCCGACAAGATAACCGTTGATATTGACGACATCACTCAACTCCTTGAGGTTCAGGGATAAGCCCTCAATATAATCAACGTCGCGATAAATAGAGTCGTTCAACGATAACGAGTAACTTTGCCTGACGAGTAACCCGCGTAACTGCTTGTCCAGGTCGTATCCTTTAAGCCCCCAGGATGCAGTAAAGGACTGGAAAATGGCTTTCCTGAGTTCTGTATAGAGTACTTCCTCATCACAAAATGTGTCTTTGTTTCCGGCCGGGATATCCTCTGTATCTTCAATATAATCCTGTTGTGCATTGGCTTTTCGAATGCCCTCTTCGATGCGTTGATTGAGAATTACGTTAATCGTATCGATACTGTTATCAAGCGCCAGATTTCTTGGCGTCACACTATCGATTTCTGCCGAAATGCCATTCCAGGTTGCGAAAAGACTGATCAAAATGAACGGGGTTATTTTCTTTTGCATGTAAGTAAGCTGTTTGTGCCATTAGCACAAGATCATACGCTACCTGCGCACCCGTCTTGCATTTAAAGGGTTCGGAGGCAGTATTATTTAATTCCTCTGTCCCCTTGTTAGGTAAAGCGCAGATTAGACCTCAGACTGGTTCCAGTTGCTGAAAGCCAGCAGCCAGCTGGAAATATCAGGATATGCATTGCCGCGTTCCTGTAAATGCGTGCCCAGTTCGATCATCAGTTCGCGGAACCCGCGTATGTCCTGAAGCCATATCCTCTCGTCGATGCCGGGGTTGTCGGCCAGGGCCTGATTGGCGACAGACCCGGCTCCACCCCACATACGCTTTGAGTTCAGTGCCTGGTAGAAACGGGTTTCATCTTTGCTATAGAGATCGATGACTGATGCTATCCAGGCAGCACTTTCCCCGGGATGGTTCTCCAGAATCTCACGGATGCGCTGCAGTGTCGTTTGGATATCCATCTCATGTTATTCCGGGTTAAACCCTCGTGACTGATGTGTCGAGACAGGACGCTCACTAACTGTGCCCGGATCGATTCAAGGCGCAGTTAGAGTCTGCGTCGGCAGCTCTACAGGTCGGTGAACAGAGGCAGGCCAGTTGGCCAGCGTAGAGGAAGGGGCGATTAAGATGAGAATCGTAATCATTTGTCACCGACCCCTTTAATTATTTCTCAGCGATTGTGACCGCTGATCTCTGCGTGCAGCGGCTTGGTCTCCTCGAACTTTTTCAGCTGATCGTCGGTGGCTTTTTCCTGAAACTTGTCTTTCCACTCGCCGTAAGGCATTCCGTATACGGCCTCCCGCGCATCTGCGTCGCTGATGCCCGCCCCGCGTTCCTGCGCGGCGGCCAGGTACCATTTCGACAGGCAGTTGCGGCAGAAACCGGACAGATTCATCAGGTCGATATTCTGCACATCCGTGCGCTTTTGAAGATGCTCTACCAGGCCGCGGAACGCAGCGGCTTCGACCTCGGTACGGGTTTTCTCATCTAACATCTGACTGGATCCTCAATTGATTGAAAATTGTCACGCGTGCGTATTTTAGCGCGATAATACCGCGTTTTGGCGATAACGGGGGCAGTACCCTCAAGCAGCTTTACGCAAAGAACCCTTTCCCGGCTGCCTGTATGCCTCTTACTGTTATCAAAGCGGCGTTATCTCGGCAGACATCATGTCGAACATCAAGGACATGATGCACTTCTGGCGAAAACGTCTCTGTGAAAAGATCGATGCTATCGTGGCACTCAATCCTCCACGGATCCCCATCGAGAACTACCAGGTGGCCGACCACCTGCTGACAACATTCGAGGGGGCCTTTATATTGTCAAAAGTTATGAATGAGCCCGGGCTGGCTTCGCAGCAGTTGATACAGTGTCGGAACTATATTGAGTTGCTTTTTGCTGCGGGGGAGTGATTCCGGGGAAGAGGGGACGGGGGAAAAGGACCGTGCTCCCTGTTTCAGTTGTTGAAAAACCCTCAAGTATTCTGCACAGTGAAAGTAATTGAGAATCGTTGTGATGCCACCGGAAGTCCCGATGAAAACGCAGAAGCACGCGAATAAATTGAACAGCAGGCACGGAAAAGCCCTGCCAACCTGAAAGGAGAGAATTCAATGACAAGATCTATTCTTGCCGCAACATGTGCCGGGATGCTGATGATTGCACTGCCCGCCGCGGCCCAGGATTCGGGCCCTCCGATGCCGGGAACGCTGTCCGCCACCTACACTGGCAAAGCCTATTCGCCTTATGCGAAACGCAGCTTCCCCGAGCGGCCACTGTGGGGTGATTCACATCTGCACACATCGCTTTCAATGGATGCGGGGCTGTTCGGCAACCGCCTGCCACCTCGCGAGGCATATCGGTTCGCGCGGGGTGAGGAAGTGGTGTCCTCCACAGGGCAGGCGGTTCGGCTGTCGCGCCCACTGGACTGGCTGGTGGTCGCCGACCATTCTGATGGCATGGGTATGGTCGGCGATCTTGCTGTCGGCAAGCCGGAACTGTTGGCGTACGAACAGGGCGCTCGCTGGAACAAGGGACTCGCGGAAGGCGGCGATGCAGCAGTTCAGGCGGCGCTTGATCTGATCACAAACTTCTCGCAGGGAAAAGTGGATCCAGCGTTGCTGGCGCTCTATTCACCGGGATCGAAACTCTACAAGAATCTCTGGGAAAGGGTCATCGACGAGGCCGAGGCGTTCAACGATCCGGGGCGTTTTACAGCCTTTATCGGCTTTGAGTGGACCTCGCTGATCAAAGGCAACAACATGCATCGTGTCGTCATCATGCGTGATGGTCCGGTCCGGGCACGGCAGGTAGTACCGTTCACGATGACGGCGCCTCAGGGTAGCCCCGACCCGCGTGATTTGTGGAAGTATCTGGCAATTACGAGGAAAAGACCGGCGGCGAAGTGCTGGCGATTCCGCACAACGGCAACCTGTCAAACGGCATCATGTTCCCTCTGGACGCGCAGTGGAACGGCAAGAAGCTCGACAAGACCTATGTCACGCAGCGCGATAAGTGGGAGCCGCTCTACGAAGCGACCCAGATCAAGGGTGACGGCGAAACGCATCCTTTCCTTTCGCCTGACGACGAGTTTGCTGACTACGAAACCTGGGCAATCGGCAACCTCGACGTCAGCGAGGCAAAGACCAACGACATGCTGGCCGGCGAATATGCGCGCGAGGCGCTGAAGCGCGGGCTAGCGATCGAGACGAAGCTCGGCACCAACCCCTACAAGTTCGGCATCATCGGCGCCACCGACAGCCACACCTCGCTTGCGACTGCCGAGGAGGACAATTTCTTTGGCAAACATACCGGCTACGAACCGAAACCAGACCGGATGACGCATCCGTTCATGCAAAACGAGAACGGCAAGATCATGGGCTGGCAGATGGTTGCGTCGGGACTCGCCGCCGTCTGGGCGACCGAAAATACCCGCGAGGCCATCTTCGATGCGATGCAGCGCAAGGAGGTCTATGGCACGACCGGCCCGCGCATGAGCGTGCGCTTGTTTGGCGGCTGGGATTTTTCCAGGCAGGATATGAATTCCCGCATACCGGCAGTTGTGGGGTATGAAAAGGGCGTGCCGATGGGCGGCGACCTGCGAGCCATGCCCAAGGGTGCCAGGGCGCCGGGCTTCATGGTCTTGGCACTACGCGATCCGATCGGCGCCAATCTCGACCGTATCCAGATCGTCAAGGGCTGGCTCGACAGCAAGGGCAAGACGCACGAGAAGGTTTACGATGTCGCCTGGTCGGACAACCGCGTGCCGGGCGCCGACGGCAAGCTGCCGCCTGTGGGCAACACCGTCGACGTGGCCAACGCTAACTGGACCAACACAATTGGTGCCGCCGAGTTGATGACGGTCTGGACCGATCCTGAGTTCGATGCGACGCAGAAGGCATTCTATTATGCGCGGGTGATTGAGATTCCAACCCCGCGCTGGTCTACTTATGACGCGTTCCGCTATGGCGTCGACCTGCCCGAGGGCGCGCCGACCTCGACCCAGGAGCGCGCCTACACCTCACCGATCTGGTACACACCCGCATCCTGAGAAGACCATCAGCGAAGGTGAAGCTCATCAGGCTGCTGGGTTCCTGCAGGAAATTGCCCTGTATAAGCTGTACACCGCATTGCCGGAGTACGCTCAGACTCGAGGCATCTTCGACGAAACTTGCGATTACCGATATGTCTTTGTCTTTGGGATGAATTCCTGGCGAACTGCCGCGCCTTTTATGAATCCAGACTGAAAAATACGCGGTGGGAAGATCCGCCCGTCAGCAAGACGGTTGTCGATGACAACTGAGTCTCGAGACCTGTCGCACCTTCCTCGAGACAGGGTCTGAATAAGGTAATCCCGGCTTCAGCATCTATACTCTGGTGGAGGCAGCCCGGGAAGGTGGCAGGTAACGCCGAGGCTGTCTGATTTAACCATGCCTGGAAATGCCCAGGTTATTCATATCGCATTCGTGCCCGGGGATTCGTCTGGTAATCCGGTCCCCTGTTAAAAGTAACATGTGAAGTTATCTGTCAATAAGCAGAAACAAGTCAATTAACGCTATCATTTACAGGGTGAAAAAATGATCGATCCAAACAAAAGTATTGCCATTATCAAGGGTGGTTTGATTGAGCCGGTCAAAACCTGGGAATCCTACCTCGCCGAAAATCACACCTGGCAGGAAACAGTCGCGCTTATTACCGGCCCCCTCATTATCGCCTCGGCGATTGCTGCTGCGATTCTGTCGTGGATTTTCTCCAGCCACTATATGTTCAGTGGAAAACCAGGCATTTCCGGTTTTTTGGTGGGTATCGTGGCGGCTTTTGCCGGGTTTTTTCTTGCAGTTTTTATCTTCAGTTTCTTTGCCGGGGTATTCAAGGGCAAGAACGATTTCAACAGGGGGGTTGCAGCAGTCTCGCTGGCAACCATTCCCACCTACGTCGGGAGTATCCTGGGCGCTCTGCCATGGATTGGTGGATTGTTATCGCTGGCGATGTCGATAGTCGGCCTGGTTTTTCTCTATAAGATCATTCCCTCCTACCTGGAAGTGCCGCAAGCGAAACGCGTTGTGCATTTCGTCGCATCCCTGGTGACGGCTTTCGTTGCGGCGTTACTTATTGGAACCGTTCTGGGCCTGGGGGGGTATTCTTCATCTGATCATTTCAACGAGCGTGGCGACCAGGGTGGTACTGGAATGTTCGGCAAGCTCGGCTATCAGGCAGAATTGATGGAACAGGCAGGCAAGGATCGCTACCAGCCTCCCGCTGATGGAAAAATATCCGACGATCAAATAGCGATGTATCTCACAACAATACGTAAAGTGACTGATTTGCGTGCCGAGCAGCGCAAAGCGCTTGAGCAGTTTGAACAGGAGAACAAGGACAAGAAGGATTTTTCTATCGCTGATATCGGAGGCCTGGCATCCGGCATGAATGCGATGATGGGAAGTGTCAATGCCGAGATGGAAGTGGTGAAAACCGGCGGGGGTAACTGGGCCGAATACAGCTGGATTGGAAATCAACTGCGCATTGCCATGATACAAAAAGATATCGACGATGCAGTCAAGCACAACTATGCGTTATACCAGGCACATGAATCGGAGTTGCGGGCTTTCCTGCGCTGAGTACCCTGTTGAAAACGTTCTGGTTAATCACCTGGCCGGCATGAGTGGGAAAGCAAAAGGGCGGCCAATTGGCCGCCCTTCATTTTTACGGTACCGTCCTCACCCTTGACGAAATCTTCTTCGATGGAGGCGACCAGAATAGCCATGTCCTGGTTTTCCGGGTCACTTTCGTCAACCGGAATCGCTTCCCAGTCGAAGTCGATTATGCTCGCTCGCCCAAAGCACCTGCAGTTTCTGCGACCTTCCCGGCTTACGCAGGCCAAGTACTTTTAACGCAGTCTATACACTCAACTCCGGCTCAATGCCGGTAGTATGTTGTTGGTGTTTTGCTGACGATGAAGTCTACTGCTTCGGTTATACACGCACGCAAGGCTTTTTCATTCGGTGTGTTTTTCCAGCTTTTGAGGCCGCCCGCCAGCGCGGTGGTCGAACTGTTCGACCCCAGTAAACCACTCACCAGGCCGCCCATATCCATATTAGACGCCGAACCTTCAACGCTGGTCGCAAGCAGGACGCGCGATGTCTTGGCATCAATGATGCGGATATCAATCGCCATGTGTGCCTTT
This sequence comes from uncultured Gammaproteobacteria bacterium, assembly GCA_963752745.1. GTDB lineage: Bacteria > Pseudomonadota > Gammaproteobacteria > DSM-19610 > DSM-19610 > Thiogranum. The sequence goes on from CAVWAK010000019.1 coordinate 20,315, forward strand.
TTAACCGAACCCGACACGGCACCGACAACATTACCCAGCAGGCCACCGCCGGCGCCGCCGCGTGCTGACGTGCCTTCCGCGTTGCCTTCAAATTCGGTGACCGCTCCGCTGACCAGCAATTCGGCACCTTCTATCTGCCCGATGGCTGCCGCGGTATCGCCACGAATGCGTCCCGTGGCGCCAAGGTCCTGCTCGGCCATGACATCGCCGAGTTGCTGACGCTCCAGTACAATGAAGCGGTTGCTGTTGACCAGCGCTGTCGTCAGCTGGTCGGCCATGCCGTCACCGATCTGGTTGTTGTACCAGCCTGAACCATGCGCCTTGTTGGTAAAACGGGAAACCGCGATGCGTGCCTTGGGTCCGTTGTAGGCCTCACCCTGCACTCCCTGGATACCGGGTGAGTCCGCTCCCGACGTGACTTTGGTTTCGGTTTTGGCCTCAAAAGGATTCCATCCCGCAGAGACTGGCAGCGCCAAACAGACGCTCGCGAGGAATAGAGTAGAGAGGATTGTTTTCATAGGTATTCTCCCTTGCTGGTTAGTCATTAACCTGTTCAATATGCTGAACTCTGCCGTGAGAGTGTGTCACATGCCCCTGCCACTTTAAAGGACATCGTTTCTCTATCGGCTTGCTTTATTGTAGGCATTCGCTAGGCTCTGTGCAGGGCGTTGTTCGTTTAAGGCCACAGGATTCGGCCAAATGGGGCGCGGGTGACCGTCTCAACCCGGGAGATTATCGACATGTATCGATATGGCTGCTTGCGCTATCCTTTCTTGTTACTGTTATTTGCTGGCCGCTCCGAAATTGTTGGCGGAACAGATAACTGTCGAAACAACAGAATGTTACGGGCGCGGTGGTTTCAGCAGTTTTGAGGAACGCCGGCTGTTTAAGATTCAGCAGGGTGAATGCGATCACCCGGACCGGCCAGGTGAAAAACTCTACCAGATCCTGCTGCATTCCGGCTCACCGCTCAGCCGCTACGAAGTGCTCTGGGTCACGCGTGACGAAGCCGAAGCCGTAATGGCCCAGGCACGTGAGAATCAGGATTACCGGCGCCAATATTATTCGCGACCCGACAACGTCGTTATTGTGCAGCCTCCCCGGACCGCAGGCGGCTCCGGCACCAATACCACCGTCGATGACACCAGCCACCCCGACGCCATCGACCCCGATTGGAGCACAGCAGAAAGGTCAGGATTTACAGATCGAGATTCTCGATCCGCCATTGATGCGCTCGGCAACTCAGGTTCTTTCCGATATCGATGCGACCGAACGACTGATTGTGGGCCGGGTCAGCGGCTCCGGCAACCTGGTTTCTTTGAGTATCAACGGCACGCCACTGGATACGTCAGACAAGGGCATTTTCAGACATACCGTTCCCATCGACGAGCAACGAACCAATGTCGAAATTGTTGCCGTGGATGAAAACGGGCGCCGGGACAAACGCGATTTCTGGCTGGTCATGCCATTCAAGAACACCGGCATCGCCAGCCAGGCCGATGAACAGGAAACGGTTTCAACTTTTGGTAGCTATCATGCGTTGATCATTGGCATTAACGACTATGCACACTACCGTAACCTGGAGACAGCGGTGAACGATGCGCAGGCTATCGAAAGCCTGCTCAAACAACGTTACGGGTTTTCAACACGACTGCTGATCAATCCCACGCGCTATGAAATCATCAGGACAATCAGCGAACTGAGGAAAAACCTGACTGAAAATGACAACCTGCTCATTTACTATGCCGGTCATGGCGAGTACGACCGTGCCAACCTGCGTGGTCACTGGCTACCTGCAGACGCCGAGCCGGATTCACCAGCCAACTGGATTTCAACAGTTGATATTACCGATGCCATAAACCGTATGTCAGCCAAGCACATCATGGTCGTTGCCGATTCGTGTTACAGCGGCGCCCTGGACCGGGGGATCAGGTCGAACCTTGATCCCGGCATGTCGAACGAAGCCCGTGACCGCTGGTTGCAGATAATGGCGGCCAATCGTGTTCGCGTTGTACTGACATCGGGCGGACTGGCACCGGTGCTCGATGGAGGTGGAGGCAACCACTCTGTCTTTGCCAATGCGTTCATTGAGGCGCTGGCATCCAATACCGCCGTACTTGACGGGGGCCGACTGTACCAGCAGGTACGTGACGGCGTCAGCCAACGCGCGCAACAACTGGGAATGGCGCAAGTGCCGGAATATTCAGCACTGAAAGGCAGCAACCACGACGTCGGGAATTTCCTGTTTGTGGCCCAGTCTCGCCAGTAACCCGGGTTAGTGCAGTTGCCGTGTTGATCGCTGCATCAGCGGCCTATTCGACACCGGTATCGACGCCTGTGGTAACGCTGGTAGTTGATCCGGGGCGTTACCGGTTTACGGACTTCATCAAGGTAGGCGTACCGCTGCTGTTGCTGACCTACGTGGTAACACTGCTGGTCGCTCCGCTGATATTTCCGTTCCACCCTTCTTGATCACAATAACTGAACAATTAGTTCAGAACTTTGGCATCCTTCGCCGTGATTTAGTGCAATGAATAATTGCGGCTGATATGGCCCGCACCTTTTCAGGTGTTGCTGTGCGCGGCATTGAAGGGGAATGATACTGGTGCTGACAGAATGCGGTCGAATTCGCAGGTCCAGGTAAAATAATGGTTGAAGCGGGCCCCCGCTACCAATCAGTAAAAAGCTCAAGTGATGATCTCACTTGGGCTTTTTGTTTTTCTGAACCCGCTACCCGTGCATGCCTGGCATTGTCTGCGTACCTTCCGATTCAGCACTTCCTGGGGTGGCCAACTCCTGTCGTTCAAACGGAGCATCACAACCGTAGGAGCGGTCTCCTGACCATGGTCCGCGACTGGTGACAATCGCGCCGCAGGACGGCGCTTGCACCCGGCTTTAGTACATGCGGTGCCGGAATAGCCAGCACGAGGGCCAAGAGCAAACCCCCACCGATGACTTATGCCTTCCCCAATTATTCCGCCCTCGACGGCCAGTATTCCCTGACCAAATAGCCAGATCACTCAAGACTGACCGGTCGCCGGCCGCTAGTGGGGCCTGGGAACATATCCAATGAATAATTTAAAGAAGACGGGTTGGTCAGGGAAGCACATATTATCAGTTTTACTGGTATTCACAGTATCGTCCTCGCTCTACGCCTCAGGTGACCTGAACACTCAGGTCTGGACCACAAATGGATCGGTCCGGACATCCGTGGTAGACGGTTCCACCTTATATATCGGCGGCACCTTTACCTATGCCGGACCCTATACCGGCAACCTGGCAGCGCTCGATATGGTAACCGGATCAGTCATCAGTGGATTACCCAAGGTGGGTGGCGTTGTACGTACCCGTGTTTCCGACGGTGCAGGAGGCTGGTATATCGGCGGTAACTTTACCTCCATTGATGGACAGCCCTATTTCCGCCTGGCCCATATCAACGCTGATAACACGCTCGACACCGGTTTCCAGCCCAACATCAATAATGTGGTCAGGTCTCTGGCTCTGGACGGCACGACACTCTATGTGGGAGGGCATTTCACTGATATCGATGGCCAGGGCCGCGACAGGTTGGCCGCTTTCGATACTGCCACGGGAAACCTGACTGCCTGGAATCCAGGCGCTGGCAATCCTGTTATTTCTCTACTGGTGGAGGGTACGACCCTGTATGTCGGTGGTAGCTTCACTTTTATTGCTGGTCAGGCGCGTAATCGCCTGGCTTCTTTTGACAGTACAAGCGGAAACCTTACAAGCTGGAACCCCAACAGCAACAGTGTTATCTGGACACTGGTGAGTGATGGCAGCACCCTGTATGCAGGCGGCCAGTTCAGTAGCATAAGTGGTAGCAGTCGTTTCAGGCTGGCTTCATTTGACTCTGCGACAGGTTTGCTTACACCCTGGAATCCTGTCGTAAACAGTAATGTTTATTCGCTCGCCCTCACAGCAAACCGGCTCTACGCAGGTGGCACGTTTACATTGGTTGATGGCCTTACCCGCAATCGCATCGCGGCTTTCGACACCACCAGCGGTGGAATGACAAGCTGGGATCCGAACGCAAACGCTACGGTAAATAGTATTGCGACTCAAGGGACTACTGTTTTTGCAGGCGGTGGGTTTACTGACATCGGTGGCCAGTCACGAAACAGTTTAGCGGCGCTGGATGCTACGCTGGACAGCAACAATGCGACCACCTGGAATCCCGTCGCCAGTGGTTTCGTATATACCCTTGCTACTGACGTTTCAACACTTTACGCGGGTGGTGCATTTAATTCAGTCGGGGGCGTAGAACGCAATCGTTTGGCGGCTATAGATCTCACTACCGGTATGGTCAGCAGCTGGAATCCCGATGTGACCGCAAGCGGAGGCAATGCCGGCGTCCACGCATTGTTGCTCGATGGCAACACGCTGTATGTGGGCGGTCAGTTTGCGCAAGTGGGTGGGGTAGCACGCAACCTTATTGCCGCAGTAGACACCGCTACCGGGTTACCGACTGCCTGGGACCCGAACGCCAGCAGCACTTCATTTTTCCAGCCGGGTATCAACGCATTTCTGTTGGATGGAACGACACTGTATGCAGGTGGAGCCTTTAATGCCATCGGCGGATTCACCCGCAATAACATCGCAGCCATCGACACTACAACCGGTAATGTTACCGCGTGGGATCCGGATATCACCAATGGCACCATCTTTATGGATGGTGTGTATGCCATGATTCTTGACGGAACGACGCTCTACGCCGGTGGAAACTTCGACACGGTAGCAGGCATCCCAAGGAATAATATCGTCGCGCTCGACACATCAACAGGCTTACCCACACCGTGGAACCCGGACATCACTGGATCCAACTCCTATTTCGACGGTGTTCAGTCATTGGAATTTGATGGTGAAACGCTCTATGTGGGTGGGAGTTTCGATAGCGCAGGCGGTGCCGCGCGAAACTTTCTCGCCGGCATCGACCTGTCCGGGCTGGCGACAGCGTTCCAGCCTCTTGTCACTATCCCTAATCCGCTTTTCACAAGTGTACAAACGCTATATCTCGATGGTTCCACTCTGTACCTGGGTGGAAACTTCACGGCGGTGAATGGCGTCACTCGAAACAACCTTGCCTCGCTGGATGTCGATGCACAAGCGCTGACTGCCTGGGACCCGAATCCGACTCCGAGTGCAAGTGCCAAAGTACGCACCCTGAACAAGCAGCCTGAAACACTGTATGTGGGCAGTGACCCTGGAAATGGTTGGAGACAGTTGTCGGTGTTCGACTTTCTGCCTCCAGGCGCGGACGCCAGCCCCGGCAGCGGAACCTATTCCAGTACACAGCTTGTCGCGCTTTCCTGTATTGACAACTCCACAAGCGGCTGCACAAAAATACGTTACAGCACGGACGGGAGTACACCGAACACCACCTCGGCCGTTTTCACTGCACCTCTCTCTATCAGCTCAAATACAAGGTTGAGTTTCTTTTCCACTGACAACCTCGGCATCGACGGTCCGTTACAGACCCGGGACTACGTGATAGATAGTGAACCACCGGTAACGACTGCGTCATTGACAGGAGGAATGTACAACGGCAATCAGCTTATTACACTGAGTTGTGCTGATTCAAACACTGGGTGCAACACCATTTATTACACGGACGATGGCAGTACACCAGGCGTTTCATCGATGCTTTACACCGGGCCAATAGCTGTTAATACCAGTCTGACCCTTAAAATTTCAGCCGTGGATATCGCAGGCAATGCCGAACCGGTCAAATCGGAGACGTATCAGATAAACGGCATTCCTGTCGTCGATGCCAAGTCCATAACATTCTTTACAGGCCACCAGATGTTTGGCGTACTGTCGGGAAGCGATACGGATAATGAGCCTTTATCTTATTCGATAGTAAGCGACCCAGCTCAGGGGGCGGTCAGTATCGTCAACCAAAATACAGGCCTTTATCAATACATCCCGAACCCTGGACACAACGGCGCCGACAGTTTCACGTATAAAGCGAATGATGGGAAGACCGATTCCAATATCGTCACTGTCAACATCACTATCGACTCAGTTGCTGTCCCTTCATCCTCCAGTCGCAATTCGGGTGGATGCAGCCTGTCAAGCTCGGCGGGTTCAGGCCCGGTCTTACCGCTGTTGTTGCTGCTTTGTGTGGTATGGAAAATTCGCGGCTTGCGTGTAGTGCAAGTGCAGGGCGTACAGGAAGAATAAAAGCCCTTTTCCCCCAAAGTCCGCAGCTTTATATCAGCCGTCCGTCTTGCGGACGTTTGGATCCTGAGTTTTCATGCTCAGTCTCCACCAGGAGTTTTTACTCTGACCTCTTTATATCCGACGCGCGCCAGTACCATCAACTGGTAGGGTTCCATCATCAGTTCCTGTGCTGCCGTGATCGTCTGGCCGGCATACAGGTCGACCATCGTCTTTCGCATCCCCATCTGTCGCAGCCACCTTGCCTTAACATTGTTTTTGGTCAGGCTGCGTCGGCCACCTCCCTTTCATGCGCCCGGGCAAGCGCGGGCCGGTCCTGCAAGCGTTCGAGGTAGGTGTTCAGGCTGTGGTTCCCGGTGAGCCACCCGGCTGATGAAGCCCAGGCCAGGGTGTGACCAATCAGTATATCCGCTAGCGTGAATTGTTCGCCGAGGATGTAAGCGTCCTGCGGCAGCCCGGCTTCCAGAACCTCCAGGGCGACGCTGAACTCATACCTGGCCGTTTTGTCCATACCAGCAACCCGCCACTGCTTTGGCAGGGCAAGGGTATGCTTGGCATGGGTCCACAGGGGTTGCTCGAGTTCGGTGACCGCAAAACTGCACCACTGCAGCAACCGGGCCTGTTGTCGCGGCGAGGGATCGGAAAGCAGGCGACGTTCCGGGTCCAGCTCTGCCAGGTAAAGGCAAATGGCCATCGACTCGGTAAGCAGGAGATCTTCATCCTGCAGGACTGGCACCTTCATTCCCGGGTTGAGCTCCGCAAGCGAGCGATCGCCGGCGCGTCCATGGCGCAGGTCCGCTGCTACGTATTGATAAGGCAAACCCAATTCCTCAAGTGTCCACAGTACCCGGGTGGAGCGGCTTCCCGACAGCCCGTACAGAGTCATCATGGCTGCATGCCTCCGAGCTGCAGGATCTTCTCGATCTGCTTACGATGCACCCGCTGGTGCACCGCGCCCAGGTTCAGCCACTGCCTTGCGGTCAGCGGGCCGACCCAGGGATGGGGATGGGTGCATGGTGAGTGCTGGTTCACCACGTCCCTGGACAGGGTGTGGTCAAAGCGCGGCAGGAACGCCCGGTACGTTATGCCTATGAACTCACTTCCATGGGCGAGGACCTGTTACCCGTGCTTGCGGAGATCGCCCGCTGGGCCAATCGCCATATCCCGGGTACCGTAAAGCCACCGGCCAGTCTAACCAGGCGGCTGAAGGCTGCGGGAAAGAGGCCGGGGAAGTCTAAATAGAACGCGTGGCGCGAAAGGGAATATTCAAAAGAACAGGGGACAGAAAACGTGTTTATAGAGAAAAAAGGGAAGGAGTTTTTACTCTGACCCCAATTATTCAATTATTAGCGGTAATGTGAAGTAGAAAGTCGTGAACTTGTTGGGCAGTGAATCAAATCCAATCGTTCCTCCGTGAAGCTCGATAATCTGCTTACAAATATTCAAGCCCAAACCTGTACCGGGCTTTTTCTTGTTCTCTGTTGTATTAATCTGCTTAAATCTTTGAAATATATGTTCATGCTGATCTTCGGGAATGCCAGGGCCATGATCAACAACTTCGATGCGTACATTATCGTCATTGAGGACCAGCGAAATTTCAATCGTGTCTGCATCATAAGAGAATTTCGCCGCATTGGAAACAAGATTGGCCAACACTTGCAGTAGACGATTTTCATCACAATTAACCAGAACGGGGCCTTTTGCTGTAGATCTGGAAACAAGGTCACAGTTACATTGTTTACAGTAGGATCTATTCAGGTCTATTGCCTTTTCAAGCAGTGGCAGCAAGTCAGAAATATTTTGATCAATTTCCAGTTTGCCTGCTTCCATTTTCGCGAGATCAAGAATGTCGTTAACAATGCAAAGAAGCCGATTAGCGTTGCGAAAAGCTATATCCACCATATCGAGCTGTTCATTCTCTAGTTGGCCTACCTGGTTATTCAGGAGCAGTGAAAGCGATCCACTAATAGACGTCAGGGGAGTTCTCAGCTCATGACTCACCATGGAGATAAATTCGTCCTTGGCGTTCTCCAGGGTCTCCAGCTCTTTAACTTTCAGGCGCAGTTCCAGCTGAGATACGACTTGACGCGCCAGGGCCCCAAGAGCACTCTTTTGCGCCTCGGAAATAGTTCGAGGTTCATTGGCAATAACGCATAAGGTTCCAAGCCTGAGGTTGTCACTGGTTACCAGCGGTGCCCCCGCATAGAATTTGACAAGTGGGGCGCCAGTCGCGAGGGGGTTATCAAAAAACCTTTCATCTTTGCCGGAATCCTCCACAATAAAAACATTATCGTCAAGAATAGCGTGCGAACAGAAGGCGACATTGCGCGGAGTTTCGCGCGCGTCCAGACCATGGTGGGATTTGAACCATTGGCGATCACGGTCAACCAGACTTACCAGCGCGATCGGGGTGTCGCAGATAGTTGCTGCGAGATTGGTGAGATCGTCGTAGGCCTGCTCCTCCAGTGTGTCGAGGATACCCAGCTCGTCCAGACGACGGATTCGCTCTGCTTCGTTGTCCGGTAACGGTGCTGACTTCATTGTCTTGATCTCGTGATAAGCTTAACATCCAGTGTCATAGTAAAAACTATCGCCTTATTAGCCATTGCGGGTTTTTACTGCCGCACTTGCATGAATATTTCCCTGTTTTACGTCTTTTTACAGCCAATCACCAGCTTTAGACCTGCAAGCCCCCTTGCCACTTCCGTTTGGATTGTAGCAAATAGGGCGTTAAAGGGGGCAGTACCCTTTAATTCGCATAAAGGGTACTGACCCCTTTTCCGCTTTTCCGTTTATTCATGTCTAACACTCCCCGGCGCCACCCCAAACTCGCGCTTGAACGCCCTTGAGAATGCCGCTTCCGATTGATAGCCGAAGCGATCGGCAAGCAGCGCGAGTGAATCCGATGATTCCTGCAGCTGAACGCGTGCGAGTTGCATCCGCAACCGGGTGAGATAGCGCTTGGCGGATTCACCGACCAGGTTGGTAAAGCGGGCCGAAAAACCTGAGCGCGACATACCGACCGCTTTGGCAAGCGACGCCACGGTCCAGTCTTTTTCGGGTTCGCGGTGTATCGCAGCGAGCGACGTGCCGACCTGTTTATCGCGCAAGGCCGCCAGCCAACCACGTTCCGTTTCGGGCACCGAGTCAATCCAGGCGCGGATGGCCTGAATGATGAGGATATCCGCCAGATGTGTGATGACGGTTTCTCCACCCGGTCGCAGTTCCCTGGCTTCACGGGCGATAAAGCGCAGCGTACTTTGCAGCCAGCTGCCCTCATCATCGTTCCAGGTGTCGATCTGCAACACCCGGGGGAGCAGGGCGATGAGTTGCCGGCCTGCCACGTGGTCGAAGCGGACCACACCGCAGGTCAACTGGGTGAGTTCACCCGCGCCACCGTAACGCATGACCTCGTAGCGGTCGCTGACTTGCTCGACCGGTATATCGAACAGCGGCACCAGCTCGTCTGTCGGGCTGCTGCGGATACAGTGGCCGTTACCCTGGGGAACGAGTGCCAGGCTGCCTTGTTGCAGCAGGCGCGGTGCTTCGCCTTCAACCTCGAGCCAGCAGTGACCGCCGGTGACGACATGAAACATCATGTGTCCCTCAAACGCCGGCATGTCGATACCCCAGGGCGCGGTCAGCTCGGACCGGCAATACAGCGTTCCGGTAGGCTTAAGCAAGTGCAGCGTTTCGCCGAGCGGGTCGGTGAACCCGGGGATCGTGGTGTCAGTGCGCCGCTTCATGGCCTGTACCTTGCCATGAATCCCGATTGAGAATCCAGACGAAATGGACGAAAAGCAAAGAAATATCGACAATAAGTGATTAAACATCCTGTGCGTGGCTCGCATACTAAACATCCATCACGAGTCCACACAGGAGGTAGAAGTCATGAAACAGCCACCCATTCTCATCATCGGTAAAAACGGCAAGACCGGCAGCCGGGTCAACCAGCGCCTGCAAGCCCTTGGCTATGCAACACGCCCCGTATCCCGATCAACCCGTCCAGCGTTCGACTGGGAGAACCCCGCGACATGGCGATCGGCCATCGAGGGTACTGACACAGCCTATGTCACCTACCAGCCGGACCTGGCCGTACCCGGTGCAGAATTGACCATCAAGGCATTTGTACGCGTCGCCGCGGAAGCCGGATTGAAACACATCGTACTGCTCTCGGGTCGCGGCGAGAAAGGTGCAGAGCGTGCCGAGGAGATACTCAAAGCCAGCGGACTTGCATGGAACATCGTCAGAGCCAGCTGGTTCTGCCAGAACTTCAGTGAAAGCTTTATGCTCGAAGGCATCCTGGCGGGCGAGTTGGTATTACCGGCAGGCGACACCGTTGAACCCTTTATTGACGCGGACGATATCGCCGACGTTGCGGTTGCCGCGTTAACCGAACCCCGTCAGCGTAACAAACTGTTCGAAGTCACCGGCCCACGAGCGATGACCTTCGCACAATGTACTCAGGAAATGTCCGACGCACTTGGCCGGCCGCTGAAGTTTACGACGGTTCCAGTCGACGCCTACATCAATGCGCTGCAGGAACAAGGTGTACCGGAAGACATGCAATGGCTACTACGCGAGTTGTTCACTGTCGTGTTTGACGGCAGAAACAGCAAAGTCATGCCCGGTGTTGAAGAGGCGCTTGGCCGACCGGCGACAGACTTCAAAACCTGGGTGAAAAAGACCCTTGAATCCGGCGTCTGGGATACGGTCATGTGGAAGGAGTCAGCGTGATGTCCCGGTAAGGAAAACCGTATTCGGGGTCAGAGTATAAATAACCAACCTTAACCAGGAGTTTTTACTCTGATCCCAAATATGCGTGTTCACCTGCAGGAGCGGCCCCTTTCGCCGCGATTATTCGTTAAGCCAAATCGCGGCGAAAGGCGACGCTCCTAAGGGGGCTTCGATCTGATCGCAGCTAGAAAAAAACAGAGGGATTAAACAGTATCCCTACCGTTCCCTTTTTTCATTATATGAACTAAAGGCTATTGACCGCTTTCCTGTAGGGTTAATCGTGGTCTGTCCCTTTTTATTTTTTTACTTTTTACACTTGACCAGCGTCAACGCGCCCCGAGACGAATCAGGCTAGTTTCCTGATACGCAGCAGGCAGCCAGACGGGTTCGCCGCTGCCAACGAATGAGACGGAGTACGACAGTATGGCCTGCTATAACCCCCGATGCCTGGGGAATTACGATTTCGACAAGATCGCATATTTTGCCCGCAAGCGCTTTATTGAAGGTTGCCAGACCGTTACGTTACTCGATCAGGCGCGATCGCAGCGCGAAAAGGAAGAGATTGTGCTGGTATCCATGCTTGATATCGCGGACGATCAGGTCTGCGACCTGCAGCTCAGCTGCCGGCATGACGAGACCTGCGAGGTGACCACCTGCAGGAGCAAGCTGAAGAAAATGATCGCCGCGGAGCTTGCCGTTCATTAGGATAGGTAGAATAGGGGACAGACCTCTTTTTCGCTTTCGGTGCCACCGATGTGGTGCGCCTGAGCGTGGTGTCGGCTTCGGCCGTGCCGGTACCAGCAGCGGTGTGGCTGTTCGATTCGGGGTTCATCGCGCTGATAGGGATTCAGCGGCGCAAACAACACTAAGGACACCAACGATGTTCTCCGTGTTCACCTGTAGCAGCGGCCTCATGGCCGCGATTATCCGTTAAGCCAAATCGCGGCGAAGGGCGCCGCTCCTACGGGGGCTTCGATTCGATCGCAGCTCGCGGCAAATATTCTGCTCGAGCGTAACGGGCTACAGGCGTTTGCCGGTGATACCGCTGTGATGACCGAGGAATTTCCGGTTAGGCTGTCAATGTCCGACGCTGAAAAATCAACAAGGCATGGATGAAGCTAAAAAGCGGCTGGTATCAGCAAGGACCGCTGGGGTAACGCTAGCGCAGGGCCGCAAGTGCATACAAACGCGCTTCCGTGATACTCAGTATCCAGCCGGTTACCGCTTCAACTTCACCACGAATGTATTCTTCGCGAACCAGAAGCTGTAACGCAGTGACTGTCCTCTGCGGGTCCCTCGTAAAGACGGCAGACTCGTCGTATTTGGCGAGCGCCCGCTGTATATCCGCAACCAGCGTATCGCCACGGTAGTACTCGGGATGCGCGGCAAGATAGGCACGCCCCAGACGTGCGCAAGCTTCGGGGTCACCGATAATGTGCGCAAGCCAGACTGGCTCCGCACCAGTGTTTCCCGCTTTACCGACTGATGCAGAATGATCGGTATCCGAACACGCCGCGGTCAGACTGGCCAGCGCCATCAGCAGAAAACGTCGGCGTGATAAACGTATACTCTCGGCAATCATCGGAATCGATCCTTGAGGTGTTCGGCGAGCCGCAGTGTCAGCGCCACCAGTGTCAGCGTCGGGTTGGCCGAGCCGGACGTTGGAAATACCGAGCTGCCGGCCACATACAGGTTTTCGACATCATGCACTTTGCAGTTGCGATCCACCACGCCGCGTGACGGATCATTGCTCATGCGCGTGGTACCCATATGGTGACTTCCCCCCGCAACCGGTTGTGGCCAGTCACGTGGGTCAGTGACAGTCTCGCGCATGCGCCCGATACCGAGTGCACCGAATTCCAGCGCCAACGAACGCAGATTGGTATAGAAGCTCAGGAGATCCTGTTCGGTAAGACGCCAGTCGAGTTTCAGTCGCGGCAGTTCCAGTGCGTCGCGTTGGTCGGACAGGCTGACACGACTGTCCGGGTTCGGCACCTGTTCGCAGGAACCACCGACGCCCAGCCAGACACCAGGCGTATTCGGGTCAGTGGTTTTGCCCTCATCGCTAAGAAAATGCCGTGCTGCGAGCAGCATGTCCCGGTAGGCCTGTGCATTTGAATCACTGGAGCCGTCTAGCGTACCGGCCTGGTAGATACCCGCCACGCCCACCATGAAGGTGGCGTTGAGCAACTGTTGTTCACGCAAGAAGGCCTGCGCGGGGTTGAAGGCGACCTGGGCGGGGCGTCCCTCCACCGTCACTCGTTCACGAAAGATTTTTGGCAGACGTACCAGGTCACCGGCAACGATATCGGCAAAGCCGGACAGGTGCGGGTGTTCCATAAAATAACGTCCGACCTGATCGTTGTGATTGCCGAGACCGGCTTTGACTACGTCGTTCGATAGCAGCAGTACGCGGGCATTTTCCAGTCCACCGGTCGCCAGCACATAATATTGGGCTTTGACGCTGTGATTGAGACCGTTCAGGGTGCGGATCGCCAGCTGTTTGACCGAACCTCCATTTTCCGCAGCGGTAATGTTCGTGACATTGGCGTTGAGCAGGACCTCAATATTCGCCGCCGTTTTCAATTCGTCCCGGTAGCGGCTGCCGAAGTGGGTCGGTGGACTAAAGTGTACGAACTGCAGGCGCAGACGGCCGGTCGCCGGTTCGGGTATGGGTTCACCGGTTTGCTGTTGCCAGTAGCGACTGTCATTAAAGTGGCTCGGAGCAACCTGGACGATTTCAGAGGCCGGTTCGTACCAGGATGCCAGCTCGTCGAACGCGAGCGGCCAGCCGCTGAACGGTACCCAGTCACGCGTTTCGAAATCGATTGGGTCAAGCGGGCGGCAGTAACCGCCCCAGTGATTGGAGCTGCCGCCGAAAAAACGCATGCGTGTCAGCGAGGTTGAGTAGTCGATGCCTGCGTTCTCGCCCTCGTAGAGCGACTGGACCTGTGGATCGAATTCCAGTCCGCCGGATTCGATAACGCAGACGCGGGTCTTGTTGCCGGCCAGTGCGCGGGCCAGTGTGATTCCGGCGACGCCGCCGCCGATAATAGCCAGGTCCGCTTCCAGTGTGGTGTGATCGGGCAAATTGCGGGCATCTGTGAACATGGAACAGACAGGGTCCTTTTAAGGCTCGTTATCCGCTGGTTGTTCCAGCACGTTGCGTGCAACCTGCTGCATGCTGCCGGTTTCGCCGATCCAGCTCGCCGGCAAATCAGGCAGGGCACTGATGATCGCGATGACCAGTGTCGCGGCGTAGGGTATAGCCTGAATCAGTAACATGATAGCCCACACCAGCAAATCCAGCGTCTCGGTGCCGAATGTTTGTATGATAGAGAACGCTGCCAGGCATAGCGCGATCAGCAGCAGGGTTTCTTCGCGCGCCGCGCCAAGAGCCTTGAGCAGGGCGTGTTGATCAGCCCGTTTCGGTGTCCGGATAAACGGTTTACTACGCACCATGAAACCGGTGAGCATGGCTCGCCCGATGGTGTGCGTGAGCGACAGGCCGGCCAGTGCCGCAGCGATGGTCTGGATAGTGTTGGCACCGACTCGCGTGTGGTACAGGTAGACCAGCTTGCCGACCTTGAAGATGAACATCGCCAGTGGCAGTACCGAAAACATCAACAGCGGCGGGCTCACCTGTTGTGGTAACGCCAGCATCGCCAGCGACCAGCACAGGGCGGCGAGATTGAACAGCAGATTGATGCCGTCGGCGATCCACGGTAGCCAGCCGGCGAGGAAATGGTAGCGCTGTCCCGCGGTCAGTGTGCTTTTTTTACGTGAAAACAGCGCGCCGGCGTGGTGCCGCAGGATCTGCACCGAACCGAACGCCCAGCGGAAACGCTGCTTCTTGAAATCGATAAAGGTATCGGGCATCAAACCGCGACCATAGCTTTGCGGAATATAGGTTGCCTCCAGGCCCTGCTCGAAAATGCGCAGGCCGAGTTCGGCATCCTCGGTGATACACCAGTCGGCCCAGCCGTTCACATCCTGCAAGGCGGACTTGCGCACCATGGTCATGGTGCCATGCTGGATGATTGCATTGCGCTCGTTGCGTGTAATCATGCCGAGATAAAAGAAGCCTCGATATTCTGCGTAGCACATGGCCTTGAAGGCATTTTCGCACACGTCTCGATAGTCCTGCGGGGCTTGCACGATAGCAATATTTTCATTGGTGAACTGCGGCACCAGGTCACGTAGCCAGTGTGGATGTACCAGGTAATCGCTGTCGATCACCGCAACGACTTCCGCTTCCGGATCAGTGTGCTGCAACGCAAAGTTGAGTGCGCCGGCCTTGAAACCCGGCAGCGGATCCTGGTGGAAAAAACGGAACTGGGCGCCGAGCTTCTCGCAGTGATCGCGTACCGGTTCCCAGATAGCCGGATCGCTGGTGTTGTTGTCGATGACAATGACTTCATAGCGCGGGTAGTCGAGTCGGGCCAGCGCGTTCAGGGTGTGAATCATCATGTCGGGTGGTTCGTTATAGGCCGGCACATGCACCGACACCAGCGGTCGTTTTGCATCGTCCACCTCAACCGGTCGGAACAGGCGCCGGTGTTCAGTGATCCACAATGCCTCGGCCCATTCGTGCGCCTCGGCCAGCAACACCACGATGACGCCGATCATTCCGAGTATCAGCAATATGCCCACGACGATATGGGTCAGGGTGAGATACTGGTGCGTATAGTTGTAGATGATCACCACCGCGGCGGTGGTAGCCCCATAGGTCATCAGTGCCAGAAATCCGCGGCCGCGGGCACCCAGGTGACGGCTGTCAATCAGCATTACGGCAAAGGTGATGAGCGCGATCACCACAGAGATGCCGGCCAGGATCGGCCAGTCCGGTATTTTTACAATCGCTTTCTGGAACTGGAACTTGGGTTGGCGAGTTACATCGTAGACGCCCCAGTAGGCACCGACTTCGCCCTCGATGTTGCGTTTCCAGGGCTGGTCGAACGCTTCCATCAGGTAATAGGTGTATTTCTCTTCGGCCGCGCGTGCCAGGAAACGCCGCAGGAAGGTTGCCTCATTGGCATTCGAGGCTACCGCATCCTTGAGGGTGCGGCCATTGCTCGGCCAGCCGACTTCACCGAGCACAATCGGTTTGCCGGGATACAATTGTTTGAGTTCGTTGATGTTGCCGACCACGAAATCCACGGCGTCCTCGACCGCCACGCCCTCCCAGTAGGGTAGCAGGTGGACAGCGATGTAATCGACGTGATCAACCAGCTCCGGGTATGCTTTCCAGATGAAAGGCGGTTCCGCGGTACTGATCGGAATGTCGGTCTCCGCGCGCGCCATGTCCAGATGTTCAATCAGTTGCGAGATCGGGATATCACCCCGTAACAGGACTTCGTTACCGACAAAAATACGTACCACATTGCGTGCGCGGACGGCGATGTCGAGTGCCTGCATGATTTCCTTGCGGCTCCGCTCGCTATCGGCATCTACCCAGGCGCCCAACGCGACATTGATGCCGTGCTTTTCAGCCAGACGCGGTATCTCGCCGAGGCCCTTGTCCACGGAGTAAGTGCGAACGGCGTGGGTTTTCCCCGCCAGCAGGGCCAGGTCACCCTCGATATCATTGGCGTCAGGGAACTTGTTCCAGTTAGGATTTTGCTTGTTCTGGAAGGGCGAAAAGGCGAATCCCTGGATACGCTCCGGCCACGCCGGTTCGCTCTCCGGAAGGTTGTAGAGAGCCCACGCCATGATCGTGAACGCGGTTATTGCGATTGCAATAATAAAAGTGGATTTTTGCATAAACCTGGAATTGTAAGCCTGACCGATGCATGGCGACGGGCAGTATACTTGGAGCGGGAGAGCAAGACCAAGCGCCGCGCAGAAGCGGTCTGCTGGCGGTGCCTGGCGGGCTAGAAATTCGCCCGGTATCCCAGGCTCAGTAAATAGGTGGAACGGCTGTTGTCATTAGCGGAAATGGCCTGGTTCGACCACTTGCCGCCAGCCTCGATTTGGAAGCCGTAAGCTTTTTTCCATTGATATTCCATTTTCACGGTGGGTGATGTTACCCATTCAGCCGACTTATCGGTGATATTGTCGCGGAGTTCGGTGCGTAAGCGCGGTCTGATGTTCCAGAGTCGGTTGATGACGTAGCGGGTGTCGATGGAAGCCGTGGAAATGCGGGAGGAACCGGTTACGCGGTGGCGAATGTCCAGCTTGTTGCTGTTACCGGAGATTAACAGGTCCTTGCCGGTGAGTTTCAGGCGGTAGAAGTATTCGTTCGGTAGCGCCTCTGGTGGTGTCGCGTTCCCCGATTGGCTGTTGTTGGAAATATCCAGCATGGCGATGTCGCCACTCAGTTTAAAGCGTTGCGAGAATGCGTGTGACAGGCTGAGGCCGTGGGTGGTGACTTTCCGGGTCCGCTGACTCGCGTAGTGCTTGATACGGTCGTCAGGGATGATCCAGTTCCAGCCGTCAATGGCGGCCATGCTATGCTGCAGATGTTTCTTCTGCCGCCTGTGCATCGCGTTGTTATGCACATCGAAGGTTGCACTCAATGTCATTCTACCGGGAAGTTTCCAGGCCCCCGATGCAGTGATTGCATTTAACATATCCTGATTTGCGTCGTAGTCCAGGAAGACCAGTAACGACCGTTTCGCTCGCTGGTAGCGCAGGGTTCCACCGATCACTCTGTTATCAAGCTGCGCGTTATCCTGTTCATCGACAAGATAGGCGTTCAGGTTCCAGGCCCGGGCAAACGTGCCGGTATCGGCACTGAAACCGAACACCTGGCGGGCGGTGTTGAAATCATCCTTCGACGAATTCACGGGATAGCCGGCGACGCCCCGCAGCGTCAGGCCGCTGTTCAAACGGTAATCTACCCGTATGCCGTCAGTTTTACCGAGAATGCCACTATCGACCGCCAGGCGGCGACCAAACTGGATCGAAAAGGCTTGTTGCCGGTCGCTGGTATCCTTGGACAGGCTCACCAGGTCAGGGAGTGCGGGTGTCGCATCGGGTTCGCCGTCGATCAACTGAACCGCAGTCGGCGCATCGCTTGTTCCCTGCTCGCCAGGCGGCTGGAAATCAGCTGCGGGTTCGGAGTTGACAATCAACTGACCGGGCTCGCCCGGTATGGCGCCTGCATTGCTGGAAAGCAGCAACGCACCCGGCGCGAAGGCTAACCAGCCGATCATTAATGCAGCCTGACTTCGTGTCATATCGCGGTTTTTCCCTGGCCACGTGTCTGCCGTGGGGTGCCATTTTGGAAAGAGAAATCACCCGGTTTGTCGGTGGCAAAACGGCAACTCTTTAGTCGGGAGGTGATTGCGGCAACGAAAATGTCGACTCGGTCACAAATTTGAACAGGAAAATGGGATATGCGATGGGTAGGGGACAGAGTAAAAAAATGCGAATAGACGTTTTTACTCTGAACCATTTAATTAGCAGGCTTCCGGCCAAAACACAGCAGCGAAATATCGTCACTCTGCGGCTCCTGCCCTACATGCCGATGCACATCAAGCAGTATGGCCTCACCTAAATGTTGAGCATCAACATGTTCACCCGACACAACGGACCGCAGCCGGTCAATACCATACAACTCGCCCTGTGCATTGCGCGCTTCACTTATGCCATCCGAATAGAGGACTATTGAATCACCTGGGTTCAACATTAACGACTGCACCTTATACGGATAGTCATCCAGGATTCCCAAAGGGATACCAACACTGTTTCCGTCTGACTCTGTAATGACGCCGCTCGCCGACCGCACTATCGGCACCATATGACCTCCATTCAGTATCACGACTTCATGCGACTCAAGGTCTACAATGGCAACGACAAGTGTTACGAAGCGGCCCTCAACACTGCCCCTGCACATATGCCGATTAATGTAGCTGAATGCTTCTACCGGGTGTTCAACGAACCGCATTGAACTATGCATCACGCTTGACAGACGTGACATCAGTAATGACGCAGAAACACCTTTTCCAGCCACGTCCCCAAGCGCAATGCATAGCTTTCCGTCACCGGTCGGGAAACAGTCATAGTAATCTCCTCCAACGGCAGCCGCTGCTTCGTAGCCTGCGAAGACGACATGCTCGGCCAGCTGCGGCATTCGGGGCGGCAATATAGCAAGCTGAACACGCCTGGCCAGTTCCAGGTCGAACTGCTGCCTCTCCTGTTCCATTTGCCTGACTATCAGCCGCGCATTTTCATAGGAAAGCGCGGCCTGACCTGCGACGGTTGTAAGCACCTCCAGGTCTTCAGTAGAGAAACGCGCACTGGCTTCTTTGGCGTCAAGCGTTATCGCACCGATAGCCTGACCATTCAAGTCCAGTAAAGGTGCGCACATAACAGACCGGATATTGAAATTAATAATCGACTTGCTCATATCAAAGCGTGAATCTGAACTGGCGTCGGCCGAGAGGATGCCTACCTTTTCGGAGAATACCCGATCAAGTACGGTAGCACTAACATGTGATTCAGAAGCCTCGCCGCTGCGTCGATCTCTTGAGATGTGGAGCTTGACCTGTCCCGACTCAGGATCCCGCAGCAAGACAGATCCACGGTCTGCCTTCGGAAATATCTCGAACAGACTATCAATAATAATCGGAAGACGGCTATCCAGGTCACTGCTTTCAGCTAATCTTCGGCTAATACTCAAAACCGCGCGCAACTTCTCTTCAGGCTTGTTATCTATCGCGCCTTGATAATCCTGAGAGGCAATCGTGACAATCCGCGACGACATGACGGTTTTATCCTCAGCTGCATCGGTATCTCTCAGATTACCAATCTGATGAAAGTGGAGCTTCATTCCACCGACACTGATCTGATCGCCATCCTGCAATTGCACCGCAGACCGAATTAATCCATCGTTTATCAAAGTTCCATTGGAACTCTTGAGGTCTTCAATCCAATAAGCCTCATCTACCATGATCAGGCGAGCATGACGTCGTGATACCCGTGAGGATTCCAGAAAAATATCACAGTCGTCCTGTCGGCCAATAAGTAACTCACTGGCGTTAAGCGCATACTCAAAAACGCCTCCATCCTGATTCAATGACAGCTTAAACATACTTAACCCATTCTTCAGTTGTCTATATTATCTCAGGATAATTAGCGTCAGCCGCCTGGCGTGCGCCACCGCGGGGCAATCTTGAGGCTAGGTGGCAAGGGTTTGGATGTCAAGCGTGGGGTAAAAGGGAGAGTGAAAGGGAGGGTTTAGGTTTTTACTCTGACCCCAATTATTTTTGTCACCGACCCCTAATTCGATTCTGAAAACCTGAAGATGTCACCGTTTCCCGAAACGGCATAGAGTTCTCCGCTATTGTCTTCACCAAACGAGGTAAGGCTCGCAACGTTGGCGATTTCCCTGTTGGAAACCACCTGGGCCCCGTTGTACTCCAGAGACCAGATACGGCCACTGCCAAAATCACCATAGATATAGGTGCCCCACAAGATTGACGAGGCCGCACCGCGATAAACATAGCCGCCAATCACTGCGGTGCCGAGGCTGTGGTCATATTCAAAAACCGGCGGTATCAAGGTGGCGTTCGGCGGCGTGTTTTGCGAGCTGGCAAACGGCTGTGTGCCTTCGAAAACACGCCACCCATAATTACCACCGGCCTGAATGATGTCAATTTCCTCGAGCGCGCTCTGACCGACATCGCCTAACCATAGCGTGCCTGTCTGTCGATCGAAGGAAAACCGGAACGGGTTGCGGAGTCCATAGGCCCAGATTTCCTCGCGCACACCCGATTCGCCAACAAAAGGATTGTCTGGCGGGATGCCATAAGGGCTGCCGGCATCCACATTGATACGCAGGATAGTGCCATAAAGATTGCCACGATCCTGGGCGTTATCGTCCGGGTCGCCACCACCACCGCCGTCGCCGAATGCGACGTAAAGCCTGTCATCCGGTCCGAATGCAAGCGCGCCGCCGTTATGATTGGTAAACGGTTGGGTAACCTCTAACAGAATGAATTCAGAGCCCGCTGACGCCAGTCCTGTCTGGCTGTTGTAGGTGAAGCGGGATAGTACAGAACGGCGCGGATTCGATGCCGAATAATGCACGTAGAAAAAACCGTTACTGGTAAAATCGGGATGGAAAGCCAGCCCCAGCAATCCCTGCTCACCCGAAAACAGGACCTGACTGCTGATATCCAGCATGACGACCGTACTCATCACTTGAGCATCGACATCGAAGCGATGAATCATGCCTCGCTGTTCCACCACTACGGCCTGGGCCGAGCCCGGAAGACCGGCTAAAAAGACCGGTGCCACAAAGCTCAGATTAGGAAACGCATTGACAGTACTGACACCCGCGGGTGTGTTGACAGTGTTACTGCCACCGCCGCCGCCACAACCAGCAAGCAGTAAAGTTCCCGCGAGTATCGCGCTAATGTACCAGCTCATGCCTTTTTGCCGTGTATGACTGTGTTTTTCATACTATGACACAGGTGAAAGAAATAAGGTGAAGCCTGTCATAGTATAAAGGGTACACCACAATTGCGTCAGGAAACCGTGGTCTGATCCGAATGGCACTTACTTAAGTCGATTGTTGGGCTTCGCAGGCTCAGCGCCAACCTACGTAAGTGCACGTTAGAAAAAGAGGATTCGGCTTTAAGTAAGTGCCATTCAGGACACGATTTTAGGGAATAGGGGACAGCGTCAAAACCAACCTCAACAATTTAAATCTTGTGGATGATCGATATCCTTAACTATGCCGGCATCCTCGGTAGTGAGTAATTCAACTTCACCTGGATAATTCGCCAGCAAGTTCCGGGCTCCCTTGTCACCAGACAATTCTCGCAGCGGCTGTTGCCAGCGCGCTGAAAAGCCAACCGGGTGACCGCGTTGTCCCTGGTATACAGGCGCGACCATCGACGCTCCATTCTTTAATTGATTGACCAGAGCGGTGATGGTTGCCGGCTGCATCCATGGCATATCAGCCAGCGCAATTAACCAGCCATCTGCGCTGGATGTGGCGTTGACGCCTGCAGCCAGACTCGTGCCCATGCCTTCATCGGCCCGGGTGTTTTCCACGACCTTCATGCCGATTTGTGTAAATGCGTCGATCAAGGCATGGTCTTCGGGCTGAACGACGGCTATTACATCGGGCATTGCCTGTAGCAGCGCGCTCGCAGCAGCAACACCGATGGCTACGCCATCCGGCAGAGGATGAAGTAACTTGGGTGCACCGAAACGCCTTGCAGAACCGGCGGCGAGCAGGATGCCGACAACCTTTGTCATGTGTTTTGCTGTACCGGTTGTGAAGTGCCATTACGTATAGCAGTGATTTGCGCAAGAATAGAAACCGCAATCTCTGCCGGTCGCTTGCTGCCGATCGGCAAGCCGGCTGGACCCTGTATGCGCCCGATCTGTTCCGGACTATAACCCAGCGACGCCAGGCGTTTGCGCCGGGCTTCTGCCGATCGAGTCGAACCCAATGCACCGATGTAAAATGCCTGTGACTCCAGAGCAGCACTCAGACCCAGGTCGTCCTGGCGCGGGTCATGCGCCAGTGTAACAATCGCGGTACGCGCTTGCTCACTCAGACCTTGAATGACATCGTCGGGCATCTCGCGGCTATAGTGGACATCAGCGAGAGGAGCGGGGTGAGCAAAGTCATCACGTGGATCACAGATGATAACCCGGTAATCGAGATGCAGGGCCATACTGGCAAGGTGGCGTGCGAGTTGGCCATCACCGATGAGTAGCAATTGCCAGGCAGGCCCGAAGGTCTTGATCAGCTCTGTTGCCGATACATGGAATTCGGTGCCGCCATCGCCCGGGTGCAGGTTGGTCTCACCGCTGGACAAATCCACTGTTCGTGCCACCAGTTCGCCGTTGCGTAGTCTTTCCAGTAATTGTTTGATCGAATCAGGGTCGGTCAGTTGTTCGACCAGCACTTCCAGGCGACCGCCGCAGGGAAGACCCATGCGCGTCGCTTCTTGTCGGTCAACCCCAAAGTCCACCATGGTGGGTGTCGGACCTGCCAGTTCGCCATCGCGGTAGCGGCCTAGCAGTGATTACTCGACACAACCACCCGATACCGAACCGACGAATTGCCCGGAATCATTCATTGCCAGCAACGAGCCGGGCGGACGAGGCGAGGAGCCCCAGGTCCTGATAACCGTTACCAATGCAACCTTCTGACCAGACTGCAGCCAGGCCAGGGTAGCTATCGAGGACCTCGATATCGTCAGCCTGTTCAGTCATCGATTAACCTGGCATGTCAGACGGAACCCAGATCCGTATTCTTCAACGGGAACTGTCGAATGCGTTTACCGGTGGCGGCAAAGATCGCGTTCAGCACAGCCGGAGCCGCCACCGCGATGGTGGGTTCACCAATGCCACCCCAGAATCCGCCCGAGGGCATGACGATGACCTCTACCTTCGGCATCTCCGACATCAGCATCGACGGATAGCTATTAAAATTCTGTTGCTCGACACCGCCGTCCTTGATGGTGCATTCGCCATAGAGTAATGCCGAGAGTCCAAACACAAAGGAGCCTTCGACCTGGGCCTCGATTTGCTGCGGGTTGACGGCGTAACCGGGGTCAGTGGCCGCAACGATGCGATGGATCTTGAGGTTTCCGCTTTTATCAACTGACACTTCTGCGCATGCTGCGACATGACTGGCAAAGGCCTTACAGACCGCCAGGCCACGATGCACGCCCTTTGCTGCGGGTTTGCCCCAGCCGGCCTTTTCCGCCACCGCGTTCAGAACCGCCAGGCTCTTGGGATGATTGGCCATCAGCTTGCGGCGGAATTCGAGTGGATCCTTGCCGGCGGCATGCGCCAGTTCATCCAGGAAGGATTCCATATAGATTGCATTCTGGTTGACGTTCACGCCACGCCAAAAGCCGGGTGGTACCGGCGGGTTGCGCATCGCATGCTCGACCAGCAGATTCGGGACCGTGTAGCTGATGCCATGATCGCCCTCGGGCAGCAAACCCTGGAAGGTAAACATGTCGACTCCGTCCTGCATCCAGTTCGGATTCACCGAGGCCAGTATCGACTGTCCCGAGATACGCACATGCAGGCTAACCAGGTCGCCCTTATCGTCCAGCCCGCCAACCATTTTGGCCTTGGTGATGGGGTGGTAGTGGCCGTGCTGCATATCCTCTTCGCGCGTCCACAACAGCTTGACGGGTGTGCCCGGCATTTGTTTCGCAATGGCCACGGCCTGCTTGACGAAATCGTGGAAGGCGCCGCGTCTGCCAAAACCACCGCCAAGGTGGATCTTGTAGACATCGCACTGGCTCGCCGGCAGCCCGGCGGCTTCGGCGGTCGCCTCAAGTGCTGCCTCGCCGTTTTGTGTCGGGCACCAGACCTCGCAGCGGTCGCTGGTCCAGCGCGCGGTGGCATTCATCGGTTCCATGGTGGCGTGGTTCTGGTAGGGATAAGCGTAGGTTGCCTCGACGGTTTTCGCGGCGCCCTGCAATGCTTTGCTGGCATCTCCGTTCTTGTTACCGACAAAGGCCTCTTCAGCAGTCAGTCCTTCATTCAGCATCTGCTCGATCGATGCACTGCTGAGCCTGGCGTTCGGACCCTTGTCCCAGGTGATCGGTAGTGCATCCAGTGCTGTCTTCGCCTGCCACCAGGTATCGGCAACGACGGCGACGGCATCATCCTCGACGCGTACGACCTTGCGTACACCGGGCATCTTGATGACCTTGGCGGCATCAAAAGATGCAAGCTTGCCCCCAAATGTCGGACACGCCTTGATGGCAGCATTGAGCATACCTGGCAACTGCAGGTCGGCGCCGAAGACCTGCTTGCCGGTCAGTTTATCAACCGTGTCCAGACGCTTGACTGGCTTGCCGATGAGCTTCCAGTCCTTCGGGTCCTTGAGTTCAACCTCAAGCGGAGGGATCAAATCGGCTGCAGCCGCGGCTACCTTGCCATAGGTGGTGGTTCGCCCCGTCGGCTTGTGGGTGATGACGCTCGCTGCCGCACTGCATTCATCCTTTGGCACACCCCAGGCCTCTGCAGCAGCTTCGATCAGCATCTCGCGGGCGACGGCACCACCCTTGCGAACATATTGATGGCTGCCGCGGATCCCCTGGCTGCCACCGGTTGAGAAGCTGCGCCATACCCGGTCACGGGCGAGATTTTGTCCAGGCGTTGGATACTCAGTCGTCACTTTGGACCAGTCACACTCGAGTTCTTCGGCAACCAGTTGTGCCAGGCCGGTCAGGGTACCCTGTCCCATCTCGGAACGCGCAATCCGAATGATGACAGTGTCATCCGGTTTTATGACAACCCAGGCATTGACCTCGGGTACTGCTGATGCCGACTCATCTGCAGCACCTGTCGCAGCCATGGCCGCGTGACTGCTCAATGGCAGGTATAGCCCAAGGGAAAAACCGGCACCCATTGTGGTGCTGCGAATGAGAAATTCCCGGCGCGAAATACTGACGCGTTCTTTCTTCATCATGATTTCCCCCGCTTGTTAATATCAACCGCAAGATGAATGCCAGCGCCGCACGCGGTTGAATGTTCCGCAGCGACAGATATTGGTTACGTTTGCATCGATATCGCCATCGCTCGGATCGGGGTTGTCTTTAAGCAACGCAGCAGCACTCATGATCATGCCTGGCTGACAGTAGCCGCACTGCGGCACATCGAGTTCTTCCCACGCCTGCTGCAGCGGGTGAGTGCCATCAGCTGACAGCCCTTCGATAGTGGTGATTTCCGCTGATGCCTTGAGTGAAGAAACCGGTACGATGCAGGAACGTATCGCGGCGCCATTGATGTGCACCGTGCAGGAACCGCAGATGCCGATGCCGCAACTGTACTTGGTGCCTGTCAGCCCCAGCTGTTCACGCAGCACCCATAAAAGCGGAGTCGAGCCATCTACATCGATGTCGACCAGTTTCCCGTTTATGTTCAGTTTTGTCATAGCTCACTCCTGCGGAAAATTAGTCCTTCTCTCGAATTTAGCAAGGATGATTCGCGATGACAAACCTTGCAGGATGTAAACCGGAAAGGGCATTTCAATTCAGCTTTCCATCCGGGGTCAGTGTGCAATCCATCGTCACAACCTCCACGCCATTCATGATTCTTATCGTCAGCCGGTTATCATCAAGTTTCTCGATGCCTTCATACTGTGTTCCTGGCGGCAATTCGGCGCGATGGCTCTCAAAGCATTCGAGTCCCAACTCAGGGTCGATATCAGCTGCCGGGAGCCGTTGATCGCAAGATGCAAGCAATGCTGCGAGGGTGACGTACACAATTGCAGTGGGGAATTGCATGTTCATGTGCTCCTGTCTGAAAAATGTGCTCTGACCCAGATTAAACTACAAGGCTTCCATGTGACTAACCATGCGTTGACGCATTGCCGGCTCGGGCAGGCGGCCAAATCCGGCCCCCATGTTTTCTCGCATATGATCGACCCGTGTCGTTGCCGGGATCGCGACCGTGACTGCGGGGTGCGAGACGATGAACTTCAGGAAAAACTGTGCCCAGTTGGTGCAGTCGAACTCGCCAGCCCATGTCGGTAAGGGCTTGTTCCGCACCTGGTCGAACAGATCACCGCGGCGAAAAGGCCGGTTGATGATTACCGCAACACCGCGTTCCGCAGCCAGCGGCAACAGGCGTTGTTCGGCCTCGCGGTCAAGAATGTTATAGGTAAATTGTACGAAGTCGAAGTTTTCCCGCTCAAGCGCCGCCGCCAGTGCCTCGTGTCGGCGTCCATGTGACGTAGTGATGCCGATATAACGAATCTTGCCGTCGGCCTTCCAGGCTTTGAGCGTTTCCAGGTGTGTTTCCCAATCCAGCATATTGTGGATCTGCATGAGGTCAAGGCGAGATACGCCCCACAACCGCTGTGAGCGTTGCATCTGTTTGACGCCCAGCCAACGTCCGGGGGTCCATACCTTGGTCGCCGAAAACAGGCCCACATCATCGCCGAGGATATCCCGGCACTCGCCGATCACCTGCTCAGAGGAGTTATACATCGGCGAAGAGTCGACCATACCACCGCCCATGTCGAAAAAGGTCCTCAGGACCTGGGCACGCGCTGTTACCAGCTCCGGGTCGTCACCCACGTCAAAGGTCTGCGAGGTACCCATGCCGATGACTGGCACCTGTTCATCGCTGACCGGGACCCGCCGGGTGCGGATCGCCCGCGGCAAGGCAACACCCGGTGACAGCAAGCTTGCCGCCGCCAGCCCGGTGATTCCTTGCAGGAAACGGCGTCGCCTGGGTGATGCAGGGTCGCGGACCACTGGACTCTCCTCCCGAATAATCTGCAGTCAACCAGCATTAAGCATAGTCTCTATCCGGATACGCTATAAGCCCGGTAAAAGAGGGGGCAAAGGGATTGAATAGTACTCCCTCTGCCCCCATTATTGTCGTTATGTAAATAAAAAGGTCAAACAATTATGGAATTACCACCGCGCGACGGAGATGGTTATCTCGTCGATATGAATGACTGGACACCAGAGATCGGTCGGGCTATGGCCGAAGCAGATGGTGTTGAACTGGATGAAGTGAAATGGAACCAGATACTGAAGGCTCGAGAGTATTTCGATGAATTCAGCGTGGTGCCCCCGATCCGGAAGTTCGCCAAGTACATGGGCGAAGATCAAAAGGGCATGTTCAAGATGTGGCACACCGGTCCCATGAAACCGATTACCAAGTACGGCGGCTTACCCAAGCCGACCGGCTGTGTCTGAACGGAGAGTTACCATGACGGGCAAGCAAAGCGACTTTGACAGGCTGGTGGATGAACTTGAGCAACAACGCGACGAGCTGTTGTTGAAAATACATCTGGCCAAGGCGGAAGCCACGGACGAATGGGAAGAGCTGGAAGATAAATGGCAGAACCTGCAGCAACGCCTGCCGGAGGCGCGCAAAGCGGCCAGCGAATCGGCTGATAATATCGGCGCCGCACTGGGGCTGGTTGCCGAAGAAATCGGCAAGGCTTACAAACGCCTGCGCGACACGCTGGACTGAGTGGCGAAACTGGAGTTTTTACTCTGACCCCAAAATATTAAAAACCTTGCAAGACAATCTTTCCGATGGCTTTACCGGACTCCAGTTCCTCGTGCGCAGCCTTCAGATTATCGGCATTGATCGTGCCGAGGTTTTTGCCGGAGGTGGTCTGGATATAACCCTGGTCAACCAAATCCGATACGCGGTTAAGCAACCGACCCTGCTCGTCCATATCTGCTGCATTAAACATGGAGCGTGCAAACATAAACTCGATGTGTAACGACTGACTCTTTAACTTAAGCTTCATCACGTCCAGGGGCTTACCTGGATCATCAATCATGGCAATCTTGCCAAAAGGCGCCAGCAGCTCTGTATAGCTTTCGAAGTAAGATTCAGTACTGTTCAGACTGGCAACGTGCGTCACTTGACCAATACCCAGGGCCTCGATCTGTGGTTGAAGTGGTTGGGTGTGATCAACTACATGATCCGCCCCCAGCTTTTTCACCCAGGCTTGCGAGCTTTCGCGTGATGCGGTGGCGATAATAGTGGCGCCGGTGATGGCTTTGGCTATCTGAATTAAAATGGAGCCAACCCCACCGGCAGCACCAATAACCAGAATAACTTCGTCGGATGTCTCTTTTGAATCCGGACTTTGCTGGTGAATAGACAGATGTTCAAACAGCAACTCCCAGGCGGTGATTGATGTCAGAGGTAACGCGGCGGCTTCAGCATCAGACAGGCTTTTGGGTTTGTTGCCGACAAGTCGTTCATCAACCAGCTGATATTCGGCATTGCTGCCCTGGCGGTTGAGATCGCCGGCATAAAAGACCATATCACCAGGCTTGAATAGCGTAGCCGTCTCGCCAGTCGCGGCAACCTCACCCACGGCATCCCAGCCAATCACTTTGTAGTCACCTTTGGCGGGAGCGACTTTCTGCCGAATTTTGTAATCCACCGGATTAACCGCAATCGCCTTGACCTTAATGAGCAAGTCGTGCCCGGTGGCAACAGGCTGAGGCAGCTCGATATCGGTTAACGACTCAGGGTCATTGATAGGCAGGGATTTGCTATAGCCAACAGCTTTCATGGTCTTTCTCCAGTAGATTACCCAGTGGATGAAAGCGTAGACCTTGATTGCCTCACTTTAAATAGCATAATAACAGAAACGTTATAAAAAAATATTTGAGAATATGCTGTTAGAAGACCTTCAAGTCGTGTTCAAAGTGGCTGAATACCGCAGCAATACCGCAGCGTTCTTGCCTGAAAAAACTTACCCGATATGTAGTGGCCTGAAATGTCTGTTATTGATCAATTGAAAAAGAGTTTCTGGTGGTTGCCTTTCGGTCATGTGCCCGAAATCAACGCCGACGAGCTTAATGCGCGTCTCACCGGGGACAGGCCGCTGAAAATTATTGACGTTCGCAGTGGTGCGGAATGGCGGCGCAGCCACATACCCGGTGCAGTGAGTGTGCCTGTCAACGAACTAAAAGTTCGTATTGCTTCCCTGCAGCTTGATGCACAACAACCAATCATTGCCATTTGCCTGAGTGCCCATCGAAGCATACCTGCAGTACGTCTGCTTCAGGCACAGGGTTTTGAGAATACTGTTCAGCTAAAAGGCGGTATGTTGGCCTGGTGGAACAAGAACTATCCCACCGAACAGGCTGGCCGGAAATAACTAACTATTTATCCCGGTGCATCGGTGTTATTGGGGTCTGTTGCTTACTGGCCCATAAAACCGACAGGCGGCAAAAGGGTTTCGGCATCGCTGATCACCACACGATGGTCAACACTGCTGACGTTTGCGGCCAACCAGGGGCGAAGTAACGTGAAAAGATCCGGCGCGTCCGCCAGAGCGGGTACGTACAGGATCAGGGTATCGCCGTCATTGTTTAGTTGAACCTCATGGTGGATCCTGAGCGGTAGCGTTACAATTTTCATCGCTTTCCAGTTCACACGCGTGCCTTGTTTCTTGCGCTGGATGATCTCCGCAGCGAGGAGGTGCAACTCGGCGACAACACGCGCGCAGGCTTCCCGTTTCCGTCTCAGATCGCTGGCGTTTTCGAACTGGAATACCAGGCCGTCGTCGGTACTGCATGTCGGGCCCGCATCTTCGCTGAAACTCCACTGTGTCTTTGTGGCCCGGGTGCTTACCACCGGGTTCGCATTCGACAGTCGGGGCAGGGGTATCAGCTGCTTGCAGGGATGCAGGCTGCAGAATCGTGAAACAATGCGCTTTTCCAGGTCGGCCTGGTCGTCCGTTCTAGGGCCGCTTACCACCACCGGTTTATCATCCACGATAAGATAGAGGCTGTTTCCGGGGCCGGAACCGGTGCGTACAGACGATTGTGTTGTCACTGTCTGCGCGAGTTCATCCAGCTCGGATGCCAGCTTTTCTACGGCGACGGCCCAACGTCTCAGTTTGCGTTGTCCCGGTTGGTGGCCCATTTCCTGACGTGCCAGCCTGGATTCCAATGCAAAGGCCGCAGCCAGTTCGGAAATAGCGACATAGGCCAGGTCCGCTCGTACCGGGCCGGGCGCATCCTTCAGGCCGAGGGCAAGTTGGTCAAGGTAGTAAGCCGGTTCCATTATTTCTGCGCGGGGTTCGATCGCAGTGACGATACCGAGTGGTACCAGGCACAGAAGCAGTAGCGCCTGCATACGGTAGCGGCATGTACAACGGATTACGAGATTTTCCACCCGAATAACCTACAGTCAACAGGCACTAAGCATACTCGCTACCGGATATGATGTAAGCCCGGTTGGAAGAGGGGGCGGAGGGATTCAAATTTAGTCCTTCGGTCCATTTTATTGACAGGAGATATAGTTATCAGAACCCTGCTAAAACCGCTATTTTATGTTCTGTTGCTGGTTAGCAACGTGATACACGCTAATTAATACTCTTTACTATTACCGGTTACTCCTGGTTTCCAGTTCTAATCAGTGCATTATTCTATAACTGCAACATATTCCTTGAAGCTCATTACCTTGTCATTGTTGGTATCGCGTAAAGTGAAATTATTACGTGTAAGCTTCTGTCCCATATTAGTGCTCAGTTGGCAATAATCCAGTTTTTCGCGTTTGGTAATTTCTGAGAATTTTGGTTTTGATTCGTAGAAAGTGCCTTTTGTTACCAGGTTTTCGTACTCGGATGCCTGTATATAACCATCCATGTTTTTGTCTGAATAAATAACTTGCGCTTCTAAAGCATTGTAGTGTTTGAGAGTATATTCCCTGTCAGGAAATGGGCGAGCTGAGAATTCAGCTATGGTTAGTGTGCCATTACCGTCTTTGTCAATGCGATTGAAGGTATCCAAAATGTCATTACATATGCCGGATGAAGCATTTACATGGCTTGCAGAAAAAAACATCATGGTGAAAGTAATCGTGATTATCCTGATGTAGGTCATTGGGGTTTGCTCGTTTTGTTTATGTTTGTTTATGTAAGTATCTCACATTGGAATGGTAGGTATACTAGCGATATATTTCCCCGAAATCCCCGGTTTGTTAAACCGGAATAAGGGGTCAGTACCCATATCACCAGGGAATGATGCTGCCATCTATATCAAAGAACGTGCCGGAGTTCTCGGGCGTGATCGTGCCAAGAATTTCCCTCATCCGGCCGACGCTCTCCGCCACGGTAATCTCCGCATTGGGTCCGCCCATGTCGGTCTGTACCCACCCGGGATGGAGGATTGCCACTTTCACCCCCATGGGCGCAAGATCGATGGCGGCACTCTTCATAATGGCATTGAGTGCCGCCTTCGATGAACGATAAATGTAACTTCCTCCTGACCCGTTATCCGCCATGCTGCCCATTTTGCTACTCATGGCGGCGATCAGCTTGTGTTTGCTTGCGGCCACATGTGTCGAAAATGCTTCCATCATCTTCATCGGCGCGATGACATTGGTGTGCAGACACTCCAGCCACCGGGCCTCGTCGGTGTTACCGAAGACGGCATCATAGGGCCCGTAGATCCCCGCGTTATTGAACAGGATATCGATGGGGCAGTCCCGCAGATCGGCGGCAAGCTTCTGTACCTGGTCTTGCTGCGCAACATCGAGCGCGTAAATGGTGATGTCAGGAAACTGTTCGCCAAGCCGGTTAAGCGCGGTTGCCTGGTCAGGACGTCGGCAACAGGCGAGTACCTGCCATCCCTGCGCCGCGTACTGGTGCACGAGTTCCAGGCCGATGCCGCGGTTGCTACCCGTGATAAGAATGGTTTCAGTCATTGTGGTCTCCCGAAATACACGGGGTCAGTGTACTTGATTCTTCCTTGACCGTATCAGCGAGGAGTAACAAACACTTTCATGATCCGGCCGGCGAGTTCGCCATCGGCGGTAATAGCTGCTGTCCACTTCGGCGCAGCCTGGGCAAACCAGATCAAAAACACGATCAGGATGACTTTCTTGCCGCGCGGCAGGCGGCGGAACCTGGCCAGGAGACCGGGAGGATCTTTGTCGGGTCGTGTATCCATCATAGAACTGTCACCACACTGTGCCTGACCACCACGGCCGTGGTCAGGCAGGCCGATTGCTACTAGAACAGTATAGTTAAAAAGTGAAAAGGGGACGGAGGGAATAAGCTTTAATCCCTCCGTCCCCTGTTTTCCCTTCGACTCAGACCCCTTTGATTCATGCCAGTGGCTGACCAATGCCTGCGGCACGCAATGTATTCTCATCCACACCGCGGTTGGCACAGCACTCCGCCAGTTTGCCGTTAACAGCCACCGCAGGTACTGATCGAATGCCGAGTTCAGTGGCACGTGCAGCCACCTCACGCGTGCTTTGCTTGATCGGGTGTTTGCCGTGCGGAGTTTAAAGCGTTCACAATGTCGGTTAGAGGAGGAACACCCTTGTTATTCTCTCCATGTGAATACACGCGACAACAGTAATCATCGCCCTCAACGTTGTCGCCGCTAACGTCCTTACCGTCCACCAGTATGGTTGGCGAGCCGTAGCCATGTATGTGTGTTGGCGCATCCTGTGTACTCACTTCCCATTCCTGCCAGCGGGGCGTAATACTGACCTCGGCAAATGCCCGCAACAATTGCGACCGTGCTGCCTCGATGTTGGGGCAGGTCTTCTCATATACCAGTTCAATCAGCATGATATTTAATTCTCATCCAGTTCCAGTTCTTCCAGGATCGGGCACTCACTCAGATCACCGCGTCCACTGCATTTCATGACCATGCGCCCCAGGGCATCACGGATGCGGTTAAGATCCTGAATCTTCTGATCCACCTCTTCGATCTTTTGCGTGGCGCGCAGTTTGATGTCGGTGCAGGATGTACCGGGTTTTTGGCGCAGTGCCAGTAATTCACCGATATCCTTTAATGTGAAACCCACTTCCTTGGCGTGCTGAATAAATCGCACGCGTTTAACGGTATCCAGTGGGTACTGCCGGTATCCTGCATCCGTACGCTGGGGTGCGGCAATCAGGCCCTGCTTTTCATAGAACCTCACCGTCTCCACGGTTACTCCCGTCTGTTTGGCTACTTGTCCGATATTTAACAGGGTCATGGCCGCCTCCTGAGCTGAATCCAAGTCTAGACCCTGAACTATACTTCAGGGTCAAGGGAAATTAGCCAATGATTGATAGGTAAGATTTACGAATAGAATATTGGGGCGGGACTTAGGGAATAGAGAATAGGGGATAACGCAAAAGGGGAGGCGGGAGTAATAATTACTCCCGCCTCCCCTCGATTCCCTGCGTTCCTTACAGGCTGACCTGGAGCGATTCGATCGTCTCGATCGTCAGCCCTCCGTTTGCCAGCCCTTTTGTACGCTGATAGCGTTTCATAGCATCCATAGTTTGGTGGCCAATAATGCCATCGATGGGGCCCGGGTTGAAACCCTTGCCATCAAGCGCTGTCTGGATGCGTTGTACAATACCCGAGGACATATTGGTATCACACAACACCGGGCGCCATTCCACATGGCCGTCGGCGATCATGTTGCGCCGCTTGACCGTTGTGAACTGGGCTGGAATCTCAACACTACGAGTGGTAGCGGGCTTGACCAGTTTGCGTACCTGCACAGTCTTGTATTCTGCCGGAATCTCGATCTTGCGCGTGCCGGGCGGCGTTTTCATTGTGCGCTTCTTGACGATCTTGTGCTCGGCAGGGATTTCAACCTCACGTGTTTCGGCATCTTTAACGAGTACCTGCTTGGTCACGGTTTTATAGGTCGCGGGTATGGTGACCAGGCACATGATTTCGCCAGTAGCTTCATCGACACGTGTTATTGGTCCGCTGCCCTTTTTCCATACAGTGTGCTCCGGTTTATCAACTACGCGCTCTTTTTCGGTCCGGTACAGAGCGGGCGTTGTGACAAAATCAGTGCTGGCAGCTTTTACCAGGACGCGATCTTCAACGAACTCATAAGTAGCCGGAACCACTTCAAGGCGCTCGGAAGCTTCCCTTACAAGCACCCGTTGCTCGACCATTTCAAACTGGGCGGGTAGATTCTCGATCTTGTTTGCTGCGTCCTGCTTTTGAACGCGAACAGCCTCGATTTCGTACTGGGGTGGTATAAATGCACGGGCAAAGCACTGCCCGGGTGAAGCCTTTGGTGGTAAAAGCATGTCACTTTTTGCGCTGTCTTCCAGCGTTGCGCGGGTTGCCTTTTCGGTAAGCAGGCTGCTTTCCATGCTTGCTATCTCGGTCGACAAGCGTTCAATTTCTTTATCTTTCTTAGCGAGTAAACTCGCGTTTTCACGACTGCTGAGGGGCTCCCCCTGCATGCCTGCGCAACCAACCAACGATGCACAGACGGCCAGTGATACCAAACCGTTTGATACGTTTCCTAGAACAGACATAACGACGACCTCCGAAGTATAGAAATAAGGTAGGGCTTCACCTGAGCCCTGGAGGCGAATTGTTTAGAAAACGGAGGAAATGCACAATATGACAACTGTAAACTTATGTTACGTTTTAACTATCATTTGGTTAAACGAATCCGATCATTACACATCACGATCTGTATCGACGCATACCGGCAACTGTTCTCAGCGCGCATCGATCCGGATTAATCGGGGTCTGTCCCCTATTGACCCCGTAACAATTGTTAACAGTTCATGTCTTCAACAGGTGATGAAACCTGTTTAAAGTGGCGCTTGAAAAATCATATCGATAACAGGCTCTATAGAGGATTAAAACATCATGAATGACATCTTAACCCGATTCACCGAGTTCCTGGGTCCGGTGGGATCGAGCGTGCTGGGCCACGCATTGATTGGTCTGGCGATCCTCGTTATAGGTCTATTTATCGTCAAGCTGTTAGTGGGCTTGTTCAAGCGAGTGTTGGCGAAGGTTTCAGTGCTGCATCGCACCGATCCCGATGGTTCAACTACGGACCTTGCAACGCCGATTGCTTCCCTGGTCAAGGCGGTATTGACCATCTTTGTGCTAATGGCAGTGCTGGAACATTTCGGGTTGACCGATGTTTTAGCGCCGTTAAAAGAGATGGTGAGCAAGTTTACGGCAGCTGTACCGAATATCATTGGTGCCGGCGTCATCGCTTACGCGGGTTGGGTGATTGCGAAGATCATTTCCCAGTTGGCAGTTGCTGGTCTCGGCAAGGTGGATGAGAAGCTGGCCGAACGCACCGGAAACAATGACATTCGGGTATCAAAATTCGGCGGTGCGTTGATCTTCGCCGTCATCCTGCTGCCGATCGTGGTCACAGCCCTGGGCGTTCTCAACATTCCGGCAATCTCTGATCCAGCGTCGGCAATGATCCAGAAGTTGATGGCTGCCGTACCCAACATCATTGGTGCGGCCATCATCCTGCTGGTTGCCTACTTCGTCGCGAAGTTTGTTGTGTACATTCTTAATGGGATTCTCGAAGGTGTGAATGTCAACGCCTTGCCACAGAAAGTGGGCATTCAGGGTCTGTTTACGGATTCATTTACGCCGACCCGGCTTGTCGGTGGCGCGATCATGTTCTTCGCGATGGTGGCCGCAGCGACGGCCGCTGTGAATCTTCTTGGCATCAACATTATATCGGAAGTGTTCGCCAGAGTGCTGCAATTCGGCGGTGCACTGCTGGTTGGCGGATTAATCCTGATTATAGGTAACTTCCTGAGCACCATTGCCTACGACGCATTAGCCAGTCGCGGGAATCAGGGTGTCGCCAATATTGCACGAATTGCAATACTGGGCCTGGTGCTGGCGATGGGTTTGAAGGCCATGGGTCTTGCCGATAACATTGTCACTATGGCCTTTGGCTTCACCATCGGCGGTGTCGCGGTTGCAGTCGCGCTGGCGTTTGGACTCGGCGGAAGAGACGCCGCCAAAGTGCTTGCTGACAACTGGGCAGCGAAGATAAACAGCCAGTAAGCTGTAACCCTCCTCGGCAAAAGGGGGCAGAGGGATATTAATTTATTCCCTCCGCCCCCTTTCTTGGCCATCAATTTACTGCAACACCATCCCCAATTCCCCACCCCACCGCGAATAAGCCGCCTTCATCGAATAGGGGTCAGAGAGCAATTTCCGCTTATATTAGGATTAATTGCTCTCTGACCCCTATTTAATCATTAGCCAAATTGTGAACCCGTTCCTTCAGCGTATGTGAATTGAGTCGCTAATGACGAGAGCATGCTTGGCTCAAACCGCCATCATGTCTGATTATGTCAGGAAAATTCCGGGTTAAAAAACGCATGGTAGCACCTTGCCCGGCTTCAGTTGGCCGCGTTCAGTGATATACGGCGGCTTGATATTGGTTTCAATGGGGGATGATGATGTCCAGTTCAAATAGCGTGTTTAAAACGATACTTTTACTTTCGGCGACGGCTGTTTTAGGCGCCTGTGGTGGTGGCGGTGGTGGTGGAAGCTCCGCCGGGATTACAGCCGGTAACCCGGTAACGATTGCCGCGGCCAACGCCGGTAGCGTGACAGGTGCTACGCTGGATGCAGCCGATGGTCTCACCGGTAACACCGAAGGAGCGGTCGGCCTGTTCCCCGCAGCAGTGGGGCATTCGAGGTCCGCACAGATCAATGTGATCGATACCATCCTCGGGCAGATCAAGAAGGCGCCGCAGTTATTCCCCGCTGAGTCTTCCCGTGTGTCACCAGCGGCTGTTCAGCCGCTGAGCCAGAATTGCGACACCGGCTCGATCAGCGGCAGCTTCAACGACAATGATAACGACCTGACGCTGTCAACAGGCGACAGTGTCAGTATTACTGCCAATGGCTGTACCTTCAGCGGCGTGACCATGAATGGCAGCATTAGCATGAATAATGTTGTGGTTAGCGGTGATGAGCTATCCCCGCCTTATTCAATGCAGTTTACCCTGCAGGCTACCAATTTCTCGGTAACAGTCAGTGGTGAAACAGTGGTCATGAGAGGCGGTGGCACCATCGGTGAGTCAAGCAGTGATGGTATCAGCTTTACTTCTTCCTTTACGGGTAACGGCATTGAAATTGCCGCCGGAAGTGAGAGCCTTACCTTGACGAACTACAACATACAGGAAACCGAGAACCAGGCGACCGGTGCCTACTCGATTTCGATCAACGCAACCATAACCAGTCCAAGCCTGGGTGGTTCTGTCACTGTGACAACCGATGCTGTTCTTACCGGCGTCGGTTCACTTGATCCAGATGCCGGCCAGATCACCTGTGTGGGCGCCGGTAATACCAGCGTGACACTCATCGCCGTGGATTCAATCAATGTCCAGCTGGAAGTCGATCAGGACGGCGATGGCAACGTAGACCAAACCCTGGCTGCCGCCTGGGCCGACCTGTAAGCACGGGGAGAAAGGGACAGGCCATGGTTTCCACAAGCAAGAAACCGTGGCCTGTCCCGGATCTACTCGATGTAACCAATACGACTCAATCAAGGGGGCAGAAGTGAGATACAGGCATTCCATTATGATCCTGGTACCAATGATCAGTACCTGCTTTGCGGCATACGCGCAGCAAGTCTACGAAAACGTTGATAGACAGGGGGTGGTTGAATTCAGCGATCAACCCGGCCCGGATGCGAAGCCGGTCGACGTCAGGCCCAATGTTGTGGATGTTGCACCAGTCAAGCCCATGGAGGCATCACCCCCGGCGTCACCAACCAGGCCGGCAAAGGCGCCAGCCGCCACCGTGCAACCCCTGGAGATTCAGAACAACGTTTCAACCGACTATAACGACGAACGGGAAGTACGCCGTAAGCGCGAACGCCTGATGGATGGAAGCGGGGAGGCGGTCCAGAAGCCGGCACGCAAGGTACTGGGCAGTCCGGCCGTGCATAAGGGCGCACATCGGAAGTAGATATTTGGGGTCAGAGTAACAATGTATCCCTTTTCTCTTGGGGGCGGGGGATAATTGTGGTCTGTCCCCAATTTCTCGCCAAGACCGGCGTAGAAAGAGGCGTTAAGGCCGCGACCGAAGATACGTGAATATTCACGCTGTATATTCTTTCAACGGGCTCAATCACAGTCATCGGTTTCGTCAATACTACCGTCGTCAAGGGTGCGTCTGATACGGACAAACATCATGTTATCTATCCGCCCAAACTGTGTATCCATGGCGACATCGACTTCACTGTCGTCGAGCCCGTCGTAGATGGTAATGCGGCCTCTGGATTCAGCTTCGAGTAGTGACTGGCTGGGGTTGAGCAACAAGTTCCGTGTATAGGTGCTGGTAGCTTGTTCCGGGTCGTATTCGTCCGCTTCGAGGCTTTGGAGTGTCAACATCGCCAGTGCCAGTACCAGACCTATATGCAACTGATTCATGATCGGTCTCCTGCGTATCCCGGGTAGGGATAAGTTTCAACATTACTGTATTCCCGGGAGGCGCAAGACTCTGCGTAAAAGTGCCCGACTCGCCTGTGACTTATTCACAATGACCAGAATGGTAATCGGGTAATTGACAGGCGCAGGCAGGCTGTTAGTCGAAATAGTCTGTGGTCGTGGCTAATGCGCCACTTGCGGAATATCGTGGTATTTCAGGCGGGGCGGGGATTGCCTTGATGACAAGGCCGAGCACAGGAAATGATAACTACTTTATCGGGCCAGGAAACGCGGCTGTGCGGGCGATGCTCGCTGTTACATTGCGGGAACATCGGCGCCGCGTTCCTGGCCACCTTTATATTGCGACTGTTTTTCCGGCTTAAAAGCCCAGGCTGAACGGTGGTTGGCAGAAAACGTAAACATGGGCGCCGCTTCTCACCGTGATGCAGGTAGACCCTTCCCGTACAGTGACCGTATAGGTGTCTTCGAAAAGAATTTTCCCATCGGGGTTATGGCCATCCGGATAGCAGCTCGTTACAGCAGTCATACGGTCTTTCTCGCCGGCTTGCTGATCAATCTTGCATGGTTCGATGCTCTTGCCATCGTTAATGGCTACGACACTGGTTGAAAAACCCTTGTTCAGCAGCAGTGCCATTTGTGACTGATCCTGTTGCATAATCCGGGCGGATGCTGCCAGCCCGGGATCGAGTCCATCGAGTTTGTCACAGCCTGTCAGGCCGAGCACAGCAATGGCCAGGGCAACATTTAACAGCAGTTTTGTATTCATACGGTTTTCTCCATCTTGGGTAGTTCGTTAATACCTGAGTAATTCAGGTTAAGTTGTAATAACCGGTACGGTCTATAGCCACAATTGCAGGCTCATAAAAACGGCAGCTTCAGGGTAATACGGTGAAGTCAACGGGGCACCGGTGCCGGGGTCGGTGCTCTGGTACTGAAAATCCTCGTCAAACAGGTTGCGCACGGTTACGTCAATCAGGCCATAACGCCTGGGCAGGCGATAACCGACAGACAGGTCGCTTATCCAGAAATTGTCATGCAGTTCCTCTGTGCCCGCGGTTAAGCCGTACGTTGCTGACTTCCTGGCGGACATAGCTGGTCTGGAAGCGGGTATAAAATCCCGAGGGATGAAAAAAGCTCGCCTCCAGGGGGAATGAGTGCGTCCTTGTTTTGGCGGGCCTGTCTATATCGATCTCTCCAGCGACGAAATCACGCTTGAAATAATCGAAGTGGTATTCGGCGCTGAGTGCCAGGTTCGCTGTGGGTGTCCAGTATGCATAGGCCTTATGGGCCTGTTCATCGCGGTCATCGGTAGTGATGGCCGGGGTGGGTACTATGTCGATACGCGGGTCGCTGATGTTGCGCCAACTGGCTTCTGCGCCGGCTGCGATGTCTTTACTGAAACGATAATCCAGGCCTGCGCCGTAGCGCCAGGCTTCGGTACCCAGGGGATCGTCGAACAGCTGATTGAAACCCACCAGCTGCGTGGGTGAGATGGTCTGGCTGTTAACGAGTTGGCCGCGCAGGGTGCGGAATGCGGCAAGCCTGAGCGTGGTGCGGTAGTCAGGATCCCAGCTCAGGCCAAATTTCGGGTTCAGCTGGTCACTGGAGATACCGTTTTCTTCATCGACGTCCACATAGTCCAGGCCGACTACTGCCTCCACCCCTGACCAGGGAATATGGGTGTAGAGATACGCTGTTTTTTGTTCAACATCCAGGTCAGTAGTGTCTGAAAATGGAATACCGAAAAAGGAAAATCCTGTCGTAACATCCTGGTCCAGATCCAGGTAACCGATGCCGGCCACAGTTTGCAGGTATCTGCCCTGATAGATGTGCTGGGTTTCATATTGCGGGCCGGTGCTTTCAGTGTCCACGCTTATGGTGCGCTCGGTAACACCGTCACTCAGGTCCTGTCTGATGACAGATACTAGAAAGGTATGACGAGGCGATGGCGAGTAGTTCAACCCGAATCGCCAACTGTCGATGTCGATATCCCGGCGTTCGTCGGTCACCGTCTGATCCATGCGCAAGCCAAGGTCGCCAAACTCACTGTTACGGTTCCGGTACTCTCCCTGGATACCCAGTTCCGGTGTGAGCTGGAGCTGGGTATAGACGTTATCGATCGATTGATCGGTATCACTATTGTCTTGTACGCCGTCGCTGCGTTCCTTGAAGCGGCCGGCACTGATCATGCCCCGGTTGAAAAATGCACCGGCAGTGACTTCGCCACTCCGGGTATCGTTGCTGCCAACCAGACCGCTGGCGAGTAACGCGAGGCGTTTGCTTTCAAACAGCGGATTAAACTCGTTAAAACCCGCTGTGGATGCACCGGTACCCTCAAAGGCCAGCAACTTGGCTTCACCGGCACTCGGGCTTACCGGTATCACTGCGGCCGGTTGCAGCAACTGCGACTGTAAACGCTCGCTGACACGGGCGATCTCATGGCGGGGTACATTGGTAAAGGCGTCCGAGAGAAAACGGTGCGCCGAATGGTTGCCTGGATCCGCACTGAGAGACTTCCGGCTTTCATTCAGCGCCAGCTGTTGAAATCCCAGGTCGTCGTAAATTCTGGCAAGATTTGCATCGCGGGCCGCTTTGTCCTGATCCAGCAGCAGGCGCGAGCGGTACACAGCGCGGTTGTCATTCAGTGCGATAGATGTTTGCAGGTCATCCAGGGCTTCCACGGGTCGGTTTTCGGTCTGTTTGAGGATCGCATCGTAGAACCAGGCTGTAGGGTCGAGCGGGTCGAATGCTTTTGCCAGGGCAAACTGTGTGTTCGCATCCTCAACGCGTTTTTCCTCGTAGTATGCCTTCCCCAGGTAGCTGCGGATAAGAGCGTTGAGGGGGTCCAGGTTGGCGGCGATTTCTATCTGGTGACGTCCTGCCGCCAGATGCCCGGCGTGAATCAGCGCCAGGCCCAGTCCCAGGCGTGGCAGTGGAGCGGCTTCGCTGAGACTGGCAGCACTTTCGAAGGCTTTTTTCGCGGCATCTGAATCAAGACGGATCAGGTTCGCGAAACCCAGCGTGGTCTGGGTTTGTGCGTTAGTCGGATCGAGCTCGGTGGCCCGCTGG
The DNA here is from genome assembly GCA_963752745.1 of uncultured Gammaproteobacteria bacterium. Lineage (GTDB taxonomy): Bacteria > Pseudomonadota > Gammaproteobacteria > DSM-19610 > DSM-19610 > Thiogranum. The sequence continues at coordinate 61,971 of CAVWAK010000019.1, forward strand.
GCGGCTTTTAAAGCGCTGCGCAAGTCACGAACCATCAGGTGCAATTCAGCCAGGCGTGACCAGGCCAGTGCATTGGCGGGCTCGGCAGTGACTGCGGCCTCAGCGGCGGCGCGCGCACTATCGAGTTCGGCTCGCGCTTGCCAGGCATAAGACAAGGCGATCTGTGGCCCGGCGGCCTGAGCATTTTCACTGATCGCCTGCTGCGCCAGCTTCAACGCTGCACCGGGGTCATTCTGGGCAGTAGCGATAATGGATTTCAGTGCCAGCGCGCTGGCGTCACCCGAATTCAATGCCAGCGCCCGATCAAGGTCGCTGATGGCGGCGACTGAGCGCCCTACGCTGAGTTTGAGCTCAGCGCGGTATACGTAGAAGCCCGTATCCTCGATGTCGTCAATACCAGACAGGGCGGCGAAGGCTTGCGTGATATCACCGCGCCGGTATGCCGAAATGGATGCGTTAAGCTTTTCCCGCCAGTCAGCCTGCTCCGTTGCGTGAGCCTGTTCGCTGTCGAAATGTAAGACCGGTGGATAAAACAGTGTCCAATGGACTGCATCGCGTGGGCGTACCACGGTCTGTAAGACCGGCGCCTGGCCGGCGCGGGCCAGTACCGATTGCCCGTTCGAGAGTGATACCGAGCCTTGTCCGTTACGCGCATTCACCCGGCCTTCAAGTACTGTGATCTCAGCCTGACTGTCGTCCACGGCTACGGTGAACTCTGTGCCTTCAATGGCGGCGTTCACGTAGGGGGTGGTGATTTCAAAGGCATTTCTGACGCGGCTCATGAAGTGTGCAACGCCGCGCAACAACTCAAGCCAACCAGTTGGCTCAGCCGTGGACTCCGGGAAGGTGACCGTAGTTAACTCGCCAAGCCGCAGGAAAGTGTCACTGTCCAGGTAGAGCGCGGCCCGGCTATTGCGGCCAACCCGTAGGCGATCGCCGGGACAGATAGCATCGCCCTGGTGGAGCGGAGTCCAGTGTTGAGTGTTCGGTGCGGCTGTTTCAACAGTTCCCTGTACGGAAACGGCTTGCGCCGCCGGTGGCTCGCAGGTGGTTGCAGATGCGGTGACAGGCAGAGCCAGGCTTAGTAACGCGAACAACCACAACGAGGCCCGATTGCACCTTGTGCAGGACGGTGCAGTGTGTGTTCCAAACACGAAAAACTCCCTTTTTTATAGCTCGCTTATCGAGTTTGGCTGGTTTGCATTGCTCCTTCCTGGAGTGGATGCCAATTGCTCCCTGCACGCTTTCTGCACCACTGCCAGACTGATAGGAGGCTTGGTGGCATCGATAAGGCGTCTATTCAGACTAGATTACCCGCGTCAGTATTGCAATTTAAAAAAGATTTCGATCCCGGTGTGCCTGCGCACGTTTGCCATGGCCATCTGCCTGAAGCTGTGAATTATTCACACTCTGGTCTGGTTATTGTTCACAGCGCCGTTACTCGTACGGTGATTCAATAGACTTGAATCCCGGCTGTTGTGTAGCCGCCGTATTGCACTACAAGGAAAGACGATATGCGATGCCTGAAATTTATTATGATTGTGATTATCATGCTCTCCATGGAGCAGCCTGCGCTGGGCGCCACGCCGGCAAACGTGCTGGATGATGTTATGGCGGTTGTACCCGTCCCGGTTTCCGAAATTCTGGCGGTGCTCGTTCTGGGGCTCGTCGGTTTGTCTGTCATCGCCCGGCGGTGAGTGGCGATACCGGTCGCTCCATGCGGGTACGGTACACCCCATGATCAGTCGGAATCCTGATGGTTGCGGCAGCTTGCCAGGTAGTACTGGCTGGGGCCGTCATCAGGATATGCATCCAGGACAGCCTGGAATTTTTCTATCGCCGCCTGCCATGACTGTTGCCGGAATGTAGCAAGCGCATCGGCGAAAAGGATCTGCAGCTTTGTGATATCGGCAGTGACGGTTGCAGCCGTACACATAACCTCGTACATGTTTACCGGTTGTTGTTTTCCCTTCAGGTGAAAAGAACCCAGCTCGCGTGTTACCAGCCCTTCGAGGCCATCGATGGTTTCCCCTGAAGCGAGAATCGATGTCTTCAGCTGCTTGTTGAGGCCTTCTATCCGCGAGGCGGTATTAACGATATCGCCGACCGCCCGGTATTCGTAGTGGTCAATGGCGCCTATATGGCTCAGCACGATTTGTCCGGCGTGCAGGCCGATTCGGGTCGGCAGTTTCGCAGTCTGGTCAGCTCGGCCAATCTGTCTGGTGATCTCCAGTGCGGCTTCGCAGGCTTTTTTTCGCAATGAGGCATCGGGTTTGGGCGCGGACCAGATAGCCAGCATGGCGTCGCCGACAACGTCTGAAATCATGCCGCCGCGGGAGCGCACCGGTGCAAACAGCAACTCGTAGTAACGGTTCAGGAAATTATGTAACGCGGTTGCGTCCATCTTTTCCGCCAGGCTGGTGTATTGTTCAGCATCAGTGGCCAGGCACACGCCGAAGGCCGGCGTGCCCTGCGCAATGGCTTCTTTGCGGTCGTGTGTCAGCTGGTCAATAACGTTCCCCGGCAGGTAGTGGCCGAAGGTTTCTCTGAGCTGGCGGCGGCTTTGGCGAGCCTCGCGATAATTCCAGACCAGTGCCGCAAACAGGATCAGGGGAGTCTGTACAAGCAGTGGTACGGTCCATGGCAGCCAGATATTCGCATCTGCAAACATACGGTAAACAAACAGAAAGTAGATCGTGGCGACTAGCAGGCCGGTTCCGATACTCACGTACGTGGGCAGCAGGCGGAAGATAAGGGCGATCACTGTTCCATAGAGCATGATGATGATAAAGATCCATCGTGGCTCCAGCGGTGCAAGCGTTTCCGTGTTCAACAGGTTGGCAAACGCTGTTGCGCCAATTTCGACACCACTCAGGTCGAGCCCGCTGGGTTGGGAAAAAACGGTGTAAAAGCCATCTTTCTGTTTAGGCTGGTAGCGCCCGGCATAGCCGACGAAGACTGCCTTGCCGCTAACTTTTGCGAGTGCGACCGGGTCCCCGTTCAGGATATCGGTAAAGGGTATGGTCGCAATGCTTCGCGGTGGGCCGTAAAAATTCAGGTAGGGGTACTCCGGGGTAAGGTACATGGTCAGTAGCGCTTCAAGACGCCGGAGACTTTCGGACTCCCGGTAATTTTTCCTGAGAGGGGCCAGGACCTTGAGTAATGCCTGATCAAGGTCGGGGTTGCGTTTGAGCAACGGATGGATGGAGCTCGACGCTGCCGGAGCGGCAATAGCCTCAAGGAGTTCTTGCACTGGCGGCCAGCTGGTCACCGTCAGTATCCAGACTGGCCAGTAAGCGGGCGAGCTCGGGGACCGAACCGGAGGCATAGTGTATGAGAGCAGCCGACGGTAATGCCGCCAGCTCATTGGCCCCGTGAAACGTCCAGAATCGACTGACTCTGACAGGGATTTTCGGCAGCACGAAGGGGGCTACTCCGGCTGCCGGCTCAGCGAAAATCTTTATCGGTGGCTGTAAACGCTCAATGTGTATATTTCCGTTGGTAACAGGCGCTGCGCCGATGTCGTCAGTGGGTATCGATTCCTGGTCAAGATAGCCGAACAAAAGGACGTTACCTGCATGCCGAATGGCAGCTGCGAGCTGCTCGTCCTGTGCGGTGTCGCGTGCTTTCCTGAAAAAGATATCAACCGCGATGACGACAGCTCCCGCGGTAGCCAGTTGGTTGATCAGCCGGGCGTAGGTGAGGCGCGGTAGGTCCTGTGTCTCACGATCCAGCCCGAGCTGGCGGCCCGTATTGTTGTCGAGGGCTACAATAAGTACATCGTCTGGCGCCGGTCGTTGTCCACGCAGTTTGAAAAGTACGCTGAGTCCGGTGTCTTCTTCCCATGCCATTCCGCCGGGAAACATATAGATCAGACCGGCAACCAGGCTTATAGCAAGTCCAAGTCCAATGGTATGTAAGAAACGCCGCATAACTTGTCCGGTGGTTCCTTGCTATATGGCAGACCGGAGCACCGGGTATATGATCGCCAGTGAGTATTCAGCGCCGGCCAGGGCGTTGTGCGGTTTCCGGTCGGGGGCGGTGGTTATTGTCGCGCTGAAATCGCCACTTTGCACTTTTTGCTGCAAAGAACCTATATAATAGGGGCATGTTTGAGACAGTTTCAATTTTTTCCGGCCTGGACGAGCATCAGCTTGGAGAGATCGAGAAACATGCGAACTCCCGGCGTTACCCCAAGAATGCGATAATCCTCAATGAAGGGGACAATAGCGATTCTTTGTACGTCATTTTAAGCGGTAAAGTAAAAATATATTTAAATGACGAGAATGGGAAGGAGGTCAGTCTTAACTACCAGGAAGCGGGTGAATATTTTGGCGAGCTGTCTCTGATTGACGACATAGAGCGCTCGGCTTCGGTGATGACGGTTGAAAAATCGACATTTGCCATTATCTCCAAACAGGACTTCCGCGCTGTATTGGCAAAGAATCCCGACATCGCCATCCATCTCATAAAGGATCTTGCGTACCGGGTGCGTGTGCTGACCGGCAATGTCAAGACGCTCGCGCTGTCGGATGTCTATGGGCGCGTCTGCAAGACATTGCTAAGCGTTGCCACTGAGCACGATGATGTGCTGGTGGTCGAAGAGCCACTGACCCAGCAGGAGATTGCCAATCGCATCGGCGCGTCCAGGGAAATGGTGTGCCGCATTCTGAAGGACCTCGCGACGGGCGGTTATATTACCCAGGATCACCGGCATATCGTTATTCACAAGCAATTACCGCAGCGCTACTGATCACATTCGTGTCAAGCTTCAGACACTGATAGTCAAGTGAATATGTCACATCTTCGATAGGCATCAATTCATAACCCGTCACCCGTCCTGCTGGCATCCTGAATCTCCGGGGCAGCACCTTGATAATCCACAATCCGCTGCCGCGTTATGCAACGGAGATCTGAATGAAGACATGTATGACAAACCTGGACCTGGTCAAGGACACTCGCGTCATCGCTGAACCGGGGAGTGGGGCTGACAGGCTGCACTTACAACACCGACAGCTGTCTCGAATGGTCGAGCAGACTAACGACACAGTTATGATCACGGATTGTGAGGGCAACACGGAATATGTGAACCAGGCGTTTACTACTACTACCGGATATAGCTCGGCAGATATGATTCAACAGAACCCCGGCGTTCTGAAGTCCGGTGCGCACGATGAGACATTTTACCGACGTCTATGGAACAGGTTGTTGTCCGGACAGGTATTCCGTGCCGATTTTGTCAACAGGCGCAAGGACGGGAGTCTGTTCCACGAGGACAAAACAATAATGCCCTTGCAGGACGAGCACGGCCGCATTACACATTTTGTTGCCGTTGGACGGGATATTGGGAACCGGGTCAGGGCGCATCGGCGTATGTTGCGTCTTGCTTACTATGATTCATTAACCGGATTGCCCAATCGAACATTACTGCTTGACCGCCTTAACCACGCGCTTAAACGCCTGCAACGCAGGCAGGGTCTGATGGCAGTCATGTTTCTGGATCTGGACTGTTTCAAAATGATTAACGATACCCTGGGACATGACGTGGGTGACCAGGTTATCAAGTCAATGGCGATACGCTTGCGTCGCTGTGTCCGGGATGGAGACAGTATCGCCAGACTGGGTGGGGATGAATTCGTGATAGTGCTGGAAGATGTCGCCCATAAAAATGAAATTACCGCAACTGCAGAAAAAATCATCGTTGCCCTGGCTGAACCCTACACCTTTGGTGATCAACGCCTGATTACGACCGCAAGTATTGGCATCACTCTGGCACCGCATGACGGTAATCGGGTTAACCAGTTACTAAGAAATGCAGATCAGGCTATGTACCAGGCCAAGGGTGATGGCGGTTGCCGCCATGCGTTTTTTGGCGACTGCTGACACCATGGTCAGTTTGCCGGTTGTGTGTTTGGGCACCGTAATTGTCGGGATTTTTCCGGCAGAGCATTAATTGAAATATCTGAAGACCGGGTACGTATATCTACGTACATATCGACCTTATTCTACGCTATCTGTGTCACTCATTCCGTCACGCCGAAGATTTACGGGTGATGTCCAAACGATCCATTTTTGTTAGTTGATCTGTATCAATCGCATTGATCATATGCGCAGGTAGAATAACTGTATAGCATCAGGATTTGGTGGACGCAGGAAGTTACCTGGGAATGCATGGCTGGCATATTGACAACAGCTACATGGAGGGTCGCATGAAAACTCAAATTTCACCGGAAAGCATGATTACATTTCTTCTCACGACACCGCTGTTCGAGAACCTTGAACCGCGGGAGGTCAAAGAGGTTATCCATATCGTTGATCCAGTAAAATTCCAGTCCGGGGATACTATATTCCGCGAAGGTGATCCCAGCGATGCCTGGTATGCCGTATATAGCGGCGAGGTTGAGGTGCTGAAACATTCCGAAAGCGGTGAAAAAACGATCAGGATCCTCGGGCCTCGGTCTGGCTTCGGAGAAATTTCCGTTCTGGATGCCTTGCCGCGCTCCGCCACGGTTCGTGCCACAACAGATACCACTGTCTTGTCTTTTCCAAGGGATAAGTTCAACGATATGCTGGACAAGGATCATCCAATAGCCTGTAAGCTGGTCAAGCAGCTGGCACTTATGATTGTAAGCCGGCAGCGCGCAAACACGGAAACACTCTCGAAGTTATTGCAGACCACCGAGCTGGCCGATGTGCATGAGCGGATAAAAGGCATGGTTGGTGATTCCACGGCCAAGGTATAGCACTTCGCGATACCGGGTGCGCTCGTCGATAGCCTGACTGTGAACCGGTTAACCAGAGAGTCGCCGGGGTAATCACTCGTTCAAAAACCATAAGCCGCCGCCGATTGGGGTCGACAGAAGACTACGCCCAGCAGGCGTATATAACCAAACGCTAATACCTGTTGCAACACCACCCCTAACGCCCCAACCCACCGCGTATAAGCCGGCCGACCATTTCCAAACCCGTCATACAACCCGGTATCCCGGCACAGCGCGTCCGTGTCGGAACAGCGCCGTATAGACACACAGAATAAACTCCGCACCGCGGGCCTCGGCATGCGCCAGCAGGTCGTTGAGGTAGTTGTCCTGCAGCGGATTAAAGAAGTCGTGAAAAGGGTGCTGGCTGTAGCCGCTTGCCATGCACTGAAACATTGCTCAGTATGTAGGGGTCGCCCCCGGACAGAGTTGCAACTGTGTCGAATAACTCGCTGTTGCGAAGCACAATCATCGCACACCTCCTTGCCATGGCATGTTTCTCCGGAACCGCCCAGGCACTGGAGGATCTGCTGCACTATGTTTTCGTCGTCAACCAGGGTTCCAGCGAAGTCGTCGTTGTCGATACCGACAACGATACCGTGGTTGACCGTATCCGGCTGTCTTCCGTGCCGGATGAAATCATGCTGTCGGAAGAAACCCGCAAGCTGTTGTCGAGCAACCTGGCCGACAGGACCGTGACCATAACCAGCCTTGATTCCCTCACGCAGGACGCTGTCATCACGCTTGATTTTCCGCCATCGCGCATGCGCCTGGGATCGGCCGGCCGGTTGCTGGTGGTGGGCAACAGCGACGTCGGTGCCATTTCCCTCATTGATCTCGCGACCGGGCAGGAAACTCGCCACATCGACGGGTTGGAGAAACCCGATTATTTTATGTTCGGTCGTGACGAGCGGTTTCTCTATGTTGCTTCCGCAAACGCTGCCAGGCTGGAGGTCGTAGATGTCGGCAGCGGTGAAATACGGGGAGACATTCCGCTTTTGCAGGATGACACCGGCAAGGAAGGGGAGGCGGTGGTATCAGCACTGGCGAGGACGCCGGGCGGGCAGCTCGGTTTCGTGTTGCGCAAGGACGAGGCGGTCATGGATGTCGTCGATCTTCGTGAAAACAGCCGAATAAAAAGCGTTGCCCTGTCGGGTTCGGTTGACCGGATCTATCCGTCGGCAAACAACCAGTATCTGATAATCCCCGATAACGACAGTGGCGATGTTTCGGTGTTTTCGACCTGGTCGTTGCGAAAGCTTGGTGTGGTGCCGGGTGCACCGGATGCCGCGGCTGTCAGTATCGCCCTTTTCGACAGCGTAGCCTTTGTCGTCAGCCGCGAGCGAAACAGCGTTCTTGTATTCAGCATCGGTGATCGAAAGAAGCTCGCCGATATACCTTTGCCGGGTGCACCGGTAGACAGCGTGGTGTCGGTAAACGGGTTGAAGATTTATGTCGCGTTGCCCGGTTCCGGACAACTGGCGGTCATCGACGCGATCAAGCTCGAGGTGGTCGGGATGATTGATAATGTGGGTGACCGACCGGTAGATGTCATCACTGTGCGTGACCTGAGTTACTGTCACTGAAGGGCCAGGCGAGACTGTATGGATAAATCCATGAAACTGTCGACCAGCATATTTGCCGCGGCCTTGCTTGGATTGTCGACGCTATGGACCACGGTTGAAGCCACAGACAGGGAAAGCCCGGTTCCTGTAAGGTCAGTAATCGAGGCCAGGTTTACACTGGTTGACCATCATGGGAATGCGGTTACGGAGCAGACCTACCGGGGTAAATGGTTACTGGTGTTTTTTGGCTATACCTCATGCCCGGATGTATGCCCCACAACATTGTACGACATGGCGCTGACTTTGAAGGCGCTGGGAGCCGATGCCGACCGGCTCCAGGCACTGTTCGTTTCCGTGGACCCGGAACGCGACACGGTCGACGTCCTGGCCAAGTATATTCCCGCCTTTGGTCCGTCGATCACCGGTTTGACGGGTCAACCTGAACATGTGGAACAGGCCGCCCGCGCCTTTCGCGCCCACTATGAGAAAGTTGTTTCTCCCGGAATGCCGGGAGGCTACAGCATGGATCACCAGTCAACCTTATACCTGATCCGGCCCGATGGCGGTTTTGAGACCGCTTTCCCTCATGGCATGACAGTTGAAAGAATGGTCGAAGCCATTCGCCGCCACATCACACACGACCCGTAGGCGGGAGACAAATTGCACCGGAGATGTTGATCCCAAACGTCCCCTGAGCGACGTTGGCAGGGCTGGAGTGGGCAGATACCGGCCATTGGCGGCAGATTTCATTCTAAAAACCCTTTTTTTGCCGCTATCCCAGACCGTTACAGGAATCCGATCCAGATCAAACGCTCTAAAGATTCTCTGTGTAATGACGATAACGTCAGAGAATTCAACGGTTTTTTTATAAGTGTTCTGCGCTTACTGACGATTAGCAGCGCGATAGTTTCTCTCGAGCCGGAGGCACCTTACAACCGCCCTTGGGAAGGACAGCAATTACACTATGAACCAACAGTATCCATCGAAGCGCTGCAGCTGTGAATATTACGATACCGGGTTACAAAATCGAACACCTGATAGCCGAGGGCGGTACGGCCTCCGTTTACCTGGCTATACAGGAATCCCTGCAGCGGCATGTCGCCATAAAACTGCTGAGAAAATTCGATAATTCAGAGCAGTTAACTCGTTTCCTCAATGAAGGCCAGATAATCGCTTCATTAAATCATCGTAATGTCATCAATATTCATGATATTGGTGTTACCGATGAAGGCCGGCCGTATATCTCCATGGAATATCTTGAGGGCGGAGATCTCGACGCACGAATTCCGAAAAAAGTGGACCCAAAGGATGCGTTGCAATGGCTGGAAGCGATTGGAAATTGCCTGGATTTCGTTCACCGAAAGGGCATCATCCACAGGGACATCAAACCAGGCAATATTCTGTTTCACAAAGACGGCACAGCGATTCTTACTGATTTCGGGACCGCCAAACAACAAGAATCTGATGTCAGGCTGACAATGGATGGTCGCGCCTTTGGCAGCCCTTACTATATCAGCCCGGAGCAGGCCGCCTCAAAAGAGCTGGATAGACGCACCGATATCTATAGTCTTGGAATCGTCCTGTATGAAATGCTGACCGGGGATAAACCTTATAAAGGCGACTCCCATATTGAAACCATCGTCGCTCATATGTCGGATCCGCTCCCCGTCCTTCCGCCTGAGCTACATCGCTATCACACCTTGATCAAAAAAATGATAGCGAAATCACCTGATGATCGATTTACAAGCGCTGCGGAAATGGTGCGCTTTGTGCTGCAATTACGAAAGCCCGTAAAAAAGGCCCAGCGAATGACATGGGCACCCACTGGAGCTCTTGCGGCCAGCCTTGGAATCGGTGGCACCTTATTGTTAGGGCTATTGATAATTCCGGACCGGGACGAGCACCGGGCTGCTCCAGGTATGACTGCAAGCGAAGGAGCAGTCCCCGAAAATTCCCCGGATATTGTCGAAATGCCGTCACCTGAACCCGGTGCTTCGGTAACGGAAGCACCTGTTAAAACCAGCAATAATGAACAACACATTGAGAAGCTTTTGTTGCAGGCGGCCACAGCACTTGAAGAATACCGGCTGACAACGCCAACAGATAACAATGCCTACAACGACTACCAACAGATTCTTGAATTGGATCCGCAGCACGAAAAAGCGATTGAGGGCATCAATAGTATCGCTGATGCCTATGCGGACCTCGCTGAACGTAAGCTGGATCAGTTCGATTATGAAGCCGCCGAGAGCCATATACATCGAGGGCTAACCATTCAGCAGGCAAATCACAGGTTACAAGCGCTGCAGGAAAAAGCAAACATAGGGCGATTATTATCGCAGGCGGCCACGGCACTTAAAGAAAAACGGCTTACAAGGCCGAATAATAACAATGCCTACTATTACTATCAGCGTATTCTTGAATTGAACCCGAAGCACAAACAAGCGCATGAAGGCATCGACCTGATTGCCGATGCTTATGCAGACCTTGCCGAAAGCAAGCTGGATCAGTTCAAATATGCAGATGCAAAGATGTATTTGCATCGAGGGCTAACGATTCAGCCGGAGAATGCCAGATTACAAGCGCTGCAGAAAAACACCAACGCCTTTCGAGATGCGCCGGGAAGGCTTTGGAAAAAAATCAAATTGCCATTCTCATGAGCTTAGTAACTGCAAGTCATTACGCGGAAAAAGCCAGGTAACCAGGGAATAACTGACATGTCCTACATGCGAATATATCTCAATGATGTGCTGATGGATCAGATTGAACTGAACAAGGATCAAATGACCATCGGACGAAGTGATGATAGTGATATCGTTCTCGATAATGCCGGCGTCTCCTCACATCATGCGCAGATTCAAAAGGAGGCAGGCGGATACTTTATAGCCGATAACGGTAGTAGTAATGGCATATTTGTCAACGGCGATAAGGTCGACCAGCACAGGCTCGAATACCGGGATGAGATACAGATATACAACTATGTTTTGAAGTATATGGCATCGCGCGGACTCCACGGAATAGCCGATCCGGATATTGCGCAGGACGGAGATATGTCCCAGACCGGCACCATGGAAGTGGATATATCTGACGTTCAAGAGCTTCTTAAGCTGAGAGAAAAAAAGAAAACAGCGTATGTTGAATTAGTGAATGCCAAGGGTAATCCATCCAGATTCTTACTCAAGGAGCAGAACTTCAGGATCGGTAGACCAAAAGACTGTGATATTCGCACCTCTGGATGGTTGTCTTTTGGTCTTGCAGCGGAAATTCAGCGGAACACTGATGGCTATCACCTGCTACCGCAGAAGCGGGGCCGGGTGATGAGAAACGAAGAGCCGTTAACACGATCCGTCAAACTTATGGATGGCGACGATCTACGTGTTAGAAATCTGTCTATGAGGTTCTTTCATCGGGTGATTAACAACCGATAGGGAATTGGATATATGGCAGCCAAGACCTCTCAAATCAAGAATTCTATCCTATGAGCTGGCAAACTGCCTCGGCGCTGACTATTGGCGATCGAGAAGAACAGCAGGATCGTGTCGCCATTTTCCACTCAGAGGATAGAGAGGCGCACTTACTCGTAGTAGCGGATGGCATGGGGGGGCACAATGACGGTGCGGCAGCAGCGCAAACCGTTATAGACATTGCTTCCAGTCGATTTAACCAGGGTATGACGGATGATCCCGGAAAAATTCTGGAAACTATCTGCCTTGACGCACATAACGCCATCCTGGCGTTATCGGAGAACCGCGCATCTGCACCAGGTAGCACCTGTGTGATCGCCTATCTGACCGCCAGTCAGGTCTACTGCATACACGTAGGCGATAGTCGACTTTATCAGTTCCATAGCGGCAGGCTCGTCCACAAGACCTCAGATCATTCGATTGCACAATTAATGGCGGAACATGAGAGCGATCTTGAGGATGAAACCGGGCAGTCAGCACCACAGAATCAGCTCTATATGTGCCTTGGTGGAAACAACGAACTATCACCCGAATTTTATGCATCGAAAGTTTCGGCAGGTGATTGCTTTCTACTTTGTAGTGATGGATTTTGGGGGCAGGCAGACGTAGAGCAACTATTTGCTGGCAACTGCCGGAACTACCGTTGATCAGGAATATGCAGCACAGTTGGTACAATTAGCCAGCCAACAGGGGCAGGGGAAAAGTGACAATATTTGCCTCGCATGGGCATATCGCGAGGATGATCCTGCAGAAAGCAAAAAACCAGGGTTCCTCAAGCAGCTGATCGCCTGGTTCTCATAAAATTATCAGGAAAGACACACAGCGCGTCTTAGTCCTGCAGAATGAACCAGGTGATAAACTCCGCACCGCGGGCCTCGGCATGCGCCAGCAGGTTGGCGAGGTAGTTGTCCCGCAGAGTGACGGAACCGGTAAAGTTCAGGGTAAACGATTAATAGGGGACAGGTCACTATTTATAAAGAAACCGTGGTCTGTCCCCTATTTCCCGCTCTTGAGCGGGGGGCGCCGCCATAATGAAGGCTGCTAGAAAAGTGTATATATAAAGGGTGCTACCGCGGAACCTTGCGTCATGACAATCAGAGCTCCCAGCAACAACATGACAATGATGATAGGTGCCAGCCAGAATTTCTTCCTGGCTTTCATGAATCCCCAGAGGTCTTTTATTAAATCCAGCATCAGTAAGGCCGCTCCACATTGCTTTTGTCTTCGTTTTGGCTTTTCACCCTGTAACTGGATAGTCGGCTGTCCAGCTTGCGCTGCATCGGGTCTTTGCCAAACAGGCGCATGACAACACCGAACGGCAGGATAATCCCGTAGAACAGAATGCCCAGGATGATCCGGGTATTGATCCAGTTCATGATATGACCAAACTTCATCCAGCCGATATAGACCGGTTTCAGTGTGGTGGGTGCCAGTAAGGCCCACAGGCCAAGGACACCACCCAGGATCCATGGCCATTCCACATAATTGAGGCTGAAGAGCCAGGGAATAAGCAGGCCAAACAGAACAATAATGATCGCACCTGTTGTCAGGCCAAATTTGCGGTAGCCTCGGGTATCCAGCGGTTGAATATTGTTACTCATTGTTTAATCCAGTGCATACTCGTCGCGCCAGTTGCCCTCTTCTTTCCATTCGGGTTGCGCCTGTTTGGATAGTAGTACATTTTCCAGTACCAGATAGTCCATTTCCGTGCGCATAAAACACCGGTAGGCATCTTCCGGTGTGCAGACAATCGGTTCACCACGTACGTTAAATGACGTATTGACCAGCACCGGGCAACCGGTCCGCGCTTCAAAAGCCTCCAGCAGCTTGTGGAAGCGTGGGTTAGTGTCACTATGCACCGTCTGGATACGTGCTGAATAGTCGACATGGGTAATTGCCGGGATTTGCGAACGTGGGATGTTCAATTTCTCAATACCAAACAGCTGCTGTTGCTCCTTTGTCATGGGAAGACGTTTGTCTTTCTTCACCGGTGCAACGAGCAACATATAGGGACTGCGTCGGTCGATTTCGAACCAATCGGACACTTTATCCGCTTTGACTGCTGGCGCGAATGGCCGGAAGGATTCGCGGTATTTTATCTTCAGGTTCATGACGCTTTGCATCTTCTGGCTCCTGGGGTCGCCGATAATGCTGCGGCCACCTAAAGAGCGAGGCCCGAATTCCATTCGCCCCTGTGACCAGCCAACAACATTTTCGCCATCCAGAATCTCTGCGAGGCGTGGCATTAACGTTTCATCATCCAGCACCTCATAGCTGGCATTTGCCGAGTCCAGGTAGTCTATAATCGTGCTCTCGCTAGTGCGGGGGCCGAGGTAGGAACCATGCATCATATCGCTACCGTTTACCTTGCGTGGATTGCCCAGGTATTCGTGCCAGACGCTTAGCGCGGCACCCAGGGCGCCACCGGCATCACCGGCTGCCGGTTGTATCCAGATATCCTTGAACGGGCCCTCACGCAAAAGCCGTCCGTTAGACACGCAGTTCAGCGCGACACCGCCCGCCAGGCATAGGTAGTCAACATTGAGTTCCTTCTGCACGTTACGTGCAATCTTGAGAACCACCTCTTCGGTGACGACCTGTATGGAACGAGCAATATCCATTTCACGCTGGGTGACTTCAGATTCAGCTTCGCGCGGCGGGCCACCGAACAGTGCGTCAAACTTGCTGTTGGTCATCGTCAGACCGGTCGCATAGTTGAAATAGCTCATGTCCAGCCGGTAGCTGCCATCCTCTTTTACATCCAGCAGATGCTCGAAAATGAGGTTGGTATATTTCGGTTCACCGTAGGGAGCCAGGCCCATCAGTTTGTATTCGCCGGAATTCACCCTGAACCCGGTGTAATAGGTGAACGCCGAATAGAGCAGGCCCAGCGAGTGAGGAAAATCAATCTCCCACCTGGCCTCCAGCGAATTCCCCTCTCCGAGCCAGACGGAACTAGTCGCCCATTCGCCAACACCATCCAGGCAAAGCACGGCGGCTTTCTCATAGGGGCTGGGGAAAAAGGCAGAGGCAGCGTGTGACTTGTGGTGGGCGGAAAACAGCAGCGGCGGTAGATCGGATTCCTTGCCTGCACCACCCGGGATCATTGCAACCAGTTCTTTTTTGAGGGTGGTTTTAAGGAACAGCTTGTCTTTCAGCCAGACGGGCATGGACGCCAGGAAAGATTTGAAACCGGACGGAACGAAGGCCAGATAGGTTTCCAGCAGGCGTTCGAATTTAATCAGGGGCTTATCATAGAAGACCACATAATCAAGATCTTCCAGGCCGATGCCTGCTTCTTCCAGGCAGTAGCTGATGGCATGGGCCGGGAATCCCGCATCATGCTTTTTGCGCGAAAAGCGTTCTTCCTGTGCCGCCGCTACGATTTCCCCATCGATGACCAGCGATGCTGCGCTGTCGTGGTAATATGCAGAAATCCCTAAAATGGATGTGCTCATAATTATTATCAGGTTGTTGAAAGCATTTCGCCAGTCAGCACCCCCCACCGCTTCGAAGGTGCCGTCTGTGCCTGGCGCTTTCTGATTTTCAGGCTATTGTGCACTCAGCAGAATGCCTATTCAATCGATTATCTAATTAGATAGAACTCACCAGTGAAACCGGACCCCATAAGCGTGTCGGCCTCGAGCACGCGGCCGACTTCCTGGTCGAGTGTCTCGACCGCCAGGTGGCACTGTCAGTATTCTTGCGCGGCAGATAGACCTCGATGCCAAATCAGACTGAAAAAAAGAGGGCTGTAGCAGCCCTCTTTTCGATACAGCGGTATGTTGCCCGGTATTATCTGGCAGGTGCCTGCTGCGGTACGCGATAAGGCGCCTCACCACCATAAGGGCCCTGAGGACCACCGTAGGGTCCCTGAGCGCCATAAGGAGCGCCACCACCGCCGCCATAGGGTGCTGCACCATAAGGAGCGCCGCCGCCATAAGGAGCGCCACCGTAAGGAGCCGCACCGTAAGGAGCGCCATAACCCGGGTAGCCGCCGTAGTAGGCGTTATTTCCGCCACCGTATCCGCGGCCGTCGCCACGACCGTATCCACGGCCCTGACCGCGACCACTGCCGCTGAAATTCATACCGAAATCGCCGTCGCCGAGCATGTCACCCATGCCATCGCCGAAGCCATTTCCATAGCCGTTATTGTTTCCGCCATTATTCCAGGGGCCCCATGCACTGGCTGAACCAGATGCTGCGACAAGGCCAAGGGTGGCAACTATCGTTGTAAGTTTATTCATGATCTCTCTCCGGAGGATACTTCCAGGTAATATGTCACATCATTGTTGATGCAGAGCGTCGTTAAGACATGGTGAGCCGTTAAGACGGGGGGTGTCGCTAAGACGTGGAGCGCTTAGAGGTGGCGTCGTAAAGACAGCTGCAGTATCGCAGAGCCAGGTGGTAATAGCAACGAGTGTCGAGTAAGCCGATTCCAGTGTGCGGCGGCTGACCGGCACGATTAAATGAATAGGGGTCAGAGAGCAATTAATTCTAATATTAGCGGAAATTGCTCTCTGACCCCTATTTTATTTTTCAATACCCAGGTCCTTTAACCAGGCGTAGAAAAAGCGGTCACGATCAGCCATAGGCTCTTTTTGAACGTAATCATTTACAAGTTCCCAATACTGCATATCTCTTGGCTGTGTATTCAACGCTATCTTGTCGCCAGGTTTGGGGCTGTAGGTGATGAACTTCGTTTCAGGTGGGTTGGCAGCCGCGGATAATTTATAAGCCGTAACAGCAGTTTTTAATTTATCGGCATCTGCCCCTGTACCCAAAACCCGATAGAAATAAAGCATGATGAAAGTGTCTGACTGGATCACCTCGCCTTTGAAATCCTTGGGATACTCTTGTCCGGGCCCAACAAAATAGACATTCAAAACCGATCAATATGTGAACTGGATCACATCCCTTCCACGCAACCATAAAAGGATGCTGTTTTTTTCCGTTAGAACTGTTAGTAGCTGGACAATCCGGTCACCCCAGGCACTAAGAGAGACCAGCCATGCAGACAATATTGATTATTAATTCAAAAGGCGGTAGCGGCAAAACGACCCTGACAACGAACATCGCGAGTTATTTTGCCAGCAGAAACCACAACACCGCGATCATGGATTATGATCCTCAGGGATCAAGTTTGCATTGGCTGAAAAGACGCTCGATGGATCTAAATGCTATCCACGCCGCCAACGCCGCCACCCAGAAAGGTAGACTGATCCGCAGCCTGCAGATGTATGTTCCGGAAAATACCGAAAAACTGATTATTGACGCGCCTGCCGGCGTGGAAGGCATGCTTTTACAGGAGATGGTCAGAAAAACAGATTTCATTGTCATTCCCGTCACCCCTTCCACTATCGACATTCACGCTACCGCGGATTTCATCAAGGAGCTGTTGTTCAAGGGCGGAATTCGCAAACAGCAAACGAAAATTGCTGTGGTCGCCAACCGGGTACGCAGAACCATGCCGGTTTATGAGCCTTTCGAACGCTTTTTACAGGGATTGAGCCTGCCTTTCCTGACCAGGCTGTCCGACTCCGACCAATACATCCTGGCGGTAGAACAGGGAATGGGTATTTTTGATATGGATGAAACAGATGTCGTAGCGGAACGGGAAGAATTCGAGCCAATAGTAAACTGGCTGAATCCAGGCGCGGATCAGGAGACAGACAGACCGGGTAATGTTGTAAATTTTGGCCGTTTACGAGTCGGGGTATGATTCGAGTCGACAAGCGCCGCATCCAGTAAAGTGCAGCACAACACTGGCCCCGCTTCTGCGGGGTTTTTTATGCCAGTCGAACGTTCGGGTATGAGTAACCTCAGGCATGGCCGATCATCCATATAAATAATGTACCACTTCGTCATTCAGCCCCGGCATCTTTTTGACAATGTCATATAAGCCGATGATTCCAATCGACACGTCCTCTCCTGTTGTCCGAAGAGGCAGGCATCGTGGGTACTTTGCTCCTGTCGGGTTGGCTAGACAAATAGTGATAATTTGCTACCTTGGGATGAAGAGCGGTGATTCTGGCCGAACCGCAGTATGTTGTTACGTTAAACATTATAAGCTGAATAATTTAGCCGGTGACTCATTAGTTCAGCTTGGTGCTCAATATAAACTCAGCTTGGGAGTGTGACATGTTAGATCAAAGTACAGGATTAGAGTTTAATAGTACGGGCTATCTGGTTAATTTTGATGCATGGAGCAAAGATATTGCTACAAACCTGGCAAAAGATAATGGTCTGGAGTTGACCGATTGCCATTGGCTTATTATCAATTATTTAAGGGACTATTACACGGAATACGGGATACCCCCTGAACCAAGAATAATCATTAAAAATCTTAGCAAGCAAATTGACCCCGAAGTCCCGTGTACCAGAAAACATCTGGAAGGTTTGTTTGCGGACGGTGGCTGCAAACTGGCATGCAAGATAGCTGGATTACCAAACTGCCATTGTAGCGGAGTGTAGCGCAGCAGCTGCTCATTTGACCGGGTAGATGAACACGGGGTGACTCACTGTTCAGAGAAACAGAACGCCGACGAGAATTCAAGGAAGATGGATGTTAAACCTGTTCCACCGAGTACCGGGACAGGAGATGGTAGTTCCTCTGCCGATAGATCGAAACAACAGGCAGAGGAACTAAGACAGAATCAAAGTTAAAAATAATAGGGGACGGACCACGGTTTAGCCACAAACAACTGTGCACGTATTGGTATCTTTGTTCTCTTTGTCTTTGTAGATGAGTGATCGCTTGTCTATGGCGGATAACAACAGGGAAGAAACCGTGGTCTGTCCCCTCTTTATTATTATTGTTGGATCACCAGTTGAACGGCATCATGCCTGAAGGCGAAAGATTGTCGCCCATCTGACCCACTTCATTGTTCATTGCACCCATGCGCTGATCCATGACCCAAGTCATGCGGTTCATAGTGTAGGTCATTTCCTTTACGCTGGGATTTATTTCCTCGATGGCTTCCATGGACTGCTGCATCCCCAACATCGAGCGGCGCATCTCATCCATCTCGCCCAGCATTAACGGTGCCATTTCTGCCACCGGCTTGGCTGTCCTGTCCAGCCTCGTGATCGCCTTGGATATATCCCCGAAATTTCTGAAGCCTTCCGTCCACAGCGGCTGCCACACGATCACCACCAGGAAGAGAGCGACAGACATAGACACCGTGGAAACAAAAAAGAACATCCCCTTCCAGAAATCCGAAAATTTTTTCATATCCATTCAATCACTACCTTTTCACTATCCGACGCCAACACAAGCACCGAATTGAGATGCCTGATTCAGATAATACCGTTAAATCGGACTCCCGGTATTGTTTCAAGCGTCGTCTGATCCAAGCGAGATTGACCATCGCCTCGACATAATATAGATGAGCAATAAAAACAATGGCTTGGTCGGGTCGGGTCTGACCTTGCCCTTTAGTCGCCGCTAATATTGGCAATCGCTAAACGACACTACCCGACACGAGCTTCCGGCCAGTTCGAGACATTCCCGGGAAATCCGCAATGAATAGGGGACAGACCACGGTTTCTTTATAAATGGTTTATAGGGGGCAGACCATGGTCTAAATAGTGGTCTGTCCCCTGTTTTCTTTGCTCCGTCCTTTTTTTAATTTGTATCCGCGCTGATCGCTTTTTAGGGCACTAAAATGAATCTTCCATGACAATTTCCTTCAGGGGCAATTGTCCCGGTTTTGGCCAGGAATCCTTGATGCCTTTTCCGATGGCTACCATCGGTCCCATGACATGGTCTTCCGGCAGATTGACCAGTTCCGCGACCTTTTCAGTATCGAACCCTATCATGGGGCAGGATTGATAACCCAGATCCTGGGCCGCAAGCATAAGCGTCTGCATGGCTATTCCGATCGACCTCTGGGCTTCATCCCGTTGCAGCCATTCACGCCCTTCGTGAAAAGGTCCCATCCAATCGACGAGTATATCTGCGACTTCCTTCGGCGCATTCGCCCAGTATCGTTCGGGGTTCTTCTTCCAGGCATTGAGGTCAGCAGTGAACAAAACAAGGAGTGAGGCATCGGTCATCTGCGATTGATCATTCCCGAATTCCGTGCGGATTCTGGCGCGTAGCTCAGGGTTTCGTAATATGACAAAACGCCAATGCTGGATATTAAAGCTGGTAGGAGACTGGATAGTGGCTTCAAGTAATTTATTTTCCTCCTCGCTGGTCAGCCGATGTGTTTTGTCAAAGTGCTTCACCGCACGCCGATTGTAGATAGCTTCAAGTGTGTTCATGATGACTTGCTCCAGTTACGTATCTTGAATTGTTGTGTGAAGCCCAGACCCTTATACAGACCTGCGGCGGCGTTCGATGCCTGTAGTGTGATGTACCTGCCGTTCAACGTGCTTCCCATCGCTATAATATCTTGCATAAGTTTACGTGCTATACCCTGACCACGGTATTCGGGTAACACGCCAAGTTGGTGAACTCCGCAGACATTGTTTGTCATAAACAGCATTACTGTTGCGGCGGGACGATCATCGAAATAGGCCATGAGTAATTGTACATCAGGATCAACTGCTACCTTTCGGATAACCGCCATATCTATTTCATACTCAAATGACGTAGCGGCTATGTCTGTCCAGATTTCAATATCCCGGTCGGAACTGAGAGAAGCCAGCTTGAGGGTAGATTGCACTTTGACCGGGTAGTCCTTCAAATCCAGGTGCATGGCTGTTTGCTCAGACAGTACTTCAAACCCATTGCTCGCTAGCAGGCTCTCAAGAGCGATGGTGGTAGCATCCCGTAGATCTGGTACAGGTACAATACACGTTTTCGGCAACTGCTTAATGCCATGAGCAATTGACGCGCTGTCATCAGCAATACGTTGTGTTTTCGGCCAACAACGATTTGGCCAGCTGTCAGAGATCTGAAACATTTCCATGCCTACCAGAGGACAGGGTTTGGCACCCATACGCATCCAGAGCTGGGTAAGATTTTCAAGATTAGCCTCGTTGAGTTGTATGTCGTTCATAAAATCAGTCTTTATTCACTAATACTACGCCGATAATCAGTGTGGCCAGGCCAATAAACCTGCCTGATGTAATTGGCTTTACAGGAAGATCAAACCAGCCAAAATGTCCCGCGATAATGGCGACGATAAGCTGGCCGGTCAACGCGAATGACATCATCGGTCCTATGCCCATTTTGGGGATCAGGTAATAAAACATAGATATAGCAAAGGCGCTTAGTATGCCGCCAGAGAACCATAAATAGGGAGGTATAGACCGCATGAGCTCGGTCGATGGGTATTCTTTCGTATGTGCGACAACAGCTAATAAAACAAATAAAACGCTGCTGGAGAATGCAATACAGGTAGCCAGCAGGGGGTTCTTGAGCAGGCTCCCCAGTTGAGCATTCATGCTGGCCTGGGTTGAAATGGCAGCACCCGATATAAATGCGAGGAATGATAAGTAGTTCATACGTAAAGTCTACCTATGGGCGTAATCCAACGCATTTACATAGGTTGATAACTCAGTTCTTTTTGCGAATTCTGCTGAGTTGCGTCGGCGTAATACCCAAATGCGAAGCAATGTGATACTGGGGAATTCTCGAACTGATGGATGAATGCTCCTCCAGAAACTGTATGAACCAGGTGATGAATTCCGCACCGTGGGCCAGCAGGTCGGCACGGTAGTTGTCCTGCAGGGTTACGAACAGGAAACTTTGGTCTGTCCCCTATTTATGGTTGTTTGTCACCGACCCCATTAGTAAGGCTGTTTTATTAGTCAGGCCAATTCATAAAAGCAGGGAAGGGGATGGGTAAGATGAGAATCGGAATCACTTGCCACCGACACCTTTAACCGTTGCGCTGTCTGCGCGGGTATTTTCACACTCATCTGCAGTGGCAGGCTCACACCGGCCGTAGCAACGCACGCGCCCGTGGCTGTCTGTGAGGGCAGCACCACCGATCTCGGAGGAACAGAAGAACTGGCCATCGCTGCCTTTTGCACACTGGCCCTTACCACAAAGGATCTGGCCGTCCAATGTACGCTCCGCATCACCCTCATAGTGCCGAGAGCACCAGACGGTGCCCTTGCTGTTGACTATGCAGCGCCCGGCACCACAGTAGACTTCTCCGCTCAGATCAGTAACGCAATCTGCGGATGTGATGGCAGGCACTGGCAGTACCATCACAAGCAGTATGATGCTGTAGTAAAACCTTGAAAGATTTGCACTGGTAAACACGGTTACGCAGCGTCGTGAGGTTTTGCTCAATCGCAAAATTTTGACGCTCCTGAATCTGGGTTTCAGACATCCGCACGGTTAACGACTTGCCATCGGCACCGTCCGCGACGACGACGTCCGGGTCCGCACGCTCGATGATGTCGCGCGCGGCCGTCATGTCCTCACTGCCGGTCAGGCGAATGGTAATCAACTGATTGTCGAGATCGACCCGATGACGAATGCGGGCCTCGCGCAGGCGATCCTGAAAGTCCTGCTCATACAGCGCCATACGGCTGTCGATCGCCGTATTCATGTCGACCTCGAGCAGGACGTAAACACCGCCGCGAAGATCGAGGCCGAGGCTCATCGGACTCAGTCCGAGCGTACGCACCCAGTCCGGCAGATCCGGCGTCAGCGTTAACGCAACGTTGGCCTCGCGCAGATACTGATCGCGAAGTCGCTCGCCGGCTTTCGACTGATCCTCGCTGGATGCGAAGCGAATAACGACGCGGTCGTCCTGCAGATACGCACCGTCCGGCGTTACGCCCGCGCCTTCGACAACGCGAACAAACTCTTCCAGCTGCGCCTGATCGTAAGCGCCGCCGTCGTTGTCAGCGATTTGGACTGCGTCGACACTGCCATAAATGTTCGGCAGCGCCAGCAGGCAGCCTGCCATCAAGATGACGAGCACGAGCGCGTTCAGCCACAGGGGATACTTGTTCATGCGTTAGTGCGACTGCCGGATCAGGCTTCGTCGTAGGTTCCCTTCGGCACAACGGCAGATACGCTCGCTTTCTGTATCTTGATCTCGGTGTTGTCACCGATCTTCAGCACAGCGTAATGATCGCTGACCCCGGTGATCTTGCCGAGGATGCCGCCGGCAGTCAGCACTTCGTCGCCGGTGCTCAGCGAACCGACCATTTCGGTATGCGCTTTCTGCTTCTTTTGCTGCGGTCGAATCAGCAGGAAATAGAAAGCGGCGAACATCAGTACCATCATGATGATGAAACTGGTCGAACTGCCTTGCTGCGCGCCCTGCGCGTAGGCGTTTTGAATAAAGAAGTCCATGTGTGTCCAGGCTCTGTTGGTGGCGTTTTTGTCGCTGCACGGGGCAGCCCCCGAAAATCAGCGCGCTATTATGGCACAAGCTCAGCATTTGGGGGCGACTTCGCAAATCGCAAGGCGCGGCGGCACCGCGTTTGTTAGTCGGCGTAAGCCGATCGCAGCTCCGCCACCAGTTGCGGCAGCGCGTTAGCCCCGATTGCCACCCGAATATTCTCCATAAGCTGTTGATAATAATGTAAATTATGGATCGTTGCCAGGCGCGGCCCCAGGATCTCGCCGCACTTTACCAGGTGCCGGAGATAGGCAAGGCTGTAGTTGGAGCAGGTGTAGCAGCCGCAGGCCGGGTCCGGCGGCGACGTATCGTCCCGATACCGGGCGTGCCGGAATTTGACCGTACCGCGCGACGTGAATAGCTGGCCGTTGCGGGCATGTCGTGTCGGAATCACGCAGTCGAACATGTCGACGCCGCGCAGCACGGCTTCGGCAATATCGACCGGCGTACCGACGCCCATCAGGTAGCGCGGCACGATCTGCCGGCATGCGCGGCATCAGGGCATCCAGCACCGCGTGGCGCTCGTCTTCCGGTTCGCCGACCGCCAGGCCGCCGATGGCGTAGCCGTCGAAGCCGATGGCCGTCAGTCCCGCCAGCGATTCTTCGCGCAGCGCGTCGTAGATACCGCCCTGGACGATGCCGAACAACGCCTCACCGCGCTCCGGCTCCGCCTGCTTCAGCTGATCGAAGCGCTCGCGGCTGCGCGCCGCCCAGCGCAGTGACAATTGCATGGACTCCCCGGCGTCCCGTTCGCTCGCCGGATAGGGCGTGCATTCGTCGAAGATCATCGTAACGTCGGCGTTCAGCTCATGCTGCACTTCGATCGAGCGTTCCGGCGTCAGAAAAACCTCGTCGCCGTTGACCGGCGACTGAAACTTGACGCCGTCCTCGGTCAGCTTGCGCATGGCCGCGAGCGAAAACACCTGGAAGCCGCCGGAATCCGTCAGTATCGGCTCGTGCCAGTTCATGAACTCGTGCAGGCCGCCGTGCTTTCGGACAACTTCGGTACCGGGCCGCAACATCAGGTGGAACGTGTTGCCCAGGATGATCTCGGCGCCACTGAGCGCGACCTCTTCCGGCGTAACGCTCTTCACCGTGCCGTACGTTCCGACCGGCATGAACGCCGGCGTGCTGACCGCGCCGCGCCGAAACTCGAGCGTTCCGCAGCGCGCCGCGCCGGACTGGCTGGCAACGGCGAATTTCACGAACGCTCCGGTGTGACGAACATCGCGTCACCGTAGCTGAAGAAACGGTAGCGCTCACGGACCGCGTGCCGGTAAGCGGCGAGGATGCGGTCCTTGCCGGCAAATGCCGCCATCAGCATGAGTAGCGAGGATTGCGGCAGATGGAAGTTGGTCAGCATCGCGTCGACAGATCGAAATTCAAAGCCCGGCAGGATAAAGAGATCGGTTTCGCCATCATACGGCTCGAGCACTCCGCCGGTCGATGCCGATTCCAGCGCGCGCACCGACGTCGTGCCGACGGCGATGACGCGGCCGCCCGCTGCACGCGTTTCCCGCACCGCGTCGCAGACCGTCTGATCGACCTGAACACGCTCACTGTGCAAACGATTGGCTTCGATCTGTTCAGCGCGCAGCGGCTGAAAGGTGCCAGCGCCGACATGCAAGGTCACCCAGGCGTGGCGAGCACCCGCGGACAGCGTTTCTTCGAGCATCGCGTCATCGAAATGCAGGCCCGCCGTCGGCGCAGCGACGGCACCCGGGTCGCGTGCATAGACGGTCTGGTAACGTTCGGCGTCGGCCGTCTCCGCATGACGTTTGAGATACGGCGGCAGCGGCACCTCGCCCTGTTCCTCCAGGAACGGCAGCACGTCGACAGAAAAAGTAAGCGTGAAGAACTCGTCTTCGCGACCCGTGACTTCTGCCGCGGCATCACCGCCAAAAAGCAGCCGGCTGCCGGGTTTGGGGGTCTTGCTGGCACGCACCTGGGCCAGCGCATCACGCTCGCCGATGACGCGCTCGATCAGGACTTCGGCGCGACCACCCGTGTCCTTGGTCGCCGCGAGACGCGCATTGATGACACGCGTGTCGTTGAAGACCAGCAGATCACCTTCCTGCAACAGCGAAGGCAGCTCGGCGAACTTTCGATCCTCGAGCCGATCGGCCAGGTGTAACAGCCGGCTGCCACGACGATCGGCGGCCGGATACTGCGCGATCAGCTCTTCAGGCAGCTCGTAATTGAAGTCGGAAACCAACATGGGCGCGCATGGTAACAAAGCCATGCGCGCCCGGGCTGTTTTCGTTGCGGTTGCGGAACTTCAGGTTCTCTCGGTGATGACCACGGCAGGCGGTGCTTCCGGAGCGATCAATATCGAGGCCGGACTCACCTCGGGCAACACCTCGAATAGCATCCCACTCTGCTTCGCCGGGATTTCGACGTCCAGAGTTCGCTTCTTCTTGTCGCGAACGATGCCGAGCTTCAACGTCTCGCCGGCCTGGTACGAACCGAGGATGCGCATCGCGTGCCGCACATCTTTAGGTTCACGACCGTCGATGCTCTGGATGACGTCACCGTCCTGCAGTTCAAATGCGTCGGACTCCGGAGCGCTGACGACCAGCAATCCCTTGTCGGTACCGAAGTACCGGCCGAGGCCGGCGTTCAGCTCAACGAGCTCCAGTTCACCCAGACCGCTGCCGACCCACGGAAAATCGAACCTGAATTCTTTCACTATTTCGGGCATCGCATGCACGTCCGGTGCGTGCGCCAACCCGCGCGGGCCGCCATCGCCCTGCCAGACGAAAACGTTTTTGTCGACGATTCGCGGCTCAACCTCAACCGAGCCCACCTTGCCGCCACGCAGATACTCGATCGTCAAAACGTCACCGGGCTCAACGCCTTCCATGAAATCGAGCAGGCGTCGATTGGCCGTCTTGCCATTCTCGGCGCTGAGCGATTCACCGTTGACCGCCGTGATGACGTCGCCAGAACGCAGCCCGGCTTGCGCCGCAGCGCTGCCCGGCGAAACGCCGTCAATGGCGACGCCCTCGACAGGTTGGTCATCTTTGGCACCGGCGATCATCACACCCAGTCTCGGCTTGCCTGCGAACGCAAACTCGCGCTCCAGGCGCCCCAGGTGTGGCAGCCGTTCGCTGGTGATTTCAGCGATTTGTCGCGCGGCTTCCGCCATGCGCTTCTCCGCCTCTTCAAGACGCTGATCGAGCGCCAGCTCCCTGGCCTCGACCTCACGCGCGCCCTGCTCTTCGTCTGACTGCGCAAGGGCCTGGCCCGCCAACAACAGCGCCAGTGCTACCGGCAATATCACTTTCCACATCTTCATTAACGCTTACTCCTGTTCTAAAAAGCTGCCCGTTGCGCCTGCGCATAGCGCAACTGCAGCAGCGAATTCATGAGCCTGACGCGCTCGCGCCAGAAGAGCTCCCGGTCCTCGAGTGACATTTGCACATCGGGGTTATTTAACTGGTAGTCGATCGCCGCAATGCGGTCCTCGAGATTCGAAATCG
>CAVWAK010000020.1:0-165511 GCA_963752745.1 uncultured Gammaproteobacteria bacterium
CAAGACCGCTGGCTGCGGCACCTTGTTTGATCTCCTCACGCCAGTCGGTGTGGATCTCGCCGGACAGGTAAACAGTAAAACTCATCGCTCAAATTCCTTCAAAAAAACCGAAAACAGGGGTCAGAACACAGATTCTACTAATATTAGAAACAATTGTGCTCTGATTGATTATTCGAAGGGGTGTTGGTATAAAGCAAAACCCGCCAGAAGGCGGGCATGCGAACTACGGGCGATTACGCATAAAGGGCGACACGCGGAGGTGAGTATAGCCTGTTTGTAGCAGTTTGTGCCAGGCGAGGTTTCAGCCATCTCTATTGTGGTCAGTCCCCTATTTAACCCGTCAATGCCAGGATGCAGGATGGGTAAGCAGGCTTGCAGCGCAATGAGCAACGGCATGTCCTCGCTGACCTCGAGGTCATGTGCGCCGACGAATGACTTTTCGTGCAGGAATAAAATCGCAAGTCGGCGCTGCGATTGATAATTCGCTTTCGCTGACGCCGCCATTTTGTGAGGAGTTTGAACATTTAGCTGCTACTCCGCAATGTGTATAGGTGCGCGTGTTGCCAGACCGATACCCGGTTGCTACGATTACGTCGCGCCAAGCACTTCGGCGCGCAGTTGCATGGCATTCAATATGCGTGTTGATAATGGCAGTTTTTTCAAGACATTGCTCTGACTGTTTGTTTATTGAATATATCTGTGGTTAGCGTAATTTTCAGGTAAGCGTATAAAGCGCCTGTTTTTTCGAGTTGCGATATAAAGCACGTCAATTAATGCTTTTTCCGCCGTAGCCAGCGAGTAGGGTAACGGTGTCTCAGACCAGATTATGCCTGTTGCATGAGTTCGGGTTTAACTTGAATAAATTCGTAGCGCGCAACGATTGAATTCAGTGTGCGACTATGTCCTGTTGTTGCGACCTGTATGGTTTTGGGTATTTGTGATAATAAGCCATGAAAATGTAACGCTGTTAAAAAAGAAACATAACCCTGTTCTTTATTCAACAGGTAAGGCACGCAAGAAGCGGGATGAAAGTAAGGGTGGCTAGTATTAGCCCACACGCCTTTCGTTACATGGGTGAGTAATTTATTATCCTTAAGGCGTGTTAGCTTTTTTGAAGCGGCCGATACAGACAAGTTTGCATGATTTGCATACTCGCGCGTCGTGAAAATTATAAACGCCTTACTGTTAAAGATATCAAGCATCGATCGAGAAGCGCTAAAATGATTTCCTGACATTGTTCCCAGGCAGTGACAGAACCATATATTTCTCGATTATCTGCATCCAGAAACTCAACAACCTGGCCGTTAAAATCCTCACACGTTAATGAAAGCAAGGCGGCTATCGCCTTTTTTCGTATTTCTTGTGTTAAAGATTTGTGCGAATTTAGTGAAGCGGTATAACCGCCTGCATGTAAAATTCCAAGATCAAACACGTCACGTGCCTGGGTTTCAGATCGACCTGCCAGCGCATGTATTTTCTGTAAAGCAGCGCCATCACCAGAATAATGCTGGCAGCGATAAGCCAGTTTGTGATATTGCCGGGCGATTTCAGGATTGATCTGCTCTATAACGGGTCCTGGAGTCGCACCCGCTTTAGTCGTGCTCGGGCGTCTGGAAAATTCAACCTTTGTTGGCAGGCGTTGGCCAGACGGAGTGATTAGACCAAAACGAAAGCGCTGAGTTGTTTTAGTGTTGGCTTCTGGCTTTTCTCTGGGTCATTGATGTCAATGTCTTCAATGCCATAGGTGCGCAAGTTGCGTATAAAAGCGTCCGTCCCGCAATATCTTGTAGCCATTCTTCTCCAGGTGGTGACATTACCTGCGACCACGTCTAGATCCATATCTTCCGAGTAACGCGGGCTGTTAAAGAAAAAGCGCAGGTTTACACCACCCTTGAGCACATACAGGCTCGGCGTCTGATACTTTCAACAGTCTTTCCAGAAAACAGAAATGGAAGACTTCACGTAATTGGGTATCGGTCAGCATGCTTAATTATGTAGGCTATATTTGCGTATATGTCAATATATATACATAATTAAATTTCACACTCGTTGACAAACGGGCTATTAACCGCCCTTTGTCATCCCTGCCACTTTGCTCAACTGAATCCGGTAAACGCCAGGCACCGGATGCCTTGTCGAGCCGGTCGGATATGCGGATATGGGGACGGAGGGATTAAATTTAAATCCCTCCGTCCCCTTTATCTATTCGTCAACGCAGCACCGGGTAGTAGCTCTTGAACACCATGCCCTTGCCGGCGTTGGCGGTGTGGCAGCTGGCACAGCTCTCAGCCGATTCAGCCCGCGATGCCTTGAGATAGGGCGGGGCGTTGTGACCGAAGTTGAAGAACCCCCAACCGTTGGTCGCCTTGAAACGTGCGTTGTCTTTCACCATCACGTCCATACCCTGAAACTCGCCCGCGAAGAAACCGCGACCCGAAGGTGCGTTTTTGGATCCATCCTTGTAATCACCCTTCTGCAACAGCACCAGTTCCTTGGCGATAACCGTCCCGTCGGGAAACTCACCGGTCCGCTGGTAGACGGCGAACGCGTCCGGGTTTCAGTGGGCGCCGTTGCCCAGGAGTGAGCACCAAATAGTACCCCATTTCATCATATGATGAAGATTTGAGTTCCGCGATTAAATCAGAAACTCCCCGATATCCAGCAAGACGATGGAGTTGCCCGATCTCCGTTCCGCCAAATATCGCGAAGGTCAGAATCATCGGTACCCTTTTCTCGTGGCCAAATTTTGATAAGAACTTGGTCGCCATTATCATCTGTCCCTTCTCTGATGCCTGGAGTGCCCCGGGCTTTACTTGCTCGCAATAAGTGCTTTCGCTCCAGCTTGAAATTGGAAAGAAACTCACTTTGTTTTCGCTTGTTTAGCTTCAGAGTATTTTTCATATTTGGTTATCAACTGATTTCTAAGCTGGCGCCTAAGATTGCGGCTTTAGATGAATAGTAAAGTCCGAGCTATAAGTATTATCATGGGTATCTTGTATTCTCATGGTAATGAACCGTGTACAGTCTTTTTATTACTGGATTGTATTGAATTTGTGCTCCAAATTAAAAAACCCGCCCCACCATCGGTGAGCCGGGTTTTATTAGTTTCTGCTTTTGGCTGACTCCCTGTCCGCATAGCAATTTCCCCTTATGCTGTTTTCCTTTCCTGATCCGGATCATACCCCAAATTAGGCGCCAGCCAACGCTCCGCTTCCTCCAGCGTCATCCCTTTCCTCCGCGCATAATCTTCCACCTGGTCCCGGTTGATCTTCCCAACCCCGAAGTACTTCGATTCCGGGTGGCTGAAGTACCAGCCGGAGACGGCTGCGGTGGGCAGCATGGCGAAGTGTTCGGTGATGCGAGATGTCGGCATTGGTGACCGGGTCGATGAGTTCCCACAGCAGGGCTTTTTCCGTGTGCTCGGGGCAGGCGGGGTAGCCGGGGGCGGGGCGGATGCCTTTGTATTGCTCTTTGATGAGGGCTTTGTTGTCGAGTGCCTCGTCGCTGGCGTAGCCCCAGTATTCCTTGCGCACGTTTTCGTGCAGGCGTTCGGCGAAGGCTTCGGCCAGGCGGTCGGCCAGGGCTTTGAGCATGATGGAGTGGTAGTCGTCGTGGTCGGCTTCGAAGCGTTGCACGTGTTCGTCGATGCCGATGCCGGCGGTGACGGCGAAGGCGCCGATGTAGTCTTTCAGGCCGGTGTCTTTGGGCGCGACGAAGTCGGCCAGGCACTGGTTGGGGCGGCCCGGCGGTTTCTGGTTTTGCTGGCGCAGGTGGTGCAGGGTGGTCAGCACTTCGCTGCGCGATTCGTCGGTGTAGACTTCGATGTCGTCGTCGTTCACCTGGTTGGCGGGGAACAGGCCGAACACGGCTTTGGCCTGCAGCCATTTTTCGTCGATGATCTGTTGCAGCATGTTCTGCGCGTCTTCGAACAGGTTCTTGGCGTGTTCGCCGACCACTTCGTCTTCCAGGATCTTCGGGTAGCTGCCGGCCAGTTCCCAGGTTTTGAAGAACGGGGTCCAGTCGATGTAGTCGCGCAGTTCTTCCAGCGAGAAGTCGTCGTAACACGGTGATGCCCCAGTGTCTTGGGCACCGGCGGTGTGTAGTCGTCCCAGTCGATCTGGATCTTGTTGGCGCGCGCGTGTTGCAGGGTCAGCCATTCGGTCTTGCGCTGTTTGCCGGCGTGCATGGCGCGGACTTTTTCGTACTCGGCCTTGATCTCGTCGATGTAGGGGGCCTTGTTGTCTTCGCTGACCAGGTTCTGGGCAACACCGACGGCGCGCGAGGCGTCTTTCACGTACACGGTGGTGCCGTGGTAGCCGGGTTCGATTTTCACGGCGGTGTGCACGCGCGAGGTGGTGGCGCCGCCGATCAGCAGCGGGATGTCGAAGCCTTCGCGTTCCATTTCCTTGGCGACGTGCGCCATTTCATCCAGGCTGGGGGTGATGAGCCCGCACAGGCCGATGATGTCGACGTTGTGTTCTTTGGCGGCGTCGAGGATTTTCTGCGCGGGCACCATGACGCCGAGGTCGATGACTTCGAAGTTGTTGCACTGCAGCACCACGCCGACGATGTTCTTGCCGATGTCGTGCACGTCGCCCTTGACGGTGGCCATGAGGATCTTGCCCTTGGCCTTGGCTGTCTCGCGTCTTTTTCCGCTTCGATGTAGGGCAGCAGGTAGGCGACGGCTTTTTTCATGACGCGCGCGCTTTTCACCACCTGCGGCAGGAACATTTTGCCGTCGCCGAACAGGTCGCCGACCACGTTCATGCCGTCCATCAGCGGGCCTTCGATGACCTGGATGGGGCGGTCGAAGTTCTGTCGCGCCTCTTCGGTGTCTTCTGTCGACGAAGGCGTCGATGCCTTTGACCAGCGCGTGTTCGAGGCGCTTGTCGACCGGCCATTCGCGCCAGTCGAGGTCTTCTTTCTTTTCGATGGCGCTGCCGTCGCCCTTGTACTTGTCGGCGATGTCGAGCAGGCGTTCGGTGGCGTCGGCGCGGCGGTTCAGCACCACGTCTTCGACGCGCTTCGCGCAGTTCTTCGGGCAGGTCGTCGTAGACGGCGAGCTGGCCGGCGTTGACGATGCCCATGTCCATGCCGGCCTTGATGGCGTGGTAGAGGAACACGGCGTGGATGGCTTCGCGCACCGGGTTGTTGCCGCGGAACGAGAACGACACGTTGCTGACGCCGCCGCGAGATCTTGGCGTGCGGCAGGTTCTGCTTGATCCCGCGCGTGGCTTCGATGAAGTCGACGGCGTAGTTGTTGTGTTCCTCGATGCCGGTGGCGACGGCGAAGATGTTGGGGTCGAAGATGATGTCTTCCGGCGGGAAGCCGACCTGTTCGGTGAGGATCTTGTAGGCGCGCGCGCAGATCTCGACCTTGCGCTCCTCGGTGTCGGCCTGGCCTTTTTCGTCGAAGGCCATGACGACCACGGCCGCGCCGTACTTGCGGCACAGCTTGGCCTGCTCGATGAACTTGTCTTCGCCTTCCTTCATGGAGATGGAGTTGACGATGCCCTTGCCCTGGATGCACTTCAGGCCGGCTTCGATGATCGTCCCACTTGGAGGAGTCGATCATGATCGGCACGCGCGAGATGTCGGGTTCGCCGGCGATCAGGTTGAGGAAGGTGACCATGGCCTGCCTCGCCGTCGAGCATGCCTTCGTCCATGTTGATGTCGATGATCTGGGCGCCGTTTTCCACCTGCTCGCGCGCCACGTCAGCGCCTCGTCGTACTCGTCTTCGAGGATCAGGCGCTCGAACTTGGCGGAGCCGGTGACGTTGGTGCGCTCGCCGACGTTGACGAACAGCGAGTCCTCGCCGATGTTGCAGGGTTCCAGGCCGGACAGGCGCAGCACGAAGTTGTTGTCGACCTTCTTGCGCGGCGGGAACTTGGCGACGGCTTCGGCAATCGCCTTGATGTGCGGCGGGGTGGTGCCGCAGCAACCGCCGATGATGTTCAGGAAGCCCGCTCTTGGCCCATTCGCCGAGTTCCTCGGCCATGTCTTCGGGGGATTCATCGTATTCACCGAATTCATTCGGCAGCCCGGCGTTGGGGTGCGCGTTGACGTAGCAGTCGGCGGTGCCGGCCAGTTCTTCGACGTACTGGCGTAACTGCTTGGCGCCCAGCGCGCAGTTGAAGCCGATGGAGATCGGGTTCACGTGGCGCATGGAGTTGAAGAACGCTTCCGCGGTCTGGCCGGACAGGGTGCGGCCGGAGGCATCGGTGATGGTGCCGGAGATCATCACCGGCCGTTTGTTGCCGGTGTCTTCGAAATAGTTCTGCACGGCAAAGGCGGCGGCCTTGGCGTTCAGGGTGTCGAAGATGGTTTCGATCAGGATGATGTCGCTGCCGCCTTCGACCAGCGCCTTGGTGGCGTCGTAGTAGGTCTCTTCGAGTTCGTCAAAGGTGACGTTGCGAAAACCCGGGTCGTTGACGTCCGGGCTCAGCGAACCGGTGCGGCTGGTCGGGCCGAGCACACCGGCGACAAAGCGCGGCTTGTCTTCGGTGGAGAATTCGTCCGCGGCCTCGCGTGCCAGCTTGGCGGATTCGAGGTTGATCTCGTAGACCAGCTCTTCCATGCCGTAGTCGGCCATCGACACGGTGGTGGAGTTGAAGGTGTTGGTCTCGACAATGTCCGCGCCGGCTTCAAGATAGGCCTTGTGGATGTCGCGGATGATCGTCGGCTGGGTCAGCGACAGCAGGTCGTTGTTGCCCTTGAGCTCGCTGGGCCAGTCGGCAAAGCGCTCGCCGCGGTAGTCGGCTTCGTCCAGCTTGTAGCGCTGGATCATGGTGCCCATGGCACCGTCGAGGATGAGGATGCGTTCTTGTAATAATTCTTCTAAGGTCTTCATGTTGCTCGGATATCTGTGGCTGATGTAAAGGCCGCATTCTAGCAGAAAGACGGCCCGGCACCCGGGCTGGAGCGGGGCGGGGCGGGAAAAGCTTTCGGCAGGCATTTCCCGTGGTTACAATCGGCCGGTCAAAACCCGAAAATAAGAGGGAAAAACCATGACCAGAAGCATTCTCAGCACCGTTGTTTGCCTGTTTTCCGTTGCCCTGCTTGCGCCCGCTGTGCAGGCGGATGCCACCCTGACGATGAAGGATGTCGGGGGCAAGATGGATTCCGTTATCGAGGTGAAAGGTCACATGATGCGCATGTCGACGCCCGGTCAGTCGGACTACATGCTCTATGACGCGCAGCGTGACATGGCGATACACGTCAGCAGCAGCGAACGGCAGTACATGGAATTCGATCGCGCTACGCTGGAAAAGATGGCCGATTCCATGGCGCAGATGCAGAAAACAGATGGCGCCGAAAATGGCGATGATGCGCGAGCAGCTCAAGAACCTGCCGCCGGAACAACGCGCCATGATCGAACAGCGCATGGGTGGCATGGCGAATTTCGGTGCTATGGAATCCAAACCGCCTGTCAAGGTAACCACGGTAAAACGCGGCAGCGACAAGATCGCCGGATTCAAATGCCAGCGTTACGATGTGTTGAATGACCAGCAGCAGGTTGCCGATGTGTGCGTGGCGAGCGAACCCGATGCCGGTATGTCGAAGGCCGATTTTTCGACAGTGAATTCGGCGATGAAGTTTATGCGTGACATGGCGGAACGGGCGCAGAAACTGTCTGTCGGTATGGGCGGTCCGCAGATGTCGATGGGTGATGTCGATGGTGTGCCGGTCGCCGCGAAGGACCTGCAGAACGGCCGCGAGTTCAAGCTGGTGAGGGTTTCGGATGACGCCCTGGACGATGCACGTTTTAACGAGTACCAGTCACTGAGTAAGCAGGCAATGCCGAAAATGCGCTAGCGTCCGAAGCAAGAGGTTCGTAGATACGGTATGGCAACGTTAAAGCGAATGTCCCGCTGGCTACGCATCGCTGTGGCTGGCCGGCCTGTTGGTCGCAGCGCCGGCGCTGGCGGATGACAATTCCGACTACGATTCGACCGGACCCCAGCCACCTGCGGCGCGGCGTCGCGAACTGGTGCAGCAACCACCGGCCCATGCTATGAAGACGAGCCAGGTGATCGGTGCGCGTGGTCATGCGTACGCCGGACCAGCTCACGGCCTTTTACCTGGGGCGGGAGTTCAATCGCGCGGCCATCGACAAGATCCTGGAGACCTGCTTCGTCACGCCCCTCGTGCACAACAAGACCGTGGATGTTCTGTGGCTTGAACTGGATGAGTGGCAGTTCAGCCAGGGCGACAAGGTGATCCCCCGCATCAAGCGTGACTACTGGCCGGACAAGTGGCGTGAGGCCGGGTTAGCGCAAGCCCACCAGTCGACCTTCGGCTGGACGCTGATGCCCGAGGTGCGTGACCTGCGCCTGGATGAAGGAGTCGGTGGCAGTGTCGTTATCCCGATGCAGACCCGGCCATTCACAGCTGACAATGAAGTTCCATACCGGTGCAGACAAGCAGGGGCCGGTTAAAACGGTTGTCTTCGAGGATTTGAAATGCGTAACCAATCCACCCTGGTGCGTGTCCTGTGCCTGTGTTTGTTTGCTGCTGCTCTCGTGGCAGGCTGACAGCCGGTGAATTACCCAAGGGTATTTTCACCCTGGACGGCCGCGATGCGCCGCCGCTGGTGCTGAACAACATGGACGGTGATAGCTGGGATCTCAGCTGAGGCCCGCGGGCACTGGGTGTTCGTACACTTCTGGGCGACCTGGTGCGGACCCTGCCGCGAGGAGATGCCGACTATCCAGGCTATCTTCCCGCAGTTCGATCCGCAGGAGCTGGAGATCGTGCTGGTCAACACCGCAGAAACCGAAGACACGGTGTTCGGTTTTCTTGCCAGCGTAGCGCCGGATATTACGCCGTTAATGGATGAAGACGGCCTGGTGACCGAACGCTGGCAACCGCGTGGTCTGCCGGCGACATTCTTTGTCGATCCCGAGGGCAAACTGCGTTACCTCGCACTGGGCGGACGGCCCTGGGATACACCGGCGTATCTCGACTTTATCAAGCAATTGATTCGCCAGTGAGCGGGTTCCCGGCGTGCTGAGAACCAGTGCGTTCAGTCTGCTTGCCGGTGTGGTCGTCAGCCTGTGCGCTGGTTGCGTCATGTCGCCTGCGCAACAGCGGGATACGCGCCCGGTAGCGTTTATTGAACTCACCATTGAGGACGCGCACCAGGCGATCCGCGAGCGGCGTATCAGCTGCGAACAACTTACCCGCCGTTACCTCAAGCGTATCGAAACCTACGATCAGCCGACGCAGCTTAACGCGATCATTTATATCAACCCCAATGCTGTTGAACGCGCCAGAAGCCTGGACCAGCAGTATGGCATCACCGGCCGGATGAAACGCCTGCACTGCATACCGGTTATTCTCAAAGACAACTTCGATACCGCGGACATGCCTACCGAGGCCGGTTCCATTGCCATGCGTGGCGCCAACCCGCCGGACGATGCCTTTATGGTGAAGCGCCTGCGTGAAGCGGGTGCGATTGTGATCGCCAAGTCGAACATGGGTGAATGGGCGTTCAGTCCCTACGAGACTGTCAGTTCCACCCACGGCGAGACGCGCAATGCCTATGACCTGTCGCGCGTACCGGCGGGTTCGAGCGGTGGCACCGCCTCGGCCATTGCAGCGAACTTCGGCATCATCGGTATGGGTACCGATACCGGTAACTCGATTCGCGGTCCGGCGTCGCACCTGGACCTGGTGGGACTACGTTCGACGATTGGCGCTACCAGCCGTGACGGCATTGTGCCGCTGCTGTTGAACCGCGATGTCGGCGGGCCGTTGATGCGCACCGTGACCGATATGGCGATTGTGTTTTCCGTGATTGCGGGTGTCGATCCTGCCGACCCGGCTACCGAAGCCGCTGCGGGGCAGGTGCAGGACGACTATACGGTGTTATCTCAAAAAGGACGGCTTGCAGGGTGCGCGGCTGGGTGTGCTGCGCGCGCTGGTGGATAGCGGCGATGCCGACCTGGAAGTGATGACGACCATGGACCGCGCCATTGATGAACTCAAGGCCGCCGGTGCAGTGATTGTAGATCCGTTCGAGATACCCGACTTTGATCGCCTGCGCAAAGCCACCGGCTTTTGCAGCCGGTTTCGTTACGATCTGAACAACTACCTGGCTAGCCGCGGGCCGTCGGCACCCGTTCATTCGCTGGACGAAGTTGCTGCGACTAAACAATTCCTGCCGATGAACGCAGAGGCGATGCAGTGGGCGATGGGCGAAAGCGGCCTGCCTGAAGACCAGCAGCCGCCGTGCGTGGACGTGCAGGGGGACCCGCGGCGCAAGCAGTTCCTGGACGCGGTGCTGGCGGCCATGGACAAGGCCAACGTCGATGCGATTATCTACCCGAGCTGGACCAACCCGCCGCGCACACTGGGCGACCACGACGAGCCCGCACGGTAACAACAGCCCGGTGATCGCCCCGCACACCGGGCAGCCAGCGATTACTGTGCCGATGGGATTTACCAGTACCGGTCTGCCATTGGGACTGCAACTGTTAGCGCGGCCATTCGACGAGGGTAAATTAATTCAGTACGCCTATGCCTACGAGCAGGCCACCCGCTACCGCAGGCCGCCGCCGGGGTTCGGCCGCCTGACACCGTAGTCAGGCATAAATAAAGATCAATATATACGATATATAACAATAGTATATAGCGTTATTATGATGTTAAATATACATTTAACGCCGCTTCCCCAGGTAACCGCAGATTTCACTTGCCAGCCCAACCACCTGAACTGGCTCACGATACCCCCTTGCAGGAGCGTCCCCCTCGGCCGCGATTAGTATTTCAGCAGCGCACCGACCGGTTGCCCGGGCGGGGCCGCGTTTGTTAACACACTGTTTTGTTTTAACATGGGCACATGCTCAGATACCTGCCCGGAATACTCATCATCCAGGTCGCCACCGCCGCGCTGCTACTCGCCGCGGTCAGAACCAGTGACCAGGAACTCTGGATCGCGATCGGTTGCCTGGCACTCGTGGTCACCGTGGTGACGGCGTTCTGGTTTGATTCCATCGCCGCCCATATCAAGAAAGATGCCGTGATACAGGCCAAGGATGACTTTTCCCGCGAACGGGAGAAGTTGCGCGTTAATGCCGAGCGGGCGAAAACCCGGCTGATCAAGAAAAGTCACGAACAGATCAACAAGGAAACCAACCGCGCCCATGCGAAGGCCAACTTCAAGGTCGGTGGCGCCTTTGTCGGCGTGATTGCCGCCGGTACGCTGATGGTGTTTACCCAGTTCATGACGCTTGGCCTGCTGATGCTGGCCACCGGGGGCGGCGCGCTGGCGGGTTACCTGGCGAGGTTGAAGCAGGAGCGTCGGGGTGAGCGGACGGTGAAGGTGGGAAAGAGCGGGTCATCCAGCTAGAGGCGGAAACGTCGAAAACACCGAATAAACTGAAGGGGCCGGCAGACAGCACATGACTGCAAACAGGCTTCTATTGCGATGAAGCTGTCTGCCAGCCTTTGAAGTGGCTGGATTTTGCAAACATCTCATAACCTTCAACCTTGGCGAGTTCCTGCGCGTCGAACTCGTAGCCGAAGCCGTCTTCGATAATGCCCAGTACCATGATCGCGTCAGCGTAGTTCTCCGTGTACACCAGCGCATCCAGCAGTATCCAGTAGTTGCCAAGGTAGGAAGGTTCTCTGCCGATGCCGTCGCGCGCATAGGCAATACTTCGTTTGTAGTCTTCAGCGCTGAGTGAGATACCTGCATGCAGACTGTCCAGCCCGGCATCGGCACCCAGTAGAGCCGCTGCCCTGTCGATGTCCTGGTGGGCCTTCGCGTATTCTTTGGTCTCCAGGTAGTAATCGACCAGCATCAGGGCATAGGTGTCGTTTTTCCTGTACGCAGGTTCCAGCCGGGCGAGGGCCGCCTGGTGGGCTTCACTCGAGACCTGGCTTGCCGCCTCCTGGTAGGAGTTCATCATCAGTGCATTTTCCTGGATTTTCTTTGGTAGCTGATCGTAGGCATTGACCAATGCTTGCGGGTCATCGCTTTTAGCCGCTGCCAGATAGGCTTGAACAGCCTTGCCATCTTTTGATTCGGGATTCTTGAATGCGGCCCCGACTTGCAGTGAAAAATCACCGATTGCGTGGCTGGCGGTATCACCGAGGGAGTAGTTCAGCCAATCGACAATGATGATGCGCCCGTTGCTTCGTTGAAGGTATACCTTCCAGTAACTGAGCCCGCCGTCTTCCGGGCTGATACGAATCAGGGCGATAGTGTCTTCGGGGTTGGCGGATTCACCCGGCATCAGGCGCAGAAAACTTGCGGATTCAACCGCGGCGAATGTTTCACTGAATCGTTGATCCAGTATCGTCTGCATGGTGCGGGCGTACTTCCTGGCATCGCTCTTTTTGACGGCCCCCAGTCCCAGTGAGCCCAGAGAGCGCCTGGCAAACTTGTAAGCGTCCAGCCGTTCGGTGAACAGTGAACTGTCCCGGGCAGTCATGGATTGTTCCAGCGCTACGCTGAAACCTTCAAAACTGTCGAGATCGATGTTTGCTGCGGGGGTAAAGCTGGTGTTTTCGGAATTACCGGTGGGTTGGCTGGCGCAGCCAGCGAGCAATGAAACCAGCAGAATCACGGGCCATAGAATGTAATTCATGAGTTCCCCCCGGAACAAGACGTAATTCTGTGGTTTGCGGCAGAAAATTCAGTTACTTGAAAGCTTGTCCAGGCGGTCCAGAAGCGTGTTGATCCTGCCCCCGATATTGGTTTGCGCAGGAGGCTCGCTTAACGTGGTAGTGTATTCCAGCTGGTCGCTTATTTTGTTTATGTTATCAAAGTAGTTGTCCAGTTGAGCGGGCATGACAGTCTCTTTGCGTGAACTGAAGTTATGGGTGACGGTCAGCTTGCGACTGTCGTAACTGACGGCGCGCTGGTAACCCATAAACCGGCTTTCAATGGTGACTTCCGGTTCTTCGATCTCATATTCTACGTCTTCAGGGTAGATGATTGTTGATGTATGCCGAATATTGATGGGATGTTCTACGGCCAGCGGTGCGGTGCGGCGAATGGTCTTCGGTTTCGTGATATAGGGTGCGATGGTGGAACCGAGCAGTGAGGCATATTTTGTTTCATCTTCCGTTTGCCAGAAATCCTTTACACGGTAGTGTTCTGACACCGTGAAAATGTTTTCGCCGGCGGCATCGCTTGACTCAACATTGCGGCCGATGTCGATCAAGGGATAAAACTTGGCGTAGAAATTCATATAAGTGCGGGAAATCTGGGCGGGTGTGTTGGTTGCAAAATATTCGCGCATCGATTCCGCGGCAGCGCCTTTGTAAGTTGTTGTCACGTTTAGTTCGACCGGTGTGCCAAAGTCGGTGGTTACGAACTCTTCTTCGATGTATATATCGGATGTGGCGCTTTCCCGGATTTCAATCGGTGTCAGGCGGTTCTCTTTCTTGCGGACAATCAGGGCACGTTCAAAGTCCGGTACGCCCAGTGTGTCGATACTGCCGCGCTGGTAGTTGCGTGTCCCGTCGAGCCAGTAGCGTTTGCCGTCCAGTTCGGTTGTCACAATGACATGGTCAAACAGCCCGGGACTGGGTAACCAGTTATCGATTTCTCGCTGATATTCGGTGGACACCAGCGCCGGGTATGCCTTGATACCCAGTTTATCGAGCATGGTTACCAGCAACGCGGCTTTGTCTTTGCAATCGCCATAGCGGCGTTCGTAAACGTCACCGGCCAGGCTGGGACGGTGTGAATTCTGGCCCAGTTCGATACCAAAGTAACGAATCTCATCCTGTACAAGTTTCAGGGCGCGGGCGGTAAGTTGTTTCTTGTCGTGTTCTTCTTCACGCCATTGTTGCAGTGTTTTGTTAAGGGCCGGTGGTAATGTGCTGTCGAGGGTATACAGGCTGTCTGCCCAGGCCGTTACGTCGCGCCAGTGGCGATATTCGCTGATCTGGATGCCGGGGTAGGGCTGGTGCCAGCTGGGGACGCTGTCTTCAGAGATTACTGCTACCGTATTGCTCTGCGACCACTCGTATTCGATGCGGCCATTATTGCGGCGAATATCGGGTTTGACGTTGGTGTTGAATGAGCGGGTATGCAGTTTGCGTTTGGCAGGTGCCGATACGCGTATCCGGGCGAGGTCGACGGGCACATTCCAGCCGATGGCGAAGGTGGAAAAATACTTCTTCCCGAAAACCGGATTACGGCCTTCGATAGAGTAGGCGAGGTCTACAGAATCCTTGAGACGGACATCCTTGACAATAATTACGGCGGTAACAATGCCGTCGTACAGTTTCTTCTCGAAGTCCTGTTCGCGCTGGATCAGGTGTACCTGCTCCGGCTGGAGCTTGTCAGTGATGCGTCCGTCACGGATTACGTTCAGCTTGTGCAGATTGAGCGTCTGGAAGGCTGGATTGAACTCGATCTCGATTTCCGCGGCCTGGTTCAGACCGGCTTCAGTCAGTGGCTGGGTCACCCGGCGGCTGAACCGGGTTGTGCTGTTTTCTGTGATATTGTGCTGACGGTCTACCAGTCGATAGGCGGCGGTGAGTCCGGGGCGCTCTGCATAGGTTTCTGGCAGGTCTGTCCAGTCTACCCAGGCGGGGACAGGCTCAACGGCAAATGAATAGCCGTTCACGTCGTACTGCCGAGCCTGCAGTGGCGCTGCAAACAGCGTAATTAGTGCGGCAGCAACTAATCCTTGAAACAGTCCGGGGAACGAGGCGAATGGCATAGGGTCTTTGATCCGGTTAATTCTTCTCCGTATTCTGATCGGCACCGGACAGATTTCACTTGAGCCGGCATTTTCCCGCCGGAGCAGCGGGCAACGATGAAATGCGGCACTGACTTCGCTAGAATGGCTCCATGAACAAGCTGTTATCGTGGTGTGGTTTATCGCAGGTGCTCGTGCTTCTTGTGTCCTTCGCGCCGAACCTGCTGGCCGCTGCGGATCTGGAGCGCGAAAAGCGCCTGTCCGACCAGATTATCGATGCCATATTTGATGGCGACCCGCTGTTCCTGAATGCCGATGGCCACGAATTCCTGAGTATCTACATGGAGGCCGCCGAGCCGGCCAAACGTGCCGTGTTGCTGATTCACGGCCGCGGTTACCACCCCGATTGGGAAAATGTTACCCGGCCACTGCGCATCGGTCTGACTGAGCATGGCTGGAACACGCTCTCCATACAGATGCCCGTGCTCTCGAAAGAATCCAAGTTTTACGACTATCTGCCCACCTTTCCGGAAGCACTGCCACGCATTGATGCCGCGCTGGCCTATCTGAAGGCACAGGGAAATGAGCAGCTGGTGATGCTGGCGCACAGCTGCGGCGTGCACATGGCGATGGCCTGGATCGGGGCCAATGGCAGTGACGCCATCGATGGTTTCGTGGGTATCGGCATGGGCGCTACTGATTACCGGCAGCCGATGTTAGCGCCGTTCCCGTTTGCAAGGCTGCAGGTGCCGGTTTTGGATGTCTACGGTGCGCTGGATTATCCCGCCGTTCTGCATGGCGCTGACGGGCGCAGCAAGGCAGTACAGAAGCAGGGTCAGCCTGCATCCCGGCAGATCATGCTGCAGGATGGTGATCACTACATGCGTGAGCAGGATGCTGTGTTGCTGAAGACCGTCTCGGGGTGGCTGAACGACAGCCTTGGGGCGCGTTAGTCCGGCTTGTTATAGAGTGCCTGGAGCAGGCGTACTCCAGGTTGCAGTCGTGCGTGCCTTTCCGGGATATGAATACGCCGAAGCAAAAATCTATAGTTGCTGTTCACCCCTTGCAGATAACTTCCAGTATGGTTCCGCTGGTGCCGGTGACTTCAACCTGCGTGCCCACCGGGCAATTCTCGCCGCGTATTTTCCAGGTGGAATCGTCCACGCGTATCTTGCCCATGCCATCGACCATGGGTTCATCCAGGGTAAACACCCGGCCGACGTATTGCTCGCCACGCCGGTTCAGGTTGGGTTGGTCGGTATCTGACGCTGTCTGTCTGAAGAACTTCCGCCAGACAATGATGCTGATGACGGACAGTACGGAAAACAGCAGGACCTGGTATTCCCACTCGATGGATGGCGCGAAGTAGACGATGCCACCAACGACACCCGCTGCGAGACCCAGCCAGAGAAAGAACGCTCCGGGTGCAAACACTTCCAGGATAATGAGCGCAGCGGCGAGTATCCACCAGTGCCAGTGCCCCAGTTCTTCCAGGGTCATGCGCCAGCGCCTTTCTGCTTGCCTAATGCTTCCTTGGCCAGTTCGGAGATGCCGCCCAGCGCACCGATAACACTGGCAGCCTCGAGTGGCATCAGCACCAGTTTTTCGTTCGGTGACATAGCGATGCTTTTCAGCGATTCGATATATTTGGTGGCTACAAAGTAGTTGATGGCATTGATGTCGCCCTCGGCGATAGCCTTCGACACCATGTTCGTGGCCTTGGCTTCTGCTTCGGCCTGGCGTTCCCTCGCCTCGGCCTCCAGGAAGGCGGACTGGCGTGCGCCTTCAGCGTTAAGAATGACCCCCTGTTTTTCACCTTCGGCCTTGAGGATTTCCGCCTGGCGGAAGCCTTCGGCTTCGAGGATGTTGGCGCGCTTTTCACGCTCGGCTTTCATCTGCCGTGCCATGGAGTCGACCAGGTCACGTGGCGGGGTGATGTCCTTGATTTCGATACGCGTTACCTTGACGCCCCAGGGCGTGGTGGCGTCGTCGACCACGGTGAGCAGTTGCGCGTTAATGGTGTCGCGTTGCGAGAGTAGCTCGTCGAGATCCATGGAGCCCATCACGGTACGGATATTGGTCATGGTCAGGTTGAGGATCGCCAGTTCCAGCTGATTGACTTCATAGGCGGCCTTGGCGGCATCGAGCACCTGGAAGAACACCACGCCGTCGACGGTGACCATGGCATTGTCGTGGGTAATAACTTCCTGGGAGGGCACGTCCATGACGCGTTCCATCATGTTGAGCTTGGCGCCGATGCGATCGACGAAAGGTACAATGATGTTCAGTCCGGGTCTCAGGGTCTTGGTGTAGCGCCCGAAACGCTCGATGGTAAATTCGCGGCCTTGCGGTACTGCTTTAACGCCCATGATGACCAGCACGATGGCCAGTACCATTACCAGTATGACGAACTCCTGAAAACCGAACATGGTGACTCCTTGGATTTATGGTTTATTGAACCAGATCTGCTTTGATCCAGATGCTTTCGTTATTTCTGCTTTGGGTTGAACTGTAGCTGCCAGTACTGCTTTGTGAGCGTTGGGTCTGCTCTGTGGTGCCGCCAATCGGCAACCACTCACCCATGTGCCCGGTGATGGTGGTTTTGGCGCTCTGGGTGTTAATGTCACCGCCGCGTTTTTTGCTTTGTGACTGCTTGAACGGACTGACATGCATGGTGACTTTGTCGCCGTGAATGCGTGGAAGTACATAGAAACCGGTCGTCACGTCCTTGTAATCAACACCGCCGACCAGCGCGCCAGGCCCATACCAGTTGGCGCCGGAGAAGTAGGGGATTTGTTCACCGGTTTCGATATAGCCCTCGGTACCCTCGGTAACGCGCAGCTGGTGGATGGGGTTATCCCTGAGGCGACCACGGGTGCTTATGGTGCTGGCGCCGGCACTGGCATTACGGGTGCTGTAGCTGACATCACCGCCGCCCTGTTTTCTGTCCTGACCTCTTTGGGTGCCAATACTGACATTTGCATCTCCGCTTTCTACCTGCACGTTGCCACTGATGCTTAGTGCCCTGAGGTCACGGTCATTGCCCTGGAAAACGGAAATCTGCAGCATTTTGGCGGCGACATCCAGGTTGCTGATCATCTCCTTTACCT
Source organism: uncultured Gammaproteobacteria bacterium (assembly GCA_963752745.1). Taxonomy (GTDB): domain Bacteria; phylum Pseudomonadota; class Gammaproteobacteria; order DSM-19610; family DSM-19610; genus Thiogranum. Next base: position 17,778 of record CAVWAK010000020.1, read on the forward strand.
GTGCCAGCGTCTCGGGAGAAGAGCGCAGAAACAGCTTGAAGCCCTGTCCTGTGACCGAGTCGTTCGGCCCCAGCATCGGTTTTATGATGGGAATCAGTTCCTCTGCCGGACGGTTCTGCAGCTGGATGGTGTTAATGGAATCGGCCTGTACCGGCGACGCGAACAGCGTCAGCAGGCAGAGCAGCAGGTAAAAGTGTTTCATTAGATGTGTAGCCTTCTGAATTCGGGATGTGATTCGCTGCGGTCCCAGACCTCGGTGAAGAAGTCCAGTTTACGTTGCGCGGGTATAAATGAATAGAAATTTGCCGTGCCTTCGTAGCGGTCGGCAAGACCACGTGTGATCAGGCCGCAATGGTCTGCAATCAGAAAGGCTTCGTTGTGGTTCCGGTAGTCCGGGTGTGGCTGGCGAATTTCAATGGAGCTGCTGATACGCCGGCTGAGTTCGATCAGCCGGTGACCGCGTTTTACCGGCGCCGATGGATCCTGCACCAGGATACGCACGCGGGCCATGCGATTTTTTACACACAAGCTGCTCACGGCGTCCAGGAACGGTTCGCGATCATAGAGTTCGGGATCGAGTTCGCGGCTGAAGATTTCCAGTGATTCCTCACATTGCTGAACGATGAGATCCGTGGCGTGGCAGGTTTCGGCACGCGCCTGGAGTTCGATATCGATGTCCGATATACCCAGCCGTAATTCGGTGAACTGGAGGAAGTTTTCTTCATTATTCATAGCCAAAGGGTACTTTGCTGGGCACAGGCTGTACAGATACGGTTAAACTTTTGCTCAATCTGCCGCTATGCTCGGCAGAACTTGCGTAGAAGGTTCAGGGATAAAACACAAGTTCATGTAGTATAAGGAAAATCAGGTTTTGCAGGTAGGGGATCTGCAAACTACTTTTTGTCTCCTCCCGTATTAGATACGACAGGTGCCTGTTGCGGCGCGTCCCGCTGTGACGGGTCGTGCTATTTCGTGCGCCGGGAGTTTCGGGGTTTACAGGATGAATTTACTGAAGGGAGTGGCTTGTTTGCCACGTCAGTTGACCAGGGCAGGGAGACAGTCACTGACATTTAAAGGAATACTGGTTGCGGCTGCCGCGGCGGCTGTAATCTGGTTGGTCCTGGATCATTTTTATCAGCAGAATATGCACCAGTTGATGGCCGATATGGAACGCGCTTTGTACACCGAGCGCTATGTTGGCCGGGTTGATCAGAAGCAGATCGATGTGCTGGGTGAACAGTTTGTGTTTTCGGTACGCGAGCAGCGCACCCTGGCGTTGATTGTGTTTGCTTCGCTTTTCAGTGTCGCACTGGTCTGGCTGGGCGTGCGCGTCAAGCGTATTCACCAATCACTGGAAGTTTATGAACAGCGTTTGGGCTTCCATATGCCGCATAACCGCGACGGCGACAGTATCAGCCGGCTGGAGAATCGTGTTGCACGCATCAGTGAGGAAATGATTGCTGAGGCTACAGCGCTGGAGTACCAGGCACGCCACGATAACCTGACCAGTCTACCCAATCGCTCTCTGTTTATGGAGCGGCTGGAAACTGAATTACAGGCGAGTCGTGAGCATAATGAACCGCTTGCCCTGTTTATCATGGATCTTGATCACTTCAAGGAAGTTAATGACACGCTGGGTCACCACGTAGGGGATCGGCTGCTACAGGAAGTCGGCCGGCGGTTGGCATCGGTCCTCCAGAATACAGATATGGTCGCCCGCCTTGGTGGTGATGAATTCGCGGTGTTGTTACCCGATTCGGACGCACATCGCAGCCGCGCGGTGTGTCGCAAGATTATTGCTGCCATGGACAAGCCTATCAAGGTTGAAAATCTTTGTTTAAGGGCAGCTATCAGCATTGGTGTTTCCCTGTGTCCGGACCACGGGCAGGATGCGAACTTGCTAATGCGCTACGCAGATGTCGCCATGTACGATGCAAAGCGCAAACAAAAAGGTTTCTCTTTTTATACTGCCGATAAGGACGATCATTCTATCAGTCGTCTTGGTTTATCCGGCGAACTACGCGATGCCATACTGGATAACCAGCTTACGCTTGAATATCAACCGATGGTTGATGTGAAAAGTGGACACATATTTTGTGCTGAAGCGCTGGTGCGCTGGCGTCACCCGGTTTACGGCATGATTCCGCCAGAGGAGTTTATTCCTTCCGCCGAGCAAACCGGGGTTATCCGGCCGCTAACGTTATGGGTTATCGAGAAGGCGCTGGAACAATCGGCCGAGTGGGAGCGTAAGGGTATTCAGCTGCGTATCAGTGTTAATTTGTCGGTACGCAGTCTGCAGGACCGCAAGCTGCCCGGGCAGGTGCAGAAATTGATTAACCAGTATCACGTCGATCCGAAGCGGGTAATACTGGAGATTACCGAGAGTGCCATTATGTCTGACCCGTTAACGGCGCGGCGGGTGATGCGTCGCCTGTCGAATATGGGATTCCATCTGTCGATTGATGACTTCGGTACCGGGTATTCGTCGCTGGCTTACCTGAAACAATTGCCGGTCGATGAAATCAAAATCGACAGGTCATTTATTACCCGGATGGACCAGGATGAAAATGATGCCGTCATTGTGCGCGCCACGATTGACCTTGCGCATAATCTCGGTTTAAAAGTGGTGGCCGAGGGTGTGGAAAACACCGACGTCTGGGACTTGCTGGAAATGCTGGGCTGCGACGTCATCCAGGGCTTCTACATCCGTAAACCGCTTGCAGCGGTTGACCTTACTGAATGGATTCAATCCAATACGTGGAAACAGGAACACTGGGTGACGCCCATGCTGGCGGTGCAATAAGGCCTAAATGGATTTGGCCTGTTCTATTGCATTGCCGATATAGGTGGCCGGCGACAGCTTTGCCAGCTCCTGTTTCGCTTCATCGGGAATATCCAGTCCATCGATGAATGCCGCCAGGGATTCTGCACTGATGCCCTTGCCACGTGTCAGCTCCTTGAGTTTCTCGTACGGCTGATCGACGGCGTAACGGCGCATCACTGTCTGCACGGCTTCTGCCAGAACTTCCCAGGTTGCGTCCAGGTCTTCCATCAGGCGTTGCGGGTTGGCCTCCAGTTTGCCAATGCCGCGCAGCAAAGAACTATAGGCAATGCTTGAATGTGCAATGCCCACGCCGAGGTTGCGTAACACGGTTGAATCTGTCAGATCACGCTGCCAGCGAGAGATGGGCAGCTTCATGGCAAGGTGGTCGAAGATGGCATTCGCAATGCCAAAATTGCCCTCGGCATTTTCAAAATCGATAGGGTTCACCTTGTGCGGCATGGTCGAAGAACCGACTTCACCGGCCACGGTTTTCTGTTTGAAGTAACCCAGCGAAATATAGCCCCATACGTCGCGCGCAAAATCGATAAGAATGACGTTGAAGCGGGCGACGGCATCAAACAGCTCGGCAATGTAGTCATGCGGTTCTATCTGGATGGTATAACTGTTCCAGTCAAGGCCGAGTCCGGTGACGAACTGTTCGGCAAAGGCAGGCCAGTCGACTTCCGGGTAGGCTGCGAGGTGGGCATTGTAGTTGCCTACCGCGCCGTTGATTTTACCCATCAGCCGCACTGCGGCAATCTGTTCACGCTGGCGTCGCAGGCGGTGAACGACGTTCGCCATCTCCTTGCCCAGGGTGGTTGGTGAAGCAGGCTGCCCGTGGGTGCGGGACAGCATGGGCATTTCTGCCGTGTTATGCGCCAGTGCGGTGATTGTCTGGATGACTTCGTCCAGTTTGGGTAGCAGGACCTGGCCGCGTGCTTCGCGAAGCATGAGTGCATAGGCGAGGTTATTGATATCTTCCGATGTGCAGGCAAAGTGGAAGAATTCGCTTATGTTTTCCAGCTCATCGTTCCCGGCGATCTTTTCCTTGAGGAAGTATTCAACGGCCTTGACGTCATGGTTTGTGGTGCGCTCGATGTTCTTGACGCGCTGGGCGTCTTCTTCGTTGAATTTATCAGCGATGCCATCGAGTATGGTGTTGGCATGGTCACTGAGCGTTGCAACTTCCGCTATGGCACTGTGTGCGGCCAGCGCCTGGAGCCAGCGTACTTCGACCAGGACACGGTGCTTGATCAGGCCGTATTCACTGAATATAGGACGCAGGCCTTCGGTGGCCCGGCTGTAGCGGCCATCGACGGGGGAAACAGCAGTCAGTGATGTGAGTTCCATGCTCATCCTCAGGCCGCCAGTTGTCGCAACACGTAGTGGAGGATGCCGCCGTGACGGTAATACTCAACTTCCTGGGGTGTATCGATACGCACCCTGGCCTGGAAGGTTTTTTCTGCGCCATCTTCGGCTACAGCCTTCACTGTCACCTGTTTGGCCGAGCCGTCACCGAGGCCTTCGACGTTGAAAACTTCTTTTCCGCTAAGCCCCAGGGATGCGGCGGTATCACCATCGTTGTACTGCAAAGGCAGGATACCCATGCACACCAGGTTGGTGCGATGGATGCGTTCGTAGCTTTCGGCAATGACGGCGCGCACACCCAGCAGGCGAGGGCCTTTTGCAGCCCAGTCGCGTGAAGAACCGGAGCCGTATTCCTTGCCGGCCAGAATGACCAGCGGAATGTTCTCATCCTTGTAACGCATGGCAGCGTCGTAGATGCTCATTTGTTCGCCACCAGGCTGATACGTCGTGACGCCACCTTCGGTGCCCGGTGCCAGCAGGTTACGCAGGCGGATGTTGGCAAAGGTACCGCGCATCATGACTTCGTGGTTGCCACGGCGTGATCCCAGCGAATTGAAATCAGCCTGTTGAACACCCTGTGCCTGCAGGTATTCACCGGCGGGACTGTCGGCCTTGATAGCACCGGCGGGCGATATGTGATCGGTAGTGACCGAGTCGCCGAGCAGGGCCAGGACGCGTGCGCCCTTGATGTCGGTAACATCGCCGGGCTCTTTACTCATGCCCTCAAAGTAGGGCGGGTTCTGTATGTAGGTGGAGTCTTTGCTCCAGCCGAATAACTGGCCTTCCGGTGAATCCAGGGTCACCCAGCGATCGGCGCCCTTGAAGACATCTTCATAGACGCCGGTAAATTCGTCGCGAGTGACATGCTTGCTGACGACATCACTGACTTCTTTCTGGCTTGGCCAGATGTCCTTCAGATATACGTCGTTGCCATTACTGTCCTTGCCGACAGGCTCGTTGTACAGGTCGATGTCCATGGTGCCGGCAATCGCGTAGGCGACCACCAGTGGTGGTGATGCCAGGTAGTTCATGCGCACTTCGGCGTGCACGCGGCCTTCGAAGTTGCGGTTGCCGGAGAGCACGGCTGTCACCGAAAGATTGCCCTCGGCGATAGCTTTCGATACAGGTTCGGGCAACGGACCTGAGTTACCTATGCAGGTTGCACAACCATAACCGACGATATGGAAGCCGAGGGTTTCCAGGTCGTCCATCAGGCCGGCATCGTTCAGGTATTCGGTGACCACCTGGGAACCGGGTGCCAGCGAGGTTTTGACCCACGGTTTGACTTTCAGCCCCAGGGCGGCGGCTTTCTTTGCGACCAGTCCGGCGCCGAGCATGACGGAGGGATTGGAGGTGTTGGTGCAGGAAGTGATCGAGGCGATGACCACGGCGCCATCATCCAGTTCAAAGTCCTGGCCGTTGATGGTGCCTTTGGCTGGCTGACTGGAGAGGCTGCGTTCACTCTTTAACGCGGCAAGATCCTTTTCAAAGCACTGCTTGGACTCGCTCAGGGAGATGCGGTCCTGCGGACGTTTCGGGCCGGCAAGGCTGGGAACCACGGTGGACATGTCGAGTTCCACCACGCTGGTGTACGTGGCATCTGCCTGACTGGCAGTGCGGAACATGCCTTGCTCTTTGGCGTAGGCTTCAACCAGTGCAACCTGTGCTTCGTCGCGCCCGGACAGGCGCAGGTAGTTCAGGGTTTCTTCGTCGACCGGGAAGATGCCGCAGGTGGCGCCATACTCGGGTGCCATGTTGGCCAGGGTTGCACGGTCGGCCAGCGACAGGTGGTCGAGGCCGTCGCCGAAGAATTCGACGAACTTGCCGACCACGCCGTGCTTGCGCAGCATTTCCACGACTACCAGCACCAGGTCGGTGGCGGTAGCGCCTTCGGGGAGTTCGCCCGCCAGTTTGAATCCGACGACTTGCGGGATCAGCATTGACACCGGCTGACCCAGCATGGCGGCTTCGGCTTCGATGCCGCCGACACCCCAGCCGAGTACGCCGAGACCGTTAATCATGGTGGTGTGTGAATCGGTACCAACCAGGGTATCCGGATAGGCCTGGCGAACACCGTTGTTCTCCATATCGAAGACCACGCGACCGAGGTACTCGAGGTTAACCTGGTGCACGATGCCGGTATCCGGTGGTACTACCTTGAAATTGGAAAAGGCTTTCTGACCCCACTTGAGAAAGCTGTAACGTTCCTGGTTGCGCTGGTATTCGATTTTGGCGTTGAGATCGACGGAGTCTTTATTGCCAAAGCTGTCAATCTGGACCGAGTGATCGATAACCAGTTCTGCAGGTTGCAGCGGATTGATTTTTTCCGGGTCGCCACCGAGCATCTTCATGGCATCGCGCATGGCGGCCAGATCGACCACGGCAGGTACGCCGGTGAAGTCCTGCATCAGTACGCGTGCTGGACGAAAGGCGATTTCCTGGCTGGGTTCCGCCTGGGGATCCCAGTTGATGAGCGCCTCGATATCGTCTCTGGTGACGGTTTTGTCGTCTTCAAAGCGCAGCAGGTTTTCGAGCAGAACCTTGAGTGAATAGGGAAGACTCGAAATATCCTTGTCCAGCGAGGGCAGGCGGTAAATCTCGTATTCCCTGTCGCTTACGGACAGCATGCTGCGAGTCGAAAAACTATTGCTCATTCAAGGCTCCCGGATAGGGTAAAAAGTAAGCGCGCAATTATGAGCTATTTAAAATCAGCTTGGTAGGGTCGACTGCGCGCGATAGCTGCGGGTATTAAGATTGAACTGCAAGGGCGTCAAGGTCGCATGATGTCTCTTGCTGGTGTTCCGGCGTTGATATCTTTTTGCCGTTAGCTGACTTGGCAGGTCATTATAAGTAAATAATATATAAAGTATACAAAAAGATAGGATATATAATTAATGTAATATATTATGCTTGAGAAGATCTCCGGCAATTGCGGAAAGCTTGCGGCGACCCAGCAACAGACTGATTCGGGTGCCACCGCACTGCCGCCATAGTACGGCGGAGCGCATGGCGGCGAGTAACAAGGCGCGTATCTGGTTGGCGACGGCGGTGTCCTGCAGTCTCGTCGGGTCTCCGTTGACCATGATTTTCGGGCTCAGGATACTGACCGTTTCAGCGTAAGTGTTGGCGAGGCCTGCAAGCACATTGGCGTGCATCAAATCAAAATGCGTCACCTGTTTTTGCGCGTGCTCGATTCCAGTGCCCAGCCGGTCCATAAGGTCGGCGCGTTTTGACAGCTTGCGTTCCAGGTGCAGTAGAACCACCAGGTAGCGGCTAAGCTCGACATCCGGTTTTTGTTTGCCGTTCAGCAACTGCGTCTGCAGCAGTCGCAAACCACTGCGAACGCCATCTACACCACCGTAGACTTCTTTAACGCTGTCGGTGTTCAGTAGCAGAGTGCTTTGCAGTGTTGCCTGGAAGGCGTCTACATCGTAGGGACGGCCGTAAGCAGTTTGCTGCACCAGTTGCAGCGCCTGCAGTATGCCGGCAAAAGCGAGCGCTCGATTCTCGTCAGTTTTAATATTCATGACAGAATCGTACCACCGCCGAGGCAGTGGTTGCCTGCATAGAATACGATTGCCTGGCCGGGTGTCACGGCGCGTTGGGGTTTTTCAAAGCTGACGCTGGCTACCCCATTGTCTATGGCTGTCAGGGTGCACGCCTGGTCGGCCTGCCGGTAACGAATGCGGGCATGGCACGCCAGGGGGAGGGCGGGAGTTTCACCGATCCAGTGGAGGTCGTCTGCCAGCAGATCCGGTTTAAATAACGCGGGATGGTTTTTCCCCTGTGCGACGATCAGCTGATTACTGTTCAGGTCCTTGCCGACTACGTACCAGGGATCGCCGGATGTGTCTTTGATACCGCCGATACCCAGGCCCTGACGCTGACCGATGGTGTGGAACATCAGGCCTTTGTGGCGTCCCATGTGGACGCCATCAACAGCAACAATATCGCCAGGCTGTGCAGGCAGATAACGCGCCAGAAACGCGTTAAATTTGCGCTCGCCAATGAAACAGATGCCGGTGCTGTCTTTCTTGTCGGAATTCCGGAAGCCACGGTCAGCGGCGATCTCCCGAACTCCGGGTTTTTCCAGTTCGCCCAGCGGAAACAGGCTGTGGTTGAGCGCATGCTGGTTCAGGCGGTACAGGAAGTAACTCTGATCTTTGTTGGCATCCCGCCCTTTTAGCAGGCGGCGGTGATTCGGGTCGCCATCGATACGCGCATAGTGTCCGGTTGCAATGCGGGTAGCTCCCAGCCCCAGCGCATAATCCAGAAACGCTTTGAACTTGATTTCCTGGTTGCAAAGGATGTCCGGGTTGGGGGTGCGGCCGGCGCGATATTCATCCAGGAAGTAGGCAAATACCCGGTCCCAGTATTCGCTGGAAAAGCTGACGGTGTGCAGCTTTATACCCAATGCGTCTGCAACCGCTCGCGCGTCGGCCAGGTCCTGCTCGGCCGGGCAATAACCGTCCTCGTCGTCTTCATCCCAGTTTTTCATGAACAGGGCTTCCACCTTATAGCCCTGTTCAATCAGCAGGCTGGCGGCAACGGCCGAATCAACGCCGCCTGACAGACCGACCATGACTGCAGGTTTGCTCAAAACGAGTCGCCCGATTCGATGTCGACCAGAAGTTCGATCGGGTAGCGTTTGCCCCCCAGGTAATCTTCCAGCGAGCGCAATACCAGCGGGCTGCGTAGCTGAACTTCGCGCTCGCGGATGGCCTCGTGTGTCAGCCAGTGCGCAGCAGTAATGTCGGTATCAAGACTACTGTCGGCATGGTGTTGTACGCATTGGCCACAAAATGTTACCCGTATATAAGTGTCCTGTGAGGCAGGATGGCGCCAGCGGTAAATACCCACCAGGGCTTCAGGCTGAAACTGCCAGGCGGTCTCTTCCAGGCATTCGCGTACCGCGGCCTCAACGAGGTTTTCACCATCTTCCAGGTGCCCGGCCGGCTGGTTGAAGCGCTGTTTACCATGGATATGTTCTTCCACCATCAGGAACCGGCCGTCATTTTCGGCGACTGCGGCAACGGTGACTCGGGGTTTCCACACCATCTCGCTTTGATATCCTCGTTGATTAGTGAATTAGATTATAAACAATTAGTTATTTATTGTAATTGATGTAGTGCGCTAAAAAAATGCCGGATTAAGGCGTCATAGACTTGACATTATTTCGATGTCACATAAAGTGTCGCCTATGACCGACGCCACTTTGCGCGGGTTCACCACCGGCTCTCCCGGCATCTTGTTGTTTAGCCTCGGGGAACCGGCAGAGTGTCAAGGCCATAATAATAACGCTGGAATTGCCCCGCGCAGATTCTGGAAACACTATATTCACGGGAAAACGTGAGGAGGAGTCATCATGCAAGATGTCGTCAAGAAATTGTTTATATCCGGTGCCTTACTGGCACTTTCATTTGGTAATGCATTCGCTGAAGAAGTCATGAAGCCCTTCGTACTGGGTTACAAGGCCAGTGGCGATATGCAGGCGGTAACCACTGAAGTTAAAGGTAAAGTAGAATCCGCTGGTTTCGAAATTGCCGGTACTTACTCTCCCTATGATGGTGCTGTCGTTATTGCCATCACCAACGATGCTCTGAAGAAGGATGCAGCGAGTTCTGAATTCGGTGGTTATGTTGCCGGACAGCGCGTCACCCTGACCCAGGTTGGCGACGAAATCCAGGTTAGCTACACCAACCCGCTGTATTTCGCCAACACCTACCGTTTGGAAGACACGTCTGGCGCATCTGCTGCACTGAACAGCTTGCAGACTGCACTGGGTAATGAGCAGACTTATGGCACGGGTGAGAAACAGCTGTCTCAGGCCGATCTGCGTAAGTACCACTACATGTTCGGTATGGAATACTTCGATGATCCCAGCGAACTGGCTTACTATGACAGTCAGGAAGACGCTGTTGCTGCGGTTGAAGAAGGTCTGTCACAGGGTCGTGGCGGTGCAACCAAGGTTTATCGCATCGACATTCCCGGTAAGGACGAGACCGTGTTCGGTGTAGCCCTGAACGACAGCGGTTGCAGTGGTGATGAGTACATCATGAGCCGTGTCGACAAGGAAGCTATCCGTTCCACCGGCCATCTGCCTTACGAGATCCTGGTCTCCGACGGTGATGTATACGCCCTGTATGCACGCTTCCGTATCGCCATCAGCTGGCCTCATCTGCCGATGATCCAGAGTGAAACCGGCGCTACTTTCTTCAATATCATGTGTGCACCTAACGCCATTGAAGAAGCCCTGATCAATGCTGCTGGTGGTGAAGTCTAAGCCATAAAAGCAGTAAGTCTGAAAAAGCCCGCACCTCTATGGTGCGGGTTTTTTTTGGTTTTGTTTTCGTGCTCCCTGAAGGAGTACAATCCGGCCTTTTCCTGAATAGCCGCAACCAGCCTGAGAGCAAGACGAAAATGCCGACCCCCAAGATTATCTATACCCGGACCGATGAAGCCCCTGCGCTTGCAACCCATTCATTTCTTCCCATCGTCAAGGCTTTCACAGCTGCCGCAGGTATTGACGTTGAGACGCGCGATATTTCTCTTGCGGGAAGGATTATCGCCAATTTCCCCGACAACCTTACCGCGGAACAGAAGCAGAATGATGATCTTGCTGCGATGGGTGAGCTGGCAAAGACCGCCGACGCCAATATGATCAAGCTGCCGAACATCAGTGCATCGATCCCGCAGTTAAATGCAGCCATCAGTGAGTTGCAGTCAAAGGGTTACAGCGTGCCTGATTACCCCGAAGAACCGCAAAATGATGCTGAGCGGGAAATTCGTGCCCGCTATGCCAAAGTGCTTGGTAGCGCAGTGAACCCGGTCTTAAGGGAAGGTAACTCGGATCGAAGAGTCGCTGCTGCGGTAAAAAACTATGCCAGGAAACATCCGCACTCGATGGGTGCATGGAGTGCAGATTCAAAATCTCACGTCGCGCATATGCTCGAGGGTGATTATTACGGCAGTGAACAGTCGGTGGTGATCGGGGAGGCCGGCAATGTCAGTATTGAGTTTGTCGGCGAGGATGGAAAGGTCTCTACGCTAAAGGCAGAGACGCCGGTTCAGGTTGGCGAGATCATCGATGCTGCAGTAATGAGCTGTAATGCGCTGCGTGCCTTTTTTGAACGCGAGATTCAGAATGCAAAAGCCGACGGCATACTTCTGTCCCTGCATCTGAAGGCAACCATGATGAAGGTGTCTGATCCGATAATGTTCGGTCATGCAGTCACCGTGTACTTCAAAGATGTCTTCGAAAAATATGCTGATAAATTTGAACAGCTGGGCATTGATGCCAACAATGGTCTGGGGGATGTCTATGCCAAGATCAGCGGACTGCCTGATGCGCAGCGCGCCGAAATAGAGAAGGATATTCAAGCGGCTTATGCTGCCCGGCCAGAGCTGGCAATGGTTGATTCAGACAAGGGCATCACCAATTTGCATGTGCCGAGCGATGTGATTGTTGATGCTTCCATGCCGGCTGCTATTCGTTCTTCCGGGAAGATGTGGGGCCCTGACGGCAAACTTCACGATACCAGGGCGATGATTCCTGACCGATGTTACGCCGGTGTCTACCAGGAGGTTCTGTCTTTCTGCAAGGCACATGGCGCCTTTGATGTGCCAACTATGGGTAGCGTCAGTAATGTTGGGTTGATGGCCCAGAAAGCCGAAGAGTACGGGTCGCACGACAAGACTTTTGAAATTGCGGACAGGGGTATTGTTCGGGTAACCGGATCAGACGGGGCTACCTTGATGGAGCACCCGGTAGAAGCAGGAGACATCTGGCGTATGTGCCAGACCAGGGATTTGCCAATCCGTGACTGGGTCAAACTGGCAGTTAACCGGGCGCGGGCAACAGGAGATGTCGCCATATTCTGGCTGGACGAGAATCGGGCGCACGATCGTAATGTGATTGAGAAAACCAGCCTGTACCTGGCGGATCATGATACCAGTGGTCTGGATATCCGGATTATGTCGCCGGTGGATGCTGTCCGCGAAACACTGCAACGGGTCAAGCAAGGCAAGGATACTATTTCCGTTACCGGGAATGTGCTGCGTGATTACCTGACTGACCTGTTCCCGATTCTTGAGCTGGGGACCAGCGCGAAAATGCTTTCAATAGTGCCACTTCTGAATGGTGGTGGTCTGTATGAGACCGGCGCCGGAGGGTCGGCACCCAAACACGTTCAGCAGTTTCTGCAGGAGGGCCATTTACGCTGGGATTCTCTCGGCGAGTTTCTGGCACTGGCCGTTTCTCTGGAAGATCTTGCCCGTAAAACCGGGAACGAAAAGGCACTCATTCTTGCTGCGGCGCTTGATCAGGCCAACGGTGAGTTTCTGAACAGTAACAAATCGCCTTCCCGCAAGGTTGGTGAGCTGGACACCCGGGGAAGTCACTTCTACCTGGCCCTGTACTGGGCGCAGGCTTTGGCTGAGCAAGTAAAAGACACGGGGTTGCAATCCGGCTTTGCCGGAATTGCACAGCAACTGGCTGACAATGAAACGGTGATCGTCGATGAGTTCAACGCTGCGCAAGGTCGGGCGGTTGATATCGGAGGGTACTACTGTTGCGACCAAGCAAAGACCGAACAGGCTATGCGTCCAAGTACCACCTTTAACGCAATTCTTGACACAGTCTAGAAAATAACAGCACTTCGCCCACCGGGGTAAGGTGGGCGAAGTGTCGAAAGCGCACAGGCAGAGACGTTTATTCTATCCGGCTACGTCAAAGCAGATCTTGCTTGCCTGCAGTCCTTTGGGGCCGGTGTCGACACTGAATTCGACTCGCTGGCCTTCCTTCAAGCTTTTGTATCCTTCCATTTCGATTGATGAAAAATGGGCGAAAATATCATCGCCGCCTTCGTCTGGTGAAATAAAGCCATACCCCTTGGCATTACTGAACCACTTGACTATTCCTGTTGCCATAACTGGAAATCCTCACTTCGTTCTTCGGCGCATTGAGCACCTGCTTTTTATTACAGCCGCTTCACACTCTAACGGCGTGAGAACGGCTCCTCCTTCCTACTTGGCTTGGTGAGCCACCGTCTATTGTTAAGCTCATTAGTAAATTAGTCAAGTATTCGGATTTGGATAAAAATCGCATGAGATCACCGGCTTAGGCACAGGGTTTGCTTGTTTGTTAAGCGGGTGTATGCTGTCGAAAAGGTGCTGGAAAACTGACGGTTTTTACTAAAATCAGTTACAATTAGTTAATGAGTAAGGATACACATCAGTCCGACGATCACGGCCTTTCTGTCCTGGAGGCGAAACCGAAGGTCAAGCGGCCACCGCTTTACAAGGTGGTGCTGCATAATGATGACTACACGCCGATGGAATTCGTGGTGTTGTTGCTGGAGCAGTTTTTCGGAATGCCCAGGGAAAAGGCAACCCAGGTGATGCTGCACGTCCATACCCGCGGAAAGGGTGTCTGCGGTGTTTTTACCAAGGATATTGCGGAAACCAAAGTTGCGCTGGTCAATGAGTATTCGCGTCAGAATCAGCATCCGTTGCTGTGTGCCATGGAGAAGGCTTAGTAAAATAATGAGGTAGTTGAAATGCTGAGCAAAGAGCTTGAATTTACGCTTAATCTGGCCTTCAAGGAGGCCAGGGAAAAGCGGCACGAATTTATGACGGTTGAGCACCTGTTGCTTGCCCTGCTGGATAATGCCACAGCCATGGAGGTATTGAAGTCCTGTGGTACAGATGCAGACAAGCTCAAGAAAGAGCTCACCGGGTTTCTCGACGAAACCACGCCCCTGCTACCTCCCAACGACAATCGCGAGACCCAGCCCACCCTGGGTTTCCAGCGTGTCCTGCAGCGTGCGGTATTCCACGTTCAGTCCTCCGGAAAAAAAGAAGTCACCGGTGCGAATGTACTTGTCGCTATATTCAGCGAACAGGAATCACAGGCTGCTTATTTTCTGAACAAGCAGGACATCACGCGTCTCGACGTTGTGAATTTCATGTCCCACGGAATTTCCAAGGTCGTTGGCGATCAAAGCGCAGATGAGACTCCCAGTGAAGCTACCGAGCCTCCTGCGTCTGAAATTCCGCAGAAGAAACCGCTGGAGAATTTTGCGACCGACCTGAACGAGATGGCCATGCTGGGCAAGATCGACCCGCTCATTGGTCGCCGTGCGGAGGTTGAGCGCACCATTCAGATCCTGTGTCGGCGCCGCAAGAACAATCCTCTTTATGTTGGTGAAGCCGGTGTTGGCAAAACTGCGCTGGCAGAAGGCCTGGCGAAGTTAATCGTTGATGGCGATGTGCCTGAAGTGCTGCTTAGCAGCACCATCTATTCCCTGGATCTGGGTGCCCTGGTTGCCGGCACCAAGTACCGGGGTGATTTCGAAAAGCGCCTGAAGGGTGTGCTGTCGCAACTGCGCAAGGAGCCGGGCGCGATACTCTTTATCGACGAAATTCACACCATCATTGGTGCCGGAGCTGCGTCCGGCGGTGTCATGGATGCCTCGAACCTGATTAAACCGATGCTCGCGTCAGGTGAGCTCAAATGCATCGGTTCAACGACCTATCAGGAATACCGCGGTATATTTGAAAAGGACCGGGCACTTGCGCGACGCTTCCAGAAGATCGATGTAGCGGAACCGACAGTTGACGAGACCTACAGTATCCTCAAGGGCCTGAAGTCACGGTTTGAAGAGCACCACGACGTTAAATATTCCCCCAAGGCGTTGCGTGCGGCAGTCGATTTGTCGTCACGTTATATTAACGATCGTTTCCTGCCGGACAAGGCAATTGACGTTATTGATGAAGCGGGTGCCAACCAGCGTCTGCTGCCGCCTTCCCGGCGCAAGAAGACTATCAGCGTCGGTGATATTGAATCGATCGTATCCAAGATCGCACGTATTCCGCCCAAAACAGTTTCTTCTGCAGACAAGGACTCGCTGCGTACCCTTGAACGTGACCTGAAAATGGTTGTGTACGGCCAGGACGAAGCCATCGAAACCATGGCAGGCGCGATCAAGATGTCGCGATCCGGCCTGGGTAACGAGCAGAAGCCGATTGGTTCTTTCCTGTTCGCCGGTCCAACCGGGGTTGGCAAGACGGAAGTCACCCGGCAGCTCGGCCTGATCATGGGTATTGAGCTGATTCGTTTTGACATGTCCGAGTACATGGAGCGCCATACGGTTTCGCGGTTGATCGGTGCGCCGCCGGGCTACGTCGGTTTTGATCAGGGCGGTCTGCTGACAGAGGCCGTCAACAAGCATCCGCATGCGGTGCTGCTGCTCGATGAAGTCGAGAAGGCGCACCCGGATGTTTTCAATCTGCTGCTGCAGGTCATGGATCACGGTACTCTGACAGACAACAACGGTCGCAAGGCCGACTTCCGTAATGTGATTATTATTATGACCACCAATGCGGGTGCGTCGGAAATGAGTCGCCCGTCAATCGGGTTTTCTCACCAGGATCATTCGACTGACGGTATGGAAGCTATCAAGAAACTGTTTGCACCGGAGTTCCGTAATCGGCTTGATGCGATAATCCAGTTCAAGGCGCTCGATCCGACGGTGATTACGCGAGTGGTCGACAAGTTCATCTATGAGCTGGAAGCCCAGTTGCAGGATAAAGGGGTAACGCTGGATGTAGAAGATTCGGCCCGCGAATGGCTTGCGGAACACGGCTTTGATGCCAAGATGGGTGCTCGCCCCATGGCCCGGATTATCCAGGACCACATCAAGAAGCCGGTCGCCGAAGAATTATTGTTTGGTCGTCTGGCGAAGGGTGGGAATCTGGTGATTCGTGCCGAGGACGGCGAACTTATCCATGAAGTGCGCGAAGAGGAAGAAGTCCTGTAAAGGTTTACCTGGCCCGGTAGGTAATACGGCCCTTGCTTAAATCATAGGGTGTTAACTGGACGGTGACCTTGTCGCCGGTGAGGATGCGGATGTAGTGCTTGCGCATCTTGCCCGAAATATGGGCAGTTACGACGTGTCCATTTTCCAGCTCAACGCGGAACATGGTGTTTGGCAGGGTTTCTACCACCGTGCCTTCCATTTCAATATGATCTTCTTTGGCCATAGCTCTCTTCGGCTGAATTTCGACAGCCGCGAAGTATACCCGATTACCTGGCAAAAAGGGCAGCTATCTCGTTGGGGATAGTCCGGTGTCAGGTAAAGGTGGTTTCCATGAGCTGCCAGCGTCCCTCGCGGTAAGCTTCCAGTGGCTGAAAACGCCGTTTGTAACGCATTTTTTCGCTACCTTCGATCCAGTAACCCAGGTAGAGCCACTTGCTTTCCATGGCAGCCGCGAGCTCAATCTGGTGGAGTATGCCCAGGGTGCCCAGGCTGCGTCGAGCGAGTGCGGGGTCGAAGAAGGTATAAGCGGAAGACAGGGCATCGTTTAAAACATCGGTTACGGCCACGATTACGGGCCGGTTTCCGAGCTTGCCTACGAGAAAGCTGGTATCGCACCAGTCGCTGGACAGGAAGTGCTGGTAATCATCCTCGGTGGGATTATCCATGCCGCCGCCCGGGTGCCGGGCACCGAGATAGTTGCGATAGAGCTCGAACTGTTGCGGGTCAAAAACCGGTTCATGCACTTCCCAGTCGATATCCCGGTTGCGGTTCCAGAGTTTTTGCTGGTTACGACTGCGCCGGAACCCGCTCACTGGAATCCGTACCGGCACGCATTCAGAGCATCCCGGACAGGCGGGTACGTAAAGGTCACCGCCGCTGCGGCGAAAGCCATACCGGGCAAGCTGGCTGTAGATTGATGGCGAGAGCGTGGCATCAGGGTCTGCAAAGACCGAAATGGCGGTGTGATCATCGAGATAGGAACAGGGTCTCGGCGGTGTGGCAAAAAAGCGTAGCTCTTCTTCCTGTAGTTGCTCGTCTGATTTATCCATGGTTACCAGCCTGATTCGAATATGGTGTTGTCAAATTTCCACTCTGTTTGGCCGGGCGCTTTGCAGAGCTGTTTGATACGCTCAATGAATCTGTCGCGTGGTATTTCTTCAGCACCCAGGCTAGCCAGGTGATCGGAGTACACCTGGCAATCTATCAAGCCGAACTCCCAGGCCTGAAGCTGGCGCACGAGGTGGCAAAGTGCCACCTTGGAGGCATCCGAGACCTTGCTGAACATGGATTCGCCAAAAAACACGCGGCCTATCGCGATGCCGTAGAGTCCTCCGACCAGTGTTTCATCTTGCCAGCATTCAACCGAATGCGCATAGCCCTGTTGATGTAATTTCCCGTAGGCGCGGGCCATGTCTGGTGTTATCCAGGTCCCAGGCTGGTCCGCACGCTGTTCGGCACAGCCCTTGATTACCGGTTCGAAAGCCAGGTCCAGAGTCACGCTGAAGCCTTGTTTGCGCAGTATCTTGCGCAAGCTTCGGGATATTTTCAAATTTGATGGAAACAGTACTGCGCGCGGATCGGGTGACCACCACAGGATCGGCTGTTCCCCCGAATACCAGGGAAAGATACCGTTACGGTAGGCTGATAATATTCGCTCTCCGCTGAGGTCGCCGCCCACGGCAAGCAGACCATCCGGTTCCCGGAGTGCCAGGCTGGCGTCCGGAAAGCTGTGGCTGGGGTCTGTCGGGCTGATCCAGAAGGGTTGCTGTGTCATCAGGCAGCTACCTCTTGCCTGAAGGGGGAGCGTTCCGATAACTCCTCCATATACTCATACATACCCGCTGTTTCCTGGTCGAGGAAACGCCCGATGATTTCCCGGAACCTCGGGTCTGCGATCCAGTGGGCAGACCAGGTGGGGGTCGGCATGAAACCGCGGCTGATCTTGTGCTCGCCTTGCGCGCCCGGCTCAAAATATGCCAGGCCATGCGCAATGCAATAATCGATACCCTGATAATAACAAGCCTCGAAATGCAGGCTGTGATAGTCCTCGTAACAGCCCCAGTGACGGCCGTACAGGGTGTCGTTGCTGCGCAGGCAAATTGCGCCGGCGACAATACGACCGTCCTTGCTGGCGATGACCAGCACCAGCTGGTCGCCCATGGTGGTGGCAATTTCGCGGAAAAACCCGAGGTTCAGCGTGGCGTGGCCCCACTTTTTGTCGAAGGTGGTGCGATAAAATTCGTGCATCACCGCGAGTTCTTCGTCGCTGGCTTCATGACCATGGACAACACGTATATCTATACCGGCCTGTTCTACGTAGCGGCGTTCGCGGCGAACCTTTTTGCGTTTGCGGGAGTTGAAGCGGCTCAGGTAATCCTCAAAATCCCGGTATCCCTGGTTCTGCCAGTGAAATTGGCAGCCCAGACGCATTAGCAGCCCCTGATCCTTGAGGCGCCGGGTGTCATCGGTGTCGGTAAACAGCCAGTGTAGCGATGAAAGGTTCTGGCTTTCGGACCAGGCGCGTGCGAGTTCGATCAACCGGGGTGCGATCTGGTCCTTGCTGGCTTCCGGCGCCGTCAGTATGCGTGGGCCGGTGGCAGGTGTGTAGGGAACAGCAACAACAGATTTGGGGTAATAAGGCAGTCCGGCGCGCTGGTAGGCATCTGCCCATGACCAGTCAAAGACAAACTCGCCGTAAGAGTTGTCTTTGAGATACATGGGGACTGCACCGACCAGCTGATCCTGCTCAAAGGCGGCCAGGTGGCGCGGTAGCCAGCCATGGTTCTGCCCAACACACTGATTATTCTCCAGGGCGGACAGGAACTCGTGGCGCAGGAAAGGGTTGGCTGTGCCGGAGACACTGTTCCAGGAAGAGCCGGGGATCTCACAGATTGAGGTAAGCACTTTAAGTTCCATGCTGTGATTGTAACCAATGTTGTGCAATGGTCGGGAATTCTATTGGAATCAACGTGTTTTCATTTACAATGGCGCCTATGGATCATTCAGATTTGAAAATTCCGGTTGGTGAGCAGCTACAGCTGCAAACGCGCGATGGCCATGATGACCGCCGTCTGCAAGTACGTGTGGTCGGTTACATGCCAGGAGCCAGTCTGCTGGTGACTACACCCAAAGTCGGTGACAAGGTCATGATAATGCGGGAAGGGCAACCGTTTGTGGTGCGTATGATGATCGGCAATCGTATTGTCGGTTTTGCCACTACAGTATTGCGCAGCTGTTCCCGGCCGTTCCCCTATCTGCATCTGTCCTATCCGGATGAGATGGAGCAAATTACCGTGCGCAAATCACAGCGGGTGAAGGTCAAGCTGTATGCTTCGCTGAAGAATGATAATCCGGATTATCAGTTTAAAAAACCGCATCCCGCGACTGTGGTCGATCTTAGTATCGAGGGTGCACTGGTGGTATCCAGTGAGCAGCTCGGCGATGAGGGTGACAAGATTGCCCTGAACTGTGTGTTCAAGGTGGGCACCGCTGAAAAGTTACTCGCGTTGCCCGCTATTATTCGCAATATCCAGATGGGAAACAAGCGATGAGCATGGCGAGGGCAGTTTCTACCATGGTCTGGAATTCAAACTGGATGGAGTGCAAGACACTTTTGCGCTGCACGGCTTTGTTTACGAGCAGATCGTCAAGGCGCACTCCGAATAAGCTAGCTGTTTTCCTTGGCGAGATTATCAAGGTATTTCTCTGCATCAAGCGCGGCCATGCAGCCTGAACCCGCGGAAGTGACTGCCTGTCTGTATATGTGATCTGCGACGTCTCCTGCTGCAAAGATGCCAGGCATGCTGCAGGCGGTGGCATCACCGGTGATGCCGCTCTTGACGTGCAGGTATCCGCCCTGGTGCATTTCCAGTTGTCCGGTGAACAGGTCGGTGTTGGGCTTATGGCCGATTGCGATAAAAACACCGTCCAGCGTAATATCTGTTGTGGAAGCATCTTTAACGTTCTTGATGCGCATGCCTGTCACGCCGCTGTCATCGCCCAGAACCTCGTCAAGCACGTGATCCCACTGGATGGTTACCTTGCCTTCTTTTTCGCGCGCAAAGAGGCGGTCCTGAAGGATCTTTTCGGAGCGCAGCGCGTCACGGCGGTGAACCACTGTCACGTGTGATGCGATATTGGAAAGATACAGCGCTTCCTCAACAGCGGTGTTACCACCGCCAATAACGGCGACCGGCTTGTCGCGATAGAAAAAGCCGTCGCAGGTGGCGCAGGCCGAGACGCCCCTGCCCTTGAATGCCTCTTCGGATGGTAGTCCCAGGTACTGTGCTGATGCACCGGTGGCGATAATCAGCGCGTCACAGGTGTAGGCATCCGCATCGCCCTTCAACCACATCGGTTTGCGGTTGAGATCAACCTCGTTGATGTGATCGAAGATGATCTCTGTGTTGAAACGTTCAGCATGCTGCAGCATATCTTCCATCAGTGCCGGGCCCTGCAGGCCTTCTATCCCGGCTGGCCAGTTTTCAACATCGGTAGTGGTTGTCAGCTGACCACCCTGTTCCAGTCCTGTGACCAGAACGGGGTTCAGGTTGGCGCGTGCGGCATAGATGGCGGCGGTGTAACCGGCTGGTCCAGAGCCCAGGATCAGCAGTCGGCAGTGTTTGGTTTCGCTCATGTATACTACTCCGAAATGGTTTCGGCCTGATGCCCGGCCGCATGATGGTCGGGTATGGTACGGAATGTATCTGGGAGGGTAAAGGAGCTCGCATGCAGATTGGTGTACCTAAAGAGATCAAACCACTGGAAGGGCGTGTCGGGCTGGTGCCTTCGGCCTGTTCCGAGCTTGTTGCGGCGGGGCACCAGGTCATTGTAGAAGCAAGCGCAGGTGTACTGTCGGGTTATAGTGACGCTGACTACGAAGCAGTGGGCGCCCGCCTGGCGGGTAGTGCCGCCGGGGTTTACGCCGAGTCGGTATTGATCGTAAAGGTCAAGGAGCCGATTGACGCCGATTTGGCCCTGTTGCGGAGCCACCACATCCTGTTTAGCTACCTGCATCTGGCTGCCAGCCCGGCGCTTGTCGAAGCGTTGTGCAAAATCGGATTGATGGCTATTGCCTTCGAGACGGTGCAGGACAGCCAGGGGCTGCTGCCGTTGCTGGCGCCGATGAGCGATATTGCGGGGCGTTTGTCTATCCAGATTGGTACCCATTTATTACACCAGCCCCAGGGCGGGAAAGGGCTGCTGCTGGGTGGTTTGCCGGGCGCCGAACGCGGCCGGGTTACGGTGATCGGGGCCGGTGTTGCGGGTGGCAACGCTGCTCGACTGGCTGCCGCGCTCGGAGCAGAGGTTACTGTTTTCGATCGCAAGCGGGAACGTCTCGAGGCCATGCGTGATCTTGGCGATAACGTTACATCGTTGTATGCCTATCCAGACAGTATCGAATCCGCGGTGCAGCAGGCTGACCTCGTGGTCGGTGCGGTTTTGATACCCGGTGCCAGGGCACCTCACGTGGTCACTGCCAAACAGGTCAGTGCCATGCGCCCCGGAAGTGTTATTGTGGATATCTCGGTTGACCAGGGTGGCTGTATTGAAACCACGCGGCCTACGGATTACCGCTCACCTACCTACCTTGTAGATGGTGTGGTTCACCTGGCAGTAACCAATATGCCCGGCGCCGTGCCCCGTTCCGCGTCGCAGGCGCTGTCGGCGGCCGTGATGCCATACGTGCTACAGTTGGCAGATGGTCGGCTGGATGACAACCCCGCGCTGGTGCAGGGCGTCAATATTCGAGCCGGTAATGTTGCTCATCCGGCGCTTGATCAGTAAAATACCTGAACTTTTAATACTTTAAACTATATATTTAGCGAAATTTCTTACGTTGGCCCAGGCGCGTCCCAAAAAAAAGACAGAATCAGCAAAGATTCACCCCCATGTGAGCAAAGGCTTGCGTGAGGGCACTCTGTTTGTGTTGTCAGCACTGGCAACCTATCTTTTGCTTTCACTGATCAGTTATCACACTCAGGACCCGGGATGGTCGCATCGGGGTCCCTCTGACGTTATCCATAATTATGGTGGCGTGGTGGGAGCATGGTTTGCTGATGTCTTTTTGTACCTGTTTGGCTATTTTGCTTACCTGTTTCCGCTGATGGTCGCCTTCAGTGGCTGGCTGGTGTTCCGCGGGCGAACACCTACGGGTGGCATAGACGTCAACGTGTTGTCTGTTCGCTGGGCAGGTTTTCTGTTGACGGTTGCTTCCGGTTGCGGACTTGCCACCCTGCATTTCCTTATCGAACCGGGAACCCTGCCGCTGGATGCGGGCGGCGTTTTCGGCAACCTGGTGGGTCATAGCCTGGCTGCGCTGTTCAGCTTCATGGGAGCAACGCTGTTTCTTCTGGCACTGTTCCTGTCTGGCGTAACGCTGTTTACCGGTCTGTCGTGGCTCAGCGCAATGGACTGGACAGGCAAGATGACGCTGATCGGAATCGCCTGGGCTGTGGTTCAGTTCGGCCGCCTCAAGGCGCATATTGCCACGCAGCGTGCCCGGCGCCAGCGCGAGGAAGTCGTCACTGCGAAACAGGAAAAACGCAACATCGTAAAACGCAAGCCGCCGCGTATCGAGCCTGTTATCAAAAAGGTTGAAACCAGCGAGCGTGTAGAGCGTGAACGTCAGGTAAAACTCTTTGATGCGCCACCCAACACAGAATTGCCTCCGCTTGCCCTGTTGAATGATGCCTATGAACATGCCGAGGGTTATTCGGAATCGGCCCTGGAGGCCATGTCGCGCCTGGTGGAAATGAAGCTTGCTGATTTCGGCATCGAGGTTGAAGTGGTTGCGGTACTGCCTGGTCCGGTGATTACACGCTTTGAATTGCAACCGGGCGTAGGGGTCAAGGTCAGCCAGATCAGTAACCTTGCCAAGGACCTGGCACGCGGCCTGTCTGCCATCAGCGTACGTGTTGTCGATGTGATACCCGGCAAATCCGTGGTGGGGCTGGAGATCCCCAACGAGCAGCGTGAAATTGTCTCGCTCAGTGAAATACTGAAATCAAACGAATTTGATCAGTCGGATTCATCCTTGACGCTGGCGCTTGGAAAAGACATCAGCGGTCATCCATCGGTCGTCGATCTGGCTAAAATGCCGCATCTTCTGGTCGCCGGTACCACGGGTTCCGGTAAGTCGGTGGCCATTAACGCTATGGTGTTGAGTCTTTTATACAAGACGCTGCCGCGTGATGTGCGCATGATCATGATCGATCCGAAAATGCTGGAATTATCGATCTATGAAGGCATTCCCCATCTGCTTACGCCGGTGGTGACCGATATGAAAGAAGCCGCCAACGCGTTGCGCTGGTGTGTCGGCGAGATGGAGCGACGCTACAAATTGATGGCGGCGCTGGGTGTGCGAAATATTGCAGGCTATAACCGTAAGGTACAGGAAGCCATCGACAAGGGTGAACCGATACCGGATCCCCTGTTTAAACCTGAAGAGGTGCTTGAAGAGAACCCTGTACCACCGACACTGGAACCGTTGCCGTTCATTGTGATCATCATCGATGAACTTGCTGACATGATGATGGTCGTAGGTAAGAAGGTTGAGGAGCTGATAGCCCGTCTGGCCCAGAAGGCCAGGGCAGCCGGCGTGCATTTGATACTGGCAACACAGCGTCCCTCGGTTGATGTTATAACCGGTTTGATCAAGGCAAACATCCCGACCCGTATTGCCTTCCAGGTGTCTTCGAAAATTGATTCCCGGACAATCCTGGATCAGTCCGGTGCTGAACAGTTACTGGGGCACGGTGATATGCTGTACCTCGCGCCAGGCACCGGAATACCAGTGCGTGTACACGGGGCCTTTGTGGATGATCCCGAAGTGCATCGTGTGGTTGCTCACCTCAAGGGCAAGGGCGAGCCCGAGTATATCGAGGAAATTCTCCAGACCACGACCGATTTCATGCCAGGAGGCGGTGGGCAGACAGATGACAGCGATGGGGAAACTGACCAGCTCTATGATGAAGCAGTGCGCATAGTTACCGAGACCAGGCGTGCATCCATATCCGGTGTCCAGCGCCGCCTGAAAATTGGCTATAACCGCGCGGCCCGCATGATTGAGCAAATGGAAGCGTCCGGCATTGTCGGTCCCCAGCAGTCCAATGGTAACCGCGAGGTGATGGCACCACCTCCGCCCGAACTTTGAGTTATGAATAAAGCCCGCATGTCTAATTTCTATGCCGTTGTTTCATTGCTGCTAGGCCTCTTTGCAGTAAGTCAGACGACTCAGGCTGATCCAGTCGCAGATTATTTCTCCAGTCTGGATAATTTTCAGGCTAATTTCAGTCAAAGCGTTGTCGATAGCGGTGGCGAGCAGATACAGAATTCCAGTGGAGAGGTATGGATCCAGCGCCCCGGGCGATTTCGGTGGTCCTACCAGCACCCTTACAGTCAGTTGATTGTGGCAGATGGCAAGCAGTTGTGGACCTACGACGAGGACCTAGAACAGGCAACGGTTAAAGCCATAGACGAGGCGCTCAGCAGTACTCCGGCCATGCTGCTTAGCGGTTTCCGACCATTGTCTGAAGTGGTGTCCTGGGCTGAAGATCCTGGCAATGATGTTTACCGCTGGTATCGGTTGACCCCCAAAGAGGCTGATGCTGCGGTTGAACAGGTGCGTATCGGATTCGATAAACAGGGCGAACTGGCGCTGATCGAAGTACAGGATGATTTCGAAAATCATACCCGTATCAGTTTCAGTAACGTAAAGAGAAACATCAAACTGGATGCGGGACTCTTTGAATTAAAATTGCCTGAGGGGACCGATATTATCGGCTCAGACCCATGAGCTCCGATGAGCGGGCGTTTCGTCCCCTGGCTGACCGCATGCGTCCCCGCTCGCTCGCTGAGTTTATTGGTCAGTCTCATATACTCGGCGACGGCAAACCGCTGAGGCAGGCTGTCGAATCAGGACAACTGCATTCGCTGCTGTTCTGGGGTCCACCCGGTACCGGAAAAACCACCCTGGCGCACTTGTTGGCCGAACGGTCGGGCGCCGAGTTTATCGCGCTATCGGCGGTACTGGCGGGCGTGAAGGATGTTCGCCAGGCCGTCGAGGTGGCTCGCCAGCGGCAGCAAGTGGAGAATCGCCAGACGCTGCTATTCGTTGACGAGGTGCATCGTTTTAACAAGGCGCAACAAGATGCCTTCCTGCCTTTTGTTGAAGACGGTACGGTGCTGTTTGTTGGTGCGACTACCGAAAACCCTTCCTTTGAAATAAATAACGCATTGTTATCGCGTGCCAGGACCTATGTGCTCAAGCGACTCACCGAAGAGGATCTGGTGAAGGTAATGCTGCAGGCGCAGGAGAATACAGATCGAGGGCTGGGTGCCAGCGGCACTGTGCTCAACGAGGTGCAGCTTCAGCGTCTGGCACTGGCAGCTGACGGTGATGCGCGACGCGCATTAACACTGCTGGAGATCATCGTTGAACTGGCCGCTGGCGAGCCTGATGTTGGGGATGACATCGTCAGCGAGGTGGTGAGCGGCGGCGTGCGCCGGTTCGACAAGGGAGGGGAAGCTTTTTACGATCAGGTTTCAGCCCTGCATAAATCGGTCCGCGGCTCGGCGCCGGATGCAGCCCTGTATTGGCTGGCACGAATGATCGACGGAGGATGTGATCCCGTATATATCGCCAGGCGTGTGGTGCGGATGGCATCCGAAGATATTGGTAACGCTGACCCACGGGCGCTGACGCTGGCATTGCAGGCATGGGACGTGCAGGACAGGCTGGGAAGCCCGGAGGGCGAACTGGCTATCGCACAGGCCGTTGTATACATGGCCTGTGCGGCAAAGAGCAACGCGGTCTATTCCGCTTACAAGGCAGCAATGAAAGATGCCAGGGAAAAAGGTTCGCTGGACGTGCCTCTGCATCTGCGTAATGCGCCGACACGCCTGATGAAAGAGCTGGACTACGGCAGGGAATATCGTTACGCCCATGATGAGCCTGAAGGCTATGCGGCGGGTGAGCATTATTTCCCGGATGAAATGTCACCTGTCAGCTACTACCGTCCGGTCGGACGTGGCCTGGAGACCAGGATTGCCGAAAAGCTGGCTCATTTAAAAGTACTCGACCGGCAGGCGCGCGAAAAGCAAAAATGAATGGGGCGATTTAAGTGACGAGTTGTACCGGCTTCCGGTAACATTGGTATCCCATGAATCAAGTGCTGGCTATAGCGGGTGGTGGTGCTCTGGGAGCCCTGCTGCGTTACTGGGCTTCTACGGGAGTGTATGCGCTGACCGGGCGAGCTTTTCCCTATGGCACCCTGTTTGTGAATGTGCTGGGCAGCCTGTTAATTGGATTCCTGTATGTCTGGTTGCTGGAGCGTATGTCCGGGGGCGTTGCGCTACGGGCATTCCTGCTCATAGGTGTGCTGGGTTCATTCACTACGTTCTCGACATTCTCACTGGAAACGCTCAACCTGATTGAGGCTGGACAACCGGGACGTGCTGCGATGAATATGCTGGTTAGTGTTGTGATCTGTGTTGCCGCAGCGGCCCTTGGCGTGCAACTGGCGAGGCAGTTATGAGCTGGGAAACGGTTACAGTTGTCCGTATTTATTTGACTGAAGCAGACAAAATGCTGCCAGGCCTGCTGGAGCGCTTGCATGACGATGAGAAAGTTCGAGGTGTGAGCGTGTTCCGGGCGATCAGCGGCTTCGGCAGTAGCGGTACGGTGCATTCATCATCTTTGCTTGATTTGTCGCTCGATTTACCGGTTGCCGTTGAGTTCTTCGACCGGCCGGAAAAAGTTAACGCGATACTGGAACACCTGGCGGATAGAGTGGAAGCCGGACATATGATCCGCTGGGAAGCGGAAGCGAATTTATAAATTACACAGAAATAAACCATGCTTGATCCCAAACTGATTCGTACCCAACTGGATAGTGTCGCAGCGCAGCTTAGACGTCGCGGTTTCGTTCTCGATACTGCCAGACTGGAACAGCTGGAAACCGAGCGCAAGGCCATACAGGTACGTACCGAAGAACTCCAGGCGGAGCGAAACAGCAGCTCCAGATCAATAGGCAAAGCCAAGGCTGCGGGAGAGGATATCCAGCCCTTGGTGGATCAGGTCGCTGGTCTTGGGGCGCAGCTCGATACTGCCAAGCAGGAACTGGATGTTGTGCAGGAACAGCTTAACGGGCTGTTGATGGGCATTCCCAATATACCCGATGATTCAGTGCCTGAGGGCGACGACGAGTCGAAAAATCTGGAAATACGTCGCTGGGGTGAGCCAACTGTTTTTGGTTTCGAGGTCAAGGATCACGTTGACCTGGGCGACGCCGTCGGCGGTACAGATTTTGATGCAGCGGTGAAACTGTCAGGTTCCCGTTTTGCCGTGATGCGCGGACCGCTGGCGCGTTTGCACAGGGCCTTGACCCAGTACATGCTGGATACTCATACCGGGGAGCACGGCTACCTGGAATGTTATGTTCCGTATCTCGTCAACGCGGACAGTTTGCGGGGTACAGGCCAGTTGCCCAAGTTTGAAGAGGAACTGTTCGCTACCCGCGGGGATGATCCTTACTACCTGATTCCCACGGCGGAAGTTCCGGTTACCAATCTGGTCCGGGGGCAGATTCTTGAAGCGGCGAAGCTGCCGCTGAAAATGACAGCCCATACCCCGTGTTTCCGTTCTGAAGCCGGATCCTATGGCAAAGACACGCGTGGGTTGATTCGGCAGCATCAGTTCGAGAAAGTCGAAATGGTGCAAATCGTCACACCGGAGGACTCCATGCAGGCCCTGGAAGAGTTGACCGGACACGCCGAAAAAATCCTGCAGCGTCTGGAACTGCCATACAGGGTAGTAAGCCTTTGTACCGGAGATCTCGGCTTCTCGGCAGTCAAAACCTATGACCTGGAAGTCTGGCTGCCCGGTCAGAGTGCCTATCGTGAAATATCGTCGTGTAGTAATTTTGGCGACTTTCAGGCGCGTCGACTGCAGGCCCGCTATCGAGCATCAGATGGTGGAAAACCCGAACTGGTACACACCATCAATGGCTCCGGCCTGGCGGTTGGCAGAACGCTGGTGGCGGTTATGGAAAATTATCAGCAACAGGATGGCTCGATTCGCGTCCCCGATGTGCTTCGCCCTTACATGAATGGTTGCGAACAGATAGAGGCTGACAGTTAACGGTAGCGTTCAATCGGCATACTGATGCCGGTGCCCTGATCTGTGAATCTGCCGGCAAGTTTACCCCGATGACTCAACTTCGTTGCATGCGTGTGTCTGCTCGATCAGGTCACCGCGTGCTATATGCTCCGGGATAGGCGTGGCTATGTAGAACCCCTGTACATAGTCGATGCCACAATCGGAGAGCAGGCGCAGCGTGTCAGGTGATTCAACGTACTCCGCAACAGTCTTCTGACCGAGGAAATGCGCGATATCGTTCATCGATACAACCATGGCATGGTCAGTCGGGTCTTTGGTCATGCCGCGCACGAATATGCCATCAATCTTTACGCATTGAACATCGAGGTGTTTGAGATGCGAGAATGAACTGAAACCGGTGCCAAAATCATCCAGTGCGAAATTGCATCCCAGATTAGTGAGCTCCTTAATGACGCGCTGTGCAGTGGGTATATTCGCAATGGCTGTGGTTTCTGTAATTTCGAACGACAGGCTGGCGGGATTGACCTGGTACTTGTCAAGCAAGTCCTTGATGGTGGGTACCAGCTCTGGTTTGATCAGTGTTTGACCGGCCAGGTTGATTGAAAACACAACCTCCTGCCACACGTTCTGGAAGTCGCACAGGGTTTTTATCGCTTTTCGAAGTACCCAGAAGTCTATATCCGGCATCAGGTGGAAGCGTTCGGCGGTTGGTATAAACGCTCCAGGCATAATCATGTTTGAGTTGCGGCCTTTAAGGCGTAGCAGTACCTCGAAACATACTTTGACCTCCCCCGGGGTGCTTGCAATGCGGCTCCATATGGCACCGGATTCGGCCGGCAGGTTGTTCATATCAATGGCTGAAAGCGGGATTATTGGATGGAAGTAGAGTTCGAAATGATCCTGTTCAATTGCGTTGCGCAGGCGTGCTGACCAGCCAAGGTCAGCACCCATTTCAGCCCTATAGTCGCTGCTCTCGACATAGATATGAGTCTGGTTACCACCATCGGTTTTTGCGATGTGACAGGCGATGTCGGCGTGCGCCATCACGTCACCCGGTGAACCGGAATTATCGGAAAACGTAGCTACGCCTGTACTGCCCTGAATGTTGTAGGCTTTCGTCCCGTAGTAGAAACAACCTTCTGACAAAACGTGGCGGAATGCATCCGCCGTTTTATTCAGGTAGTCAAGATCGATATTGCGTAACAGGACTGCGAACTCATCCCCGCCCAGGCGCGCAAGCGTATCGGTGCTGCGCAGCCGGGAGCGCAGTTTTTGTCCCACCTGAATCAATAGCTGATCGCCGGCATCGTGACTGGCAGTATCATTTATATACTTGAAGTGGTCGATATCGATATACAGCAGCGCACTGAATTCGTCGCTACGGGAGAGTCTCTCAAATTCTTCTTCCAGCTGTTCTTCGAAATAGCGACGGTTGAATAACTCGGTCAATGGGTCATGCGTTGCTTGCCAGCGTAGTTTTTCCTCGAACCTCTTGCGTTCGGAGATGTCCTGGAAGGCTACCACCGAGCCTTCCTGCAGACCATCGATGTACATCGGGTAGACCGTGCACTCTACCGGGACCTGATTTCCGGATTGATTCCAGAACACAGTTTCCCATCTCTGGAGAACACCGGGTTTGCCGTAACTCCGCATCAGATTGCAGGCGAGAGGTGACAATCTTTTCCCGTGGTGATCTGAATGGTGAAAGATTTCCTGCGGTTTCGTGCCCAGGAGTTCTGCTTCGTTGTCATAGCCAAGGATACGAATCGCCGTGGGGTTCACGAAAGTGATGTCTCCATTGTTATCCACGCCATACACGCCATCACCAACCGAGTAGAGGATGCTTTGCAGGCGCTGTCTTTGTGCTTCAATGGAGGCAAGGCTTTTTACCGAGCGGCTAATGGCTGCAACACGCGTTAGAAAGAGCGCGTCTACCTCGTTCTTGAACATACACTCGGTTGCGCCTGCATCCAGTGCATCCTTGATGACCTGATCGAGATAGGTTCCGGTGAGCATGGCAATGGCCATCGTGCGTGTTGATTTGTTTTCCATCAGGCGTCGACACAGGACATCGCCATTGGTGTCGGGCATAAAATAGTCGATGATGGCTATATCGAAACTGCCCTGTTCTGCCTTGTTAAACCCTTCCTCTACGTTGGAAGCAACTTCAACACTGTATCCGTGCTTGATAAGCAACTTTCGGTAATGTGAACGCACGCTCGGGGAGTCATCAACCAGGAGGATACTGACGGGTTCGTTATGTGACAGTAGCGGGGGCTCTGAAATTTCTGGCAGAGATTCGGCAATAATCAACGTTTCCAGCGTCTCGCTAAGGTTGTTTCTGCTTTGCCATTCCAGCACAGCAGTACTGGTTCGGCGTGCAATCCAGGTCTTGAGCGCGGCATCAGGTATGTGAGTAAGAATCAGTACCGGTGTATTTCTGTAAGGAGGGCTTTCCAGCAGGGTGAGCAATTCATCGGCCGCCGGCAGTGTTTGCGCAGGCCAGCCGAGAACAACGGCGGGAAGCTTGTCGTTGTTAGCCTGGGCAACCTTTAACAGCTCCAGACCTGTATTGAAGTCTTCTGCGATTACGACATCGTATTCTTCGGCTCGCAGCATCTTTAGAAGCACGTAGCGCTGGGTCGGAGATGATTCGACTAGCAGGATGTTTTTGCTTTTATGTTCAGCCATGTCCCAATTGCCGGTTTCAGGCGGTGCGCGCAGCCGCGGCATTCTCCCCAGCCCGGCAGGCGTTTTTTTGTAAGCTATTGAATGACGACAATATTCCCTGTGGCCGCATTATGTTGACATACGGCGGCCTGTCGTCCCCATGATATAGAGTCGGCGAATACAGGCAGTTTCTTTAGAAGAGAGAAATCGGCTGATGCAGAAAAAATGCTAGGGATCAATATGAATCAGCGTTTCATCCGGGTTAACGCTGTCACCTTTGGCTATATAAATAGTTGTTACAGTACCTGACAATGGCGCCTGGATTTCGGTTTCCATTTTCATGGCTTCGGTGACCAGTACCGGATCACCGGCCGAAACCTGGCTGCCTTCTTCTACCAGGATATCGATTATTGTGCCTGGCATGCTGGTGGTAACGTCACCGGGGCTTGATGGCCAGGGACGCTGGCCTCCGCTGACGGATTGCCCGCTGGTTGCCGGGAGATCTTCCAGTATTGACAGCGTTTCGACCAGAATTTCTTCAGGAACTCCATCGACGGTCATATAAAAGGGACGGTCGTGCCGTGTCGGGTGGCCGGTTCCGGTAATTTGTATATGGTGAGTCTCTCCATGCAGGGTCACGTTGAACTCGGTGGGCCTGGGGCTTGCATCCGGGCCGGTACTGATTGGCTCAAGTGGTTCGGGTATTAAAGTATCTGCGGCGCGCTGTTCGAGAAAATCACGTCCCAGCTCTGGAAACATTGCGCAGGTGAGTATGTCGTCGTCTGTCTGGGCCAAAGAGCCTGCCTCGGTACGCAGGTTGGTCATTTCATCCTGCAACAGATCTGCGGGACGAACGTCAATGACTGCCTCGTTGCCAATCGCCTGTTGTCGAAGCCCTGAGTTGACCTCTCCGGGCGCACGCCCGTAACGACCCTGAAGGTAGAGTTTGACTTCATTGCTTATGCTCTTGTATCGCTCTCCGGTGAGCACATTCAGTACCGCCTGTGCACCTACGATCTGCGATGTTGGTGTGACCAGGGGAGGGTAACCGAGATCTTTGCGGACACGCGGGATCTCATGCAGGACATCTTCAATCTGGTTAAGCGATCCCTGCTCGCGTAACTGGGTATACAGGTTGGATATCATTCCACCCGGTACCTGGTAGACCTGGACCCTGGTATCCAGGCCTGTCATTTCACTTTCGAACTGATGATATTTCTTGCGCACTTCCTTGAAGTAAAAGCCTATGTCCTGAAGTTTCGTTAGATCAAGGCCTGTTTCATAGGGGGTGCCATTGAGCGCGGCTACCATGCTTTCTGTTGGTGGGTGTGATGCGCCACCGGAAAATGAGGAAATAGCGGTATCAATATGCCGGCAGCCGTTTTCAACGGCTTTTAGCTGGCACATTTCTGCGGTGCCTGCCGTCGCATGGCAGTGCAGGTGGACGGGCAAGTCGATAGAACGGGTCAGATTGCCAATGAGCTCTGCGGTAACCATTGGTGTGAGCAGGCCGGCCATATCCTTTACCGCAATGCTGTCGCAGCCCATGTCAGCCAGTTGCCTGGCCATGTCGACGAACTGGTCGATTCCATGTACCGGACTGGTCGTATAGCAGATAGTGCCCTGTGCATGTTTGCCGGCGCGTTTTACGGCCTTGACCGCGGTTTCCAGGTTTCGCACATCATTCAAGGCATCGAATATACGGAAGATGTCTATACCATTTTCAGCCGAGCGGTCAACAAAGGCATCGACAACATCGTCTGAATAATGCCGGTAACCCAGCAGGTTCTGGCCGCGCAGCAGCATTTGAAGGGGGGTGCCGGGGAGCGCGGCGCGCAGTTCGCGCAGGCGCTCCCAGGGATCTTCTTTCAGGTAGCGGATGCATGCGTCGAAGGTTGCTCCGCCCCATACCTCCAGCGACCAGTAACCGATTGCATCCAGTTGAGCGCAGACCGGCAACATATCTTCAGTACGCATACGCGTAGCGATCAGTGACTGATGGGCGTCGCGCAGGATAACGTCAGTGATATGTACTTTGGACATTGGGAATTATGCCTGTAATTGATCAGTAACCGGAATGTGCTGCTACTACTGCAGCAATAACGGCAGCAAGCTCGCGTGCCGGTGGACTGGTTTTATATTTAACCAGTTGTGGATGATCCTCAACAAATCCGGTGTCAAAGATTCCGGAACGGAAACTATCTACTTTAAGTACCTCGAGATAGTAGGGTATCGTTGTCTTTACACCGTAGACGCCGGTGTCATGCAGGGCGCGAAAGGCGCGGTTCAGCAGTTCATCCCACTCCAGTGCCCAGACAGTGATCTTGGCACACATGGAGTCATAGTACGGTGGGATCGTGTAGCCTGTATAGATCGCGGCATCGGTACGCACGCCGGGGCCGCCGGGTGCGAAGTAACGCGTAATCTTGCCAAAGCTTGGTAAAAAGTCATTTTTCGGGTCTTCGGCATTGATGCGGAACTGCATGGCATACCCGCGCCGCTGGATTTTATCCTGGCTGAATGACAGGGGCAGGCCGCTCGCGATTCTGAACTGCTCCCTGACAATATCAATTCCGGAAATGGTCTCCGTAACTGTATGTTCGACCTGCAGGCGCGTATTCATCTCCATGAAGTAAAAATTGTTATCTTTATCCAGGAGAAATTCGACTGTCCCTGCATTTTGGTAACCTACTGCCTGTGCGGCACGCACCGCATAATTATAAATAAGTTCGCGCTGCTGGTCGTTGAGTTGGGGTGAAGGTGCAATTTCGATCAGTTTTTGATGGCGGCGTTGTATGGAGCAGTCGCGCTCGAAAAGGTGAACAACATTACCCAGTTCATCAGCCAGTATCTGTACCTCGATATGGCGGGGTCGGTCGACACAGGCTTCCAGAAAAATATCGGCGCTGCCGAAAGCCTTTTGTGCTTCCGAGAGCACACGATCGTAATTGCGCCTGAGTTCAGGTTCACTGTTACAGCGGCGTATACCTCTGCCGCCACCACCGGAAGTCGCCTTCAGCATGACCGGGTAGCCTATATTGTTTGCCAGCGCGACGGCTTCCTGCAGACTGGTCAGGCTGGAATCACTCCCGGGGACAACCGGCACACCGGCAGCAATCATGCTTCGGCGTGCCTCGATCTTGTTGCCCATTTTACGGATTACATCAGCATCAGGTCCGATGAACTTGATGCCGCGCCGTGCGCAAATTTCTGCAAGATCGGGGTTCTCGGAAAGAAAACCATAGCCTGGATGGATTGCGTTGCAGCCGGTAGCGACTGCAAGATTGACGATGCGGTGGGCGTTCAGATAGCCGGCAACCGGGTCAGGGCCAATGTTATAGGCTTCGTCGGCCTTGCGGACATGCAAGGCATGCTGATCGGCATCTGCGTAGATAGCCACCGACTCGATGCCTGCTTCCTGGCAGGCTCGAACAATGCGGACAGCAATTTCACCGCGGTTGGCTATAAGGATCTTGGTTATCAAGTTTCGCTGGCCCCAGTGACGCAGGTAACCCGTGTGTTTTCGGGTTTTTGCTGAAAGAGCTTGTTTTTCTACGCAAATATGGTGGGGGTGTCAACTCCTCACGGGTTGTCGGCCGGCCGCTAACATGCTGGCTTTTCAGTATTTTAGCTTTGACAGCCCGGAGTTCGAACAGGTATTATTGGCCGCTTATGTTGGATTGTCTTCCGGAGCACATAGAGCCCGTCGGCCTGGCCGATGCAGGGCGCTCGTTTCGGGGTAAGTTGGCGGTCAGCGAATTTCACAGGCTGGCGGAGCTGTTAGCCGATCGTGACGGCAATTTGCAGGTTCAGATTGATTTACACCGCGATGAGCGGTGTATGCGTGTACTGCAAGGTCGGATCGAGGGGCAAATACGGCTGACGTGTCAACGTTGCCTGAAGCCGCTGGATTTTGAAGTGGATTTGGAATTCTCCCTCGGAATTGTGAGTGGCGAAGACGAAGTCGCTCAATTACCCGACGGCTACGAGCCACTGTTGGTCGATGGCGAACCACTGCTTACATCGGCGGTGATTGAAGACGAGATACTGCTGGCAGTACCGGCAGTGCCTGTCCACCCGGATGTTCAAAGGTGCGATTCCGGTTTCCGGAATCAGCCAAAGCCGGGCAGGGACAATCCTTTTTCCGTATTGGAAAAACTGAAACACTAGACGTTACTATTGCAGGAGTTATTGTCATGGCGGTCCAGAAAAGCCGAAAGACGCCCTCGAGGAGAGGCATGCGCCGTTCACACGACAGCTTGAAAAGTTCAACGCTTTCCGTGGAACAGACGACAGGTGAAACTCACCTGCGCCATCATATCAGCCCTGATGGCTACTATCGCGGCCGCAAGGTTATCAGCAAAGATCTTGACTGATCTGTCTTGCGCCACAAGCTCCACCGATATTCAACCAACAGCACGCTGCTTCACACTCAAAGTGAAGCGGCGTGTGTTGTTATTGCGTGGTTGAAGTGCTGACTATTGCTCTTGATGTGATGGGCGGAGACCACGGGGCATCCGTGGTGATCCCGGCTGCGCTGCGGTTCCTCAAAAAGCGATCTGGATTCAGTTTGCTTCTGGTTGGTGACCAGGCAGTTATCGGGGCGGAGCTTGCAAAGCTCGGTGCTTCCGGCGACCAACGGCTTGAAATTCAGCATGCCTCGCAGGCTGTTGATATGGATGAGTTGCCATCGAAGGCATTGCGCTTCAAAAAAGACTCCTCTATGCGCATTGCGATAAACATGGTCAAGGAAGGCAGGGCGCAGGCCTGCGTCAGTGCCGGCAATACCGGTGCCTTGATGGCTACAGCGAAGTTTGTTCTTAAAACACTTCCAGGAATCGATCGACCGGCTATCTGTACCTCTCTGCCAACGACCAGTGGTCACACCTGGATGCTGGATCTCGGTGCCAATATCGATAGCACGCCTCAACACCTGTTTCAGTTTGCGCTGATGGGCTCAGTGCTCGCACAGGCAATTGACGGGAATCAAAACCCCACTGTTGGTTTGCTGAATATCGGTGAAGAGGAAATGAAGGGCAGTGAAACGATCAAGGAGGCTGCCAGCCTGTTGGCAGATAGCCAGTTGAACTATGCGGGCTTCATAGAGGGCGATGGCATTTATACAGGAAAAGTTGATGTCGTTGCGTGCGATGGCTTCATAGGCAATATCGCGCTGAAAAGCAGCGAAGGAATTGCCAAAATGATTTCATATTTTATCAAGCGTGAATTTACCCGCAACGTATTTACGAGGCTGGCAGCGATAGTCGCATTACCGGTTTTGAAGTCGTTCAGAAAACAGATTGATCCCCGTCGTTACAATGGCGCAAGTCTGCTGGGTTTGAGAGGTTCGGTTATCAAGAGCCATGGCAGTGCAGATG
The DNA here is from genome assembly GCA_963752745.1 of uncultured Gammaproteobacteria bacterium. Taxonomy (GTDB): domain Bacteria; phylum Pseudomonadota; class Gammaproteobacteria; order DSM-19610; family DSM-19610; genus Thiogranum. The sequence continues at coordinate 53,958 of CAVWAK010000020.1, forward strand.
TCTTGTCTTATAGTAACGCGATTGAAGTTGCTGCAACTGTGGTGGAGAGGAATGTGCCAGACCTGATCAAGTCCAGGTTGGAGGCGGTTGTTTCTACGAGGCAGGCAGGATGATTTACGCGCGGATTACAGGTACTGGTGGTTATTTGCCCGAAAAGGTGCTGACTAACCAGGATCTGGAAAAGATAGTTGATACCAGCGATCAGTGGATACGTGAGCGCACTGGTATCAGTAAACGGCATATCGCAGTCGATGGTGAAAATACTGTCGACCTGGCTGAACAGGCTGCGCGCCGCGCGCTGGAGGCGGCCGGACGCAGTGCCCAGGATGTCGATCTGATTATTGTTGCAACAACAACGCCTGATCGCGTATTTCCCAGTACCGCCTGCCTGTTGCAAAAACGCCTGGATCGACACGGCTGTGCTGCGTTTGATATCCAGGCTGTTTGCACCGGCTTTGTCTATGCGCTCAGTGTGGCTGACAAGTTCGTGCGTACCGGTACTTCCAAATGCGCGTTGGTGGTTGGTGCGGAAACCCTGTCCCGCGTACTTGACTGGACTGATCGCGGCACCTGCGTCCTGTTTGGTGACGGTGCCGGTGCTGTTGTTGTTGAGGCCAGCGACGAACCTGGCATCCTGTCTACACATCTGCATGCAGATGGAGCCTATGAGCATTTATTGTCAGTCCCTGGTGGTATCAGTCAGGGGTACGATAGTCTTAAAAACGGCAATGGCTACGTTACGATGAAAGGTAACGAAGTGTTCAAGGTTGCTGTCAATACGCTGGGTCGTATTGTTGATGAAACTCTTGAAGCCAACAATATGAGCAAGGCTGATATTGATTGGCTGATTCCTCATCAGGCCAATATCCGTATTATTCAGGCTACCGCCAAAAAGCTGAAAATGTCCATGGATCACGTCGTCGTTACAGTCGGTGAGCATGGTAATACGTCAGGGGCGTCTGTGCCGCTGGCCCTTGATGTGGCGGTGAGAGACGGGCGCATCAAGCGCGGTGAAACCTTGCTGATGGAAGCTTTTGGTGGCGGGTTCACCTGGGGTTCCATTCTTCTCAAATTCTGAAAGTGCTGTTTTCAAAATGAACGAAACTACGTCAAATGCCGACTTTGCCATGGTCTTTCCCGGCCAGGGTTCTCAGTCGATTGGTATGTTGTCCAGGCTTGCTGCCGTATTTCCTGTGGTGGTTGAAACTTTTTCAGCGGCTTCCTCGGTACTTGGCTACGACCTGTGGGAGCGCGTCCAGCAGGGCCCCGAAGAACTTCTGAACCAGACTGCCTGTACCCAGCCGGCAATGTTGACCGCCGGCGTGGCAACCTGGCGCTGTTGGCAGGAAAAGACTGACAAGATGCCTGCTATGATGGCTGGTCACAGCCTGGGTGAGTATACCGCCCTGGTGTGCGCCGATTCGCTGGGTTTCGATGCTGCTGTCGGACTGGTGGAGAAGCGTGGCCGGTATATGCAGAATGCCGTTCCTGACGGGCAGGGAGCAATGGCAGCTATTCTCGGTCTTGACGATGAACAGGTTCAACAGCTGTGCGCCGAAGCAGCCGAAGGCGAAGTTGTCAGCGCAGTGAATTTTAATTCTCCGGGCCAGGTTGTTATTGCCGGGCAGGTAGCGGCTGTAGAACGCGCCATGAATCTGGCCAAAGCAGCAGGTGCCAAAAGGGCATTACCTTTACCGGTGTCAGTGCCATCGCACTGCAGTTTAATGAAGCCGGCCGCAGAGCGGTTTGCACAAGACCTTGCCGACACAGTATTCAAGCTGCCATCCATACCTGTGCTGCACAATGTTGACGTAAGTTGCAAAAGTACTGTTGAGGATATTCGAGCTGTTTTATCAGCGCAGTTGTATCAGCCGGTGCGCTGGGTCGAAACCATTCGAGCCATGAATGCCAGGGGCATAACCCGGGTGCTGGAAATGGGGCCAGGCAAAGTGCTCGCGGGTTTGAACAAACGCATCGAAAAATCGATGCCGGGTATGGCTGTGCAAACTGCCGAAGACCTGGACAAGGTCATCGCTGAGGTTGCATAACGCAAAGGATATTGACTATGTCATTAGAGAATAATGTGGCGTTGGTGACAGGTGCAAGCCGTGGCATTGGCCAGGCCATAGCCATAAAGCTTGGTAAGCAGGGTGCGAAGGTGGTTGGTACTGCAACCACTGACAAGGGTGCGGAGGCGATTCAAGGCGTGTTTGCAGAGCAGGGCGTTGAAGGCATTGGTCTTAATCTGAACGTTACTGACGACGCCTCAATTGACGCAGTCATGTCGACTATCAAGGAACAGTTCGGCACCCCGACAATTCTTGTCAACAATGCCGGTATTACGCGTGACAACCTGCTGATGAGGATGAAGACTGAGGAGTGGGATGCGGTGCTGAATACCAACCTGAGCTCGGTGTTCCGCCTTAGCAAGGCATGTTTGCGCGGCATGATGAAAGCCAGGTGCGGCAGAATTGTGAATATAGCTTCTGTAGTTGGGTCTACCGGCAACCCCGGGCAGGCGAATTATTGTGCTGCCAAGGCTGGAATGATCGGTTTTACCAAGTCACTGGCACGGGAAGTCGGCTCGCGCGGTATTACTGTAAATGCAGTGGCACCGGGGTTCATTGATACGGATATGACACGTGAATTGCCGGAAGCTCAGCGGGAAACATTAATACAACAGGTGCCGCTGGGCAGCCTCGGCACAGCTGAAGATATTGCCAATGCGGTCTGTTTTTTGGCTTCTGACCAGGCTAATTACATCACCGGTGAAACGTTGCATGTTAATGGCGGCATGCACATGAGTTAAAGTAATTATATATAAATATACTGTAGCTATTTGTTTATAATAGTAGTTATTATATATTATTTATAATGGATTTAGGGTGTACCAGGCGTGAAATGGAGTGTGTTTACTGACTGGCATGGTGAGGTGCTTTTCACTAAAATACGCGCGCAGCCTGGACTGAATATATACAACTGAGGACTTATCAGCGATGAGCAATGTTGAAGAACGCGTCAAGAAGATTGTTGTAGAGCAGCTTGATGTCGGCGAAGATTCTGTGACGAATGAAGCGTCTTTTGTCGATGACCTGGGCGCGGATTCTCTGGATACCGTAGAACTGGTTATGGCGCTCGAGGAAGAATTCGAGTGCGAAATTCCCGATGAAGAAGCTGAAAAGATTACTACCGTTCAGCAGGCGATTGATTACGTTACCGCGCACCTCGGTTGATAATCGTTTAGTACCCTTTCGGGTCGCCGTCCATGGGCGACCCGAATCTGTTCTTTTCCCAGCTACCCGTTAAGGATCAGATTTGTCTCCTGCCTCCGATCGACGTGTTGTCATAACTGGTCTGGGCATAATCTGCCCGGTAGGCCTGTCTATTGATACAGCGTGGTCAAACATACTCGCTGGTAACAGCGGTATACGCCCGATAACTGCGTTTGACGTCAAGGATTTTCCCGTGCGCTTCGGCGGTACGATAGAAAATTTTGAAGTCACGGATTATGTGTCGAAAAAAGATTCGCGCAAAATGGACACCTTTATCCATTATGGCGTAGCCGCCGGCACCCAGGCGATCCGTGATGCAGGGCTTGAAATAACCGATGATAATGCCGAACGGATCGGTGTGTCCGTCGGTTCGGGTATCGGTGGCTTGCCAGGAATAGAAAAGAACTACGCTGCCTATCTGAAAGGCGGTCCCCGCAAGATCTCTCCCTTTTTTGTGCCGGCCAACATCATCAATATGATTTCGGGCAATCTGTCTATCATGTTTGGCTTGAAGGGGCCAAACATAGCAATGGTTACAGCGTGCACTACAGGAACGCACAGTATCGGAGAGGCGGCCCGGATAATTAACTACGGTGATGCCGATGTGATGCTTGCTGGCGGAGCTGAAATGGCAACCACGCACACAGGTCTGGGTGGATTTGCGGCGGCGAAAGCGCTATCTACACGAAATGATGACCCGCAGGCTGCAAGCCGTCCCTGGGACAGGGATCGCGATGGTTTTGTTCTCGGTGACGGTGCGGGAGTTATGGTTCTGGAAGAGTATCAACATGCCAGGGCGCGCGGTGCCCGTATCTATGCCGAGGTTAAAGGCTATGGCATGAGCGGTGATGCCTATCATATGACCCAGCCGTCGATAAGCGGGGAGGGTGCTGCTCGTTGCATGCGTAGTGCCCTGCGCGATGCAGGCCTCAATGCGGACCAGGTCGATTACGTTAATGCTCATGGCACATCGACTCCGGCCGGCGATGTGGCAGAGGTGAGCGCCATCAAATCTGCGCTTGGGGATCACGCCTACAAGACTGCTGTAAGCTCGACAAAATCAATGACTGGACACCTGCTTGGTGCTGCCGGTGGTATAGAAGCCATATTTTCCGTGCTGGCCTTGCGTGACCAGGTGGCGCCACCAACAATCAACCAGTTTACGCCGGATCCGGAATGCGACCTGGACTTTGTGCCTGGGCAGGCGCGTGAAATGCGTATACAGGTTGCCATGTCAAATTCATTCGGCTTCGGTGGAACTAACGGATCACTGGTTTTTACCAGGCTCGATTGACCAGATCAATATAGACAAAGTGCCAGAGGCTTCCTGTTGATTTGTCAGCGAGTCGTGGAACCGGGCTTCGATCTGCTGGACCTGCACAGTTTTTGTCCGGAGCGTTACCCGTTTCTGCTCGAAAGCAGTGCTGCCGGTCCCCGGGGGCGCTATGACATCCTGTTTGCTTACCCTGGTGAAGTACTGGAACTGCGCAACATCGAAGATTCGGATTTTCTGTCCGAACTTGATCGGCGCTGGCGCCAGGTTAACGCTGAATCCCCGCATTCTGACCTGCCTTTTCGGGGCGGGTGGTTTCTCTATCTGGGTTATGAGCTGGCCGCTCAGGTCGAGCCCCAGTTGATGCTCCCCGTGCATAAGTCAGGGTTGCCTGTAGCCAGCGCCACCCGCATACCAGCTGCAATCATTCATGATCATGTCCGCAAAGAGAGGATTGCGATTGCGGAGTCCGATGAGCAGCTGACGGGGATGCTGGATGATATCGGTTCGCTGGCCAGTTACGATAGGCCTGACTACGGCTTTCCTCCTGTTGTATTGCGCGAAGATGATCCGCAGGCATATCTGGATGCTGTGGCACAGATAAAACAGTACATCCGGGATGGCGATGTATTTCAGGTCAATCTTTCGCGGCAGTGGTGTGGTGACTGGCCCAGGGGAGCGCTTTCGGCAAGTCTTTACAGGAAATTGCGCAGTCAAAATCCCGGTCCGTTCAATGGTCTTGCAGACTGGGGTGACAGCGCCGTGCTTAGCAGCTCGCCCGAGCAGCTTGTGGCGGTTCGGGGCAATGATGTACAGACGCGGCCGATAGCCGGTACCCGACCGCGCGGCCGCCATGCCGCGGAAGACAAGGCCTTGCAGGAAGAGCTTCATCGTCACCCCAAAGAACGGGCGGAGCATATTATGCTTATCGATCTGGAAAGGAATGACCTGGGTCGCATTGCCGTTCCAGGCAGTGTCGAAGTTACCGAGTTAATGTCGCTCGAACGTTACGCTACGGTGCATCATATAGTATCCAATGTAGCGGCGCGTAAACGCGCGGATGTTACACCCGGAGAAGTGATTCGCGCAGTGTTTCCTGGTGGGACAATCACGGGGTGCCCAAAGGTACGCTGTATGGAAATAATCGCGGAACTGGAGAAACAGGCGCGGGGGGCCTACACCGGGTCAATGGGGTATCTTAATCACGATGGTGATATGGAACTGAATATTCTTATTCGCACTATTGTGCGTGATGGCGACAGCCTCGGTCTGCGTGCTGGAGCAGGTATTGTCCACGACTCACAGCCGCTGCACGAACTCGAGGAAACCCGCGCAAAGGCTGCTGGCATGCTGAAAGCCATTAGCGCGGAATCTGGCTGATGCTGGCCTGCCTGGTCAACGGTACCCCGGCGGATCAAATATCAGCTGCTGAACGGGCGTTGCAGTACGGCGACGGGCTGTTCGAAACTATTGCGGTACGGGGAGGCCAGGCAGAATTTGTCGATCGTCATTTCCAGCGCCTGCAGTCAGGATGTGAACGCCTGGCGCTGGATTTTGGCGATTGGACACATCTCCAGGCAGAAGTTGAGATGCTGTCAGGACAGCACCCTGATGCCATCATCAAGATTATACTCGGCCGGGGTCCTGGTGGCCGTGGTTACCGATTCATGCCCGGGCAGTCAGTGACTCGCATCGTCAGTGCGCACGCGTTGCCGGATTGGCCGGATGATTATGCAGATGCCGGCGTGAGGGTTCGTGTGTGCAACATTCGCCTGGCGATTCAGCCACGGCTGGCCGGTATCAAGCACCTGAACCGTCTTGAACAAGTGCTTGCCAGGGCTGAATGGCAGGATGAGTTTCAAGAAGGCCTGTTGCTCGATTACAATGGCAGACTGGTGGAAGCCAGTATGAGTAATGTTTTCCTGGTTCGCGAAGACCGCGTGGTGACGCCGATGTTACGCGACTGCGGCGTTGCCGGTGTGATGCGATCGGTGGTTATCGATCTTGCAGGCCAGTTGGGGATGCAGTGTAGTGTTGACACAATGAGTGCAGATGTTCTGGATGAGAAAATCGAGTTATTTATTTGTAACAGTCTGATCGGGATCTGGCCCGTTGTAGAGATTTCCGGCAGGTGCCGGTTGGAGATCGGGTCTACAACCCGTAAATTACAACAAGCGTTAAAAGTCTGTAACAAAACACAATCGGGCGAGTGGCAGCAGTAGTGAATAAAGAGGCTTCAAAAAACAAAAGGTCCGGTGAAATTATTTTCAGGTTAGCCGGTTTGCTGGTGCTTGTTGCGAGCTTTGCAGGCGCCTGGCTGATAATGGACTTCCAGGCTTTTCGCAAGAACACTCTGGAAATCCCGGCATCCGGGACGCCATTTGAAATCAGTTCGGGTGAAAACCTGAAATCCGTCGCCAGCCGACTTCATCAAATGGGGGTACTGGAAACGCCTCTGTATTTTGTGGTACTTGGACGGTATCTCGAGTTTGATTCGCGCCTCAAGGCAGGAGAGTTCCAGCTCCAGCAAGGCACCAACCCGGAGCAATTGCTTGAGCAGTTTGCCAGCGGTCAAGTTGTACAGCACAGTTTAACTCTGATCGAAGGTGAAACTTTCGGCGATATGATGTTGCGAATTTCGCAGGACAATGTGCTCGAACATACGCTTGCCAGCGTCGATAATGCGGCAGTTATGGCTGCAATTGGTAAACCGGATGAGCACCCTGAAGGTCGTTTCCTGCCGGAAACCTATTATTTTCCGCGCGGTACCAGTGACGTGGAATTTTTGCGCCGGGCTTACCAGGACATGAATGAATTTTTACTGGGGGCGTGGGAGAAGCGCGATCCGGATTTGCCCCTGAAAACATCGTATGAGGCGTTGGTGCTTGCGTCAATCGTAGAGAAAGAGACGGGTGTTGCGGCGGAGCGTCCAACGATAGCAGGCGTATTTGTACGCCGACTGCGTAAAGGAATGAGGCTTCAAACCGACCCTACGGTTATTTACGGCATCGGTGACAGCTTCGATGGCGATATCCGGTATCGGGATTTACGCACCGACACACCCTATAACACCTACACGCGATTCGGGCTGCCCCCGACACCGATAGCCTTGCCTGGCAGGGAGGCGATTCTGGCAGTGTTGCACCCGGATGATGGCAACAGCCTGTATTTTGTTGCCCGTGGTGATGGTAGCCACCATTTTTCCAGCACGTTGAAAGAACACAATCGTGCTGTAGACCGTTACCAGAGAAAGCGATGACGAATAAATTTGGTGGCCGTTTTATTACTCTGGAAGGTGGTGAAGGTGCAGGTAAAACCACGAATCTGGAATACGTTCGTCAACACCTGGAGCAGGCCGGTTGCGATGTTATGGTAACGCGAGAACCGGGCGGAACTGCGCTCGGTGAGCGCATACGGACACTTTTGCTGGATCCTGACAGCCAGATCCATGCCGATACCGAGTTATTGCTGATGTTTGCAGCGCGGGCGCAGCATCTGCAGGAGAAAGTATTCCCTGCTCTGGAACGGGGTACGTGGGTTCTGTGTGATCGATTTACCGACGCGACCTATGCCTATCAGGGTGGTGGCAGGGGGCTGGATGAAGGGCGGATCGAAGTGCTTGAGCAATGGGTGCAGTCAGAATTTAAGCCTTACATGACCCTGTTGTTTGATATCCCTGTCGAAACCGGACTTGAACGTGCCGGAAGACGCGGCAAGCTTGACCGTTTCGAACAGGAGAAGAAAACGTTCTTCAACAATGTTCGTCAGACCTATCTGGACAGGGCCAGCAATGATCCTGTGCGTTTCCGGGTCATTGATGCCAGCCAGGAGCTGGCAGCCGTGCAGCTACAGCTTGATGCAGTCATTACTGAACTAACGGCGTCATGAATACTTTGCCTGACTGGTTGCAGCCTGGCCGTGATCAACTGCGACAGATGATTCAACAGGATCGTCTGCCTCACGCATTATTGATCTGTGGCGCCGAGGGGCTGGGAAAACGGATGCTGGCGGACTGGCTGGCGGGAGCCCTGCTTTGCGAACAGTCGCAAGAAAGTGTATCAGCCTGTGGACAGTGCAGCGGGTGTGGCTGGTTTGATAACGGTGCGCACCCCGATTTCATTGAGCTGCAGCCTGAAGAGGCAGGTAAGGCTATCAAGGTTGACCAGGTGCGCAGACTCGGCGCCAGTCTTGGCATGACCAGTCATTCAGGAGGCTACAAGATTGCCATTGTCCAGCCCGCTGATGCCATGAATATCAACGCAGCAAACAGCCTGTTGAAAACCCTGGAAGAGCCGACTGACAACACATTGCTGTTACTGCTGACGGCTGTTCCGGGCCGGTTGCCTGCGACGATACGAAGTCGTTGTCAGCGGATTGATATACAACGGCCGTCACAGTCGATCGCCAAAACCTGGTTGCGTCAACAGCAGCTGGAGGAGACCGTGGCGACGCGCTGCCTGGTAATGTCCGGTGGGGCTCCTTTCAGGGCGCTGGCTCTGGCAGGTTCGGACAGTCTCGGGCAGCGTGACGATTGTCTCGATGAGCTTATGGCTATCTATTCGGGAAAGCGGGACCCATTGAAAGCGGCGGAATTATGGGCCCGGGATGTCGATACCCAGCGAAATGTCATGCAGTGGTGGCAGCAGTGGGTGAACAGCCTGATACGCTGGCAGCAGACCGGGCTTGCCGAGCCCGAAACTGAAGTGGCTCATAAGTTGCAGCAAATCGTGGAAAAGGTAGACTGTAGAAAACTGTTTGTGCTTTCTGAACAATTGGCCAGGGCGGTAGCCGGTCTGGCTTCCGGTCTTAACAGGCAGCTGCTACTGGAAGATCTGCTGATCGACTGGGCAGGGATGTCAGTAAGGACAACAGGGCAAAACAGACCAACCAAGAGGTAAGCGAGTCTATATGACAACGAAACCAGGCGGCGGCGCCAGACAAGGTATATTGTCGCTCACGATCAAGGATAAAAGCGCGCTTTACGCCGCCTATATGCCGTTTGTCAAAAACGGTGGCTTGTTTATACCCACAAATAAAGTTTACCAGTTGGGTGACGAAGTTTTCATGCTGCTGACTCTCATGGAAGAGCCGGAAAAGATTCCGGTGGCCGGAAAGATTATCTGGATAACCCCCAAAGGTGCCCAGGGTGCGCGCGCAGCCGGTATTGGTGTCCAGTTTAGCGAGCAGGATGGTGGTGCGGCGCAAAAGAAAATCGAAACCTATCTGGCGGGAGCGCTGACAGCGGACCGCCCCACGCACACTATGTAAGCTGCCGCATTGTGCTGGTAGATTCTCACTGTCATCTCGACATGTTGTGCCCTGATCAGGGTGCATTGACACCCGTACTTGATGAAGCATCCCTGCAGGGTGTTCAGCACATGCTGTGCGTTTCCGTAAGCCTTGAACGTTTTGAGCCCATGCTGGAGTTGATTGAGCCACACCCGCAGGTGTCGGCGTCGGTTGGTGTGCATCCGGACGGTACCGATGTTCTGGAACCTGATGTCGACCAGCTCGTCAGGCTGGGCCAGCAAGCCAGGGTTGTTGCCATTGGTGAAACAGGTCTGGACTATTTCCGGGTAGAAGGTGATGTTGAATGGCAGCGTGAGCGATTTCGCACGCACATCCGTGCAGCGCGTGAGCTTAACAAGCCACTGATCGTACATACGCGAGCGGCACGTGAAGACACGCTGAAAATTATGGCTGAGGAACGAGCTGCTGACGCGGGTGGTGTACTGCATTGCTTTACAGAAGACTGGGAAATGGCCCAGGCTGCCATGGATATGAACTTCTACATATCTTTCTCCGGCATTGTTACTTTCAAGAATGCCCGGACACTCAAGGACGTCGCGCGTAAAATGCCGGTTGAACGCATGCTGGTGGAAACTGATTCGCCCTATCTGGCACCAGTGCCCAAGCGGGGCAAGTCGAATCAACCCGCCTACGTGCGCTATGTGGCAGAGCATGTAGCCGAGTTGCGTGAGGAAAGCATGGAGGAAGTCGCTTCGGCAACGACTGAAAACTTCTATGCACTGTTTAACACAGTACCTCGTTAATTATTGATAAAACATAATATAAACAATAAGTAAGAAAATATAATTAAAGTTTAATCTCTCCTTGTAACAGCGCTCATATTACTTAAAGTCCCCAAACAAACTGCCGTTATAAACGGAACCAGGACACAGAAGTCTGGCCTACTTGCCTTAATCTGCCCGAGCCGGATGCTCCCTAAACAAAATATTTTCACGACTGGTGCGTCAGGACGGTGCATGGATGGGGATGGATGCAGGCTCCCCGGCGCACCTCGCCACAATGCGGGGTTTTCGCTAAAAACCTAATTGGGTAGGTGGCGCTGTGGAACGCAGAAAATCTAAACGCAGTCAGATTCTGGTGGATATTGAAATTGCTCATCCCGGTGCAGGGCGTTGCTGTGGATATGCGGAAAATATCAGTCGAGACGGTGTATCAATCAAGCTCTGGAAGGGCACTCTCCCATCTGAACAGCGATCGGTGATTCTGAACTTCAGGGTCTGGACCGGTAGCGAGACGATTTACCGGAAGCTATATGCGCGGATTGTGCGCGGCTCAACTGAGGAGGTTGCAATGGAATTTGCCGAGACCGACTTTGTTGCCGAGGCGATTGTTCAGGATCTGATCTATTACCAGGACCACGAGCGACGACATGCGTCTCGCAGCAGTATCAATACAGTAACCGAATTAAGCTCTGTCGCTGCTGTTATTGCTGCGGATTAGTGATCTGCATAGAGTTCGTCAATTACATCTGAAAAGCGACTGCACGCTTCATTGCGTTTTAACTTGAGCGTTGGCGTGATCAAGCCATTTTCTATACTCCACGGCTCCAGCTGACAGCGTACTCTGCGTATCTGGGCGTAGCCCGGAAATGCGCTGATTTGCAGGGCAATGCGCTCCAGGACCATTTCGTTGATTTGCGGGCTCTCGCAGGCATCCGGGGCGGCCGGATCCAGTCCAAGCTTACGAGCCATAATTTCCCACTGTTCAGGATTGAGGACAACCATTGCACTGAGATAAGGGCGATTGTCGCCCACAACCATTGCCTGTTCGAATAAACCATCCATGCAAATGGCCATTTCCATGTCTGCAGGTGGAACCTTTTCGCCGTTGGCAAGAACAATGATTTCTTTCAGTCGGCCGGTAATATACACGTAGCCATTGTCGATGCGCGCCTTGTCGCCGGTATGCAGCCATCCCTCTGAATCAATCATCTCGCTGGTGGCTTTCTCGTTGGCCCAGTAACCGAGCATAACTCCGGGGCTGCGTACCTGGAGTTCATCCTGGTCGCCGATTTTTGCTTCAACATCCTCGAGCAGACAACCTACACTGTCAGGATCGTTTTTCTCAACCATGTTGACGGAGATGACGGGGCTGGTCTCGGTTAGGCCGTAGCCTTGAATCATGGGTAATCCCAAACCGATAAACAGTCGTGCAACACCACCCGGCAGGGGTGCGCCGCCTACGACGGCCAGGCGCATACGACCACCCAGTTTTTCCATTACCTTGCCGGCAACAATAGTTTTGAGTAAAGGCCACAGTAACAACCTGGGAGACCAGCCGGAACGGCCCTGCTGGTGTTCAAAGCTTTGCCAGCCGACCGCGACGGCCAGCTTGAACAGGCCACGCGCGATGGGGGATTTCTCTTCCAGACCGGTCTGTATCTTGTTATAGACGCGTTCGAAAATTCGAGGCACCGAAACAAGTATGGTGGGCCTGATGGCCAGTAAATCATCAGCCAGTTGAGGAATCGAACGGTTATAGGCAACAGCAGCGCCAAGCATCATGGGCAGGTAATAGCCAGCTGTCCGTTCCAGAGTGTGCGATAAAGGCAGGAATGACAGAAACAGCTCATCAGAGCTACATTTGACCATTTCAAGGCTGCGGTGTGCGTTCCATAGAATATTGTGATGACTAAGCATGACGCCCTTCGGTCGTCCTGTGGTGCCTGAGGTATATACAATGCTGGCTAATGCATCCTTGTCCCAGTTCACGCGCATGGGTTCGGCATGGTCCGGCAACCATGTGCCTAGCACCTTCAGCCGGGCATCGGGATGCCCGGCCGTATCAATGTGCTCCAGACTGACGATGCGATTCAAAAACCCCAGTTGGTCGCGTACAGCCTGGAGACTGTCCCAGTGCTCCTGGTTGCCGATGACCAGTACCTTGGCACCAGCGTTTTGAAGGATGTAAGCAACGTTTTCGGCGCGGTCCTGGGTATAAAGAGGGACAACAACCAGGCCATTTGCCAATGTGGCCTGATCACACATCATCCATTCAGGACAGTTCCCCATCATGATCGCAACCCGGTCACCGGGTTCAAGGTTTTCAGAGGCCAGTGCCGCCTGCCAGCGTGCGACCTGTGCGCCGGCTTCGGACCAGCTCAGGTCTTCCCAGCATTCATTGGTTTCATCGTAGGAACGATATGCCAGACTATCCGGAGTGCGTTGAACGCGTTCGAAGAACAGTCCGGCAAGAGTGCCAGCTTCTTCAGGGGTTATATGCGTGTCTGTCTGAACCATTGATTGTTATCCATCGCTATCTTCGGTTGAGGTAAATCCAGAAACTTGCTCCCATCCAGGGTCTGGTTGGAAACGGGAGCCATATTTTTGTTCGAGTTCCTGCAGGCGTTCATAAAGTACATCAGCGCCCACAGTTTCTATGTGGTGTAACGGGCCGCCACGGAAAGGAGCGAACCCGGTACCATAAACCATGCCACCATCAAGCAGGTCTGCTTCATCGACGACCTTCTCGCGCAGGCAGGCAACCACTTCATTCAGCATGCGCAATATCATGCGATCGATAATTTCATGTCCACTTTGGTGAATCTGTGCATCTTTCGCTTTAACTGGCTTACCCTTGCTGTATTTATAAAATCCTTCGCCAGTTTTTCTTCCCAGATGTCCGGCTTCAACCAGGTCGCGCAGACGTTGCGGAACAGTGGTGTCCATATGCTCTGAAAGAATTTCTGCGACGTGCAGGCATATATCGAGCCCCACGGTATCAGCGAGTTCCACTGGCCCCATAGGCATGCCAAATGCCAGGGCCTGGCGATCAATTTCTGTTGCAGCTATGCCTTCAGCCTCGAGTGCCACTGCCTCCAGCAGGTAGGGCATGAGAATTCGATTAACCAGGAAACCAGGGGTTCCGCTTACCGGCAGGGGCAGCCTGTCGATCTTGCGGGCAAAAGCAGTGGCATTGGCAACGACGCTACTATCGGTCTCGGCATCCCTGACGATTTCAACCAGCTGCATTTTTGCGACCGGGTTGAAGAAGTGTAATCCAACCAGGCGGTCCGGTTTCACAAGGGCCGTGCGTAACTCCTTAAGGGGAATGCTCGACGTATTCGTTGCCAGTATGGCATCGGGTCGCATTTTCGGTTCCAGCTGCTGGTAGAGACTTCGTTTGACCTCCGCATCTTCGAATATTGCCTCGATGACTACATCGGCGCGTGAAACTCCCAGCCCCTGATGGTCCGGCATCAGACGATCCATGGCTTCCTGTATGGGGCGGGTTTTTTTCAGGCGTTTCCTGAACAAGGCGTAAGCGCGTTTTATTGCGGGCGCGATACGTTCAGGTGACTGATCAGCAAGAGTGACCTGCATGCCTTTGAGAGCACACCAGGCGGCAATGTCACCACCCATAATGCCGGCACCAATGACATGGACATGATGGGGCTGAAATTCTGTGCCCTTGGCCAGACCTTTTAGACGTTCCTGTAACAAAAATACCCGGATCAGGTTTTGTGCGGTGGGGCCGGTAATCAGTTCGGCGACAGATTCAGCCTCCGCACGTAGCATATTGCGTTTGTGATCGGCATGTTGTCGCCAGAGCTCAATTAGTGCGTAAGGCGCGGGATAGTGGTCGGCCCTGGCTTTTTTCGAGACTTGTTGCCGGAACATCATGGCAAGCAATGGCCGTACCCAGGCATGGTTGGTAGCGGCTTGCAGTTTTCCTGCGCGGTGCGGGAACGGCGGGTCGAGAATCAGGCTAAGGGCTGCAGTTCTCATGTGCCGTTCCGGTACTACATGGTCGACGATACCCATACGTTTTGCAGTGCGGCCATTCACTGCTCGACCACTGAGCATAAGATCCATGGCATGCAGTGCGCCGACCAGCGGTATCAGGCGTGCCACGCCGCCAAAACCGGGATGAATGCCGAGTCGAACTTCCGGCAGGCCCAGTCGGGTGCCGGTATCGTCACGTGCAATACGGTAGCGGCACGCAAGCGCAAGCTCCAGACCTCCGCCCAGGCAGAAACCGTGAATCAATGCCACCGTGGGGAAGGGTAGCGCCTCAAGGTAGTTGAAAACTTCCTGGCCGCGCTGGATAGCATTGACTGCCTGATCGTGATTTTCCAGTTTGGCGAATTCGCGCACATCTGCGCCGGCTACGAAGCCATTGGTTTTATCGGAAACAATAATCAGTCCGCGAGGCGGATTTTCATCGAACTGTGTTAACTCCTCATACAGGTCTTCCAGCAGTTCAGCGGATAGTACGTTTGTCCCGGTATCTTGCTTGTCGAGGTGCAGCCATGCGACGTTATCTTCGTCGATAATGGTATACAGGTTGGTATTATTTGTCGGTGTGTCCATCAAGCCTCCCGCTCGACCAGCATAGCGCCGCCCTGACCACCGCCAATACACAGGCTGGCCATCCCGCGGCTACCACCATTCGCCTTGAGCGTATTCAGAAGATGCAGGACGATCCGGGCGCCACTTGCACCTACCGGGTGACCAACGGCAACACCACCACCATCAATATTCAGATGACTTTCATCAATAGCGGAGAACGCTGCATCCAGCCCCAGTTCCTGTTTACAATATTCTTCATCCTGCCAGGCACATAAACATGCCTGCACCTGGGCCGCGAAGGCTTCATTAATTTCCCAGTTATCCAGGTCACCGCTGTTCAACTGGTTGCGCACCATAATTGGAGCCATGGCATGCACTGGCCCCAGCCCCATCTGGCCAGGATCCAGGCCGGACCACTGGCTATCCACAATTCGCCCCAGAACCGGCAGGTCATGTTTACTGATCATCTCCTCGCTGGCGAGTATTAACCAGGCGGCGCCATCAGTTATCTGGGCACTGTTGCCAGCTGTGACTTTACCGAAAGGCCGGTCAAAAACCGGTTTTAATCTGGCGAGTCTCTCCATGCTGCTATCCGGCCTTAATCCGTCGTCAGCGACATAGTGCTGTCCGCGCGTATCATAGATGGCTTCGATCTCATCGAGTCGGCCATTTTCCTGTGCTGCGGCAAGGCGCTGGTGGCTGCGAAGCGCAAAGCTGTCCATATGTTCCCGGGTGATATTGAATCGATGGGCCAGCACTTCCGCTGTTTGCCCCATATTCAGGCCGACAATTGGATCAGTCAGTCCGCGCAACAGGCTAATTACCGGTTTCAGAAATACCGGTCTGAAAGCGGCTGCAGCTTTGAGACGATTTCCCGCACCGCGGGCACTCGCCCAGCCAGCCAGCCAGGTCACCATCGCTTCACTGAATAGCAAAGGTGCGTGACTCATGGCCTCTACACCACCGGCCAGCACGAGATCAGAGCGCCCGGCCGCAATATCCTGTGCTGCGCAGTCGAGTGCTTGCAGGCCCGAGGCGCAATTGCGTTGCACTGTCCACGCGGGTGTCCGTTCACTACAACCCAGCCGGAGGGCAACAACGCGCGCAATATTGGCCTCATTGGCGCCAGGCATGACGCAGCCGGTAATGACCTGGTCGATTTCATCTGTACTGAATGGCTGACGGTAAAGCAAAGCCCGCCCCGCCTGGAAGGCGAGGTCCGAGGCATGAAAAGGGCCTGGTTTGCCGCGCGCCCGCAGGAAAGGTGTGCGGTTGCCGTCTACTACGTAGACTGGCTGACCTGCTGCGAGCGGGTTGGGTTGTCTGGCCATGTTTCCTGTTCCTCCTTCCAGTATTCGGCATCGAATTCATCAACACCGATAACGCGCTGCCTGGCAGCGGCGGCGGCTCTTACTTTTGCCGCTTCGCGTTCATCGATCACACCTGCTGCAACTGCTTCGACCAGACAGTGTTCGGGGTCCCCAACTGCAAGTTGACCACTGCGCATGGCATTTCGCAAGTTTGAGAGCACCGGCCGAGCTGCTGTCGTTTTTTCCAGCGCGGTTTCAAGCTGTCTCAGTGATTCCTCGTCTGAATCCGGAATAAACAGACCGTCTGTCAGCCGGTCACGTGCGCTGCCCCAGCGCAATACAACATTGGCTGCACGCATCAGCAGAGCATCATCGACAGCTTTGTAGCTCGCACCAAAGGGAAACAGTGTCCATTTAAGGATACGGCCCGTCATTCGACCCGGTAAGTTGTCATATATCTGGAAAAGTGTTTGTTGCATGTTATACAAACAATCCCGTACCACCCATTCAACAAGTGGTCGGTCAGCTGGCTGGTGACCCTGATCGTTAAAACGCTTGAGTGCTGCGGACGCGAGGTAGAGTTGGCTAAGTACATCACCGAGCCTGGCCGAGAGTGATTCACGCCGCTTCAGGGAACCTCCAAGCGTAAGCAAGGCAGCTTCAGCGGTGATGGCAAAAACTGCGGCCATGCGCGACAACTGGCGATAGTATCCAGCCTCTTCGCGGTCAACCGGCGATGCGGCAAAGCGAGCGCCGGTAAGGCCATGAAAACCGGCTCTTGCCAGGTTGCTTGCAAGCAGCTTTGCGTGGCCGAAAATGGCGTCATCGAAGCCTGCCAGATCTCGCTGCTGCGCGGTTTCCATCTCCTTCAGCAAGTATTGGTGGCAGCGAATGGCGCCCTGACCAAAGATGATCAGGCTGCGGGTCAGGATGTTTGCACCTTCTACCGTGATGCTGATAGGGATAGCCTGATAGACGCGTGCCAGGTAGTTACGCGGACCCATGCAGATACCACGACCACCGTGAATGTCCATGGCATCGTCAATAACATCCCGCATGCGCTCGGTGAGGTGGTATTTCACAATCGCAGATGCGACAGACGGTTTTTCTCCATTATCAACTGCAAGTGTTGTCAGGCCGCGTGCAGCATCCATGGCATAGGTGTTACCGGCAATGCGTCCCAGTACTTCAGCAATACCTTCAAACTGTCCTATGGGGGTCTTGAACTGTTTTCGTACAGCGGCATAGGCGCCACTGGTTCGGGATGCAAGCTTGCCGGCACCGGTACTGAGTGCCGGCAGGGAGATAGCGCGTCCATCAGCCAGGCATTCCATCAGCATGCGCCAGCCCTGGCCGATATGTTCCTGGCCGCCAATAATCCAGTCCATGGGAATGAAAACATCATGACCACGGTTGGGACCATTCATAAATGCCTGGTTGAGCGGAAAGTGGCGGCTGCCTATATCGATACCGGGCGTGTTGGTGGGGATCAGGGCGAGAGTGATGCCCAGGGCTTCCTCGCTACCCAGCAAATGATCTGGATCATAAAGCTTAAAAGCCAGCCCGAGCACTGTGGCCACCGGCCCCAGGGTGATATAGCGTTTATCCCAGTTGAGGCGAATGCCGAGTTGCTCCTGGCCTTCAATTACCTGCCGGCAAACCACGCCTTTGTCTGGCATCGCGGCTGCGTCACTGCCCGCATCCGGTCCGGTAAGCGCAAAGCAGGGGACTTCATCACCGCAAGCAAGGCGTGGCAGGTAGTACTGCTTCTGTTCCTCTGTGCCGTAGTGCAACAGTAGCTGAGCAGGGCCAAGAGAGTTCGGTACCATGGTGGTGACCGCGGCGGTAATGCTGCGGCTGGCAATTTTCATAACCACGCAGGAATGCGCATAGGCACTGAATTCCAGCCCACCGTGCTCGCGCGGGATGATCATGCCAAAGAATCGTTGCTGTTTGAGAAACTGCCAGACGTCAGGGGGCAAATCGTGTAACTCTTCGGTGATTTTCCAGTCATCAATCATCTGGCAGAGTTCATCCACCGGACCATCAATGAACGCCTGTTCGGCTTCGCTTAAACCCGGTTTCGGATAGTTGAGCAATTTATTCCAGTCGGGGTTACCACTGAACAGGTCAGCTTCCCACCAGGTGCTGCCGGCTTCCAGAGCTTCGCGTTCGGTGTCGGACATGGCCGGCATCATGCTTCTGAACTGGTCGAGAATCGGCGCACTGATAACCTGGCGTCGAATTGCGGGTACGCACAACAGGATTACGCCTGGAACGAACAGTACCCATACGGGCGTCATTACCCAGGGCGTAACAGCATGCACCAGCGGCCATGCAACCAGGTAGGCGCCGATTGCAATAGTCCACGTCCAGCCCGAAGCCTGTCTGGCTGCCAGTAACCAGATCCCTCCAATGACCACGAATAACTCGATGATGGTAGACATGTCTGTCTCCTGCTATTCAGCTACCTTTCACTTCTTCCAGCCCGGTGTCTTTGTTGCCGGACTGTTGTTCCTGCGGGGTTATCAAATCGATACTCGCAGGTGACTTCGCATCTGGTTCCGGCTGCATGGTTGGAACATAGCAGTCGCCATCTTCATTGCATATACGTCCCTTGCGATCCCAGGGCAAATTTCGATAACTGGGTTGTTTGCCGTAATCAAGATGAGGACACTTGATGATTTCGAAGTAGGGTGAGTAGTCAAAATCACGCGGGGTGAATAATCGCGTGTTGCGTGGAACCATGCGCAACGAACCGTCCCTGCGCTCCTCCAGAACCGGCAGGACGGGAAACCTGACTGACGCGAACGCCGCGGCTATCATGGAAGAGCATACAGATCGCGTCGGGGAACCGGCGTTGTGTTGAAACAAGCTGGAGCGCCAGCGTCGCGGAATGATGCTGTAGGGGAAAAGAAAGCGGGCCAGGTCGAGTAGCTGGCGAAGGTCATAGTCAAATCCCAGGTGTTGCAGGGCAAACTTGAGGACATGCTGTGAATCCTGGCGAGACAGGCCTGTGGGCCGACAAACGCGAAGCGAATCGCCGCGATACTTCTCCAGGGTCTTAACCACGGTGCCTTGTCCCAGCCAGGCTTCGATGATCAACTGCTCATTAGGGTCACCGTCGTAGAATGACAGGACCTTCTCTCTCAGTTCTTCGTCGTCAATGTCGTGAACCCTGCCGATGTACATGGCTGAATGTGACCATGGACTCTGGGTGACTGTCCGGATGATTTCGGAGACACGGCTGCGACCT
Source organism: uncultured Gammaproteobacteria bacterium (assembly GCA_963752745.1). GTDB lineage: Bacteria > Pseudomonadota > Gammaproteobacteria > DSM-19610 > DSM-19610 > Thiogranum. The sequence goes on from CAVWAK010000020.1 coordinate 73,670, forward strand.
TCTACCAATAGAACATCACAAGGTCTTATTTCGTAGCGAACTCGATCAAAATCGCAAAGGGGCGGGTTGCTATCAGCGTTGTCAGCTGTCAGCCAGCTAACAATCTTTTTGCCCAACCAGGCTGCAGGATTGAAAATCATACAACCTCCGTTTGCACCAATAATGTAGCGTTTTAGACACCCGATCCCGGGACGAGTTTATCGGCCCCAATGCCCACCTTATTACTAACCATAGCGGCATATTCTCAATGGGGCTGAGAGAGCTCTATAATAGCTTGTTTTAATTGAAAATATTTATGCCTCAGTGGCAAGGGTGACGGCCCGGTCAAGGCTGTCCCGGCCGGTGTAGAAGTGAGGTGAAAAGCGCACGCCACCGCCGCGCAGCGCGCAAATTACGCCGTGTTGCTGCAGGTGCGAATACAGTGTTTCGTTGCTTGTCTCCGGGTGCCGGAAGGTCAGAATGCCGGCGCGCCTTTCGGGGGCGGTTTCCGAAATGACGATGAAACCCTGTTCCACCAAAATATCAATAAGATAGGAGATATTTGAAGAAACTTTCTCATATATTTCCTGTATTCCAGCATCGATTAGAAGACCGACGCTGGCGTGCAACGCGTGAATACCCAGCATATTGGGGCTGCCACACTCGAAACGGCGAGCACTGGATGCTGCTTGCCAGCTGCGACGATCATAATCGCCAAGTGCTTCCACCATGTGCCAGCCATATTGTTTCAGTGCCAGTCGGGATATCCATTCCTCCCGGCAGTAAAACAGGGCCAGACCTTCAGGGCCAAGCATCCATTTGTGACCATCCGCTACAACAAAATCTGCGTGACAGGCTTGAACATCCAATGGCTTGACGCCAATGCTCTGGATAGCGTCAACACAGAAGGCAACACCCGCTGCCTGACAGGCAGCGCCAATGGTTTCAAGGTCCAGTGCCAGCCCGGTGCTGTACTGCACCGAACTGATTGACACCAGGCGAGTACGATCAGTCATGGCTGCAATTAAAGCCTGTTCCGGTGAATCGACCTGGCCTATATCCGCCTCAATTGTTCTTACACCCATTGAGCCGAGCGATTCCCAGACAATACGGTTGGAGGGGAATTCCTGATTGCTGATGACAACTTCATCGCCCTGTTGCCAGTCGATGCCGTAAGCAATAACAGACAATGCTTCCGATGTGTTTTTCAGCAGGGCTATTTCCGAACTGTCGCGTGCGTTGATCAGGAATTGCAGTTGTTCGCGCAAGGACTGTTCGGTTTTCAACCAGCGATCATAGTGTTGTGATCCATACTTGCCATTCTCCTCGGCAAAGCGTCGCACGGCTTCTATGCTACGTTTTGGCCAGGGTCCGACTGCGGCATGATTCAGGTGACAGATGTCTGTGGAGAGATTGAATTCCTTTGCGTACATATCAACCAGAATCAGCGATTGTTGATGGGTATGTAATCGCGCTGCGTCGGCCCGGTATACAGTTGTCGTGGGCGACCTATACGCTGGTCGTGCTCGCTGATCATCTCCATCCATTGGGCTACCCAACCAACCGTGCGGGCGATGGAAAACATGACAGTGAACATATTGGTAGGTATGCCAATGGCCCTGTAAATGAGGCCCGAATAAAAATCGACATTGGGATAAAGTTTGCGTTCAACGAAATAGTCATCTTTCAGCGCGATCTCTTCCAGACGCAATGCCAGTTCAAACATCGGATCATTGGCATCTCCCAGTTTGGCAAGAACTTCATGACACATTTTGCGAATAATTCGGGCGCGTGGATCATAGTTCTTGTAAACACGATGGCCAAATCCCATCAGGCGGAAAGGGTCTTGTTTGTCTTTGGCTCTTTCAAGAAATGCCGGTACATTACTCACGTCGCCAATTTCGTCCAGCATTGTCAGTACTGCCTCGTTAGCCCCGCCGTGGGCAGGCCCCCATAGCGCTGCGATACCAGAGGCGATACAGGCAAATGGATTGGCGCCAGAGCTACCGGCAAGGCGTACCGTTGACGTGCTGGCATTCTGTTCGTGGTCAATGTGCAGAATGAAGATCAGGTCCAGTGCTTTTTCGGCGATCGGGTCTATCTCATAGGTTTCACACGGTACAGAAAACATCATGCGCAGCAGGTTGCCTGTGTAACTCAGGTTGTTGTCCGGGTAGACCTGTGGCTCACCAACAGAATGTTTGTAGCTCGCCGCAGCAATACTGGGCATTTTGGCTATGAGCCTGTGGGCGGCAATTTCCCGATGCGTCGGGTTACTGATGTCGGTGGAGTCGTGATAGAAGGCAGACAGTGACCCCACCACGCCGACCATGATCGCCATGGGGTGCGCATCGTGGTAAAAACCACGGAAGAAGCTCTTCAGTGCCTCGTTCAGCATGCTGTGATTCGTAATAATGCTGTTGAAACCGCTGATTTCCTCCTCGTTGGGCAGTTCGCCATACAGCATCAGGTGTGCAACTTCCAGAAAGTTACTGTGTTCTGCCAACTGGTCGATGGGATAACCACGATACTGGAGCATACCCGCGGTACCATCAAGATAGGTTAGTGAGCTGTGGCAACTGGCCGTGGAGAGGAAGCCGGGATCGTAGGTAAATAATCCGAGCTCGCGGAAGAAGCGGCCGATGTCGACAGCATCGGGTCCCTGCGTGCTGCCAAGAATCGGAAGTTCAATCTGCCGGTTATCTCGATTGTCAGTAATGGTTACGGTATCTTTTCCCATCTGAAAAGCTTCTCCCTGGCGAGTATCGGTGCGGTAGATCTGCCGGCACGCCCCGCGCCCACAATGGTGGCTTTTCCATGCACATTCCTTTGAGGCACAGTGCGTTAATTGCCGCACAGGGCCCATCATTTAGTAATGGGAAGCTGTAGTCAACAGCTTAGATTCCACATGTTCCAGACTGTGAGTGCGATTGGCATTTTTCAGGCATACTACGCAAAAACATACAGTGGAAGGATCTATTTCATGCATGCAACCTTGCCTCTACTCCAGGGCAGCGATTTTCCCTCCGTACATCGTGGAACTGCGGATACCCTGCAAGTCAATCTCGGCTATCGCTGTAATCAGGCCTGCCTTCATTGCCATGTAAATGCCGGGCCGACACGCAAGGAAGAAATGCAGGCAGATACCGTGAATGATGTCGTCGAGTTTCTACGACGCTCTGCCATTAAAAACCTGGATCTGACTGGCGGGGCACCAGAGCTTAATGCCCATTTCCGCACGCTGGTGAGCACTGCCCGGCAGCTTGGTGTAAAGGTGATCGACCGTTGCAATCTGACCATTTTGCTGGAACCCGGACAGGAAGATCTTGCCGGCTTTCTTGCGGATAACCAGGTTGAAATAGTTGCTTCATTACCCTGCTATGGAAAAGACAACGTTGACGCCCAGCGTGGTGACGGTGTCTATGCCGCCAGTATAAAAGCACTCCAGTTGCTTAATCGACTTGGTTATGGCCATCCCGGCAGCGGGCTGGAAATCAATCTCATGTATAACCCGGCAGGTGCTACATTACCTCCTGAACAGAAGCAACTCGAAGACGACTATCACCGTGAACTGAAATCGCAGGCAGGCATTGTATTCAATCACCTGTTCGTTCTTGCCAATATGCCGATTCAGCGGTTTGGCAGCACACTGGTTTCGAAAGGTGACTTCGACGATTACCTTGCATTACTGAAGTCGGCTTACCAGGCCGAGAATCTCGATAACGTGATGTGCCGAAATCTTATCAGTGTTGACTGGAATGGATATTTGTATGATTGCGATTTTAACCAGATGCTGGACCTTCCTTTGGAGGTGGACGGCCGCAGCAGACTGCATCTGCGTGATCTACAGGCTGAATCCCTGCAAGGTAACCCCGTTGTTGTTTGTAATCATTGTTACGGGTGCACAGCCGGGCAGGGGAGCAGTTGCGGCGGAGCGCTGTAGTGAAATCACGTAAACTCTCGATTATTATTCCCGTGCTGAATGAACGTGCATGCATCGTTGACACTTTGTTAAAACTCCAGCAGTCAAGACAGCGTGGCCACGAGGTTATCCTCATCGATGGCGGTAGTGACGATGCGACTCCATCTGCAGCCGAACCGTTCGTCGATCGGATCTATTACACTAGCGCCAGCAGGGCCCGTCAGATGAATCTAGGCGCAAGCCACAGCACCGGGGAAATGCTGCTCTTCCTGCATGCTGATACTCGTGTACCCGACGATATAGATAAACTGGTTAGCGGCGCCATTGGGGGGCGGTCAGGGTGGGGGCGTTTTGATATATCTCTTTCCGGGTCTAACCTGCTGTTGCGGATAATCGAGGCTGGCATGAATCTGCGTTCCAGACTGACCGGCATAGCCACTGGCGATCAGGGGCTGTTCGTCAGCCGTGACTGGTTTGATTCAGTCGAGGGGTTTCCAAACCAGCCGCTGATGGAAGACATCGCCCTGAGCCGGTCTCTCAAGCGTCTCTCACCACCCGTCTGCCTGAAACAGAGATTGGTAACATCCAGTCGTCGTTGGGAGCGTTACGGTGTGGTGCGGACAATGGTAAGAATGTGGTACCTGAGGGCAGCCTATTATTTTGGTGTGTCCGCAGAACGGCTGGTTAAACAATATGATTGAAGTTTCGGGCTGGACCTACCCAAAGGCGAGGATCCTCGTATTCGCCAAAGCTCCATTTCCTGGCCAGGTCAAAACGCGTCTTGCGGCCGAAATCGGTGATGAGGAAGCTGCATGCAGTTATGCGCTGTGGCTGGAACAACAGGTAGGGGCTTTGGTTACTGCTCAACTGGCGCCGGTTGAACTATGGGTCAGTCCGCATACAAGGCATCCATTGTTTAATAAACTGCACGATACACTTGGTGTCAGCATGCATGAGCAACCCGCCGGAGACCTTGGACAGCGAATGCGGAAAGTGTTCCAGAATAGCCTGGCAAGGTGTCGGTCTGCCGTTCTTGTCGGCAGCGACTGTCCGGCAATGACGCCGGGCTATGTTTATCGCGCCCTGAAAGCGCTGGCATCCGGTATTGATGTTGTGTTTGGTCCGGCCGAAGACGGTGGTTACGTTATGGTGGGTCAAAATTGCGCTCATCCATCCCTGTTTAGCGAAATTCCCTGGAGCACCGATGAAGTCCTGCACAAAACGCGTCTGCGACTGCTGGCAGAGCACCAGAGTTGGGCGGAGCTTGAAACATTGTGGGACATCGATACAGTAGACGACTATCGGCGCTGGCAAGACATTAGCCGGCTACAGCCGGGCGAGCAAGACAATGCCAATAATAGAAGACGAGAGGGCAATATTCCATGAACCAGAAAAACGCAGATCGCCATCGCCAGCAGGTCCGCGACGCTTACAGCGCTGTGGCTGCCGCCAGTGAGGGTGGCGATTGCTGCGGAGAAGTAAGCAGCTGTTGCGGTGTGTCGGATGACGAACAAATCAATCAGTTGATCTCCACACGACTGGGGTATCAAAAGAGTGACCTTGAATCTGTGCCACAAGGTGCTGACATGGGCCTGGGCTGCGGTAATCCTCGAGCCATTGCCAGCCTTAAGCCCGGCGATGTGGTTCTGGACCTCGGTAGTGGAGGCGGATTTGATGCCTTTTTGGCAGCCGCAGAAGTAGGTAGCAGCGGTAAGGTGATCGGTGTCGATATGACACCGGATATGATCAGCAAGTCACGGAATAATGCAGAAAAAGGGGGCTTCAACAATGTTGAGTTCCGGCTGGGTGAAATCGAACACCTGCCAGTTGCTGATAGCAGTGTTGATGTCATTATCTCTAACTGTGTTATCAATCTTTCGCCGGACAAGGCACAGGTATTCCGGGAAAGCTTCAGGATACTGAAAGTCGGTGGCAGGCTGGCGATTTCAGATGTTGTTGCGAGTACGGAGTTGCCGGAAGAGATGCGTAATGATCCGTACCTGCATTCTGCCTGTGTCGCAGGTGCGTTACTGACTGACGAACTCGAGGCGCTGATCGCTGCGGCTGGTTTTACGGGCGTCTGTATACGCCCCAAAGATGAATCGCGCGAATTCATCAAGGATTGGGCGCCGGGAAGGGGAGTCGAGGATTACGTGGTTTCCGCTACAATCGAGGCAGTGAAATAGCCGCTGAGAGATGTGTGCTGGTATTGCTCGATAACGCTGGAGCCTATCTTGATAGCGGTAGCAAATATAACGATTGCAAGAATACGCCGCAGCACTACACGAGGTGTACGCTGGCTCAACAGGCTGCCAAGTTGTGCGCCAATAATCACGCCAACTACCAGAATGAATGCATCTTGCCAGGGGATCTGGCTGGTGCCCAGGCGCCCCAGCAATACTGCACCGGATGACAGAATGCCAATTGCCAGCGCGCTGCCGATGCAGATTCGGGTTGGTATTTTTAGCAGGTAGAGTATGGCCGGGACGTAAAGAAAACCTCCGCCCTGGCCTATGATACCCGCCGCAGTGCCAATGAGTGCACCTGTTGCAATGGCCAATGGCCAGTGGAAGTTTACGTCATCAAGGGTTTCTTCTGCGGCGGCGTCTTTTTTCGGCATCAACATAAGGAGCGACGCTGCCAGAGCCATCAGTGCAAAAATGAGCAGCATTACCTGCTCGCTTATTGCCACGGAAAAACGTGACCCTATAAATCCGGCTAGCGTCATCGGGCCGCCCAGTGTGGCGACGAGTGGCCAGTGGATGCGTTTGAATCTATGGTGGCCAATAGCCCCTGACAGGGTGCCGGCAAAACTCTGTACCGTCGTCATTCCGGCAACAAGTTTCATGCCGAGCGGGACAAAACCGAACATCGGTGGTATATACAACAGCAGTGGCACCATTATGATGCCACCGCCGATGCCAAGCAGCCCCGAAAGCCCGCCACCCAGCAGGCCGAGCAGGAACAGCAACACTTCAAACATGTTTAACGAAACAGAACGCGACCTTGCCAGTCGCCATGGTCTTCAGCGACTTCGCCGATAACAGTAGATTCTGCACAACCGAACTCGTGGAGTCGGGCGAGTATATCTTCCGTTGCCTGAGGTTCAACGCTCAGTAGCAAGCCACCATTCGTTTGTGGATCCGTAAAGACAAGCTGACGGTCGATGTCCCAGTCATCCCCGAAAGATAGCCGGGTGTTGTAGGCATCCATGTTGCGGTAAGCCCCGCCCGGGAAGACACCTTCGCGGGCCAGTGTTTCAGCAGCCGGATAGATAGGCACATTATCGGTATCGACTACCATGCGTACACGTGCACCTTCGGCCATTTCAACCAGGTGACCGGCAAGTCCGAACCCTGTAATGTCGGTAAGACCATGGACCTCCGGAATACTACCGAGCCAGGCACCTGCGGAATTAATCTCGGTGATTGTTTCCACAAATAGCTGGTACTCGGTATCGCTTAACATGTCTATGCGCAATGCACTGGCTAATATGCCAATACCCAGCGGCTTGGTAAGAATGATCTTGTCACCGGGGCGTGAGCCCGAGTTGGTCTTGATTTTTTTCGGGTGCACGGTACCGACAACGGCCAAACCAAAAATTGGCTGCGGGTTTTCGATTGTGTGACCACCGGCGAGTGGCACCTGCGCGCTTGTGCAGATGTCAATTCCGCCGCGCATTATGTTCTGCATTTCCTCTGTTTTCACATCGTGAATGGGAAAGCCGGCAATTGCCGTGGCCATAATCGGTGTACCGCCCATCGCGTAAACATCGCTGAGTGCGTTGGCTGCAGCAGCACATCCGAAAACGTATGGGTCATCGATTATCGGGGTCTGGAAGTCGTTGGTAAAGACCAGTGCCTGATCCCCGCTTATCTGGTAGACGGCAGCATCATCACTGTTTTCCACCCCGACAATCAAGTTGGGATGCGGCTCCAGGGTTGGTATGTGCTTCAGGATGCGTTTCAGTTCGGCTGGTTCGACTTTGCAGCCGCAACCTCCACCGTGCGCAAAAGAGGTCAATCGTCGTGTTTGTTCTGTTTCATGTGCAGGTGTGAGCGCCGGTTGTACTGTGGCTTGAAATCCGTTGATCCGTGTATCCAAAAATCCATCCTCCGAACAGGTGCAAACAAGGCCCGTCATGGGTCTTCACGCATGTTCCGTCATGGGTGTTCTCCCCGGGAAGCAGGGCTTCACCGAAGAGAATAAACTGATCTATATCACAGGTTTAGTGCTGAAAGCAACAAATCTTCTTAAATGTCGCTGGAATGCGGCAGGTAAACCGGCTCGGCGCCGATTAATGGACGGTGATATTGCTGTTCGGGGTGTTGCCCCGACTGGATTGGAATGCAGCCAGTTTCCATTTGGACTGATGCGTCCATTCGATAAACTCGTCGGCAGGCAAGGGGCGCGAGATGTGGTAGCCCTGGACAATATCGCAGCCCATCATCATCAACTCTTTAAGTAACGCTTCACTTTCGACACCCTCGGCAATGACGTTCATCCCCATGCCGTGAGCCATGTCTATCGTTGAGCGCACAATGACATGGTCATTGTTGTCGGTTTCCATCTCGGCAATAAATGACTTGTCGATTTTAAGACTGCGAACCGGAAATTTCTTGAGATAAGCCAGCGAGGAAAATCCTGTGCCGAAATCATCCACGGACATTAAATGGCCCATCGAAGCCAGCTGGCCCAGTGTTGCCACCGTTTTTTCAGGGTCTGACATCATGGCACTTTCAGTAATCTCGAATTCGATATGTCTTGATGTTCGGTACCAGCGCTCCACTTCCTTGCGGATGTGCGCGGCAAAGTTCGGGTCCTGAAGGTCCCATATGCTCAGGTTGATTGAAATAGGTAATTCAATGTGCAGCCGGGTTGACCAGTAATGTGAGGTTTGCAAGGCATGACGTATAACCCATTTAGTCAGCGGTCTGATCAGCCCGGTTTTTTCCGCCAGTGTAACAAGCTCTTCGATACTGATGTTAGCCATTACCGGATCATGCCAGCGAAGCAGGGCCTCTACGCCAACGATGCGCTGGCGTCGTAAATCCACTTTCGGCTGGTAGTACAAATCAAGTTCGTCGCGGTCGATGGCATTCCTGAGCCTGGACTCAATTTCCAGAGATCTCAGACTATTTGCGTCTTTCTCAGCAGAATAGACTGCAATGTGAGTGCCTTCCTTTTTGGCCTGGTACATGGCGACATCGGCATGCTGCAGAAGTGACTCGCCTGTCTCGCCGTGTTCGGGAAACATAGCCAGGCCAATACTGCCACTGATGATCAGATGGTTATCGCTGATATTGAAATAGCGCTTCATCGCAATTTCGATCTTCTTTGCGACATGGCTGGCCTGCATCTCGTCAACAGATGGCAAAAGCACAGCGAATTCGTCGCCACCCAGCCTGGAGACCGTATCGGACTCTCTGAGAACAGCCTGCAATCGTTTCGCAACCATCTGAATCAGATTGTCACCGGTATTGTGTCCAAGTGTGTCGTTGATCTGCTTGAATCGATCAAGATCAATCATGAGCAGTGCAAAACTTTCGTTGTGGCGTTGCCCATGGATGATGGTCTGATCCAGGCGGTCGAAGAGGAGGGCGCGGTTAGGCAGATCAGTCAAGGCATCATGTAAGGCCTGATAGCGGATGGCTTTTTGCTGACTATGGATGTCCGTAGAGTCGGTGACCGAACCTGCCATACGAAGTATCTTCCCGTTGGTATCGCGATGGGCCTTGCCGCGGAGTCTTATCCAGCGTTCACCATTAATCGTATGAATTCTGAATTCTTTATCCAGGAAATGTTCGGCGGTATCGGACAAGAAGATCGCAAACCCGTTTTGAAAGGCTCCAAGGTCGAGAGGGAGAATGATACTATCCAGTAATCCGGACAGGTCGGTGAATTCACTATCAACGCCAAGAATATCCCGCGTCCTCTGAGCCAGAAACAATTGCTGCTTTGTCGCATCCCAGTCCCATATGCCGTCGTTGGTGCCGGAAACAGCAAGAGTGAAGCGAGCCTGGTTCGCTTTGCGCTCGTGTTCCAGTCTGCGTGTTTTTATGTGCAAGCCACCAAGACCTATGAACAGGACGAAAACCACGCCTGAAAACAGCATAAGGGACAGCACTGTTTGTTGCTGCAGTTCAAGTGCTTCGTTCGCTGCCCGGACCTGAAGGCCGCTATCCAGATGTGCTGCAGGTGTGAACAGGTGTGTCTGGTATTGTTCCCGGCCAAATTGATTAATGAAACTCTGGGTATCGCTCGATATCAGATATTCCAGAAACAGGTTTGCCACAACAGAATTAGAGTTCGGCGCCTTGTCCGGATTTACAACGATATAGTTATAGTAGTTTTGTAGCGATTTATGATCCCTGTATAACGGAGTTATCGTGTCCGCTATCAAATCGCGTAAAGAAAAATAGGTGCCCAGGTCCGCGAACGCATAGGCATCGAACCTGGCCGCAGCCAGTACAGTCGTCCTCGAACTGGAATCCATTGACTGATAGCCAAGCCAGTTGGGTTCTACATTGGCTATTTTCATGAGCTCGGCAAATCGCTGGTAAGTGCCCGATTGTGTGCCCTGGACGAAGAAATCAACTTCGTTCACTGCAAGCAGGCGTAAAACCTCGATGAGTTTGTCTTCGCCCGAGATTCCCAGAGGATCATCTTTCGGACCCAGGATCGCGAACTGGTTATACATGATCTGAGTGCGAGACAAGCCCAGACCATCATCCATAAAGACCATCTCACTTGATGGATGGTGGGTCAGAACTGCATCAGCCTTGTCATTGCGCGCGCGATCCAGCGCGACCAGCGCGCCCACTTCGGAGATTTCAATGGTGTGGTCTGGATTGTTTCGCTCGAAACGCTCAGCCAGAGCGGTGATCAGTCCTTGTTCGTTTGCAGTGGATGCAACCGATAACCTCAAGGTGTCAGACAAAGCATTTACATTAAAACAAATGCAAAAAAGAGCGAGCAGAACATTGGCTGCATTTGTAAGTCGCATCTGGATCCCGGTTGGTGTTGATATGCTCATTCCTTATGAGCGCTTCATGGCAGCGGCCGGGAAGTCAATTTATTGAATGAATGTGGACAACTGTATATATCAGGCAGATATATTATGCGCATAATGTATATTATGTTAAATAAGGCATTCCTAAGCGTTTAGACAGGCCATGTCGAGCTGTGAATTGGCACTATAAATGAGCACGTTGGATAACGTGAGAATGACAATGACGCCCCATCCGTGGGACGAAATATTATCTTAGACGTTGATAATTAAAGTAATGGGCAAGGATTCGTCCTTGGCGTGAGGATGTGGACCTGCTTCATAGCGCGTGTGACTGCAACTCTTAGAAGTAACTGGCTTTGTGCGACTGCTTTTGAGTCACTCCCAGGACGTACTATCCGATCCTGATACTTAGTGGCTCCCTCGTAAATGATAACCTCGGTAAATTCTTTACCTTTTGCTTTATGCATCGTCATTACATGTATGCCTTGCCAGGTTCGTGCGCTTGATGAAAAGTGTTCTTGGACGAGCGCCTCCTGAACTGCCTGTCCGGCACCTCGGTACGCGCCAGTGCTGCGCCACAGTTCACCGAGCGTCGAACGCAGCGCAGTTCCACGGTGCATTAGGCGAAGATACTTGGCGTCTACAGCAAGCTGAATTAGATATGATGACTCAGATGTCTGTATTAACCTCCTAACGGTTAACCAATTAATGCCCTGCTCCGAGAAAGTAATTCCGCGCACAGAGGCGCAAATTGGCCAAAATGAAGTAACCCTTCTTCCTCGAAACGTGGTCACAAATTGATCACACTGCGGGACAGTTTTAGGACTTCTGCGATTGACTGGCGATTCATGTTTCAGTGCAAATGGAGGGTCACTTTTCGGTGCAATTTAACAGAGGGCCATCCAGATCCAGCAGATCGGGCACTTTCTGAACTACATATCCCACATCTTGATTCTGAAATTGAGATTTATCAATTCAAAACGGGCTTTTTCACTGTAATCTAAGCAAAACATGCGAGGAGCACTTCGGTGTCATTTCAAGACAGGAAAATGACAAACCTGTCTCCAATGTTTCTCATATTCATTGAACACGCAGTGCTCACGAATATACAGGAGTTCAATATGAATGTTTCAAACAGGATGGCAACATCGCCATCAATCCTGAAACTGGCCTTGCTGTTTCTATCAACCATGTTTATCGCTGCGAACGCGATGGCGGGAAATGCGCAAAGAGGTGCACACGCCAGGGCAGCCCAATCCGATTCTGATGTGGTATCCGCTCTTGATACTGACGAGGCATCACACCTGACTTTTATGCGTGAAGAAGAAAAACTGGCCAGGGATGTCTACCTGACGTTTGCAGAGATGTATCCCGAGCAGGGCATATTTTCAACCATTGCAACCAAATCAGAACAGACACATACGGATACATTGCGTGACAAGCTGGACCAGTTCAATCTGCCAGACCCGAATCCGGATACCAACAACCTGCCAGAAAGCATAGGTGCCTTTTCCGGTGAAGAGTGGGGCTGGTATTTCACAGAGAAATTTAACGAGTTAACAGTGATAGGCTCCGAGAGTGAACTGGCCGCGCTTTACGTGGGAGCACTTATCGAAGAACTGGATATGAATGACATTGCTGACTGTCCCCAGGTTATGGTTGATGCAGGGTATCGTGATCCATGTGGTCTACGGTACACGGACGAAAGAGCGCTAATTAATGCCTACCGTTCTCTTATCGATGGCTCAGAAAGTCATCTACGTTCGTATGTAGGGCAGATTGAAGCGGTTATTGGTGTCGGAAACTATAAGGCTCAATATCTTACCCAGGAAGAAGTTGATGCAATCCTCGGACGTTAGACAGTCATCAAATCTGCTGGCGCCGGACAGTTCAACCTGCTTGATAGTTCATAATGGGAGCCAGAAAACCTGATGCTCAAGCGACCATTCATTTTGCCTGCATTACTTTCCGGCTTTGCCATCAGCCCGGGAAATGTGCTGGCAATGGATAGCGATCATGACGGTATTCCGAATTCTAAAGACAGGTGCCCGAACACCGCGCAACTGAAAAAGCTGCCCGCTGACTTCAAATTTGCTGCAGCGGTCAATCCAGAAAGGTTAAAACCGGATCCCCAGGCGTATCCGGTGGATCAGTACGGTTGCGAATTCGATACCGACATCGATGGCGTGGTCAACAGCAAGGATTACTGTCAGGAAGACAGTAAAGAGGCACTCTCGATGGGGGTCGCCGAGAATGGTTGCCCAAAACACAGCGATGGAGATGGTGTGCCCGATTACAGGGATAGATGCCCGAATACACCCGCTAAAGTCAAAGCCGACAAGTATGGCTGTGAAACAGGCTAGATAATAATGGGTTCAAGGTGATAGCCCGTGGTATTTCTTTTCCTGGACACACGATTAGCCAGCTGTATTGCCAATAATCTCGCTTAGTGCCTCTCTATCCAGGCGGTAAAGATGGTTTGCCACCTTGTATACCAGGCGGCGCCTCTTCAATTCAGCAATGATGCGGCTCACCGTTTCTATAGAAGTACCTACTATCGCAGCCATATCATCAAGGTGCAGCATCTCTATATCACCATTGCCGTCACCGCAAATCTCACCCAACATCAACAAAAGGTTCACAACACGCTCTTTCGCTGGCCCCGTTCCCATTGAAACAATCCAGTCGTCGGCACGGTCCAGCTGCTCCTGAAGACGCTCGCGAACCTGATCATGCAAAACCGGATAGTCGGCCTGTAATTGCTTCACTGTCGTTACCGGAATACGGCATACATCGACCTCGTTTACTGCCACGACCGAATGCCGGTATCCCTTCTCTCCATCGAGCAACTCCAGACCGACGGACGATCCGGGTCCCAGCAGGCGCACGATACGCTGAACACCACCCGGAGCAATATTGATCAATTTCACCAACCCACGGCGTATGGAAAAAATAAATTCACCGGACCTTCCTGACTCGTGCAACAGGCATCCCGGCGGGAAAATAAAATGATCAATAGGCTGCAGCGTGCGATCAAACGCCTCATCGGGCAAACCCGAAAACAGCATCAGTTTTCGTACATGGCAATGCTTGCAATCTGCCCGCCCGGCCCATTCTGCATTCGTACAGTAGGTTCTTTTTTTTCTTCTGGTCATCGACAGGAGTTTACCGAAACCAGGGTTGCGCGCCAGCAAATTTGCGAAATATCAATGTGCAGCAAGGCTGCATCTCTCCAGCATTTTGGTATAAAATGTGCTATGAAGGAGAAACCCGATGCGCTTTTTAGTTGTTTTTTCCATAATCCTGTTATCTGTATCATTCACGGTAGTTGGCAGCGAGATACCTGCCGACAAGAGCGTCATTGTGTTCCCTGGAAAGCTCGGAGATGTCACCTTCCACCACAAACTGCACTCCAGTCTGGAGAATGTGGGTGGCGTGGACAAAGTGGAGTGCAGCACCTGTCATCATACCTATCAGGAAGGGGAAGTGGTCAAAGCCTGCGGTGATTGCCATATTCGTAAAAAAAGCAAAGATCCCGAGAGCGCACCAGATCTGAAGAAGGCTTTCCATTACCGCTGCCGCGGCTGTCACAAGTACACCATGGAAGAAGGGAAACCCGCTGGCCCTGACAAGAAGTGCAAGCTCTGCCACGTGAAGTAGAAAGTTGAACATTCTGTGCGCAAGCATGGATATTATTGTTACGGGTCAGCCGCAGCCACCCGACCTGGCCACCTTTTTTAGCAATTTAACCTTGGGGGTGTATTCGCGCCGTGGCGCATTATGCTCGTCCGGGCGGGAGGCTGCATGACGTGCGCCGAGAGCGAGTCTGAATGGATGCCGAAGACTACCATCCTTGACGGCCAGGCTGGCTGCACCGTGCCCGCCAACTTCGTCATCGGCAATACCATAGATATTCAGCCAGTGATTGATTCCGCCTTCGAGGATATAGGCGTTCGGTTTTGCCATGGCCATCAGGTGCTTCCAGGCTTTGGTTGACAGGATCTCATCATTGCTGACAAGCACGATCACGGCATTATCCGGCAGAAACCGAATTCGTTCGCGTTGTTCCGGCAGTGCTTCCAGTGACACACGTTCCGCATCCATCAGGTGAAACAGGTTCCAGTCCGACTCGTTGCGTACATCGTAAATAACCAGGTTGATATGCTCGTCATTCATCAAGTGGAGCAGTTCAGCCGGATCGATGTATACCATTCGCTGTTCCAATCTGTGTACATATTCTCCTGCAAGGAACTCCCACTTCCTTTCCAGGTCTGGCTGCTTGTAAAAAACAAGAAACCCGGAGACCAGTAACAAGATGAACAGGGCGGGCAAGCGAAGTTCAAGGGGGCTATGCTCTTCTTCTTTTCCGTACAGCGCCTTGCTGATCAGGCCGAAAGCCCAGAACATGATCAGTGCCATGAGTGTCAGGAGAAAGACCACCAGACCGGTATCCAGACCCAGCAACTCGGGCAAGGTAAAACGTCCCATGTAGCCTGAATTCCAGAAGCTGTTAAAGGTGGCAACCGTTTCCCCGAAAGCGAGAACGCCGGCAATCACACCAAGCACAAAAAATATACCATCCACTTTCAATGTAGCCATACTGACCAGGGAAGTACCCGGACAGTAGCCGCCGACAATAAAACCAACACCCATGATGAGGCCGCCAACGATACCAGGCCACAGGTAGGTCGGATTGACCCAAACCTCATCGTAGTCAAGTATTCCCAGTGCCGTGGACAGAAAAAGCAGTATCATGGCCACGATAATGGCCGTGAACATCACTTTCAGGACTCTCAGATCACGAAAGTAAAACTGGGCTGCAAGCCGGCGCGAATCGCCGAACCCGGCGGACTCAAGAATAAAACCGAAGGCAAAACCGATAGCAAGATAGACCAGGTAGGATCCCGGAATTCCAAGCAGGGTGGCAAGATCAAAAGGGGCCACGATCAATTACTCCGGCTGCCACAGGCGCCTGACAAACCAGGCCAGGCCATAACCACCGGCAAACACTGCCAACATGAATGCCCAGCTCCCGACCGATAGTACCGCACCACCGCTCAGCGCCTGCCCCGAAGTGCAACCGCGCGCCAGCCGTGCACCATAGCCCATCAATACACCCCCGAGAAAGGCATAACCCCATCGTGACCTGGCACTAATCTGTGGCCCATGAAAAGTCTGTACCCTGACGCGTCTGCGTAACAGACCCGAAACGAAACCACCGATGAGAACTCCTGCCACCTCCCAGACAATCCAGTGATCCAGAGGATCACGGTCGCCACCGGCCATCTGCGCAATATACGGCACGCTGTCCACATGCTCGGGCATCACCAGGTCCTGCACGGCAACAGCAATGCGGTTCACTCCACCGGATGATCCCAGTCCATGGCCAGTAACAAAGAAGGAAAGAAACAGCAGCACGCCGAGAAGTGCCCCCGATACATAGGGATTCCAGTATTTTATTCTGTCTGTAGTCTGCTTCATCTATTCACTCCGTATTTTCTCTGCTTGTACGGATCCTGTACGACTGTGCCACATCATGGTCAGGCACAAATTGCAGTGCACCGTTGCTGTTTTTCAGGAATTCACCATCCAGCACGATATCCGTGGTATCTGTTACCAGAGACGGTTCCATGTTGTCCGGCTGGTATGGCGACAGAGGAAAAGCAGGCACTCCCTCTTTCTCTTTGCTGTGACAACGTGCGCAATCCCGGTTGACCCGATTACCGTGACGGACATTGTGGTGAATGTGGTAGGCCCGAATCTCACCCCTGATTACGGGATTTTTCACTCCGTTACCTCGCAGGCGATCCTTGATCAGGACAACTTTCGAATAGTCATCAAGGCGCAGTTCATCTGCCTCCAGCTTTCTGTTCCGGTTCGCATCAAAAGTCTGCATGATTTCTTCGGCGTAACCCTCATCGCCGAGCCAGGCATGGGCAAGGATATCGGCTGCAATCTCTTCTCCATTGCCCTGATCTACCCAAAACCACCGTGTAACCAGATTGTAGGGAAACACCTGTTGTTCGCCATGAATATCAGTGCCCACCCGTAACAGCGGTTTGTAGCCACGGATGTAAGCCGTGCCTGCATCCTGTACATCACCGTCGACTCCACGGTAACTTGGCTGCGGTGTACCATCCGGCCGTACCACCGTTGCGTCAATGGATTGCTGGGCCGCCATTTGCAGTTCCGGTACGTGACAGGATTCACAGGCAACCGCCTTGAAGTGTTTATCCTTTTCCGGCAGCCAGGCATGGGTTCCTGTCAGGCTGTGGCAGCTCTCACAACGGCGCCGGCTGCCGTCGGTGGAGGCCACACTGGTGACAGCAACCTCGCCCGCCAGACGCTCTGGCCGGCCCCGGGAATAGTGGCAGTCACCGCAGGACACCAGGCGCTCAGCATGCACGTCCCAGGGCATATCGAGCTGATCCTTGGCTTCCAGGTTCATGCCCGACTGGCTTACCAGCTGAGGAGAGAACACCTGGCCTGTCTTTTCCGTGGTCCATTCCTCGCCTTTTCCAAGCCGGACCAGAAGAGGGCCGGAACCGTTGTGTACTTTGCCGTGACAAGCTCCACAGTTGGCTTCGGAAACCGGATGCAGCTGCAGTTCGACCTCACCATCCTCAGCCACTTCCTGCCTGTTCCATTCGTAGCCTTCAGCAGTCTTTTCTACCAGGCCGGTGCCCGCCAGTGTCGCGGTTACCGACCACTCGGGCTCACCGGACTGAATGGCTTCAAGCCTGCTTGCATGATCCGGTTGCAGAATGTGACAGAGGAAACAGTTCATCTGCTCATCGTCATGCACAGGAATACGCGGACCATCCGTCATAAGCTGTCTGCGTTCGACAGGTAGTTTTTCATCCTGCACGCTGGTGTGGTAACCATGGGCGTCGAGAAAATCCTGTTCCTCGAGTTCGTGACACATGCCACAGGTTTCCGTCACTGACAAAGGTTCGCCTGACTGGGTGACCGGCTCGCCGTTTGCATCCATCAGGTACACGGGGTCGTGCTCCGGAACGTGGTGCTGCAACGGGTCACCGGGATAGCCCAGGGCATTCCAGTCAATTCGACCCTGTTCCCCGTGGCAGTCCCTGCACCGCAGCGCCTGTTCCACCCGGGTGACCATGTGAGACAAGGGGAAGTACATCTCGGTGGGGGCAAAATCGTACGCTCCGCTATAGGGCAGGCCTGTCACTTGTGAGCCCAGTTTGAGCGCTGCAGGCCAGTCAAACCTGTTCCAGAAGCCGAGGTCACCATGGACATTGGGGACGAGAAGATAACTGTTTAGGGTATCGTAAGGCTGTTTTCCACGGTGCACCTTGAAAGGCCATATTTTTGCCTCCGGGTCATCACGATCCCCTAGTGGATGGTTAATAGCTGTCGGTCTCGAAGGGTCAATGCGATCGCCAACGATATAGCGTGACGAGGTCTGGTTATACCAGTAGTACTCCGGCTGTTTTTTCCTCGACCAGGTGAAGCGGCCCTTGATCTTCATATATACATGTTCGTCGGTGATGTCGAGATCCTGGCCCGCTTCCGACCAGTCCCAGCTGGTCTTGGTCCCGGTGTCGGCACCCATGTGTGGAACATGGCAGGACTGGCAGGCCAGACGACCAGTGTGAGCATTAAGCCTGATGTCCTCATGTGGTTTATCTACATGACAATCAGTACATTCCAGAAAGTTTTCGCGATCCACGCTCACTGCCATTGAACGTCCCCGAATACGGTGCTGTTCAGCTTGATGACAGTCGATACACTGCATATCGTATTTGCCCATGTGAATGTCGATGCGCTCACTGGGGAAAAGCAGCGTTTCGTCCATATCGCCGTGCTTAACGGCGTTTCCACCCCCGCCCTGGAAGTGGCAACCGCCACAGTTCCTGCGTCGCGGCAATCCAACGCTACGAGCTGCTTCCAGAAGATCCACGGATTCATCCGGAAGCCCTGCTCCCTGGTGTTTCTTGAAGTAGGTGCCGCTGTTGTCATGGCAGACCAGGCAATCGACACGTGTCTCATCGCTGAAATCAAAATTCTCGTCTTGCCACCCGTAGCCGATGTGACAGCTGGTACAGGCCGGCCAGTTGGACTGAATACCGATACAGAAATTGTTGATGACATTGCGCTTTCCGATGCGCAGGGGATTATCATGTCCCGGCACCATAACTTCCTGACCCTGCCAGTTCCAGTGAGCTGTCTTCATAACCTCACGTGCCGAATCCTCATGGCACTTGAGACAGGCACGTGTGACCGCCGGGCCATCCGTAAACGGTTTATGGAAGAAACTGCTGTGATCGGTGAGTCCGGCATGCCTGTTCAACCCTTGCCTGGCATTACCGCGGTCAGCCGTGTCTGGTTCACTGGTACACGACAGACTGGTGGCAACAGCTACCAGTATAACGATAAACGAAAGCAGCTTGCGCACGTAAGCCAGACAAGAAGCAAGAGTCCTGTCAGTACTACTGTGTGTATCCACTACTGAAACCGGTAGAAAAGCGATGCGGTAACCACGTCTACTGAATAATCCTGGTTATCCTCACCCAGCAGGAGGACATCCGGTGCACTGGTCGGACCAATACCATCAAGCGCCCAGTTGTCGCCATCATATTTCTGATACCAGTAGCTCAGCTTGAGGGCGAGCGCCTCACTGTAGTTATAACGCGCAAAGATTTTGATGCTGTTCAGGGTCGTTTCGAGATCCGGATACTGGCCAAGATTTGCCGCTGATGAAACCGTGGGATCTGCATCCAGATCAATTTCACCGGTTGATTTACTGAACACGTAATCCATGCCCAGGTCCAGCTTGCCGCCAATCTGCTTCACCTCGCCGCCGACACCCAGCGTAATAAACCTGTCCTCTAGTTCTGCAAACCAGTCAGGTGTCGGCAATCCCGACTCGCTACCCGCCTGGTCTGATTTTATCTTTTCATAGGTATAGTAGGCCCGCGTGCTGATGTTTGGTCGGGGCACGTAGGAAATATCCCAGGTATAGCCCGGTGTCTTTGATTCTGTCAGACCGATGGAGGTGTCATTGTATTTATCCCTGCTGTAGTCGACACTAAAGCCGAGCGTGATTGCCTGGTAAGGCATATACGAAAGTCGCATACCGACCTGGTCGCGATCCCGGTCCGCCAGATAGTAGTAACGGAGATCGGGATTCTCCGAATCAATACTGGCATCGGGCATATTACTGTAATCGGACACATCGCGGCTGGAATGCTCAGCGTGGAGATCCGCTTCCAGCTCGGTATTCGGAGACAGCTTCAGTCTCACGCCATAGTTGTATTCATCGGTATCGTTTGCCGTGGTGTTATCATACTCCCTCCGCATCGGCATTGAAACCCAGCCTGCCGGCCAAGCGAAATCATCCGGTTGGCACGGTAATTGGCATCTAGTTCGGCCTTGTGGCGCCTGTAACTGAGGGGCCTGTTGGTCGCCGCTTCAACAGCAGGTGTTGCCGAATCTGCGATAAAGTAGTTGTACGTATCAGACGGGGTATCGTTATCACGCTCGTGATAACGATATGCGGCTTTCAGTCGCAACTTCGGCAAGGGCCGGGAAGCAAGATCGATCCGCGCAGTTGTCAACCAGACCTCGCCGTCCAGAGAGCTTCTTGGCAAGGACGAATTCAGGCCGGGAGCCACCGTCGCGTACGGCTGAAAATTCCAGTCCTGGGTCATACGTCCGACGGAGAGCACACCTGTCAAACGGCTGTTGCAGGGAAGCTGATAGCCGCCCGTTGCGGTCAACTGATGAAACTGGTTTCTCGGTGCCTGAGCAAGACTTCCAAATCGTGTGGTATCGAATGGATCCTGCCAGTTCAGTGAGCGGTCCTGATTGTCGAACAGAGACATGTGATACGCAAATTTCAACTGCGTTTTATCTTTAACATAGCCCAGAGACAGGTCGACGTTGTCGGTCACATAATCTATTGACCCGGGCAGGATGGCCGCCGTAGTAGTGCTGGTAAATCCCGGAAAGGTTCCACCCATAGCACCACCGGTTGCATTAACACCCTCTTTCGTTTCATGCTGATAGGCGACGTTGAAATCCCAGTTCCTGAACCCGCGGGGAATGAACGACGCACCGACACCAAAGCGCTTTGCGCTCGGTATCTCTGTCAAGCTGTTTTAGATTTGCATCCAGGTTGGTATTAATATCAAAACCAGCCGGCAAGGTGAGGTTAGAGCCGCCAACGCCGGAAAACGGGGTAACACCGGTATCGTTGACGAAATTCGGCAGTTCCTGGTATTCAATATAGTATTCCTGGCTGCCCTGCTTGCCTCCTTCAGCACGCAGATATCTTGAATCCAGTCCCAGGTTAATACCCCTGATGCGCCAGTTGAGGCCGTCCTCGCGGTAGCTCTGTGCTTTTATATCACCAATAAAATAAGGCCCGTCATCATTCATGCCGGAGTATCGACCAAACCTGTATGAGTCATCCGATACATAGCCAACCCCGATTTCAACCTCACTGACAACCGGCTCGGGCAACGGGGTTTCGGCAGCAAACAGCGCAGTGTTAAACAGACAACCGAGTGTTACAGCAACCGTCTCACCGACGGGACTCCTTGCCTGGCTGCTTCTTTGTATAAGGGAATTCCGCTGCCGCATGGTTTACCTCATCAGCGCCGCACCCGAAGGATGGTTGGAACCATGGACCTGTGAATGACAGTTCATACACCCTTCGCCCAGGACGAAACGTGATCGACGATTGGTATCACTGAAATCGAAATCAAAGAATCTGCGCACGTGCCGCTGGCCCTCAATCCGAACGTCCTGGTGGCATTGCTGGCACAGAAACGGAGGGCTTTTGGTTAACAGTGCTGCATGATTGGATCCATGTACGCGGTGGCACAAACTGCAGTCTTCACTGACCGGGTAATGCTCCCACAAGAACGGACCGCGAATCTCTGCGTGACAGCGGTAGCAATTCTCGTTCACGCTAAGCTCCTTCAGGCTGGTGGGCCCGGCGGATCCATGCGCATTGTGGCAATCTGTGCAGACCACATTCCCTTCCCGGATGGGGTGCGTGGAGGCACGATAGATGTCCGCCCGGATTGCGTGATGGCATTTTACACAGACTTCTGACTGTGTCGCCCGGTCGAGTTCCAGATGGGGTCTGTGTATCTTGTGGCAACTGGTACAGGCCAGCGTATCCGCAGCGTGCATACTCGTTTGCCAATGCATGAGCGCCCCGCCCTGGTGGCACTGCAGGCACACACGGTTCTCTGTCTCCCGGGATTCTGCACTCAGACCCGCGAAGGAAATCAGTCCCCCCGCTTCCTCACCTTCCGATACGATTTCCAGATGCCTGTCGCCAGGTCCATGACAGGATTCGCAGCCACGGGCAGCCATGGGTGTGCGTTGGTCGGCTGACTGCCCATGCTTTTCCTGCTCTAGCTGTTCCACGTACTGTTCATGGCAATCGGCGCAGCTTTCTGTCCCGATGTAGACACCCTGTGGCGGAAATATCTGTTCCGGATTTTCAGCCTTTACTGCATCAATATCCGCAGCCAACGCCTGCACCTGTACCGCACAAGCCAGCATAAAAACTGTAACCAGTGCGCGACAACACCGATACAGCCTATTCATTCCAATGTCCTTTAATGACCCGACCTAAAAAATATCTCGCTGCCGCCCAGCCACCAGCGCACGATTTTTTGATTGTTCCGACTAGCGGGTCAGTCATGACAGGTATCTTCTTAATCTTGTTACGCGGTTATCAGCTTTATTGCAGTGCTGATATTTTATCGCTGAGCCACACTCAGCATTGCTCTTGATGCCATCGTACCCAATGCAGCCCAATCCGTACATGGAGAGTAACAAATTTCTTCCGGGCGGTCCGAATACAGAAATTTGCGAACACAGCCGGCAGCTCAGTGACCGGGCACATCGCCGTGCCCCGCAAGAATTGCCTCGCGAACGACCTCGGCCTTGATGGCCAAAGTAGCTCGATCGCCGGCATTCATTTCGATCAGGCCCAGGATTGTGTTGACCGCGTCCACTGTCTCTTCACTGACAGGTATGGTTTTGTCCGCAGCCGAACCCAGAAAGATCGCGGCGAGATCCAGTTGACTGGCCGGCTCTACATTCGGCAGCTGGGTAACACCGAAAGTCATGATGTCCTTGTATAGTGCCAGATTCTGTAACGGTGAATCGAAACGCTCAATTTCAAAAAACCGGGTCTCCAGTAATGATGCAGCCTGTTCAGCACTGAGACTGTAGAGCGTCGACATTTTTTCGTTATGGTTTGCAAGAGCCTCTTGCTCGGCACGTGCCAGGACGTGGCCCGGGGCCCGTGCAACGTTCAGCCGGCCCAGCTCGATTTCCGGAATGCCTTCACGCGCCCAGGGTTTGCCCCCGCCTCGCAGCACCCGGTCTTCCACGGTTTTACCGCCGCGGACAGCATCGTGGGAATCCGACCGACCGCGTCCCTTGCCTTTCTGACCTCCACTGTGACCTTCATGACCGTCATCGTCATGGCCTGAGTGGCCTCCTTCGCTATGTCCGCCGCCACGGCCAGCACCTCCGCCTCCGTCGGTATGGCTGGAATGACCACCTTCCTCGGCATGCGCATCAGCGATAAAACCAAAACCGGTTACCTTGCCCGGTTGGGTGTCAACAAAGCAGAAAACAAGCGATAGTGAAACAAACAACGCGCCAGCAATTGCAAGACACCTGGAAAAACGAACCCATGGATGTGAATTCATAACGGTCACTCCTCAATGCAAGCCCGCACCCGCAACATCATTGCTACACCACAGTACCGAGCAGCCCTGGAAAGGAGGGAGGAACAACCCAACCCCCTTTCCTTCTTCACCCTGCTGCTGGCACCTTAAGGAGCTACAGTACCTGGCAGTGCCGATTCATGAATCTGGGTGTGGATCAGTTCCACCACCTCCAGAGCATCATCGGACGCTACAGTAAACAGGGTGATACCACCCTCGGCGGGCAGCGCCGGTTGTGTTGCCTCAAGGTAGTCCTTGAGGTTAACTGTGGCATTCAGCACTGTTTCACCGTCGGTATCGTAATAGTGGTAGTCAACCACGGTGTTATAGATACTCCTGTCATAGCTCATGGCGCTGTAGTCAACATAGTCTTCGCCGCCCGGCACCAGGTCATAGATGACGTTGGAATAGAAGACCACATCATTGGTGATTTCACCGGTTTTATCTGCCGAACCACCTAGCAGGGCTGCAGCAATTTCCAGAGCAGAGCTTTCAGCCAGCAATGGTTCCAGTGCTGCAAGCACTTTTGGATCACCCGTAATGACTGCGATATACAGTGCGAGGTTTTCCAGTGGCGAGTCGATGGTCACTCCATCTACCATGATCCTGCCAGCCGGATCCAGGCTGAGCGTAACCCCATCGGCTGTGATCTTCGAAATAGCCTCATCCTCTGCATGCTCGAGCACCTTGGTCGGTGCGCGGCCCAGATTCAGCCGTCCCAGCTCGACTTCAACAGGAACTAAACCCGCTGGCAGTTCGGCTTCCGGATCGGTTGACAACTCAACTAACTCGGTCGTCGTGCAGTCAGCATCCGTACAAACTACAACCTGGTAGCAGGTACCGGCATCACAGCTGACTGTCACCGGTAAGCCGGTAACCCCATCCCTGACATAGACCCACAGATCACCGTACTCATCGCCTTTCATGTCACCCGGATTAGGATTACCTTCGCCGCTGTGCGGGTTGAGTTCCTTGTCGCCGCCAGCCCAGTCCGGACGATCAGAATCGGAGTCATCTTCAGCTTCCAGGACCCGGTCCATGCCACTCTTGCCACCCTGTCCGCCTTGTGTGCCCTGACCACCGGCACCCTGCTGGCCCTGGCCACCCCGCATACCGCCCTGACCACCCTGTTGACCACCGGTGCCCTGGGCTGCCTGAACATCGCTTATAAAACCTGCGTTGGCAATGCCACCACTGATATTTGATGTCACCAAGGGCGCCGCCAACAGGCAGGCAACCGATGCGGCAACCACACTCCTCTTTAAAGTGAGTCGCTTGGTTTTCATAGTCCACCTCCTTTCTAATTAAGTATATAATTACTTTCTTCTGATCAAATAATAGTGCTTGATTCGTCGACAGGCATTGCGAATTATCAATTTGATACTTTGTATTGGTGCGAAAAAAATACCGTTCAGTATGTGCCAAATCGTTGTGCCGCCAGGCATAAACACTCAGATCTGATACCGGCTGAGTGACCCTAGAACTGCACCCCCAGACCCAGGCGGAATAACGTTTCGCTGTTAGCGAATTCCATATCGTCAGGACTGCTGTGACTGGTTACAAAGTCGTAGTTCTCGTAGTTGGTGTAGGTGTAATCAAGTCGCGCAAAGCTCTGCTTGTTCAAGGGAATCTCTGCACCCAGACCCACTCGGGTACCGTACTTTGTGTCATCCCGGTCAACATCGTTGTCGGTATTGTTTCCCTTGTCCCACTCCGTATTGAAGCGGGTATCCACACCGCCTGCGCGAAGGTAGAGCAGAGTGCCATTATCCAGCAGGTAGCCACCCCGGAGGGATAACCCGCTGGTGTCCTTCTTTTCGACAGAAAAATTCCGCTCACCCGATGCGCTGCGCTGCTTCCACTTGGCGGTACTCATCTCCAGCTCGGCCTCGAGGCCAGCGTACCAGCGCCTCCAGGTCAGGCCATAACCGGCAAACACACCGCCCGTGACACCCGTCTGTGCGCCAAAATCTCCATCAAAAGCAAACGGCCCGCCGGTACCTGCACCGCTGCCTTCAAAATACGTACCTCTCAGGTCACTGTTCAGCGAACCATGCCCGGCATGGGTGCCCGCATAAAATCCGTTTCGTTCAATCGGTGCCGTCTCTGATTTTTTATCAACGGTCCCACCAAAACGCCAGCCAAGCCCCAGGCGGAACAGGTTCTGGTCAGGATCCAGCTTCTCGACCTCGGTAACCACGTCAGCCTCGTAACTGTCATAATCGGTGTAACTGTAATCAAGGCGCACAAACAGACGTTCACTCGCAGGCACATCGGCGCCAAGCCCATAACGGATGCCCGTCTGGTTTGTCGAATCATCAACAGCATTTTCCGGCAGATCATTCACCTTGTAGTCAACCTTCAGCTTGCTGCGCACGGCACCGGCCCGCCCATACAGGAGCACACCATTGGGAACCGTATAGCCAAGCCGGGCGGTTAGTCCATATGAATGCTCGTGCTCTGCGTTCAGGCTGCGACTGTCGGGTTTGTTGTCGCTATAGTTGATATCAACCCGGTTCTTGCTAACGTCCAGCTCAACACCCAGATACCAGCGGCTTAGATCAATGCCATAACCAGCGAACAGCCCGGCATCAATGTCCCGGTCCCCGTATTCGGCGCGACTGGCACTGCCGCCAAGCTCCCCATCTGTACGGATATGGAAAGCATCGTAACCAAGCTGGGCACCGGCATATAATCCCGGCCAGCCAGCCTCCACCCAGGGCAAACTCAAGCGGTCTGCCCCCGCTGCGAAACCTGATTTCTGTACTGGATAAAGGAGCGTGCCCAGTGAAAGAAAGACCTGGTTGCGGCCATAGTCAGCGGGCTCCTGTTGACCGGCCGGGTTAGCAACCTCCTCCGTGAGATTGGAATCGCGACTCGTTACACGATAACCGGCACCAATATAAAAGCGTGGATCAAGGAAATAGCGCAGTGCAAGCTGACCACCATAAACATCATCCTCGCGACTGCACATCCTGGTAGTCTTCCCGTCCGACTGACATATCGGCGGTCACCCTGAGCCGGGATGTTAAACGGTGACTCAAATCAGCGGACAACGCTGTGTGCAGGTAGCTCGATGCACCGAATAACGTGGTCTCTTCCAGGGACCGGGACAGTTTGGCAGTCACCTTCGTCCTGGGCGATGCCAGCCAGTCGAGACGACCGCCAAAGTCCGGTTTGCTCACTGTAGAAAACCTTGAATCATCGTAATCCTGACTGAGCTTGCCGACTTCCACTTCGCCCCTCAGCCGGTTGGAAAAGCGAGCCTTGATCCCTGCACCGGCGCGATAACCGTCCGAGTCGCGCCTGAAGCCGTTATCATCAGTTTGACTATCATAGTCGCGCTTATCCCAGACGCCTTGCAGAAAGAGGTCGTAGCGGCTGTTAACTGGAAAGGTCAATCGCCCGCCTGCACCGAGGATGTCCCTGTCCCGGTCATCGTTATCTAGGTTCGGGACATTATCGAAGTCGAGGCGTTCAAAAGTACCACCCACCCGCAGTTCCACCTTTTTGATCTGATGGCTGATACCTATATGCGCATGCATTAAATCGTAAGTGGTAGGTTTTTCTCCGGCGAACTGATCATCGGGGGAACTGCGGTCCTCGTGCCGTGAGCTAAATCCGGCACCACCAAACAGGTTGGTCTGTTCCGAAATATCGTAACGCCCATCGAGTTCGGCCCAATAGTCGTCATAGTCTTCATCATTGTTAGAGTAGTACTGAGCAAACGCCCCGCCGGCTGAAAGCTCCAACTCGTGCTCTGTCCCAGGTTGATTTCGCGGTGATGTCCGGATACAGAATGGTGAGTGTGTCATCGACCTCGTTATCCCGTGTCGCAAAAATATTACTGTCATACATTTCCGAGACTACAATATCGGGCAATATCAGGAAGCTTCCAAGTTGAATACCATCTGCCGGCTCAATGGCCATCCGTTTCGAATCAACCTCAACCTGGCCACGCTCCTGCGCGCAGACTACGTCGGTGAAAACACCGCCCACCATTAGCACCAAAACAGCGCCAACAAGACTATTTTGCTTCATTCATTTTTCCCAGGTAATCCCGACATACTTCGACACATAATCCCCAATAGCGGATGCGCTATCGTTTGAATTGCGGCCTTTCAACCAACAACTGCATTTTTCACACCCGCCCGCATCTACTCAGATGCAACATCATGACAACATTTATCACATCCGCAGGTATTTTATTCGTAATCTTGACTAAATAACTTGATATCTATCAATTTACACATACAGATATGAGCAGACATGGATTACCCTGGCATCATTCGATGAAGAATCAGATCTTGTTGGAAAACTATTATCTGCCCGGTGAACTCAAAGCTGCGCTGCAGACGTTTGCAGACTACTACAACCACGAGCGCTATCACGAGTCACTCAAAAACCTGACGCCGGCAGATGTGTTTTATGGTCGTGGACAGGAAATACTGGATCAACGGGAAAAGATCAAACTGGTCACTTTGGCGATGCGCAGGAAAATGCACTACGATAATCAGGCAAGACAACTAACCTAGATGAGCTAATGTGTCTCTTAAGTCAGGCCGCGATGTGTCCAAAATGGTTCGACGACGTACAGTTCGAGTTTATAGACATCGTTCTCTAGGGTGGACATCATAATTTTAGTTTCATGGGATCGAGTCTTTAGATATGCGAATGAAGCCAACGCAGGTATTGTTGCATCGGTGTAGACGTTATCAGATATCGATGGATCAGTGCCGCTGACGTTAATTTCATAATAATCACTCAAGGGTTTTTATTCCAGCCAGAACGTGATGAAAAAATAGATCCTCTAGCAATCTTGTAATGCTGCCTATGCCACTGAATTCATTTGCTAGCGGCGGCCAAACGGTACGCTGAGAAAAGCCGCGCGGCCAGAGCACCTGGCGCGCCTACCGAGCCGATTGGTGACAGTTCGAAGCTTGGTGTGCTTGCTTAGGGCTCAATCCATTACCCGCTGCGCCGGAGACCCTCCCCAGGGAGACTCCTGCAACCAGGTATACACCTGACTCACCGCCAGAGGCCGCGCCATGTGATAGCCCTGCCCGATGTCGCAACCGAGTCGTTTGAGCAGTTCCATAATTACGCCGTTTTCAACGCCCTCGGCCACGACCTTCAGTCCCAGGTTATGGGCGAGATCGATAGTGGAATGCACAATTGTTGCGTCGTCACTGTCCTTCTCCATATCGCGGACAAATGACCTATCGATTTTGATCTCTGCTACCGGCAGTTTCTTGAGATAAGCCAGCGAAGAATAGCCTGTGCCGAAGTCATCAATACTGAATTTCACGCCCATTTGGCTGATCTCAGTAATCGCTCGGAGCGCCTGCTCCGGGTCACGCATCATCGCGCTTTCCGTAACTTCCAGCGTGATAAGCTCTGGTGCTAGTTCATATTCTCTGAGAACATTTTCGACTTCGTCGCTGAGCCCTTTATTCAACAAATCGTTTGCGGACAGGTTTATCGATACACTCAGTGGGTAACCATCATGCGAGAATCCCGAACATTGTTGCGCTGCATGCCTAAGAACCCATTGACTCAACTGGCCGATCATACCCGTCTCTTCCGCCATGGGGATAAACTCATCCGGCGGTATGAAGCCGCGCTCTTTATGCATCCACCGCACAAGCGCCTCAAAACCTGTAACAGTACCGCTACCAAGGTCAATCTTAGGCTGATAGTACAGTTCAAGCGCATCTTCATTAATAACTTCCCGCAACTCACTCATCAGCGTTAGGCGGGGCGCGCTGAAATGATCTTGTTCTGGCGCATAGACCACGCAACCCTCGTGACCTCGTTTGGCTGTGTACATCGCCACATCGGCCCGTTGCAGCAGTGTTTCCGGATTATCACCGTGTTCAGGGAAGTGGGCGATACTCATGCGCGCACTGACATCCAGAGTAAGGCCGCCCACATAAAAGGGTTTTTCAAATGTCTCTTGCACCCGTTGCGCAACACCCATGGCTGCATCCTTGCTTGAGAGCATGGGTAGAACAAGCGCAAACTCGTCCCCACCAAGCCTTGCCACTGTTTCCGTGTCAATGGATTCATCCACGCGTGCGACCGTATCTCCACGACGCAGTCCGGAGCTCAGACGTTCGCCTACGTGCTGCAATAGCATGTCCCCATTTTCATGACCCAAGGTATTATTGATCTCCTGAAAGCGATCCAGATTGATCAGCAATACGGCAACGCACTTGTTCGAACGCTCCGCACTATAAATGCACTGTTGCAGTCGATCCTGCAATAACGTTCTGTTTGGCAGCCCGGTTAACGTATCGTGTAACGCCACATGCCTGGCGCGCTCTTCAACCTGCAAGCGGTTACGCGTCTCCAGCTGCAGCTCGCGGGTTCGCTCTTCTACTGCCTCTTGTAAGCACCTGTTGTGGTCGTTTAAACGTTCGTGTAGTTGACAGACTTCTGTGATCGTATTTAGACGCGCAATAACTTCGAGGCGGTCGAAAGGTTTGGTGAGAAATTCCTTGGCCCCACTGGCAAGTGCTCGCAGCTTGGTATCCTGATCATTATCTGCGGTAAGCATGAGCACGGGCAGATAGGCGCTGCTGTCAAGCGCCCCAATCTGTCCCATGACTGCAAATCCATCCAGGTGCGGCATATTCAGGTCGAGCAACACTGCGTGGGGCCGTATCTGTTGATACAAAACAGCCGCCTGCCGCGAATCCGTGGTGCTGTGTATATTATTAAAGCCGGCCAACTCGAGAATTTTCTTCAGCAAACCGACACTGTCTGGAGCGTCATCAACGATCAGTATTCTCGCATCCGGGTCGTGCGCTTTCAGTTTCACAAAATCATCCGCCATGCGCTCAGCTTGCAATACACCTTATGACCAAGCCGCTTGCCTTGATTTCGTTGCGATGCCTGTGTTTCTCCTCGCACTCCGGTCACGCTGCAGTACCTTCATCCACGAATTTATCGACGAGCATCTGAAACTTACTGATGGAAAACGGTTTGACTATAAATCCTCTGGCGCCGCGTTCTATCGCCACTTGAACATTCTCGAACGTACTATGGGCGCTTACCATAACGACGAAGGCATCAGGCCTACCTGCTAATATTTCTTCAAGAGCATCGAGTCCATTTTTGTCTGGCATATCGATATCCAGGAAGGTAATGTCCGGCTTCTGCTTTCCGTGCCTGTGTACGGCTTGCATGCCCTCAGCAACTTCTCCTATTACTTCGCATCCAATATTGGTCACAGCGGTACGAATCCAACTGCGGATGATGGGTTCGTCATCGACTATCAACACCGTTGGATTATTTGACCGCGTGCTCATCTACAATAACTCATAATCGACGTTGTGAAATTCATGCATGTTCCTGCATTGACGCTAGTTGCTTGAACTGGATTGTCGCCTGCTCACACAATGCATTCAATGCCGTCAAATTCCCATTCAACGACGCATACTCTTCCTGTTTGACTTGCTTTTCTATTACGGCTGCTTGCTCAGTTATGTCAGGGAATCCGAAACTTCCCGCGATGCCCTTGAGTTTGTGCGCAAGGCTCGCGAGTTCTTGCCAGTCTGCCTGATCGCAGGACTCGCGCATTGACTGGACTCGACCCGGAAGATCCTCGATGAAGGTTGTAGCGAGTTCCAACAGATCGGGATCATATTCGACCGCCGGTTTTGCAGTGTTGCGTGCCTGTGGCTCTGTCGCTCCGGGTAGGTAACGAGCGAGCGCTTCATAGAAGGGCCCTGTTTCAATGGGTTTGCTCAGGAAGGCGTCGCAGCCGGCGCGGCTACAGCGCTCACGATCCTCCTTCATCGCATTTGCGGTGAGTGCCACGATCGGCCCGGTGTAGCCGGCTTTACGCAGCCATTGCGTTGCTTCGATACCATCCATGACAGGCATCTGCATATCCATCAATACCAGTTGAAAGTCGCCCGCCAGCGCCTTTTCGACGGCTTCCTGTCCGTTGCTCGCACAATCGACTTCCGCGCCCGCCTTACTGATGTACATAGTGATGAGACGCTGGTTATCAGGGCTGTCTTCGGCCAACAACACCCGCCCCCCCACTCTGCCCACCGGCACGGGTGCACTTGACACTTCGCAAACGCCTTTGGCCGCCGCAACTGTGCCGCTGGTCAGGCTCACGGTATCGATTGGACCTGTAGCAATCGCTACATCTATTCGCGTTCCTACGTCTTGCAGGCTTTGCAACTTAATCGATCCACCGAGCTTCTCGGTCAGCTGCTTTGAGATAAATAAGCCCAGACCGGTTCCACCAAAGCGGCGGGTGGTTGAGGCATCCGCTTGCGAAAACGGCGTGAACATTCTGTGTTGCTGCTCCGGCGTCATCCCGATCCCGGTGTCTATCACTGAAAAACAGAGTTCCTGATCCGCAGGCATGTACTTGACACATACACGCACACTGCCCTTTTCGGTAAACTTGACCGCGTTACCACACAAGTTGAGAAGAATCTGCTTAAGCCGTGTCGGGTCGGTTACGATTCGTTCCGGCAGCGGGTACTCATGCTCTATCTCAAAGGAAAGCCCTTTTTCCCGTGCCTGCATACCGATCACTGACTCGATATCTACCAGAATCGGAAGTATCGCCGTTTCAAAACACTCAACTTCGAGGCGGTTGGACTCAATTTTAGACAAATCGAGGATTTCGTTGATAACGTGCAGCAAATGCCTGCCATTGCTAATGATCGTGTGCGTCGCGCCAGCGCGTTCCGTTTCAGGCATGTCACTGTCGAGCGACGCCTCTGCAAAGCCGATTATAGCGGTCAAGGGGGTGCGGATTTCATGGCTCATATTGGCTAGGAACTGCGACTTGAGCTGATTGGCGTTAACCTCTGCCGATTTCGCTTTAACCAGCATATGTTCTGTGTTGAATGTTTTTCGAACAACGAAAACCGCCGTAACGATACCCAGAAACAGCGTCGTTATGCCCAGTGTGCCGACCAGCAGGTAGGCTGTACGATTATAGGATCCGATGTCAGATAGCTCAACCTGGACTTTCTCACGGCTACTGGCAAGCAGTGTGGTCAACTCGCCGAGCACCTGATCCTGTTTCGGAATTACTTCATCGTGCAATCGTTTATTGGCGGAGTCAATCCGGCCATCCAGTATCATTCTCGCTACTTCGTCTTGTGCAAGGGAGTTTTCAGCGACATGTGGCTGAATACTGCGCCACACCTCGTGGTAACTGGCATTCAGATTCATGGAGAGCAACATGTCGCGCGCCGCGACAAATTCCGCAGCCTTTTCGCTGAACAGCATGTTTTGTTCGTCAAGCTCGAATGGATCGTTGATCAGTATCATACGATGCAGCACCAGTGCCCGCTTGTGCGCGGAATCGCGCATGGTCAGCAGTAGTTCCGTCGCCTTTTGCTGATTCACAACGGTATGTAAGTGCTGGTTGTTTCCATCGATGGTGATGACCCACACGCCCATCAGTAAAAGCAGTAAAAACAACATGGCGCTGAAGCCAGCAGCGATCACCAGTTTCGAGCTGTACTTGTTCATTTTCTAGTTACACTAATGCGCATCTTAATCACATCGAAATACCAGCAAGCATCCTTCGCATGTTCTGTTAGCTGCAGTGCTGTTTATGAAGGTATTTGCAGGAGTATGCATTTACAGTAACCAGCCGCAGACAGGCACAAAAATTCCTGGTCAGTTTGTCGACCACCATAAGGAATACTTAACACGTCGGCCCGCCTGTAGTTACAGGGCTTGAAGCTATCGAACGCGCCCCGGAGGCTGTGCTGAACTTGATGCTCGCGGCGGTTGGGCTCCTCATGACCACTTGCCGTGTTCCGGGCCCATTGATGCCAGCACACTGTTTGAGTTGCTTATCAATTCTCTTTGTAGCTCGCTGGCGGAACCCGCGATATTTGATACACGTGTAATTAGTTCAATGGCGGAAGCCGCTTGCTCCGGCGTGAAATTTTGCAAGCTGGGTGCCATCACTTTTTGCAAATGACCCTGGACTTCTTCTCCCTTGCCTAGCAGATGGCTACTGGAGATGAGCAGTCCTGCTGCATCATTCTTTGACAGATGAAATTCTTCTGAAAATATGCTCAGAATTTCTGCTTTTTCCTCTGCACTCATGTCACCATCCGCTTTAGCAGCAGCCGTGATTAATAGTGCAGTGGCTTCTAATGGGCTGTCTATTTTATATATTGGGTTGGCGTCATAGTGCTTTTTCCAGCGACGGCGTCTTTGCCAAAGAAACGGGTTAAGCCCGCCGAGATCGATCCCCATTTCTGCCAAACGGTGTAGAAGCCATAAGATCGTTACCAAACTGCCGAGCGCGCCGATAATTACATGCATTTTCGTTAACCCCTTTTGTCACTGGTTCGCTTTAGTGGCAATAATGTTTTTAAACGGACCAGTGAGTCCCCGCACCATGGTTATAGAATGGCTTAAGAGAGTTACATAACTACCTGTAATGTATATTATAAATGTCGTTAGGTTAGGAATATGCTAACTATAGAAGTACATACAGGTTTGTTCTATGTCGGCAAGTGCGGCGATTGAGTTGAATCTTCCAGTACTTGAATGAACAACTCATTTGTCACCGAACTCATGCATCCGGTGTGTTTCGAGGTGGTTGCTAAAATTCGGTTTCCAGGTAAACCAGCTGAGTTCCGTTAGCGCCTTTTTGAATCCAGGTGGCATGGAACCGGCCATCAGGTGAGTATGCAATCGCAGGGCTTTGTGGTTCAGCGTCGTCACTTTGGAAATCCTTGTCCTGGCTCCAGCTTAAACCCGCAAGATGTGACATCCACAGGGCATTCTTTTCTTCCCTCTTGTCCATCCATAGAACCGATAGCTGCTTGTTACCATCGGAAGCAATGGCCGGCGTCCACGCCGGAACAATGTCACCCCATTCATCAGACACCTTGTAGTTGTCACCCCAGGTCAAACCGCCATTGTGACTGAACGCGGAATACACCTTGTAACCGGAACGACTGGCGCGTTTATCCAGCCAAACAACTACCAACCGATCTTTGGGGCCATTGGAAAGAACATTGCTCACGGCCGAAGACCCACTACCCCATTCGTGCGATTTCTTGATGAGTTCGTTGATCTGAACGGTGTCAGACAATGACTGTAGCGTTTTACCTGAAGTGGCATACAAGAGGTTCGTTCCACTACTGCGGTCATGCCAGGTAACCACAATGCGTCCCTTGTTCAACGCGATGCCCGGGTTGGTCTGAAAGCGGAAGCTCTCGACCGGAGCAACCGGTACGCTATTTTCAGCTTCCCAACGGCCCTTGTTGGGTTTTACCTGTGTTGCATAGACAACGGATTTATTGCTGTTCGCGGCACTATAGGCAATCAGGGCTGAATTATCGCCACAGCCGATGCTCAGCTCATTGACATTGGTTGATTCTGCGAGTGGCAGCGCGTTGCCTGGCTGGCCGTTGTCGGCAAGCATCATGACCTTGATGCTCCCCTCTTCAATCCATGACAGGTAGAACAGGTCGCCACAGTAGGCAATCACCGGGCTGTACGCATCACCTTTGCTGAGCGGTGTCGGCGTGTTGAAGCCGGGCTCCCCTGCACGCTTGAATGCTGCAAAAACGGTGGCCTTACCGTTTCTGATTTGTTCCCAAACCACTCCGACCTGGTTGTTTGAGGCTGCAATGTTCTTTCGGCCGGAAGACGCCAGTTGAATAAATACCGATTTATCTTCCGTATGTGTAACAGTAACGGGGGCATTTCCAGCTACGCAAACACTGGACAGCAACAGGATGCTCGACAGCACCATCTGGAAGAAGTATTGGCGGCGCATTAGTGCGTGCGCTTGAAGTCTTTAAAACTGACGTTGGCGTAATTGCCACCCTGAATGTAGCGATCCATCTCTAACAGTTGCCTGGCATCCTGGAAACCATAGACCTTGAGTATTTCTTTGCCATCGGGTTCCAGGAAGAAGAATACCGGTGTACCGAGAGTATTCATGCGTTCACCGAGCTGCATTTCTGTGATGCGTTCGCCGCTGGGCAAAACCAGTCGATCCATACTCTCTGAATTGGCGTAAACCAGCACATAGTTTTCTGAATAGGCTTTCTTGACGGCAGCATCGGAAAAGCTTTCTTTGTTGGTCTTGTCGCAGAAGCCGCAGCCATAGCGGCCGAAATACAGGAAAACCGGACGGTTTTGGTCTGTTGCCCGCCCGAGCCCTTCATCGTAGCGGAGAAAGCTGTATCCGCCAGGTGGCTCTGCAGCGGCGGGAAACGCCACCACCAACATCTGTACAAGAACGAGCAGCGAGAGACCTGCTTTCGATAATCTGCCAGAGCACTCCATTCTCAACTCCGTAATGCCAAGTTACTGTTTGTTAGATCTAACAGCCAATTGCCTGAGTTTAAACAGAAACATTTGCAAAAGAAACTGGTGGCGGGATTATCGGGGTATCCAGGTGATGGCATTTTACTGCTTCTCAGTTTGCTCCTATGCACGGTATAGTTCGCGGTTTCACCCCCTACATGGCCTTCAGGATTTAAACATGGACACTGAATTCACCGCTCATAATGAACTGGAGAAAAAACTTGTCTCAGCCCAGCAGGGACAGATGGATAGCTCTGCTTTTGTGAGCGAGCTTATTGCTGCACAGGTGTTTATGCCTGTACAGGACGAGCCCAGCGAGATTCAGGGGTTTCAGCGGTCCAGCAAGGCCAATCCACTGACACTGGAGTCGGAAGATGGCCAGAATGTTCTGGTGCTGTTCACCAGCCCGGAACGTGCCAAACCCTTTCTGGTCGATTTTCCAGACTATCAGGGTGGATTACTGACCGAGTTCAGCTGGATTCTGGAACGGATTGGCAGCGGTATCGCCATTGCCCTGAATCCGGGTATGGAGGTGGGTATTGATTTCGATGCCGAGATGGTCGAGCAGATGATTCATGCACATAAAGCCGCCAATCCAGGCGTACCAGCCTCCTGAATCAGTTTCTCCAGGTCCACGCGTGATCAGCCTGTGCTGCTGTTCAACGCCGCGACACAGGCCGCAAGTTCGTGCTCGGGAATCGGAAATGTAAAGGTCTGATGAAACTCGTGAATGGCCAGTAAGCGCGCGAACTGATGCGCATACTCTTGTTCGTAAAAAACGATGACCCGGGTGTCCGGCAGGCGCTCCACTACGGACATCATTGATTCCAGAGAGCTGGTTCGGTCGCGAAAATCGGACTGAAAATTAAACTCTGCGACGATGACCTGCGGCGTTCGCTTTCTGATGGTGCTCATTGCCTTGCGCATCCGGTTTTCCACCAGTACTTCGTATCCCGCCTGCTGGTACAGCGGGGTAAAGTTCGGATAGCCGCCGATCTCTGCTACTGACATTA
The DNA here is from genome assembly GCA_963752745.1 of uncultured Gammaproteobacteria bacterium. GTDB lineage: Bacteria > Pseudomonadota > Gammaproteobacteria > DSM-19610 > DSM-19610 > Thiogranum. The sequence continues at coordinate 110,651 of CAVWAK010000020.1, forward strand.
ACAGGGGTTTTTGCATGGTTCGAGTGTATAGAAATCTCAAGGATTTCGCCCGTATACCAATATAGTAGGCATGGCCAAACCCGGTTTCTTTCGCACTGTCCGTATAACCCTCCTTTTGGTGGTGCTGTTCTTTGTAGGTATGAACACCTGGCTCACCCAGCTACGCAGCACCGACTGGAACGACACCCTGTGGATGGCTGTCTACCCTGTCAACGGTGATGGCAGCCAGATTACCCGGCGTTACATTGAAACCCTGACCCCGGAGAGCTTCGACAGTATTGAAACCTTTTTGTCCGACGAGGCAAAGCGCTACCAGGTCGATATCGGTGAGCCGGTTACTGTCCGTCTGGCGCCAACGGTTAACAGCCGGCCGCCAATGCCGCCTGAAAACGGCAGCACACTGGAGATCATGTTGTGGAGCCTGCAATTGCGATACTGGGCAGCGCTGAACGACGATTTTCCGGGGCCGGAACCCGATATACGGATGTATGTTGTCTATCATGATCCAGAACAGCACAAGCGCCTGCGCCACTCGCTGGGACTGCAAAAAGGCATGATTGGTGTCGTCAACGCCTTCGCTGCAAGAAGCGTGGAGCAACGCAACAATGTGGTTATCGCACACGAATTCCTGCATACACTGGGTGCAAGTGACAAGTACGATCTATCAAGCAACCAGCCGATCTATCCGCACGGCTACGCCGAGCCCGACCGGGAACCTTTATATCCGCAACGTCGCGCCGAGATCATGGGTGGCCGCATTCCGCTCTCGGATCACCAGGCCGTTATGCCAAAGTCCGTTGCGGTATCCAGTATCGGCAACCAGACAGCCATGGAAATTAACTGGCTCAACTAAAATCGTATTGTCTATACTATGCCGAACGACAGGGAGATCAGCATGAGCCAGGCACACGCAGAAGAAACCGGAAAAGATGCGGGCAAGACGGACTTGCAGAAGGCATCGGATGTCTTTGTCCGCTGCCTTGAAGCTGAAGGTGTCACCCATATTTTCGGCGTTCCCGGGGAAGAAAACGCCGATTTTATGATATCGCTAATGGATAGCAGTATTGAATTCGTACTCTGCAGACACGAACAATCGGCGGCATTTATTGCCGACGTGTACGGGCGACTGACCGGTCAGGCCGGTGTGTGTCTGGCAACGCTGGGGCCGGGAGCAACCAATCTGGTCACCGGACTGGCGGATGCGAATATGGATCGCGCACCCGTTGTGGCCATAATTGGCCAGGGCTCTACAAAACGATTGCACAAGGAAAGCCACCAGAACATGGACGCAATTGCAATGGTGCAACCGATCAGCAAATGGGCGCACTCTGTCGTTGATGGCGAAACAATTCCTGAAGTTGTGCGCAAGGCATTCAAGCTCTCGGAAGCAGAAAAGCCCGGCGTGACAGTCATCGAGCTTCCGGAGGATGTTGCCAAGGAGCAGGTTAACGTCAGGCCTATGCCGGTCTACAAAACGCGGCGTCCTGGTGCTGATCACAAGGCGGTAAATGCAGCAGTAGAAGCATTGGTTGCCGCCCGTCGGCCGGTCATACTGGCTGGCAACGGTGCCATTCGCAAAAGGGCTGCAACCCAGCTACAACGTCTGTCACACAAAACAGGTATTCCGGTGGTGAACACATTTATGGGTAAAGGTGCCATGCCCATGGATGACAATCATTGTCTGTTTACCATGGGGCTGCAGGGCAAAGACCATATCAACCACGCGCTTGATGATGTCGATCTTGTATTCACTATCGGCTATGACCTGGTCGAATACAGTCCCAGCTTCTGGAATGCGGACATGAGCAAGAAGGTCATACATCTGGATTTTTGGCCGGCCGAGATCGATTATCATTACACTGTCGCTGTCGATGTGGTTGGCGATATTGCCGATGCCTTGTGGCAGATCAATATGACGCTGGAGCGCGACCATGCAGCCGATCTGCCCTTGCAGAACATCGATGCCTGGCAAAAGTTACGTAACACTATTCTCCAGGACTTCGCCATGGAGAAAGACGATACGTCGTTCCCCATGAAGCCCCAGAAAGTGCTCTGGGATGTGCGTGAGTTTCTCGGTTCGAGCGACTACCTTCTATCCGATGTTGGCGCTCACAAAATGTGGATTTCCCGTTATTATCAATGTCAGGATGCCAATACCTGCCTGATCTCGAACGGCTTCTGTTCCATGGGCTTTGCCCTGCCCGGCGCCATTGGTGCCAAGCTGGCACAACCGGACAGGAAAGTGCTGGCGATATGTGGTGATGCCGGTTTCCTGATGAACGTTCAGGATCTGGAAACAGCTGTCCGCCTGAAACTCAACGTGGTGTACATGGTCTGGGAAGATGGCGAGTATGGCCTGATCAAATGGAAGCAGCAAAACCAGTTCGCCGGCAAGCATTCCAAACTGGACTTCGGTAACCCGAATTGGGAATTGCTCGCGCAGTCGTTCGGCATGTGGGGTAAAACGCTGACCAGTGCGGGTGAGTTGCAGGGAGCCCTGGAAGAAGCATTTCAGCAGGAAGGACCTGCACTGATCGCAGTGCCCATCGATTATTCAGAAAACGTCAAGCTGACCAAACGACTCGGTGAGATCGAGTGCACGCTGTGAAATAGTTCCGGCAAGTGTCCCCAGAGTTATTGCGTGTTTATCGCCGCTTTAATTCGGTAAGGTAAAGCCAAACAGCTATGAGTAGCAACAATGATCCCCCAAACCGATAGCAAGCCTGGTGTCCGCGAGAGCCATCTGCTGCGCAAACAGAATAATCCCGTGTTCAGTGAGTCCGCGCGCAACGTGAGCAATGAGGCGCTGGCTGAAGCTCGAATGGAAGACGGGGTGGAAATGGACCAGTTTATCCAGGAGTTCCAGGTACTGGTCAAACGGGCTGTAGAACTTGAACCCAACACGCCCAGCGAAACCATCCTCGAAATCAAGGAGCAGCTTGATCACAGCTATCAGCGTGCCTGTGCTCTCCCCGGTGATCAATCCACTATCAAGAATGCGATTCGCCAGTTGATTGAAGTGATTATGAAGGCAGTACGCAGTGGTATTGGTAATGATGCTTATGCGGAGCGCCAGCTGGAAGAGGAAATCATTGCCCGGGAGGCACATTTCGAATTACAGGAACTACCGCTGGTCGCGGCCCTTACTCACGCTGAGTCGCCGGTTAGCGAGGATGAGTTTCTGCCCTCGCTGCTGAGTGAGGCAGAGGATAGTCTGGAGCGCTGCCTGTTATTGTTCGATGAGAATCAGTTGGCAACCATTTGCAATAATGCTGAAGAATATCTGTTAAAAACAGATCCGGATAAACAGCTTGCTGATGCCTGGCGGCGCGTGGTGCAGATTCAGGATTATTATCGCCGCCTGCTTCCCGAAACCGCGGCAAACTAGGCCGTCTTATGGTTGATATAGACCGCAAGCGGTGGGTTGAAGGCCGTGTGCAGGCGTTACATCGCTGGACGGACAAGCTGTATTCCGTGCGCGTCGAAGCTGACGTGGATCCGTTCACCGCTGGTCAATTTACCAAGATAGGTTTGGTAATTGACGATGAACTGGTTGGACGCCCCTATTCCTTTGTCAACGCCCCGCATGAATCGCCGCTGGAATTTTACTTCGTTACGGTACCCGATGGGCCACTCACTCACCGCCTGATTGATTTACAGCCAGGTGATCCCATTGAAGTCAGCAGACGTGCATCAGGGTTTCTGACGCTGGACGAGGTTCCGGAAGCGCAGGACCTGTGGCTCTTGTCGACTGGCACAGCTATCGGACCGTTTCTTTCCATTCTAAAAACGCAGCAGGTGTGGGAGCGGTTTGAGCGAGTTGTCCTGGTACACGCAGTGCGACACGCTGAAGAGCTCAGTTTCGACGAAACCATTCAGTCGTTGCTAACGTCGCGAGCCGATCGCTTTCGATTTCTGCCTTTTGTCAGCCGCGAGCTCACTGAGTTTGCCTTGCCTGGACGAGTGCCTGCAGCGATTGAAACGGGGCTTCTTGAGGAACGCGCCGGGTTTCAAATCACTGCAAATTCTTCGCAAGTGATGTTGTGCGGTAATCCGGCCATGGTGAAAGATACCAGCGAAGCTCTGCAGGCACGTGGCCTGATCCGCAATCGCAGGCGCACACCCGGACACATCAGTGTAGAGAACTACTGGTAGAGCGATGTATACTAGCCCGCTAGCCCTTCTCCCGTACCCAAGCAGGGGTTCTATAATTTAACGATAAATAACAAGGAGTTATAGAATATTACTAATATGGACGTTGATATTAATAAAGCAGATCGTCGAATGGAACGGCGCAGACGGACAGATCGGTTCGCCGGCGAGCAGCCAGTGGCATCAGGCTTCCGCTACCCAAGCTGGCAGGAACAGCGTATCCAGTTCATCACCCGTTACGTATTTTTGTTTTTGGGGGTGCTGTTTTTCAATGTGGTTGAAGGTATCTCGCCCGCCTACTGGTCCCTTACCCAGCTGAATATAGCATTTGCCGTTTACCTGGTGCTGAATACAGCATTTTTTGCGCACGCTCGTAATAACCAGCTCAACCCGCGGCGGTATTACGTCGCCATGTGGGTTGATATTGTTATGACCTCTATCTGTGTGCTTAACGATCCCTACGCTATTCCACCATCCCTGCTGGTCTTCATTATGGTGGTGCTGGGTAACGGCATGCGGTATGGCATGCGTTTGTTTGCGGTATCACTCATCGGCAGTTTCGCAGCTACCATGCTGGTGCTTTCAGCGCGTTATATGATCAATGGGACAACCCTGTCACCCGGTTTGCTGTTTCTCAATCTGTTTGGTGGCATCATCCTGGTCTATGCCTATATTCTCATGGGGCGTATTGAACGCAGTCGGCGCGAACTCGAACTGCACAGTAACCTGGATACGCTTACCGGCCTGCTGAACCGTCGAGCACTGATGGATACTGCCAAGACCATGTTCCAGCGTTTACAGCGTAATCAATCCAGTTTTGTCATGTTGTTTGCTGACCTCGACAAGTTCAAGGCGGTAAACGACGTATTGGGTCATGCCGCAGGTGACATGGTGCTCAAACAGTTCGCTGATATTGTCCGTCAGTCTATCCGCACTACTGATGTTGCTGCACGCTTTGGCGGAGACGAATTCGTCATGTTGCTTGAAGACACCGGCCTGGATGAAGCCAGGTATGTGGCCGTGCGCATCCAGGAACAGGTGGTCGAATGGGCCCTGGAGAATGATATCGATTTCAGTGTCACCTTTGGTCTGGGTGAAGCTCCTGTCCACGGAAATGATTTTACCAGCCTGCTGGAGCAGGTTGACCAGGCATTGTATCATTCGAAAACCGAGCATACAGGTGGTGGCCTGGCCTTTGCCAAATGCCCGTGAGCAATACTTCGTTTAACTCCTTAACACACAGCCAGTCAAATAGAGAATCATGGAACAACAAGTTGATGTCGCCATCATTGGCGCCGGCAGTGCCGGCCTGTATGCCGTTGGCCAGGTAAAGCGTAAAACAGACAGCTACGTCCTTATAGACGGGGGTGAGCTTGGTACCACGTGTGCCCGCGTGGGTTGCATGCCATCGAAAGCGATGATCCAGGTCGCGGAAGATTTTCACCGCCGCAAGCTATTCGACCGCGAAGGTATCGAGGGTGCGGATGGAATGAGCGTTGTCGCTGAGGATGTCATGGAACATGTTCAGGATTTGCGCGATATCTTTGTCGATAAAGTACTGTCGAGCAGTACTGATGACATGGGCGAGGAGTTTATTGCCGAGTATGCGCATTTCCTGGAACCCGACCTGCTTCAGGTGGGCGACAAAAAGATACGCGCAAAGCGGATAATCATCGCCACAGGTAGCCGCCCGGTGGTGCCTGAAGCGTGGCAGGAGTTCGGTGATCGGATACTGACTACAGACGATATTTTTGAACTGGAAACCCTTCCGGAATCCCTCGCAGTCATCGGTCTTGGCGTTATTGGTCTGGAACTGGGGCAGGCGCTCAACCGACTGGGCGTACAGGTTACCGGCATCGATCAACTCGATATAATCGGACAAATTGATGATCCGGAGGTTGCCAAAATTGCGCATCAGCTCATCGGCAAGGAATTCCCGCTCTGGCTTGGACACGCAGCAGCGATCAAAGAAGCGGAGGATGGCAAGCTGCATGTCAGCGCCGGCGACAAGTCTGTAACAGTTGACAAGGTACTGGTAGCCATTGGTCGCAAGCCTAATTTCGATAACCTTGGTCTCGATAAAGCCGGACTCACCCTGAATGCTGACGGAACCCTGGATCACAATCCAAATACGCTTCAGGTTGTCGACAAGCCGGTCTTTATTGCCGGCGACGTTAATGCAGACCGCCAGTTGTTGCACGAGGCTGCGGACGAAGGGCGCATAGCCGGCATCAATGCCACCGCTGACAAACCGGTAGCCTTTCGCCGCAAGACCCCCCTGATGATTACATTCTCAGATCCGAATATCGTCATGGTTGGGGCGCGATACTCGGAACTCGACCTGGACAACACCCTGATAGGCAGCGTTGGTTTTGGCATGCTTGGACGGGCACTGATTATGGGTAAAAACAAGGGCATGCTGAATCTCTACGCTGACAAAAGCAGCGGTCGCCTGTTGGGAGCATGCATGGCAGCGCCTCATGGAGAACACCTTGGACATTTGCTTAACTGGTGTATCGAACAGCAGCTGACCATCCTGCAAATGGTGCGCATGCCCTTCTATCATCCGGTGCTTGAAGAAGCTATCCAGCCGGTACTGCGTGATCTGGTAGGTCAGTCCGACTGGAACGATTCGCCCTACCCGCCGGATCTGGAACCAATGTAGGCATGTATGCCGGACTTCATCAGCGGCTGCAGAGACTTAATGCGCTCAAGCATAGTCATCTGCTGCGCAACAGTGCTATCGGGGTTGAGAAGGAAAGCCTGCGCGTCAATCGCGAGGGTGGCATTGCCCAGACTCTGCACCCACTGGCGCTGGGATCAGCGCTGACACACCCTTATATTACGACTGATTATTCCGAGGCGCTAACCGAGTTCATTACTCCTCCGTTCCATCATATTCGCCAGGTTCTCGATTTCCTGCGCGACACCCAGCAGTTTGTTTACCAGCATCTGGGCAATGAATATCTCTGGTCAACAAGTATGCCGTGTGTTGTCTCCGGTGAAACCAGTATCAGGATTGCTGACTACGGGCATTCAAACCCGGGAAAGATGAAACACGTTTACCGTGTCGGACTGGGCTATCGATATGGCAAGGTAATGCAGGTGATAGCCGGTGTGCATTTCAACTATTCGTTCCCGCCGGAGTTCTGGCCGATATACAGCGAGCTTGAGGGCAATCGTCTGCCCTTGCAGGATTATATTTCAGAATCCTACATGGGGTTGATCCGAAACCTGCAACGTTTTGGCTGGCTGATCCCCTACCTGTTTGGCTCATCGCCTGCTATCTGCAAATCATTTCTGGGGGATGAACCTACTAACCTGCAGAGTTTCAACGAGAACACCTACTATGACCCCTATGCGACTTCGTTACGCATGGGCGATATTGGCTATCAGAATAACAAGGAGAACGAGTACGGCATCAAGGCGAATTACGATTCTCTGGGCGATTATATCGCCAGTCTTGCCAGGGCTATAGAAACCCCGTGTGAAGAATACGGAAAAATCGGTATTGTAGTGGATGGTGAATACCGCCAACTGAACGCCAATATCCTGCAGATTGAAAACGAGTACTACAGCACGATACGCCCGAAGCAAATTCTAAACGGGAATGAAAAGCCCACGCTTGCCCTTAAACGCCGTGGGGTAGCCTACGTGGAACTCAGGTCGCTGGATATAAATGCCTTTGATCCCCTGGGTATCAATGAAAGTCAGCTGCACTTTCTGGAATGTTTCCTGTTGTTTTGCCTGCTACAAGACAGCCCGGTGATAGATTCTGTAGAACGCCTGGCCATTGATGAAAATGAACTGCGTGCAGCTCACCGTGGACGCGATCCCGAGCTCACCCTGCTGCGCGGGAAAGATACGGTCTTGTTGAGAGACTGGGCCCATGAACTGCTTGAAGAAATGCAGGCCGTGTGTGAGCTGCTTGACCGTAGCACCGAGGGCAGCCCTTACTGTTCAGCGCTTGATGCTCAGTTGGCGAAAGTAAAAGATCCGGAATTGACGCCTTCGGCCAGAATGCTGAACGAGATGCGTGACCGCGGCGAAGGCTTCTATCACTTTGCCAAACGCAAGTCCGAGATACACCAGCATTTCTTCACCAACCTGCCGCTCAGCGATGAACGAACAAAGTATTTTCGCGAAATTGCCGCCAAGTCGCTGGAAGATCAGCAGGCGATCGAGTCGGCTGACGAAATTTCATTTCCCGAATATCTGCAACGCTATTTCTCACAGAACTGAAGCAATGACGACAAGAACACTGGTACTGGCTTCCACTTCACCTTTTCGCAAAGAGCTGCTCGAACGCCTGAATATCCCCTTCGAGACATTTTCTCCGGATGTGGACGAAACACGTCGGGACGGCGAGTCTCCCAACGATCTGGTTATCCGGCTGTCGGAGGCCAAGGCCCGTGCTGGTGCGGAGGCATTTCCGGATGCGCTGATTATCGGGTCTGACCAGGTGGCTGTATGTGGTGAGGATGTACTGGGCAAACCAGGTAATCATGACAAGGCCTGCGAGCAGTTGACCCGGCTGGCGGGACAACAGGTCAGTTTTTTAACCGGGCTTTGTCTGCTCGACACCGCGTCCGGAAGTCTGCGCCTGGGGATGGTGCCCTTTGACGTACATTTTCGGGCATTGGGCGAGGCTCAGATTGAGCGCTACCTGCGTTACGAGCAGCCCTATAACTGCGCTGGCAGTTTTAAATCGGAAGGCCTCGGTATCAGCCTGTTTGAATCCATGCGGGGTGATGATCCGAATGCGCTGATCGGTCTGCCGCTGATCCGCCTGGTAAGCTGGCTGAACGAGGCAGGGATAGCGGTACCCTGATTGGCAACAGTGGCCTCCCCGACTTCAATTGCCGGGAAGGCCGGGGTGTTTATTTCAACGTAAACTGTCCGCCAAGCACCTGACCGACACCACGCCCCATGGCGGTACCGAAACGCTTGCTGAATTTCTGCAGCCAGTCTTCAGCTGGCGTGTAGTCCACGATGGTTTCAGCACCGATCACTTCACGAGCCACATGATCGGAGCTGCCAAGTTTATCCACCAGTCCAAGTTCTACAGCCTGCTCGCCGGTCCACACATAGCCGCTGAACAGATCAGAGTTATCTTTAAGCTTTTCGCCCCTTCCCTCACGGACCACCTGAATAAACTGCTGGTGAATGTCATCGAGCAATTCCTGCACGTGTTTAACATCGCCGGCCTTGACGGGCTCAAAAGGATCCAGGAACCCCTTGTTTTCACCTGCGGTCAGCAAGCGACGCTCGACGCCCAGCTTTTGCATGGCATCGACAAAGCCGAACCCGTCCATACGCACGCCGATGGAACCTACAATGCTGGCTTTGTCGGCATAAACCTCGTCAGCTGCGGCGGCAATGTAGTAACCACCGGATGCACAGATATCGCTGATTACGGCATACAGAGGCTTGTCCGGGTATTCCTTGCGCAGACGCTTGATTTCGTCGTTGATGTAGCCCGCTTGTACAGGACTGCCACCCGGGCTGTTAATGCGAAGTATAACGCCAGCAGAATTTTCGTCTTCGAAAGCGTCTCTTAATCCCTCGATTATGTTATCTGCATTGGCATCTTCATCAGATGCAATGACGCCGTCCAGTTCTACCAGGGCCGTATGTTTGCCGTCTTCTGCAATATCCATATCAACACTCGGTGTGTAGAGATAAAGAATGAGTGCCAGGTAGACAAACATCAGTAGCTTGAAAAAGATTCCCCAGCGGCGTGCGGCACGCTGCTCCTTGAGGGATGAGAATGCCAGACGATTGATCATGTCCCGCTGCCATTCCGTCGACTGCGTTTTATCCTGTTCGTCTGAGTGATGTTGGGTTTCCATAGTGTCCTACCTCAATCGGCCGCCAACAATGACGGCTGTATTATAAATTCCGGGTCCAGAAGTTGCTGTTCAGCGAGCCAGTCGACCAGCTCACCGATGGTATCAAGACAGGCCAGCGGCTGATGCGCCATCAGGCGCCCGCGTTCATGAACGCCATAGCTCACAGCTACAGGATGAACGCCAGCCTGGATTGCCATATTCATATCATATTCGGTGTCACCAACCATCAGCGTGTTTGCGGCTTCAATGCCTGTTTCCTGCAGTATCTCTTCCAGCATCTGCGGGTGAGGTTTGGAACGGGTTTCATCCGAGCAGCGCGTCACAGAAAACATCGATTCGAGTTCAGTATGTTTTAATACCCTTTCGAGGCCTGTGCGGCCTTTGCCAGTTGCAATAGCCAGTTCGAAGCCGGCTTCCCTCAACAGCAGTAACGTTTCGCGCGCGCCCGGGAATAATTCTGAATCATCTGCCTGAGTAAACCAGTGGTGCCTGTAACTATCGACAAACTGCCGACTAAATTGTTCATCACGTCCGGGATACAGGCTATCGATAGCCTCCTTGAGTCCCAACCCGATAATATTGCGGCACTCGTCGGCAGTGCGTGATTCCAGCTGCATATCACGTATTGCGCCAAACATGGAATGCACTATCTGGGTCTCCGAGTCCATCAGTGTCCCGTCCCAGTCGAACACAATGAGCCGGATGGCTGCTGGCATGATTTCCTTGCTTTTCATCATACTGCTTATTAACTACTCGTCCTTTTATCGGACAGAGTCTCCAGTTGTTGAATGACATCCCTGAGTTCATTGCCCAGGGGTGCGCTTATTTCTATTTCCCGATTTCGCTCCACATCACGAAAAGCTATGTAATGCGCGTGCAAAAACAGGCGTTTCAGTCCCAGTTTGGCCAGATCCCGGTTAAATTCCGGATCCCCGTACTTGTTGTCACCGGCCAGCGGGTGCCCGGCGTGGGCCGCGTGTACCCGGATCTGGTGGGTCCTCCCGGTCTCCAGGCTGGCCTCCATCATGCTGCTGCCGGTATAGCCCTGGAGCATCCGGAAACGGGTTAATGCCTGTTTTCCGTCGCTATCCACGCGGACCACACGTTCCCCGCCCTGAAGCAGATTTTTCTTGAGCGGCACATCTACTTTCCAGGGGCCGCCACTCCAGTCGCCCTGTGCCAGCAGCAAATAGCGCTTGTGGATACTGTTGCTGCGCATGAGTTCGTGCAGCGTGCGTAGCTCGCTACGTTTTTTTGCGATCAGCAGGCAACCGGACGTCTCCCGGTCAAGGCGATGTACCAGCTCCAGGTACGGTGCATCCGGTCGCAGCGCCCGCAGACCTTCGATAACGCCATAACTCAGGCCGCTGCCGCCATGGACAGCCATACCGGACGGCTTGTCCAGGACCAGCAGACGTTCATCTTCATAGATGATGGCGCTGGCCAGACGCTCCAGAGCGCGGCTCCCAGGTGCCGCCTGCGGAGTCTTTTCCGGCAACCGCACGGGCGGAATCCGCACCCGGTCGCCCGTCTTCAGGCGGTACTCGGGCTTGGCCCGACCTTTATTGATCCGAACTTCGCCCTTGCGCAGCAAGCGGTATATTCGGCTTTTCGGAACCCCTTTGAGGACACGCAGCAAAAAATTGTCGATCCGTTGACCGGCCTGCTCAGCAGATATGTCAAGCCACTGAACGGCTGGCTTCTGCAGATTTTCCATAGCGGCGATTTTACCAGCACGCGTCGAAGACTGCTCAACTATCGTTATCCGGGGCGCTTTCAATTTCACCGCAATACAGAGGGTTGGCAAACTGCTGATGGCTATATAAGCATTTGATATAACGAGAATGTATTGATATAGTCGGGCAGTCGGCGCAATACGCTGGCAGTCCGGGAAAACGGGCTGTCGCGGCCGGCATACAGAACCCGGATTCGTTTCTGCCACGCTTGACCCTGGTCTAGGTGTGGAAATCGAACGGAGACCCAAGTGTCTCCACCTGTGTTACTCAATGAACAATTTGGTTGCTCCCGTGACGCTATTGATCGTTTTGATGATTGGCCTGACATTCGGACTGACATACTGGCTTGGCCGGTATCCAGGCGCACTGCCTGATAGTGCGCCGTCAGCCGGTATTGTTGCCAATTTCCAGACGCACTCTCGGCACGGTGGAGCACACGAGAGATAAAACTAATGAAACGCATGCTTATCAACGCCACGCAGCCGGAAGAACTGCGTGTCGCTCTGGTCGAAGGCCAGAAACTTTACGATCTTGATATAGAGGTACCGGCTAAAGGCCAGAAAAAGTCTAACGTCTACAAAGGTAAAATCACCCGCATCGAGCCCAGTCTCGAAGCCGCCTTTGTTGATTACGGTGCCGAACGCCATGGTTTTCTGCCGCTGAAAGAAGTCGCGCGTGGCTATTTCAGGGAAGGCGCGGGCGAAGGCGGCCGGGTCACTATCAAGGAAGCCCTCCGCGAAGGCCAGGAAGTTATTGTCCAGGTCGAAAAGGAAGAACGCGGCAACAAAGGCGCCGCCCTCACCACCTTTATCAGTCTTGCCGGTCGCTACCTGGTTCTGATGCCAAATAACCCGCGTGCCGGCGGAGTTTCCCGTCGTATCGAGGGCGAAGACCGCAATATCGTACGCGACGCCATGGCGCAGCTGGAGTACCCGGCTGACATGGGGTTGATCGTCCGCACCGCCGGTGTCGGTCGCCAGGCAGAAGAACTCCAGTGGGACCTGGACTATCTGTTGCAGCTGTGGAGTTCAATCTCCAAGGCCGCCGATGAACGTCAGGCACCCTTCCTGATCTACCAGGAAAGCAACGTCATCATTCGTGCCCTGCGCGATCACTTGCGCAGTGACATCGGTGAAATTCTGGTTGATGACGAAGAAATTCATCAGCGTGCGATCGAATTCATGACCCAGGTCATGCCGCACAACCTGAAAAAACTGAAGCGCTATGACGACCCGGTACCGCTGTTCTCCAGGTACCAGATCGAGAGCCAGATCGAATCAGCCTTTCAGCGTGAAGTCACGCTGCCTTCCGGCGGTGCTATCGTCATTGATCACACCGAAGCACTGCTGTCGATTGATATCAACTCGGCGCGTGCCACCAAGGGCAGCGATATCGAAGAAACTGCGCTGAATACCAACCTCGAAGCGGCGGACGAAGTTGCCCGGCAACTGCGTCTGCGCGATCTGGGTGGCCTGGTGGTGATCGATTTTATCGATATGCAACCTACCAAGCACCAGCGTGAAGTCGAAAACCGCTTGCGAGAAGCACTGCGCATGGACCGCGCACGCGTACAGATCGGACGTATCTCGCGCTTTGGTCTGCTCGAAATGTCGCGCCAGCGTTTACGCCCTTCGCTGGGTGAGTCCAGCCAGATTGTCTGTCCGCGCTGCTGTGGTCAGGGTACTGTTCGTGGTGTTGAATCACTCTCCCTGTCTATCCTGCGTATTGTTGACGAAGAAGCCATGAAGGAAAAAACCGGACGCATCGTTGCCAGGGTTCCTGTGGATGTCGGCACCTATCTGCTCAACGAGAAACGCGACATCCTGTTCGATCTTGAAAAACGCCATAACCTTAATGTTGCGCTGATTCCGACACCCAGCCTGGAAACGCCACATTACGAAATCAAGCGGGTGCGTAATGATGAACTTGAAGGCGACAACAGTGCTGTCAGTCATAAGTTAATCGTAACTGAAGAGGAAAAAGACAATCTCGAAGATGCACTGGCTACTACCAAGGCAGCCGTTGAAATAGAGAAACCGGCTGTGCAGGCAATTGCACCTGCAGCCCCTGCCCCGGTTATTCAGCGCGAGCCTGAAGCTGCTACCCAGCAACCCGGTTTACTGCGCCGCATGTGGGCCAGCCTGTTTGGTCCCGGCACTGTAGTGGAAGAAGAGAAGCCCAAAAAAGCTCCCCAGCGCAGTCGCGGTGGCAATGCCGCACGGGGTGGGCGCGGTCGAACCGGCGGCAACAGCCGCAAACGTGGTGGACAGTCAGCACGTCGCCCTGAAGGCAACGGCAAGCAACAGCAGCAGCAACAGCGTAGTGGCGGTCAGAAACGCCGCCCGAATGCACCCAAGGGAGATGCAGCTAACGTCGAGGCCAAGCCGGAAAAAGCAGCGCCAACCGAAAAAGCGACAACAGACAATAAAGAGCAACAGTCATCAACTAATGCCCAGGATGCATCGGGTAACAAGAACACGCAGGGCCGTAGCAATCGACGTGGGCGGCGTGGTGGCCGCAGACGTTCAGGTCAGCGTAATAAAGATGGACAGTCAGCTAACCAGCCACAGGCTGACGGTGATAATGCGGCTTCTGGCGACACCTCCGCAACCAGCAGTGGAGCACCCAAGTCGACAGCAGATGCATCTGTCACCCCCATCAAGAGTGCTCAACAAAACACTGATGCCCCAATTACGACCAACGCTCCGGTAGCCAAGTCACCGGGTAGCGAGGCACCCGGTCCGGCGTCAAGTAGCGCTCCGAAACCGGCTAGTGGAGAATCCAAACCGGCCCCGGTTAGCGCTCCAAAACCGGCTAGTGGAGAATCCAAACCGGTATCGAGTTCGGCTCCAAAGCCAGCGGCTGGGGTAGAATCCAAACCGGCCCCGGTTAGCGCTCCGAAACCGGTTAGCGGAGAGTCCAAACCGGTATCGAGTTCAGCTCCAAAGCCAGCAGCTGGCGTAGAATCCAAACCGGCCTCAAGTACCGCTCCGAAACCGGCCGTTGGTGATGACTGATCTGACAGCTCAATCGCTTGTCTGAGTAACAACCGTTGGCAGGTTACAAAATGTAACTGGCCAGTGGTTTTTAAACTGCCCGATTGTCGTTTGCAGAATATCGATATGTTTCACCACATGCCAAAATGGTTTCTACTTGCTGTCCTCTTGCTTGGGCAGACAACGCTGCTGGCACATCAGTCAGACCTTGACGCGCATTCAGGTTCTTCAGAAAACTGCTTGGTCTGCCACATCACGTCCAGCATGGATGCTATATCGGTCGGAACATCGACCCATGCTGTAAACCCTGTTTACGGCAAGATACAACTACCGGTTATTTCAGCCCCCTGTCCACCTGCCTTCACTCATATTCCGAACAGCCGCGCTCCTCCAGTGATTCACGTCACCCCAATCCTGGGCTAACTACTGGTTTCAGGTTTAGGTCGCCATCCAGGACCGGATAAATTACCTGCCTGTATTCGAGACTACGTCTGGCCTGGTTATGAGTATGTCGCACCTGTAAGGGTGTTCGACTGGATGTGGAGAAATACAAATGAATGTATTTGGAGCCAACTTATTTACGCTGTGCCTTGGAATGTCACTTACAAACAGCATTCATGCTGCAGACCCTGGCAGAGAACTGGAAGATATCCGTCAACAAATGGAAGCGCTTCGAAAAGCATACGAGTCACAGCTCAAAGCGCTTGAGGAACGGTTGCAGAAAGCAGA
Organism: uncultured Gammaproteobacteria bacterium; assembly: GCA_963752745.1. Taxonomy (GTDB): domain Bacteria; phylum Pseudomonadota; class Gammaproteobacteria; order DSM-19610; family DSM-19610; genus Thiogranum. Next base: position 126,116 of record CAVWAK010000020.1, read on the forward strand.
ACTACAGGCAATAGAGAACAGCGCAATTCTAGCGGAAAATCAGCAGATATCCGGTAAGACTACTAACGCTTCTGGCGGTTTCGTTAGCAACGCTTTCAATCCGGCAATTTCCCTGGTGTTGCAAGGCTCCGTCAACAGCTACTCTCAAAATCCCGACGACTATGCCCTGCCCGGTTTTCAGATAGGTGGCGAAGCAGGACTGGCCGCAGAGGGTTTGACGCTGGATGAAACCGAACTCACTGCATCAGCAAGCGTTGACCAGTGGTTTTATGCCGAGACTACGGTCGCGTTGCACGATGATAACGACGACACCGATATCGATGTTGAGGAAGCCTATGCCGACCCTCTGATGTTGCCAGCCGGGCTGGGTGGGCGTTTTGGACGTTTTTATTCAGATGTGGGCTACCTCAATCGCTTTCATACCCATGCGTGGGACTTCCATGATGCACCATTGGCCTACCGCGCCTTCCTGGGCAAGCAGTATCGAGATGACGGTGTGCGCGTGAACTGGACTGCTCCAACGGACATGTATGTCATGTTCGGTGCCGAGACTTACGCGGGCAATCAATTCCCGGCCGGAGAGTCGGAAAGTGTTATTGGGGATGTTCAAACCGCTTTTCTGAAACTGGGCGGTGATATCGGTGTCAGCCATGCGTGGCAGGCAGGTGTTTCCGCACTGGTTGCCGATGTGAATGATCGTGAGGGTGATGGCCATAGCCACGGTAGTGATGCGGATGGTTCTTCCTTCACCGGTGACTCTGATCTGTACATCGCTGATGTTGTCTATCAGTGGGCACCCGGTGGTAATCCGGGTTTACGTAATTTCAAGTTGCAAGCGGAATACTTCTATCGAGAAGAGGATGGTGATATTACATTTACAGAGGGAGCCAACACTGCGCTCATGGATTACGACGGAGAGCAAAAAGGCTGGTATGCGCAGGCCGTATACCAGTTTATGCCACATTGGCGAGTTGGTGTGCGTTACGACTGGCTGGATGCAGATAACGACCTGAGCTGTCGTCAACATTGGCGGATTCACCGATCCTGAGGAGGTGATTGATGAGTCCGGTTTTGATAGTGAAGGTCACGACCCGAAACGCTGGAGTATTATGGCCGACTGGAGTCCAAGTGAATTCAGCCGGATTCGTGCGCAGTACAATCGCGATGAATCTCGACCCGACAAGACAGACAACCAGTGGTCACTTCAGTACATCATGAGTCTAGGTGCCCACGGCGCGCACGAGTTTTAGGGGCTGTTGAGCATGAATCGATTATTATTTTGCTTTTCGTTGCTGATATCGACGATTCTACCGGCAAAGGCCGACCTGAGGATCTTTGCTTGCGAGCCTGAATGGGGCGCCCTGGCCACCGAACTTGCTGGCGATAAAGCCAGTGTGTTCATCGCCACTACCGCGTTTCAGGACGTCCACCATATTCAGGCACGTCCCAGCCTGATTGCACAGGTAAGGCGTGCAGACCTGGTTGTCTGTACCGGTGCGGACCTGGAAGCTCGGCTGGTTGCCGGTACTGCTTCGCCGCAGTAACAACCGCAGACGTTCTGCCAGGCAGTAGCGGTTATTTCCTGGCAGCGGACTACGTACAGATGCTGTCTGTACCTGACACTATCGATCGCGCTGCCGGCGACGTACACCCGGACGGAAATCCGCATATTCAGCTGGATCCCCGTAACTACTTTCCTGTTACCCGTGCACTTCTGCAGCGCATGATAGAGCTGGACGGCGATAATGCTGATTATTATCAGCGCCAAAGCAGCGATTTTTTAAAGCGATGGCAATCTTCGCTTGAACTCTGGGAACAACGTGCGGCGACATTAAAGAACATGCCCATCGTTGTATACCACGATGCCTGGGTTTATCTGAATTACTGGCTGGGTTTGAATCAGCTGGCAGAGTTGGAACCTAAACCCGGTGTGCCACCTACCAGCAGTCACCTGTCAGCCACTATCAAGCACATGCAAATTGAACCGGCACGGGCCATTATTCGCGCGCCCTTCAAGCCGGCTCGTGCTGCTGACTGGTTGCATGACCGCACAGACATTCCGGTGTTGGTTCTGCCCTATACCGTAGGTGGTAACCCGCAGGCCGAAGATCTGTTCGGCCTGTTCGACTCAACGCTTTCCTTGCTGCTGGGTGTTTCACCATGAATCTTGACGGCCTCGATCCCGTAATTATCGCGCCTGCGCTGGCAGCCGGAGTTCTGGTAACCGCAACACATGTACCATTGGGCCAACAGGTATTGAAGCGCGGCATTATCTTTATTGACCTCGCCATTGCACAGATCGCCGCACTGGGCGTGTTGCTCGCGTATTCACTGGGCTTTGAGAATTCGGACGTCGCTGTGCAGGCGACAGCTTTCGGTTCTGCACTACTTGGTGCTCTTATGCTTTACCAGTGCGAACGCCGCTGGTCGCATCATCTCGAGGCCATCATCGGTAGTGTTTTTGTGCTGGCCGCTACAGCAGGTATTCTGTTGCTGGCCAACAATCCTCATGGTGGTGAACATCTTAAGGATCTATTGGTTGGGCAGATTCTCTGGGTCAACCTGAATCAGCTATTGCCCATAGTGGTTTTGTACGTGGGTATTCTGGCAGCTTGGTATGGCCTTCGGGCGGAACACCGGCCGGCACTGTTTTACATGCTGTTTTCCCTGGCGGTTACCGCTTCCGTACAACTGGTTGGTATCTACCTGGTTTTCGCGGCTCTGATTATTCCGGCACTGGCGGTTCGCCGATTGGCCATGCGGTGTCAGTCGCTGATGGCCGGATATCTGTTGAGCCTGGCAGGGTTTGCCAGCGGCCTTGTTATTTCAGCGCTATTCGATCTTCCTTCAGGCGCGGTGATTGTATGGATGCTGGCGGTAACTGGAATCCTGGTGTCGTCGCTAATTGCTTCAAAACATCAACATGCGGGATAAGGCAAAAGTATCGGTCAGTTTCGGTATTCAATGGTGGTTACCTATCAACCTATCCGCCTTTGCACGTCATTCAGCAACCCGCGCGCACCCTCTTCCACCAGGTCCAGTACACGCTCAAACCCTTGACTGCCGCCGTAATAAGGATCCGGGACTTCACTCGTGGAACTATCAGCAAAGTCCAGAAACAGCCTGACCTTCTTCTGGTGCTCTGCCGGACAAATGGATAGCAAATCGTCAAGGTTGCTGCTGTCCATAGCCAATACGTAGTCAAAACTGACAAAATCACCTGGTTCGACACGGCGCGCCGTCTGGGTTGTCAGATCTATTCCACGTAGTGAGGCAGCCTCGGTGGCGCGTTGATCCGGCCGCTTGCCAACATGGTAGGCATGCGTTCCTGCTGAATCGATTTCTACATAATCCTCGAGCCTGGCCGCGGCTACCAGTGACTCGAAAACACCCTGTGCAGTGGGTGATCGACATATATTGCCCATGCAGACAAATAGAATCTTGATATTATTCATATATTTCAATAATTAATATTATATTTAAAGAATCTGCATCATATATGCAGGTGTGCTTGTGTCGGTAACAGCGTACTATCCTACAACACCATCTGGACAGGTTTAAGCATGGATAACGACGTAATAGAGGATCTCAAGTCGCTGCTTGGTCGAACACTGACTTACCAAGGAGAAACCTGCCTCATCATCGAGTTACTTCAGAGTGAAAATACCCTGGTGCTGCAATGCGATAAACGTCAGCCGACTATTCAGGCCAATCAGTTTGGCGATGCCAACAGGCGCGCTCCCAATTACCATTCACTGCCTTTATTGGTGGAACACGGTGCACTGAATCCGGTAATCGCCGACTGGCTAAGCGAAATCAAAGTAACCCGCTAGCCGCCGTTCATTTTTGCTTGCATGAGCTGTTCCGCAATATGCAGGTCTTCCTCAGTATCTACACCGGGTCCCGGTCGTTGGATAGCATCTGCGACATGAATTCGCTCTCCGTACCAGAGCGCGCGTAACTGCTCCAGTTGTTCAGCCTGTTCCAGGGGACAGGGACGCATTTCAGCGTAGCGTCGAAGGTAACCGACACGGTAGGCATAGATGCCAATATGCCGCATGGGAACAATTCCAATCGGTAGCGCTTTTACATCATCATGCAGCAGGTCACGATCCCAGGGAATCGGAGCGCGGCTGAAATACAGGGCAAAACCGACCTTGTCAGTGACAACCTTTACGACGTTAGGATCAAAGAATTCACCTGCTGCAACCAAAGGCGTTGCGACAGTGGCAATCGATGCCCCGGAGTTTTCGGCCAGGTCACGTGCAACCTGGTCTATCAATGCCGGTGGCATGAGCGGTTCATCACCCTGCACATTCACGACGATGTCATCATCTTGCCAGCCCAGCGTATCGACCACTTCAGCAAGCCGGTCAGTACCGCTGGTGTGTTCCGCCGAGGTCATGCAGACGTTAGCGCCAAAAGCTGTGGCCGCCTGTTTAATGCGTTCATCGTCAGTGGCGATCACTGTTTCGGCAGATGAGCAGGCTACCGCAGCCTCGTACACATGTTGCAGCATGGGTTTGCCAAGTATGTCGCGCAGCGGTTTCCCGGGTAACCGGGTTGAGGCGTAGCGCGCCGGAATAACGACCTTGTAGGCCTGTGACATAGCGGTGTGTTCCTTATACTTCTTCTTCGGCCGGCAGCTGTCTTGCTTCGTCTTCCAGCATTACCGGAATGTCGTCGCGTACAGGATAGGCGAGCCGATCCGCCTTGCATATCAGTTCCTGGTTTTTCTGGTCATATTTCAGCGGTCCTTTGCAGACCGGGCAGGCGAGTATGTCGAGTAACTTCTTGTCCAAGGTTTATTGCTCCGGTTTGCCTGCTGCATTCAGCAGCCAGGCCTCGAACTCGCTATTGAAGCTGAGCTCAAGGGGTATGTACCACCAGTTGGGCTGGGCGAATAAACGGCATTTTACCGCGTCTTTCTCGGTCATCAAAACCGGTGTTTCACTGTTGAAGTTCAGATCGGACGAGGTGAAGGCGTGATGATCGGCAAATGCGTGTGCTGATATCTCCATGCCGGTTGATCTTAACGTATGGAAAAAACTCTCAGGATTGGCTATTCCTGCGACAGCGTGTACAGGTTGACCTTCGAATTCGGCCAATTTCCGTGTGATAGTGGGGTCTGACAGATTTCTCGCATCACCCGGGTTCCGGTAAACGACCGTGGAACTGCCAGGTATTTCCCCGTCAACGGAGATCACTGCGTCTACGGCATCAAGACGCGACAGCGGCTCCCTGAGTGGCCCGGCGGGTAGACAGTATTGATTCCCGTACCCGCGTGTCGCATCGGCGACATTGATCTCGATATCACGCTGCAAAGCGTAGTGCTGCAAGCCATCATCGCAAATCAGTACATCGCAGTGATGCCTGGACAGCAGCATGTTGGCAGCGGCCACGCGGTCGGGCCCGGCCACTACGGGTATACCGGTACGTTCAGCCACCATCACAGCCTCATCACCCACCAGCTCTGGCGGGCTGGCGGGTGTGACTGATTGAGGCCACTGGGTGGCACGCCCAAGGTAACCGCTGCAGAGCACCCCTGCCCTGAGCCCGGCACCGGTCAGCAAACGCGCCACTGCGATGACAGTGGGTGTCTTACCACCTCCCCCGGCGACCAGGTTGCCGACGACAATGACTCTGCAATCAACCTTGCTGCCGGGCAGAATACCGTTCGCATAGAGCGCTCGGCGAATACTTGCAATGGCGCAATAGAACCAACTGAATGGCACCAACAGGTAATACCATCCGGCGCTGCGGTACCAGAGGTAATGCAACAGCCGTTCAAGTCTAGTCCTCATGTTCACCATTCGAGGGTTCGCGGAATTGCAGCTGATACAGGTCGGTATAGATACCGCCCCTGGCAAGCAGTTCTGCATGTGTGCCGGAATCCACCAGGCGCCCCTGTTCCATTACCAGGATACGGTCTGCGCGCACCACGGTGGATAAACGGTGCGCAATGATGAGGGAGGTACGTCCACGTGTCAGCCTGTCCAGTGCATCCTGAACGAGACGTTCCGAATCACTGTCGAGCGCCGATGTGGCCTCATCGAGTACCAGGACAGGTGCATCGCGAAGTATGGCGCGGGCGATAGCGATTCGTTGACGCTGTCCGCCCGACAAAAGCACACCCCGATCGCCGATCCGGGTCAGCAATCCTGCCGGTAACTGTTGGATAAATTCCATGGCGTGTGCCGCCTCGGCGGCTGCTATCACCTCATTATCACCAGGCCGCCCGGGATGTGCATAAGCGATATTGTGCTGCAGGGTATCATTGAACAGCGTGACTTCCTGGCCGACCATGGCAATCTGCCTGCGCAGGTCAGTGAGCCGGTACTCGTCAATCAACCTTCCATCAAGGTATATACCGCCCTGAGCGGGTTGGTAAAAGCGCACCAGCAGGTTCGCCAGCGTGCTTTTGCCACTCCCGGATCGTCCGACCACGGCGACTGTCTGGCCAGGCTGGATACTGAACGATACTGACTCCAGTGCCCGGGTATGGCTGTTATCATAAGCGAAGCTGACATCGCGAAATTCTATCGCACCGTCTGCGCGTTCCAGTTGCACGTCACCCCGATCGTCTTCTTCAGGTTCGTCCAGTAGATCAAAAATGCTGCGCGCTGCGGCCACACCTCTTTGAATCAGCGCATTGATATTGGTCAATCGTTTTACAGGCTGTAACAGCAGCAGCATCGCTGCGATAAAGGAAACAAAACTGCCTACACTGATTTCATGAGTGACAGATTCCAGGGTGGCCAGGTAGACGACCAGGGCAAGAACACAGGCAGCAATAAACTGCACCACTGGAGTACTGGCGCCCACGGCAACCGCCAGCTTCATATGCAATTTACGGTTGCGCTCGTTCACCTCGGCAAACTGTGCTTCTTGCCAGCGTTCACCATTGGAGGCCTTTACCAGACGCTGGCCATGAATGACTTCCTCGCTGAACTGGGTCAATTCGCCCATTGATTCCTGGATACGCTGGCTAAGTTGTCTGAAGCGCTTACTGACCTTGCGCAACAGCAGAATCAATACCGGTCCGATCAGAAGAAACAACAGCGTCAACCAGCCACTGATCCAGAACATATACGCCAGCAGGAATATGGCCGTAAGGCTGTCCCGGATCAGTACCGTGACTGCGTTGGTAGTAGCCTCGGCAACCTGCTCGATATCGAAGGTTATTCTGGACAGCATGCGCCCGGACGGGTTCTGATCATAATATGCGACCGGTAGTCTCAGCATCTGCTGGAAGACTGATTGCCGTACCTGCTGGATAACCCGACGGCCAATCCAGCTCATGATGTAGCGCGATGCAAAGCCGGTGATGCCACGAAACAGGAACAACAGGATCAGTACAACGGGGACGTAACGTATGGTGGCGGGGTCGCGCTCGATAAAATTACCGTCAAGCATGGGCTTCATGAGCGCTGCAAAACCGGTGTCCGTCGCAGCAAACAGCGCCATCGCCAGGACCGCCAGAAGAAACAGCCGCCAGTGCGGTGTGGCGTAGCCCAGCAGGCGTTTGTAAAGTTCAGTAGCCGTTGCGGGCGCCGGCTTCACTCTTCCGGCTGACTGGTTGCCAGGGACATATTCACCAGCCCCAGTTGGGCGGTTGCATCCATGGCTCGAATAACAGCTTCATAGGGTGTTGTGCGGTCTGCGCGAATCACTACAGGCAGATCACGCTGTTCACCGAGGAACTTCTGAATGGCTTTCTTCAAGGTTGCCAGTTCCGTATTGACGACCTGCTGTTCATCGATGAAATAATGTCCGTCCGCATCGATTATGATTTCCAGCTGGTCCTTGCGTTCTTCAAGTGGCTCGCCGCTGGCTTCAGGCAGTTCGATATTGATTTCCGATTCTTTCTGGAAAGTTGTCGAGACCATGAAGAAGATGAGCAGAATAAACACCACGTCGATCAGTGGTGTCAGATTGACTTCTGGATCATCTCCGGGAGATTGGCGCAGATTCACCGTTATTCTCCGATAAGGTTGTCTTTTGCACGCTGGCCGTGCAGGACTTCAACCATACGCAAGGCCTGCTGTTCCATACGGATAACCAGCATGTTCACCTTGCCCCTGAAATAGCGATACGCCATCAGGGTCGGGATCGCAACCACCATGCCCGCAGCAGTGGTGATCAGCGCCTCGGAAATACCCCCGGCGAGCGCACTTGGATTGCCGACACCCTGCGTGGTAATCGCAGAAAATACCTTGATCATGCCTATGACGGTACCGAGCAGGCCCAGCAATGGAGAAATCGCGGCGATGGTACCCAGCGTATTGATGTAGCGCTCGAGTTCGTGAACTACATGCCGGCCAGTATCCTCAATGGCTTCCTTCATGATGTCGCGGCTGGCGTTGCGGTTCATCAGGCCGGCAGCGAGAATCCGGCCTAACGGCGAGCCTGATCTCAGATCCTGAAGGCGTTCGACATCAAGTTTCTTTTCCTTGGCCTGGTCCCAGACCTGGGCAACCAGCTGCCGTGGGATGACCCGTTTCACCCGCAGGGTCCAGAGACGTTCAGTAATAATGGCAAAGGCGATGATGGAACAGGCGATAATGGGGGCCATCAGCCAGCCGCCCGCGGCAACCAGTTCAAACACGAGTGTGCGTCCTTTCTTGTCAGGTCAGTAATGACGATTGCGGGCCATCATACTGATTTATGGCGGGATACGGAACCGCCGGTTGTCAAGTTTCGTGGCGTGCCACAGGCGCCGTGCCTCAAACCGCCAGGAAACGGATTCCAGTGGTTTCCCGGCCTCGAATCTGATGCTGATAGCACCGTGGTCAGCGGTATTCATCAGCCTGGCGCCGATACGGCGGTATCGCTCTGTCACTTCGCGTTTCGGGAAGCCGAAACGATTATGATATCCAACAGCAAACAGCACCAGCTGTGGGTGTACACGTTCAATAAATGCCGGTGTCGACGAGCTCAGGCTGCCGTGGTGTGGTGCCACCAGCACGTCGGCCGACAAAGTTAAACCGGGAGTCTCCAGTAACGCTCTCTCCACCGGATTTTCTATATCTCCGGTTAACAGAATGGCACGGCCGTCACTGGCTGAAACCCGCAATACGCAAGAACCGTTATTTCCGGTTGTCGCCTGCACTGGCGCAAGATACTCGAAATTAACCCGGTCCCATTGCCAGGTCTGCCCGGACCGGCATTGTTCGGCAGGATGGTTCTTGAGAGCAGCGGGATCACCGCTGTGGATGCTTGCTGCAGGCAGTTGCCGCAACAGCGACCCCACCCCGCCACGATGATCATTATCACCGTGACTGACTATCAAACGGTCTATTTTGCGGAAGCCACGCTGTTGAAGAAAAGGCGTAACTACCCCTGACCCCGTGTCATAACCACTGCGAAATGCCGGCCCGGCGTCATAGACAAGGATATGGTGGCTGGTTTCAAGCACCACGGAAAGACCCTGGCCAACGTCTAGCAGGCTCACCCAGAGGTCTCCTTCGCCGGGCCGGTCTGGTATATCCACGAATACGGGGATAATCAGAATGATCGCCACGGGGACGGCTCGGAAAGCACGTGGCAGCAGCAGCATCAGCAGGCCAATGGCGCACATCATTAACCCTGCAGCATTACCCGCCGGGGCTGCCAGCAGCACTCCCGGGAAATCCGCTAGCCATCCGAGCCATATCCAGAGCCAGTTGAGCAACCAGGCCGTGATGTGAAACAGTATATGACTGATGTCAGCAAACCAGGGGAGCAATACGACGGCCAGCAAAAGCAATGGCACTACGAGCGTACCTACCCAGGGAATCGCTACCAGATTCGCCGGAAACGCCACCCAGCTGGCCTGTTGAAACCAAAGCCAGGTCAGCGGCAGCAAGCCAGCCACCAGTCCTGCCTGCAGTGCCAGCAGGCGTTTTAATCGCCCCGCAGAGCCGTGCCGGCCACTGCTCAGGTAAAATATCAGGGCTACAGCACCGAACGACAACCAGAAGCCTGCGCTCAGACCGGCCAGAGGGTCGAGCAGGACGATCAGCCAGAGCGCAATGCCCAGGACCTGCCACGGGCATGCCCGGCCACTTGTCACAATTGCCAGCATCCAGACGCATACCATAATCAGGGCTCGCTGCGCCGGTACCTGAAACCCTGATAACAGGGCATAGCCGAGTGCCGCGAACATGGCTGCGAGAGCCGCAATGCGCGGTGCAGGCCACCATCGTGCTGCGCCACTCCAGCACCAGATACGTCTGGAAAAGGCGAATACCAGCGTTGCCACCAGGCCAACATGCAGTCCGGAGATTGCCAACAGGTGGCTGGTCCCCGTGGATTGCAGTATTTGCCATTGTGGTTGCGTCATGCCGGCTCGATCACCCACTGTGAGGGCGCGTAAAAGCGCTATGGTTGTGGCTGACAGGTCAAGGGAGTCGAGGTGTTCTGCAACGCGTTGTCGAAGACGATCTGTGTAGTGGCCTGCCGGGTCGGCAATACGCTGATTAACACTACCCTTCTTTACATAACCGGTAGCGCGAATACCCCGGGAAAACAGCCAGCGTTCGTAGTCATGGCCACCCGGATTGGCGAAGCCATGCGGGGCTTTCAAACGTACGCGTAACTGCCACGTCTCGCCGGCTTGCATGGGTAATGCGCCCCGGTACCAGTGTAATCTGGTGCGTAATCGTAGTGGCTGCCAGCCCTGCGATAATCGATAGGCGGTGATTGCGAAATAAAAACGTGTCTGGCCCCCGGTCAGCTGCTCAGGAAGTGATTCAACAACACCCTGTACGCGGATGTCCCGACCTTGCAGTTCAGGCGGAAGTGCCTTGTTGAGCAAGGTACCTGCCTGCCAGGCGGCCCAGCAAAAACCAAGCACTATCCATGCGCCGCAGCGCAGCAATCGAAACCGGAACACTGGTGCGGTGGCGATGATAATCGCAACCAGCCAGACCGGGTCCGGTAGCCATGGGAAAAGCAGTAACAGGCAGGTGCCGGCTAAAAACGCCAGCGCCGAGAGCAGCATTTCATCCCTGATAATTCCTTCTATGACATCCTGTCATAAATGTGACGGGGTTCTCATGGAACCCCGGGTGTTATGTTAGTGTATGCAACTGCTGCCAACAAGGAGAGTGTGAAATGCGTCGAAGTCTTATACCGGTTCTGTTCATGGCTGTTCCAATCAGTTCGGCGGCAGACGTACTGGGAGTTCGTGCCGGAGCTAATTACTGGAACTATGACATTAGCGGAAGCGCCCGTTACAAGACGCGCGATTCGGCCAACGACATTGATATCAACAATGATCTTGGCTATGACGATGGCTCATCCGGTTACTACTACATCAGCCTGGAACACCCGCTACCCTTTCTACCCAATGTGCGGCTCAGCTACACAGATATCGACGAGGATGCGAATGGCAGGCTGTCCCGCACCGTGGTGTTCGGTAACACTACATTCTTTTTTAATGAGGATGTCAGCAGCCAGTTTGAACTGAAACAGACGGATGTCACTCTGTACTATGAACTGCTGGATAATGTGGTCAGCCTGGATCTCGGGCTCAACGGAAAATATATTGACAGCAAGGCGCGCATTAGCGGCAGCCTGTCCGGTACCGAAAATACCAGTATTTCCGGTTGGGTACCTATGGCCTATGCCGGCGTGGGAGCGGACCTGCCGCTGACCGGCTTTGGGGTTAGTGCTGATGGCAGCTATGTTAAATATGAAGGCAGTAGCTTCTATGATTTTTCAGTACGTGCCAGCTATACGACGCCATGGCATCTGGGAGTTGATGTCGGCTACCGTAAAATCAAACTCGACCTGGATGATTTCGATGATTCGTTCACAGACGTTGAGTTTGATGGCCCCTATGCAGGTGCTTATATAACTTTTTAGATCCCGGTCAAAGCTTCGCCAAACGGATATGATAGACTCCTTATCCGGTGAAACGTCGTGCATTAAACAAACCTCTACTCGGAACAGCGCTGGTGCTACTGGGCGCAGCGGTGATTCTTGCCTGTTCAACCAGTCCACCCAACAATATTCGCAACAGCTGCGAAATCTTTGAAGAAAAAGATGACTGGTATGCGGATGCTTACGATAGCTATGAAAAATGGGGTGTGCCGGTGCACGTGCAGCTGGCTATCATTTACCAGGAGTCCCGTTTCGTACACGACGCTAAACCACCGCGTCAGAAGCTGCTCTGGGTAATTCCCTGGACCCGGCCTACGTCAGCCTTTGGCTATGGACAGATCAAGGATTCCACCTGGGACTGGTACCTGGAATCTACCGATCGTAGCTGGGCGGACCGGGATGATTTCGATGATGTGACGGACTTTATCGGCTGGTATGGCGCCTATTCGCACCGCACACTCGGCATATCAAAGTGGGATGCCTACAACCAGTACCTCGCCTATCACGAGGGACATGGCGGTTTTAAGCGCAAGACCTACAAGAAAAAGCCGTGGTTAATGAAGGTCGCTCGCAAGGTCGACGACCGGGCCAAGGCTTATCACACCCAGTTAAAGAAATGTGAAGATTCGCTGGATAAAGGCGGCTGGTTTTCCTGGTAGCCGGTTCAATTGATCAGTGCGCCATCCTGCAGGTGCAGTACCCTGTCCATTCGCTCTGCCAACCGGGTGTCATGCGTGACTATGACGATAGATGTCTCGAGATCCCGGTTAAGCTCGAGCATAAGCTGATATACCTGTTCTGCATTTTGACTGTCCAGGTTGCCGGTTGGCTCATCGGCCAGCACACAGTCGGGCCTGGTGACCAGGGCGCGCGCCACGGCCGCTCGTTGACGCTCTCCGCCTGAAAGCTCGGACGGTTTATGACCAGTGCGGGCTTCGAGCCCAACGCGTTCAAGTATGGTGAACGCCCTTTCCCGCGCCTGCCCGATCGAAACACCTTCAATTACCAGTGGCATGGCAACATTTTCCAGCGCTGTAAATTCGGGCAGCAGATGGTGAAACTGGTAAACAAAGCCCAGGTGCCGGTTGCGTAGCCGGCTGCGGTTTGCTTCGCTGAGATGACTGAAGTCTTTACCCGCCAGCTGTACGTTACCCTTGCTGGGTCGGTCGAGGCCGCCCAGCAGATGCAGCAGGGTGCTCTTGCCACTGCCTGATTGCCCGACAATGGCCACCCGTTCTCCAGCAGATATAGCCAGGCTGACATCGCGTAACACCGTCACATCCAGTCCACCTTCAGAGAACTGACGTGCCAGATGCGCACAACTCAGTACTACCGGGTTACTCATAGCGCAACGCCTCAGCCGGCTGAGTACGCGATGCCCGCCAGGCGGGATACAGCGTCGCCACGAAACTCAAAAAGAATGCCACTGCGCCGATCTGCCAGACATCCGGCCAATTCAGTCTGGAAGGCAGATCGCTGATGTAATAGATGTCCGCCGGCATAAATTGCACGCTAAAAGCTTCTTCGATCGCCGGCACCAGGGTTTCCACGTTCAGTGCCAGCGCAACTCCACCGACGATACCCAGCGCAGTTCCAAGCGTGCCGATCAAGGCACCCTGGATCATGAAGATCCGCAGGATAACACCGGGCGTCGCACCCAGGGTTCGCAGTATGGCGATGTCGGCGCGTTTATCGTTAACCACCATGACCAGGGTCGATACTATGTTGAACGCGGCAACAGCGACAATCAGGGTCAGAATCACAAACATGACCCGCTTCTCTGTTTGTACTGCACGGAAAAAATTGGCGTGCTGCCGGGTCCAGTCCTCGACCCGTAGCCGGCCCCCCATGGAATCAGCCAGCTCGCGGGATATGCGTGGCGCCTGCATTAAATCCCGCAGTTTCAGGCGGACACCGGTAACGCCCTCGTCAAGCTTGAGCAGGCGCGCCGCGTCGGCAATATTCACCAGGGCCATGGTCCGGTCGTATTCGTACATACCCACTTCGAAAATACCGACTACACGAAAGCGTCGCAGCCGGGGCAATACGCCGGCCGGGCTGAAATTCGCCTGGGGCGTCACCATGGTTATATGGTCACCGGGCTGGGCGCCGAGGGTATAGGCAAGTTCGCTTCCCAGAATAATGCGGTATTCGCCGGCCTCCAGATCATCCAGGTTGCCAAATCGCATGTGCTCGCCAACAGTGGACACTGCCGGTTCCAGGTCTGGCCGGACACCCCGAACCAGGGCACCGCTGACTTTTTTGCCTTTTGTGAGCATGACCTCACCCTGTACATACGGTGCCACACCGACAACCTCGGTATGCTCGCTGGCCAGACTTGCAGCCCCTTCCCAATCGTTCAGGGGCGTCCTGTGGCCGCTGATGCTGGCGTGTGATGCCATTCCGAGAATCCGGCTTCTAAGCTCATGTTCGAAGCCGTTCATGACAGATAGCACCGTAATCAGGGCAGCCACGCCCAGTGCAATACCGACCATGGAAATCAGTGAAATGAAGGAAATGAAGTGGTTACGGCGTTTTGCACCTGTATAGCGCAAGCCGATGTAGAGTGCCAGAGGACGAAACATGGCGGAAGATTAAATCACAAGCGCGAGCTGCCGAAAACCTGTAATGAGTTTCTACACTAAATAAATAAAGGATTGACATCATGCAACGTATCAGTTCAACCATTGTGCTGGCACTGGGAATCGGGTTTTCCGGCTCGTCTGTGCTTGCCGACACTCTGCTGGTGGAATCAGTGGAATCCGGTTCTGGAGTAGCCAGGCCTGCCCATGGAGTGACCATGGACAGCGTAGTTCAGGGTTTCGGTGAACCCGGCTCCCGTTCCGGGCCGGTTGGTGATCCGCCGATCAGCACCTGGGACTATGGTGAATTTGTGGTCTACTTCGAGGGCCAGCACGTAATCCACGCTGTAGTTCCCCCCAAACGCTAGACCAGATTGCCAATGTGTCCCGCGGTATTGCGGGCACGCATGGTAGATTATTTTCGATAAGCAGGACTCCGGCCGGGCGGCAGTTTAAAATGCTCCGCCATGCCCCCGCCCTTAATCAAATCAAGATTGCCCGCAGAATGGGAACCTCAAGGCGGGGTTATGTTGACCTGGCCGCACAAGCTCACCGACTGGCGTGACTCGCTGGCCGAGGTTGAACCGGTCTTTCTCAATATTGCACTGGAGATTGCCAGACGAGAGCCGGTCGTTATCACCTGCGACAGTTCGGCGAATGCAGCCAGAATAACCTCCAGGCTACTGGAACTGGGGGCATCCGCGGAGCGTTTGTTTCTGCCTGTTGCGCGTAGTAATGACACCTGGGCTCGAGACCATGGCCCGCTCGGCGTGGTTACGGGTAGCACCGCTCAGCTGCAGGATTTCCGCTTCAACGGCTGGGGCAACAAGTACCCGGCAGCACTGGACGACAAACTTGTCCAGACCCTGGCGAGCAACGGCTGGTTTGGCCAGACAGCACTGAATGTGTTCGACCTTGTGCTCGAGGGTGGCAGTGTAGACTGTGATGGAGCCGGCACATTATTGACCACCAGCGCCTGTCTGCTGCACCCGCAGCGCAATCCTGCCTTGAGCCGGTGTGACCTGGAACGTGAGCTAGGCGCCGTTCTTGGAGTTCAGCGTTTCCTGTGGCTCGAGCACGGCTGTCTTGAGGGTGACGATACCGATAGTCACATCGATATGCTGGCGCGCTTCGTCGACAGCAAAACCATCGTCTACCAGTCGTGTAATGAAGTCGGCTATAGCTGTTATGAATCGCTTAAAGCCATGGAACAGGAACTGCACTCGTTCCGGACAACTACGGGGCATGATTACTCGCTGGTGCAACTTCCCTGGCCGCAGCCGAAGTTTGATGTCGCAGGAAACCGCCTGCCGGCGAGTTATGCGAACTTCCTCATTATTAACGATGCCGTTCTGGTGCCGACCTACTGTGATCCGTCAGATGAAGTTGCGCTGACATGCTTGCGGAACTGTTTTCCGGATCGCGAAGTGATCGGCATCAACTGCCTGCCCCTGGTTCATCAATACGGGAGTCTGCACTGTTTAACCATGCAACTTCCCGAGGGCATTGAATCTCAGGCAGCCGGTTTCCCTGCTAGAATAAACGCTGCATACGGAGAATAGAGATTTCAATGGGCACGCCCTCTTCCCTGAAAACCGGCCTGCTGCAAATGAATTGCAGCGCTTCAATTGATGAAAACCTCGACACAATCAGTCGAAAGTTGCAGGCAGCAGCCCAACAGGGTGTGCAGCTGGTACTGTTGCAGGAACTGCACAACAGTTTGTATTTCTGCCAGACAGAAGATCCGGCGAATTTTGATCTGGCAGAAACCATACCGGGGAGATCTACAGAATTATTGTCAAATCTGGCTGCAGAGTTGAAACTGGTGATTGTGGCCTCCCTGTTCGAGCAGCGTGCCACTGGCTTGTATCACAATACCGCGGTGGTACTGGATAGCGACGGCAGCCTGGCGGGCAAGTACCGCAAGGCGCACATTCCGGATGACCCCGGTTATTATGAGAAATTTTATTTCACTCCGGGTGATCTGGGCTTCCAGCCTGTATCAACCAGCCTGGGCAAGCTCGGAGTACTGATATGCTGGGATCAGTGGTACCCGGAAGCAGCGCGTCTTATGGCACTGGCCGGGGCTGATCTTTTGCTCTACCCGACTGCAATAGGATGGGATGAGAAGGATGCAGAGGACGAACAGCAGCGGCAACTGGATGCCTGGAAGACTGTGCAGCGCGCACATGCCGTTGCTAACGGGATTCCGGTGCTTGTCTGTAATCGATGCGGGTTTGAGCCAGCGCCAGGGAACAAGTCCGGGGGCATCCGTTTCTGGGGTAACAGCTTTGTCGCCGGCCCACAGGGCGAGATACTGGCAAGCGCTGCAACAGACGACAGCACTCTGTTAGTCTGCGATATAGACATGCAGCGTAGTGAACACGTACGCCGGATATGGCCATTTCTGCGAGACCGCCGCATTGATGCCTACACAGATCTCAACTTGCGCTTTCGAGATTAACAACTACAGGAAAACCCAGCATGATTCTTATTCTTGCGCCTAATACACCACTGGACAGTGAGGCCTTCAAGCAACTTGAGACCTATCTCGACCGGATGCCCAATATTAAACATCGGGTGCATCAGGAAACCGGTGACCAGCAGCTGTTAACCGAAATCTACCTCATTGGCGATACAGCATCGCTGGTTATAGAGGATATGCGCACCCTGCCTGCCGTTGAGCGTGTCGTTAGAATCTCGGAAGAGTATCGAATTCTGGGCCGACACCAGGATGACACCCGGCCAACCTATTTTGACTACAACGGTGTACGTTTTGGGCAGGACAATCTGCATGTTTTTGCCGGCCTGTGTGCAGTTAACACACAGGAGCACGTCGAAGCGATGATGCAGGCATTGCAAGCCAACGGGCAGGTCTGTACGCGGATGGGCGCTTACAAGCCTCGCACCAACCCCTACTCTTTCCAGGGGCACGGCAAGTCCTGCCTGCCCTACGTGTTCGAGCTGGCCGGCAAGTACGGCATTCGTGTGATTGCCATGGAAGTCACCCATGAGGCACACGTCGAAGAAATTCATGATGCTCTTGAAGAAACCGGAAATCCTACCGGAGTGTTGCTGCAAATAGGAACGCGTAATACGCAGAACTTCGAGCTGTTGAAGTATGTCGGTCGCCAACATCGCTTTCCCGTATTACTTAAACGTGGTTTCGGTATCACGCTGGAAGAATCCATCAATGCTGCCGAGTACCTGGCCAGCGAAGGCAATCGTAACGTTGTATTCGGGCTGCGCGGCATGAAAACCAACATGGGTGATCCACATCGTAACTTTGTTGATTTTGCTCACGTGCCGGTAGTTAAACGACTTACTCGTATGCCTGTCTGTATCGATCCATCTCATTCTGTAGGGTCCAGAGATATAGCGCCGGACGGAATTCTCGATGTAATGCATGTTACTGCCCAGGGCGTAATAGCCGGAGCCAACATGATACTGGCAGACTTTCATCCGGAGCCTGCAGCCGCGCTGGTGGATGGACCGCAAGCACTCACACTTGATGAGTTGCCACGCTTTCTGGAGGATGTCCGTATTGCCCGTGATGCTTATGAAGCGCGCGTCAAACTTTTTGCCAGCTAAACCTGTTTACACGTTGCTTTATATTTCCCGACTAATTGTATATCTTAGGACGTATCTGGATTACCGGAGGGAGAGATGTATAAAATTATCTGGCTAGCATTGATATCAAGTTTGTTCTGGGGCAGTGCCCAGGCACTAGAAAGCAGGCTAACAGCCTGCTTTTCTGATTTGGATGACACCAATCTGACAATTATTCATGACAAAGAGTCAGGCGATAAAAAGGATGGTGATAAAAAGGAGGACGAGGAAGAAGAGCCCGATTGCGAATAAACCACAATCAATACCAACTGTTGAATTTGAGGAGAGACATTAATGAAAATATTTAGCCTGTTTATAGCGGCTGCGGCACTGACATTATCCTTTTCGGCAAGCATGGCCGCAGACCTGAAGGTTAAAATCACACCCGATATAGCATCCGTTACCGTTAAACATAATGGCAAGGATGTCACTATCCAGCGGGAACAGAAAAAGGACGCTACAGTAATTCCGGCTTTCGCCAAGACTTCGCGTCCCTGCCCGCCATTCTGTATTCAGCCTGCTGTACTGGCGCCCGGCGTGGAAACCATTGCCGAAGTTGAAGTCCTGGACTACCTGAAGCGCATGAATGGCGGCGATGACTCCATACTGGTGATTGATTCGCGCACGCCGGACTGGGTTAAACGTGGCACCATACCCGGTGCTACCAACATTCCCTGGACAACCCTGAATATTTCCAAATCTGATCCATTCACCATAGTTGATACCCTGGAAAAACATTTCAATGTTAAAGCGCAGGAGGATCTTTATGACTTCAGTAACGCGAAAACACTGGTTATGTTTTGCAACGGTATGTGGTGTGGACAGTCACCGAACAATATCAAATCGCTGCTGAAAATCGGCTATCCGTCGCACAAGATCAAGTGGTACCGCGGCGGTATGCAGGACTGGACGATTCTGGGATTGACCACCGTCCCTGGTAAATAAAGTTTTCTGCCGTCAATAAAGGGGCGGCTTTACCGCCTCTTTTTTTGTCTATACTTCCAGCATGAGAAATTTCGTCCTCGCTCTTGTGCTTTGCTGTACCGCCCTGCAAACGGAAGCAGAGGCGAAATTCGTTCAAACGCCCTACGGTGAACAGAAAGTATTATTTGATTTTTATTTTGACGACCCGAACAGGATAAACGCAGCACTTTTCTGGATTCGTTCGCTGATGAACCCGCTGATGGATGCACCCTATGAAATGTCCCCGGATTTCATGGATATAAAGGTGATTATCCATGGCACTGAAATAGTGACCGTTGCCAAACATAACTATGAAAAATACCGGGACGCAGTTGAGCGCATGCGTTATTACTCCGAGTTAGGTGTTGAATTCCGCGTCTGCGGACTGGCGGCCGAGGATTACGGATACAGTGCAGCTGATTTCCACAATTTCATCAAGATGACACCGTCGGCCATAACCGAACTTTCACACTGGCAGGCCGAGGGTTACTCGGTTATTACCCCCAACGTGATGGACAAAAAGTTTTCAATAGAGGAAATACGCTAGCCTAACGGGCCCGTTTCAGGCTGTTACGATCAAAATCCCTGTCTGTCTGGCCGGTCTGGAATTCGTAATCACTCCAGACCAGGCGCGTACTCTTGCCTGTCTGGTGGTTTTCCATGAACATTTCGCTGGCACGCCAGTATTTGCCCAGATATTGCTGATAACCGCTGTACGTCAGTGTTTTTAGCATTGAATTCTTGCGGTCGTAGAACACGACCTTCTGGGGCCGGTATTCTGCTTTATCTATCCAGACTTCCTGGCGCGTGTACCCCGAATACTTGTCCTCGGGGATTCTTTCCAGTCGATAGGTCTCCATCCCATCGTAAACTTCATCACCCAGATACCTGTAGGTATATTTTTCCACCTCCTGTGAAGACAGATCTTCATAGGCAAATTCACTTCCCATAAAGGGGCCGGATTTGTTACGCGATGATATGCGTTTGACTCGTTTGAGGGCCGGCAAATACAGCCATTGATCATCCGGACCGGATTTATGCGTAAAACTGAGGAAATTGGTGCCTTTAACGTCTGCGGGCTGATCAAACGTGGTCAGGCTTTTATCACCGTCGTCTTCCTGCTCCAGTGTGCGCACACGAATCAGGCGGATACTTTCATCCCCCTGCCGGTTACGTAATATCATTTTCATGGTGGCTCTGGAATCCTGGAACCCGGTGTCACGTCGATCGGCTTCGACGGCAATTTCCAGTCCACGCTCCTGGTCAGACTGTGCCAGCGCACAGAATGGCAAACTAGCCAGGATCAGCAACAGTAGCGGTTTCATAGGCATCCTTTTTGTCCAGTGTCATCAACATCGTTGGAAGCAACAGAAAATCTGCGAACAGTGCCAGCCCAATGGTAATTGCTGTCAGCAGCCCCATTCCCGAATTAAGTTCAAAGGGTGACCGGGTCAGCACCATGAAGCCCGCGATCAGCACCACTGAAGTTGTCCATAGCGCCGTACCAACAGTATGGAAGGCGTAACGTACCGCGTCTTCAGAAGACAGCCCCTCCTCGCGTCTGGCACGCAAATACTTGCTGAGGAAATGTACCGTATCGTCAACAACGATACCCAGGGTCATGCCCGCAACGACCGATAGCGCCAGCCCGACCTGGCCGACAAGCAAGCCCCAAAGACCGAAAGCCATACCTGCCGGAACAAGATTGGGCACAATACTGATGAGCCCGATTCGTAAAGAGCGTAACGCAATTACAAGAATAAAAGATATCAGTAAAAGTGCCAGCGTTGTACCCGTCAGCATACTACGTATATTGCGGGCACCAATATGCGAAAACATGATGCTGGGACTGGCGCCGTGTACCTGCATATACTCCGGCGCATACTCGGCGAGCCACTGCTGGGCGCGCTCTTCCAGCGCGATGGTGTTATTACTGGACAGACTATCAATGGATACGTCCAGTTTGGTCGCGGATTTGTCGACATTTACCTGGTTATTCAGATCAAGCCCGTAAGGTAATGACATTTCATAAAGCAACAGGTACTGGGCTGCCAGCTCACGACTGTCCGGCATTTTGTACCAGGCTTCATCGTCAGCGTGAAGGTTCTTGTTCAGACGCTTCATGGTATCGGACAGGCTGCTAACGTGCAGTACTTCCGGCTGTTGCCTGTACCAATCCGCGAACGCTTCCAGCTTGTTCAGATAATCAGGTTCACTGATGGCACCCGAACCATCGGCACCAAGGGAATAGGAAATGTTGTAGAGACCGGTGAGGTTTTCAGTCGTAAAGTCCGTATCCACCCGGAATTGAACACGCTCATCAAAATATCTGACGAATTCATCATTAAGTTCATTCTTTGGTATCAATGCCAGCAGGCTGATTACTACCAGAGTCATGCCCCACAGGACCGGACGCCGCCGCTTCACAACGAAATCGGCCAGTCTGTCCATGGCTGCCACCGAATGGCTTCGGGCCGCCTTTACCCGGACTGGCAACGCCAGCATCAATGCAGGAAGTAAGGCGAGACAATATACAAAAGAAGAAAGTACTCCGACAGCGACAATATTACCCAGATCCCGAAACGGAGGGGCATCGCTGAAATTCATCGACATAAAGCCAATGGCCGTGGTCACGCTGGTCAGGAAAACAGGCTGTAGATTAATCCGCAAACTCTCGCGCATGGCATCAGTCTTACTGTCTGATTGTCGCAAACTCTGCAGAAACGAGACCAGAAGGTGAACGCAATTGGCGACGGCGAGAGTCAGGATCATGGTCGGAGAACTCGCCGACGGTGGTGTAAACTGAATCCCCATCCATCCTGCCGCCCCAATAGCAGTAGCGATGGATAGCAGGATGACCAGTACTGTCACCAGTGTGCTCCATACTGATCGCAGCAGCAGTGCGAGCACGATCACAATAATGCCGAACATCAACGGCACCAGCGTTTTCATGTCAATGAACGAATTTTCCGAAAAGGCATTATTCAGAAAAACGATGCCAGTCAAATGTACATCAATGCCGGCGTAGCGTGTTTCAAGTTGTGCTGCCAGCTGGCGGGCAAACTTAACGACTTCGGGTACTTCAGCGGCAGGATCAATACCCGGGAGCTGAATAATCACGTTGACACCGGTAGCATGCGTGCGAGGTGAAATCAGACGATTAACCAGCAACGGTTCGTCCAGAGCTATCTCTTTGACATGATCCAGTGCCTCCTGGTTAAAGCCCGCGGCATCGGTAATCAGGTCTTCAACAATCAGATCATCGCCTTCGGCATAGGTATGCTGAAAATTGGTTACCGAATCGACGCGGATGGAATATGGTATCTGCCAGGCCTGTTCCGTTAGCCACTCAACAGCAGATAACGTTTCAGGTGTAAATATTTTCCCGTCAGCTGGAGCCAGCACGAACAGCACGTTATCTGACTTGGTGTAGGTATTTTGAAGGTTTTCGAAAGCCAGTAGCTGAGGGTTTTCCTCACCGAAGAAAATCCGGTAATCGTTAGAAAAGCCCAGGAACCTGACGCCGCTTGCGGACACGACGGCCAGCAACAGCGCTGCTACTGCCAGCAGCCAGCGCCAGCGGACCAGCAGTTCGGCAAGTGTTCTTGTCATTAAATGATTAAGCCGAAAGCCTGATCATGCTTTAAGTGAGTGAAGGTAATCTACCAGGCCGCGATTACACGCACGCAGGCGCTCGATACTCTGTGCATTTTTGGCAATACCAATACAGCCTTCCAGTGCGGCCATAATAAATGTGGCTGTTTCATCAGAGTCAATAGACTCACGTAGCTTGCCCTGATGTTTGGCGCGCTCCAGCGCTTCTTCGGTGACGTCGTGCCAGAGACGGAACACGTAATCAAGGCGTTGACGAAAACCTTCATCCAGGGGGGAC
Source organism: uncultured Gammaproteobacteria bacterium (assembly GCA_963752745.1). Taxonomy (GTDB): domain Bacteria; phylum Pseudomonadota; class Gammaproteobacteria; order DSM-19610; family DSM-19610; genus Thiogranum. The sequence continues at coordinate 149,030 of CAVWAK010000020.1, forward strand.
ATTTCCTGGGCAAGATTATTGAGGGGGCAACCATACTCAATTATTTCCGGCGGTTTCATTTCCGGTAGTTGTTCGACGACGTCTATTAGACCCTGCATCGGATCCGACGCCTTTTTCAAAGGTTCCAGCCACATTGCGTCCATGATGGGCAGAATAACTTCATCCACCACCGCATACCCCAGTGCACGTTTATTGGGAAAATGATGGTAGAGCGCGCCTTTGGTTAATTCAGTGGTGTTCAGCACGTCATCAAGTCGCATACCCTGGAAACCCTTGCGGTATATTTCCATGAAGGCAGCTTCCAGAATCCGTTTGCGTGTTGCTTCCGGATTGCGCTCTATACGGGCGACATTTTCCCTGTTTTCCATAATTTACCTGCCTGCCGGGTGGTTCCGGCATTATCAAAAAAAATCCCCCAGAAAGCTATTGACAAACCATCTGGTTGGTACGTATTCTACAAACCATTAAGTTTGTAATCAATCATTTTCGCTCAACATACTCACGGGCAAGTGGAGAAGCTGATGTTGGCAAACAGTGAAACATTGAACCTCAGTATCGGGGATCAGGTGCCGGATGCAAGACTTGCATCCAGATCCTACGCGGGTGTCATAGATCTACAAGGTAAACAAGTATTTATAGATCTAAGTTCAGACGCGGTAAGAGCCAGCGCAGAAAGTGCGGTACCCATTGTTTGTGAAGTTGAGCTGTATTTCAGCTGCCTGGTACGCAAGCAGATACGTTTCCGGGAAATCAACGCCCTGGCGGCTGATGAAACCAGATACACCCGGGTCATACCGGGATTTTTTACGGGGTTCCGTGCAGTTGCCACTCAGCAGTGCCGTATCAAGGACGTTGGAGACAAGCCGCCCGTCGAGACCATGCCCATTCATAAGCCGGAACGTTTCGTACCTGACTGGATAAAAATTGATTACCGGGCCGGTCAGTGGATCGGTGAATACGGATTTAAACGAACTATCTAGGAACCCTCACCCAACATCCTCATGCAGGAGGTACCTATGAATACAGTCGTAGCAAACAATGATATGGACCAGTGGCTCAATCAAAAACTTGATGAGTTATTACCATCCAAAATTCAGGACATCGAGGCCAGCAAGACGCCATCAATGGCCATCATTGCCACTAAAGGCACCCTGGACTGGGCCTACCCGCCCTTCATTCTCGCATCAACCTCTGCCGCACTGGGCTGGGATACTTCTATCTTTTTCACGTTTTACGGGCTGTTGCTTCTGAAGAAAGAAATTCCTTCGGAAGTGTCACCGCTGGGTAATCCGGCGATGCCGATGAAAATGCCCTTTGGCCCAAAGTGGTTCCAGGATTTCAACTGGCCCATGCCTAACCTGTTGATGGCGGGCGTGCCCGGATTTGAAAAAGTTGCCACCGGCCTTATGAAGAAGACGTTCAAAAGTAAAGGTGTTGCAACGGTCGAGGAGTTGCGTGAACTTTGCCTCGAGGCCGAGGTCAAAATGGTTGCATGTCAAATGACCGTCGATGTTTTCGGTTTTGACAACAGTGAATTTATACCCGAGGTGACAGACTATGTAGGTGCGACCTACTTCCTGCCTATTGCCAAGGACTCCGACGTCTGCCTGTTTATATAGACAGACATCCCTGAAGCGTTCCAATCCCCCTTAACCGGCGTCAAGCGCCGGTTTTTTTTTGTACCTTTTGTGCGACAATAGCCGGCTTTACGCAAGCTGTACGATATGTCCCAAAGCACTGCCAATATGACCGCGGGTCCAGGCGAAACCCAGCCGCTGGCTCCTGAACTGCCCGGCGCCGGCCATCGTATCCTGTGGTCAAAGCTGTATGGCGACAGCCTGTCGCTGGTTCTGGCGCAGGCGGCGCTGCGTTCTGCAGGGCCGCTTCTGATTGTCACGCCGGACAGCCAGGAGGCAGAAAAACTTCAGCAGCAATTGCGTTTCTTCTGCGCCGGGCTGAGCGACGACATTCTTTGCTTCCCGGACTGGGAAACCCTGCCCTACGACAGTTTCTCGCCGCACCAGGATATTATTTCCGAACGTCTGCTGACCTTGCAGCGTCTGCCTGATTTGCGCAGGGGCGTCCTGCTGGTACCGGTTGCGACACTGCTGCAACGCTTGCCGCCGCGATCGTTTCTCGATCAGTACAGCCTGGTACTCAATAGCGGTGAACAGCTTGATCTCGACAGTATGCGGGTGCGCCTGGAAAAAGCCGGTTACCGGTGTGTCTCGCAGGTGATGGAACATGGTGAATTCGCGATACGCGGTTCGATACTTGACCTGTTTCCCATGGGTGCATCGAATCCCTACCGTGTTGACCTGTTTGACGACGAAATTGAATCAATACGCACTTTTGATCCAGAGACCCAGCGTTCTCTTGAACAGGTCGAACATATCCGCCTGTTGCCGGCACGGGAGTTTCCTGTCGACGAAGCGGCTATCAAGCGGTTTCGCAAGGGTTGGCGCAGTCGTTTCGAGGGTGATCCACAGCGCGCACCGATGTATCGCGATGTCAGCAACGGGTTGTTGCCAAGCGGACTGGAGTATTACCTGCCACTGTTTCTGGAAACCACGGCAACGCTGTTCGATTACCTTCCGGAAAACATTTGTCTGGCGACAACGGAAGATGCCCGAACAGCCATTACAGGTTTTCGTGAGGAGCTGAGCGAACGTTACGAATCACTGCGTCACGATATCGAACGACCGCTTCTGCCCCCGGAAATGCTCTACCTTGAGGCCGAAGAAACCGCTTCGGCCATGAGTGCCTGTGCACTTATTGAAGTTCAGCGTGCCGAAGCACTGGATCACCAGCAACAGGCAGTGAACTACGCCACCCAGGCGTTGCCAACCCTTCAGGTACAGGCGCGTGCTGAAAGGCCGGCAGGCGCCCTGCAGGATTTTCTCGGTAACTTCGCAGGACGTTGCCTGATTTGTGCAGAATCAGCCGGGCGACGTGAAACGCTGCTCAACCAGATGCGTGATTTTGGACTGCGCCCGAAAGTTGTTGAAAACTGGCAATCCTTTGTCGAGGGCGACGAAACACTGGCGATTACCATTGCACCTCTGGAACGCGGGGTCCTGCTCTCCAGCACGCCACCAATAGCGATTATCACCGAACCCCAGATGTTCGGCGAACGCGCGCTGCAAACACGTCGGCGCCGACCGAAGCGGGATGCGGATGTCATTATTCGTAACCTTACCGATCTGAACGTAGCTGCGCCGGTGGTCCATGAGGACCATGGTGTCGGTCGTTATCTTGGTCTGCAAAAGCTTGCTGTTGGTGGCTTCGAGGCAGAGTTCCTGACGCTTGAGTATGCCGGTAACGATAAACTCTACGTGCCGGTTGCATCTCTGCACCTGGTCAGCCGCTATACCGGGTCATCACCTGAATCAGCGCCACTGCACAAGCTCGGCAACGATCAATGGGAGAAGGCTCGTAAACGGGCAGCCGAGCAGGTGCGCGATGTGGCTGCCGAGTTACTTGATATTTACGCAACGCGCGCAGCAAAAAAAGGGCATGCTGCGCTGGTCGATGATGCTGAATACCACGCGTTCGCCGGCACCTTCCCGTTTGAGGAAACACCTGATCAGGCGCAGGCCATTGAAGCGGTCGACGATGATATGCGCTCAGAGCGCCCCATGGACCGCGTTGTGTGTGGTGATGTCGGTTTCGGTAAAACCGAGGTCGCCATGCGCGCGGCCTTTATCGCTGCGCAATCCGGCCGCCAGGTGATTGTACTGGTGCCGACCACCCTGCTTGCCCAGCAACATTACCAGAACTTCTGCGACCGCTTTGCCGATTGGCCCGTGCGGATTGAAGTACTGTCAAGGTTTCGCAGCAAGAAGGAACAGGGATCCGTCGCTGCTGATTTTGCCAGGGGAACCATCGACATTCTTATCGGCACTCATAAAGTGCTGCAAAGCGATATCAAGCCGAAAAACCTGGGCCTTGTCATTATCGATGAAGAGCACCGCTTTGGTGTGCGCCAGAAAGAAAAGCTAAAAGCCTTGCGTGCCGAGGTGGACCTGCTGACCCTGACGGCTACACCCATTCCCCGCACCCTCAACATGTCGCTTTCCGGTTTGCGCGACTTGTCGATTATTGCGACTCCACCGGTACAGCGGTTGGCCATCAAGACTTTTATCAGTGAATGGAACAAGGCGACAATTCGCGAAGCCTGTTTGCGCGAAATCAAACGTGGCGGCCAGGTCTACTTTCTTCACAATGAAGTTGAGAGTATTGAGAAAATTGCCCGCGAGTTGCGTGAACTGGTGCCTGAGGCCAATGTTGAAGTCGGTCACGGGCAAATGCGTGAACGTGAGCTTGAGCAGGTCATGCTCGATTTCTATCATCGCCGGTTCAATATCCTGTTGTGCACAACGATTATAGAAAGCGGTATCGATGTACCCACGGCCAATACCATTGTGATTAACCGTGCGGATCGACTGGGACTGGCCCAGTTACATCAGTTGCGTGGACGCGTCGGCCGATCACACCATCGCGCTTACGCCTACCTGATAGTCCCACACCGCAAGGCGATGACCGACGATGCCATCAAGCGCGTAGAAGCGATTGAATCACTCGAGGAACTTGGCGCCGGGTTTACGCTCGCTACGCACGACCTGGAAATTCGGGGCGCCGGTGAACTGCTTGGTGATGAGCAAAGTGGCCAGATTCAGGAGATCGGCTTCACGCTGTATACTGAATTGCTGGAACGTGCAGTTACCGCATTAAAGGCCGGTAAACAACCCGAACTCAGCCAGCCCCTCAACCATGGGCCAGAGGTAGACCTGCATCTGCCCGCGCTGATCCCGGATGACTACCTGCCAGACGTCCATGGCCGGCTTACCCTGTACAAACGCGTTGCCAGCGCCCGCGACAAGGACGAATTGCGCGAATTGCAGGTAGAAATGATTGACCGCTTCGGCTTGCTGCCCGAACCCGTAAAATCCCTGCTCAGCATCACTGAACTGAAACTGAAAGCCGTACCGCTGGGGATTGCCAAAATCGATGTTGGTGAAATAAGTGGTCGCCTGATATTCGGCACCCGGCCCAATGTTGATCCTGCACAGATCATTCAATTGATCCAGAAGCAGCCTCAGCATTACAGCCTGGATGGCTCGGACAAAATCCGGTTGCAGTTCGATATGAGTGAACCGGCCGAACGCATTTCACAAGTATCAGCACTGCTCGACCGCTTGAGCCAGAGCAGCAGCTGAGGCAGGATAACAAGATGATAGACATGACAGTAATCAGACGATCCGTGTTGGCATTGACCCTGTTAATGCCCCTTTCACTTGTGCTGGCAGCAGAAGAACAAACCCGTCAATATGATATCGAGTTGTTGATTTTTGAAAATCTGGTGGCGGCTGATAACGGTGAAGTATGGCCGGCGGACTACTCCGAGTGGTTCGAGGAGTCTGTAGATGAAACTGCCTTGCCCGTCGCCAGCACCGAACAGCGTCAATGGCTGACAGGCTCGTCACTGCGGCTTGGCGCCGAACGAAATGCCTTCGGTCGATCTTCCCGCTATCGCCCCCTGGCACATATCGGCTGGCGACAGTTTGTGCTGGACAGGAACCTGGCGCAGGCGTTTGAGATACCGGTCGACAATGCGAAGGGGAGTTACGTCGATGGGACAGTGCGAGTCGCTGTCGAACGTTATCTGCATCTGAACCTGGATCTTCAGCTTCACCCGGCCAATCAGGAGATTACAAACCAGACGATCGGCCTGGACTATCAACCACCTGAAATTCGCCTGACGGAAAGCCGCCGTATGCGCAGCAAGGAAGTGCATTACTTTGACAATCCCCGTTTTGGCGTCATAGCGCTCATCACCCCTTACGAACCACCCGCACCTCCTGAAGAACCAGCACCTGAAGTCCCGGCGAATACACAGCCATAAAAAAACCGGGCCGAAGCCCGGTTTTCAGTGCCAGCAGTTGCCGCGGTATCAGGCCGCATACGCTTCCTTGGCATCACGCGCTGCCTTCGCCTGCTCAGGATCATAGGCTTTGCCGGACCAGAGCATCTCGTAGGCGATTTCTTCATTACCATTTTCACACAGTTCGAGAACCTGTTCGAATAACGGCTGGAAGGTTTCACTGCGGTGTGATGCTTCGTGATCTTCAAAGGTATTCCAGAAGGTCACGATCAACGCTTCCTTGCCCTTCAGTTCACTTTCCACGGCCTGCCCGACGGTTGAACCTTCATTGGATACGTTACCCTTGTTAAGGCTAACGAACCCACCGACGAAGCCGGTTTCTGAATGGTAGGTTTTAACGTTCTCACACAGTACGGCAACACGTTCCTGTAAATCATCGACAGTGAAACCGTCTTTAAGAATGACTCGATTTACGGTCACTACACCGTTGTGTGGAAAATTCTGAATTAATCCGCTCATAGTATTGTCCCTCTCGTCAGCTTCTTTATTAACGAAAGCTAATATACAAAGACCAAGCAAATAAGTCAAGTATTATCGCTAGCATAAATATATTTTATGTTTATTTTATTCAGTTTTAATATTAGATAGATACCCTTTATATCTAGTTTTTACTTGAGCTTGTTTCCAACATGGGTATCGCAGCTTCGAGTAGCTTTCTGACGTCTTCCATCCCTTTGTTCAGATGGGTCTCGATATCATCCATACTAATGGGGCCGTTGCCCCTACCGGCTGCACGATTGGCAACTACAGCGCAACAGGCATAATCCAGATCCAGCTCTCGCGCCAGCGTCGCTTCAGGCATTCCCGTCATTCCTACCATGGTGCAACCATCGCGCTCCAGACGGTCGATTTCTGCTGCCGTCTCCAGCCTTGGGCCCTGGGTGGCGCCGTAAGTGCCATCCGCCGCAAACTCAAGTTCGAGATCAGTCGCAGCGCTGATCAGCAGTTGTCGTACGCGCTCGCTGTATGGCTGGGTAAAATCAATGTGCGTAACCTCGGACAGGTCGCTTTCGAAATACGTATGCCGGCGCGACGAAGTGTAGTCAATAATCTGGTCAGGGATAGCCAGCGTGTTAGGTTTCATGTCCTCGCGTATTCCGCCTACCGCGGCAACAGCAATAACACTTTGTACACCGGTTTCGCGCAATGCCCAGATATTCGCGCAAAAATTCACCATGTGTGGCGGGATGGTATGTCCACGCCCGTGCCGCGGCAGAAATACCACGTCCTGATCGCACAGCTCGCCGTGCACCAGGGGACCCGACGGTTCCCCGTAGGGTGTGCGCATGACTTCACGCTTTTTGATGTGCAGGTTGTTCAGGGTAGTGAGTCCCGTCCCGCCGATAATCGCAAGTTTTGCCATAGTACTTCCTAGTTGTCCGCTACCGCGTATATACCTTTGAGATTGCGCCAGTAGCCGTGATAATCCATGCCGTAACCGAATACATAGCGATCTTCGACGTGCAATCCGACATAATCTGCTTGCAGGTCGTCCGGTTTACGGTTGTGTAACTTTTCCACCAGTACTGCGCTATAGACAGCCCTGGCACGCTGTTCATTGCAGTACTCAAGAATCGCTGCGAGTGTGAGTCCTTCGTCCAGTATATCGTCAACTACCAGCACAGTTCGGCCGGCGAGCGATTGTGATGGCCGTGTTATCCACTTGAGTTTATCGCTACCCTGGGTGCCGTCGTAGCGGGTAGCATGCAGATAGTCCAGCTGAACCGGGCACTGGAGGCGCGTAAACAATTCGCTGGAAGTGACCATGCCACCAGTCATGACAGAAATCAGTAGCGGGTCGGTATCGCCAATGTCGGTCGCAATATCGGCCGCCATCCGCTCGATCGCCTGCTCTACTTCCGCCTGAGAATACAGTAGATCTGCCGAATCCCTGACTTTAACCAGGCTTTCATGATCGATGCTCATTGATGTGCCTGCTCCATCCTGGTTAAACCCGCTAGCGAACAACTGCAGGTTGGTTCGACGAAAAGCATCACGATTCGTCCTGCTGTTGCAAATGAATTGTTGAAGTTGGAAAAGCAATCTCGGCCCCGGCTTCACGAATAATCTGCTCTATCCTCAACAATACGTCCTGTTTGATAGCATGAAATTTCACCCAGTTGGTAGTGTGCGTAAAAGTGTAAATGAAAAAATCCAGGGACGATGGTGCAAAACTGTTGAAGTTGACCATCAGCGTCTGGTCATCATCGATCTCCGGATGGGCCCGCAGCATCGATTCTACTGTATTGAGTATTCCGGGCATTTTTTCGGCATCATCATAACGTATGCCAATGGTCTCCTTGATGCGTCGGTGCGACATGCGAGACGGGTTTTCAACGGAAATACTGGCGAACATCGAATTTGGTACATAGATGGGGCGCTTGTCGAAACTGCGTATTGTCGTCAACCGCCAGCCGATCTGCTCTACAGTGCCTTCGATTTCGCGGTCTGGCGAACGAATCCATTCGCCAACATTAAAAGGCCTGTCCAGGTAAATCATCAGGCCGCCGAAAAAGTTAGCCAGCAAATCCTTTGCGGCAAAGCCGACCGCAATACCCCCAATACCGCCAAACGCCAACACTCCGGACACACTGAACCCCAGTGTTTGCAGGATAACCAAAACACCTGTGATAAGGATCGAGACCCGCAGCAATTTGCCGACGGCATCTGCCGTGGTGCGGTCATAGGGTTCTCCGCTGGCCATACCACGCTGGATAATCGAGTTTTGAAAATTCGTGGTAAGTCGTGAAAGAAACCAGATCAGTGAGGCAATGACACCAACATTTCTGATCGGGCCAATCGCATCGAAAATCGGTGCCCGGGTTTCGCCACTGATAATATCGGCCGCGAAGGTGATGCCTATCAGCCAGATCAGCAAACTGAGCGGCCGGGTGGCCGCCAGCAGTAAAGCGTCGTCCCAGGGATTATTGGTTTGTTTCAGCTTGTTATGCAGCGTCTTGAGCAATTTGCGCTGCATAAAATCCAGCAGCAACGCCAGAAACACGATAACGAATACCTGAATGATCCAGGTATTGGTCCCCGTCCAGTCGCCTATCAATGTAATAATTTCGTTTTCCACTTGCTTCACCTACTCAAGATCCATGTCCAGCCAGAGTTCGGAGTCACAATGCTCCATCAATCGTATCGCCGCCTGCCAGCGCGGATTCTTGTGTAACTCCCGGGGCTCGGGGAATGCTTTTCCATGCATGCGCGCCAGGCGCAACTGAGCTGCCGGATCGTGGTAATCCGATAGCGATTCGACAACTTCGGCGGCCCGTTCCGGCTGATTACACACCAGTACCATGTCGCACCCGGCCTGCAGCGCCAATTGTGCGCGCTGTACGTAGTCACCAGCCCATTCTGCGCCACCCATACTCAGATCGTCGCTGAAAATGACACCCTGAAAGCCAAGCGTTCTGCGTAATACGCCACGCAACCAGTACGCTGAAAAGCCGGCAGGTTGATTGTCGATATGTGAATAGAGTACGTGGGCGACCATCACCCCGTTCATTCCGTTTACCGACAAGCGCTGGAACGGGATCATATCTTCCATTTCCAGGTCTGCGTAACTTCGGCTGTCTTCCGGAAGATCGTGATGAGAATCGGCAACAACAGCGCCGTGGCCGGGGAAATGTTTACCCACACTGGCCATGCCTGCTTCATGCATACCGCGCTGGTAGGCCCGCGCAAGTTCAGTAACGGCTTCGGGGTCACGGTGAAAAGCGCGATCACCGATAACTGCAGACACGCCCCGGTCAAGGTCGAGTACGGGCGCAAAACTCAAATCGACGCCCACCGACAGAATTTCGCTCGCCATCAGCCAGCCGGCTTCGCAAGCGGTATTCAGCCCACGTGCATGGTCTTCATCATAAAGCGCTCCCAGGCGCCCCACAGGCGGCAGCCGAAAGAACCCGTCACGAAAGCGCTGAACTCGTCCACCTTCCTGATCGACGGCAATCATCAGCGGTGGTTGTCGAACGGCATGCAGTTGTGCGGTCAGCGCCCTCACCTGCTCAGGTGATTCGTAATTACGGCTGAACAGGATGACGCCACCCACCGCAGGATGTTGCAGCATCTCTCTTTCATCAGGCTGCAATTCCAATCCTTGCAGATCGACCATCACGGGCCCCAGACTCATGCTTTCTCCCTATAGTTCTTGCAGCGTGTGCACATCGAGAAGATCACGCAGATAATCACCAAGCAGATTGACACTCATTACCACCATGAATAAAGCAACACCCGGCGCCAGCACCAGGTGAGGTGCGACCAACAGATAACGTACACCGTCGCGAATCATACTGCCCCAGCTGGATTCCGGTGGCTGCACTCCCAGACCGAGGAAAGACAGGCCGGATTCTGCAATGACAACGGCGGCAACACCAAAGGTCGCTTCCACTACCAGTGGCGCCGCGATCAATGGCAGCAAATGGCGGACAATAATGCGTGGTGTGCGACTACCCAGAGCGGTAGCCGCCTGCACATGTTCACGGCTTTTCACCGACAATACCTGGGCGCGCGCCAGGCGGGCAAAACCTACCCAGCCAACCAGGCTGAGCGCAATCACCAGGTTGCCAATACCTGGACCGAGCACGCCTGCCAGAGCAATGGCGAGAAGTATTCCCGGAAAGGCCATGAATATATCGAGTAACATTACCAATACCCGGTCCCACCAGCCACCGAGGTATGCGGCCGTAGAGCCAAGCAGTGTACCAGAGACCAGTGACAGACTGATGACACCTGCAGCTACCCAAAACGAGGTTTTGGCACCGACCAGCAAGCGATCAAGTACAGGCCTCCCCAGGTCGTCTGCACCAAGCAGGTAAGACTGTCCGGGCACGTCGAGAATCGCCTGCAACACGACCTGGTCCGGATGCAGGGGCAGCCAGGGCGAAACACAGGCCAGTATTGCCCATAGCGACAGGATCAACAGGGCCAGGAAAATCGCTGTTTTCATTCTGCCTGACCCAAACGAATACGTGGGTCGATCCTTGCGTATAACAAATCGGTCAGTAGATTGATCGCCACGTAACACAGGCTGATGAGTAGCACGCAGCCCTGCACCACCGGATAGTCCCGTCGTTGAATAGACTCTACCAGCAGAGTACCCAGCCCTGGCCAGTTAAACACCGTTTCAGTGATTACCGCCCCACCCAGCAGAGCGCCTAGCTGTATCCCCAGTAAAGTCAGGATTGGCAGCCACGCATTACGCATGCCGTGGCGTAACCAGACAGCCGACGATGGCAAACCTTTTGCTCTGGCAGTACGGATAAAATCCTCATTCATCACTTCAAGCAAACTGCTGCGGACCATACGTGACAGGATCGCGGCCAGGCCGGTACCCAGTGTAATCGCCGGAAGCACCAGCGACAGCAGTCCGCTGCGGCCGCTAACGGGGAACCAGCCAAGTCCGAGTGAAAAAGCCAGAACCAGTAGCGGCCCCAGCCAGAAGTTGGGGATCGACACGCCCAATAACGAAAACCCCATCGCAGTCAGATCAGCGGCACGGCCGCGGCGCGCAGCAGCCAGAATACCCGTTGGCAAGGCAATAAGAACTGCTATCAGGAAAGCGGCTGCAGCCAGTTCGAGTGTTGCAGCAAAGCGCTGAGCAAGAAGACTGCTGACCGCCTGCTGGTAATAGAGCGACTCACCGAGGTCCCAGCGCAGGGTGTTGGTTAAAAACCGGGTCCATTGTTCAATGACTGGCAGATTCAGTCCCAGCGCTTCCCTAAGTGCTTCCCGATCAGCGACTGCTGCGGACTCGCCAAGCATTACCTCCACCGGGTCGCCCGGTACCCAGTGCAGAATGAAAAACACCAGGCTGGCCACGCCAAACATGACCCAGACAGCGGTTAACAGGCGGCTGAGCAGATAGGCTGGCATACGCGTCTAGGATGACGTGGTTTGCGGTTCAGGTTCCCGGAGACCATCATCCATACTATGGCAGGCAAATCGTTGCATGCGACCATTGGGCTGACTGATCTGGTAAACGGAAAAGGTATCACCCTGCACTGTACAGGTTTCGGTAAAACTGGCCATAGCGGCAATACAGGTTTCAGAACATTGCTCTGTTGCGGGCGCCGGGTCAGGCTGTTGCAATTCCAGTAAGTCAGTTTCGGCCGCCGGCCCTTTCTGGCGCAACTGATCAACCTCGGCAATCAAGGTATCCACCTGATCGGAGAGTTGCTCCAGCTGGTTATGCAAACCCGTTGGCTCTTCGTCATGACGCCAGCCTGGTGGCTGAAAGATTTTGCCTTGTACGTCCGGGATCTGAAAACCAGTGGCGCACAAATAGCGGCGACCGAACTCCGCAACGTTCATGCTCTCAGTCTCAGCGGCTTCAGTGATCAAGCGGTGAGCCAACGCCTCGATATCACGGAACGCCGGCGACACTGTCCCCTGTTTCAATAATGAGCCGGCCGATGCGCTGGCATCAGAAATGAGCGGATCGTCGGCAATCATGCCTGCCAGGGGTAATTGCATATTCAGGTAAAACCCGGCCACTTCCCTGAACTTGTTGTAGGAATGTCGCCCAATAGTATGATTTTCAGCTTTATTTATAAGGACATTGATCTGGCCGGAGTACGCTTCGGAGAACAGCACTTTAAGTAAGGCATAACTCTCCGACAGGGATTCATATTCAGTATCGAGAACCAGTAACAGCTCAGAGCTGGAAAGCGATAGCCCCAGAATATTGGCGTGGAGACTGGTGGCGGCATCGATGAGAATGAAATCATAGTCACCGAGTGAACTGATTCCGTCGGCAAGGTGCTGTAACCGGCCGGGTAAAAGTTGCCTCAGGCTTTCCGGGTTGGAGCCACCCGACACCCAGTCAAAGCCTTCATCGCAGCGCCGGCAAACAGTATCCATCCTGGCCTCACCGGCGAGAAGCTGTTCCAGACTGGAAGCCGGATAATCGCCCAGCAGTTTCGCTACATCATCGCCACCCGGGTCCGCATCCAGCAGACAGACTCGCTGCCCCAGCGCGGCGAGCTGAGCAGCCAGATTTACGCTGATCGTGGTTTTACCGGCATGCGGCCTGCCACTTGTTATGGTAATGATTCTTGTCATGATCAATAAAAACTGCCGATCAGATATGGACCGACTGGTGAGCCGAATCTTAGCACAGCGGCCGCGAGGGATTGAATTTATTCGCCGATCAAAACAGGCAGGCCCGGCGCTACGCGTTGAAAAAGATCGATCAGATCGGCATCGCGCATTCGCACGCAACCGTGGGACAGGGGTACGCCCATGGGTTCGCTATCCGGGCAACCGTGAATATAGATAAAGCGACGCATGCTATCGACATTTCCGAAACGGTTTCGGCCCGGCTCCATGCCACATAACCAGAGAATCCGGGTGAGTATCCAGTCACGCTGCGGGTGCTGGCGGGCGAGCGCTTCACTGTAGATCTCGCCGGTCGGCCGGCGACCGATGAACACAGTGCCTGGCTCACAGCCGTCGCCGATTCTGGCGCGAATCCGGTGCCAGCCACGTGGCGTTTGTTCGCTGCCGAGGGTCTCCCCGGGGCCCTTCAGCGCCGTCGAAACCGGGTACTCGGTGCGCATCACACCATCCTGCCAAAATTGCAGTCGTTGGCCGGCGATCGAGACATGCAGGTAGTCGGCGGGTTTTTTCATGGTTTGACTCTAAAGGTGTTTCCCAGGGCATCATATGCGCCATCGGCAGCCAGTACATAACCCTGTATACGACTACTGGTTACCGCATACTGATTTTCATACCATAGCGGTACACAGGGCAGCAGGTCGAGCAATCGCTCCTGTAGATCCCGATAGTACCCGGCCTGTGCTGACAGCGTCGTTGCCCTGGCTGCCTGGTCAATGAGCATGTCGACAGTGTTGTCGTTGAAGCGGCCCCGGTTAGCGCCATCGGGTGGCAGCGAATCACTGTGAAAGGCGTACCGAAATATATCCGGGGATTTTATGCCAACCCAGGCCAGACTGTACATCTGGAAGCGCCCCGCCTTGATGTCGCCGTAAAAGGTACCCCAGTCATAACTCTGCACGTCGACTTCGATACCAGCGTCAGCCAGTTGCTGCTGCAGAATAGTTGCAATTCGCACCCTGAAGGGGTCGCTGGAGGTCTTGTAGCTAAGGCGCAAGGGCCGTTCTGTTGAATAACCCGCCTGTTCAAGCAGCCCTCGCGCAGCCGGCAGATCACGACTGACAGATGCCAGGCCGGAATGTCCTGCCCAGTGCTCGGGTGGGAGTAGCGCCGCCGCCGGCCGCGCACCGGCATTAAATACATACTCAATAATGGCGTCACGATCGATAGCCAGTGCAATGGCCCTCCGGACCAGCGCGTTTCCGGTGGCCTGATCCTCGAGTTGAAAACCGATATAAGCGAAGTTGCTCCCGGGCGCATGTAGCACCTGCAATTCAGGTCGCTTCTCCAGGTCTACCAGGAGTTCAGGGGGCAAGTCGTTTTGCAGTATATCTATCTCGCCACGCAACAGTTTCAGAACACGCATGGTCGGATCCTTGACCTGTTCGAAAACAAATTGCTGCGCGTCGCTGTTGCGCGCAAGCACCAGTTTCTGATCTGTCCAGTCTACAAATTGAAACGGACCGCTGCCCACCGGATCAGTGTGGAATGGATGCCCATCAGCCAGTCCCGATGCCGGTAATATTCCGATTGTGAGATAGCCGGGAAACAGCACATCTGCTCGGTTCAAATAAAAATCAATGGTGCGGGAGTCGATGACGTCAATTTTTTCAACCATCGACAGGGCGCCCAGGTGCGGTGAAGCGGTTGCCGGGTCGAGTACTGACGCATAGGTGGCCGCTATGTCGGCTGCTCCCAGCGGTTGACCGTTATGAAACAACGGTGTTTCGCGCAGGCGAAAACGGTAGTGTTGCGGCGTCAGCTGCTCCCATTCGGCCAGTGCAGGAATCGGCAGCGCATGCTTGTCAAAATCCACCAACCGTCCGTACAACAGCCTGTTGATGCGTTCCGATGTGGCATCGGTTGCAAAGCGCGGGTCGAGATTGGTCGGCCCGGCAGCCAGGCCAAAACGAATATCACTGCTCGCCGGCGGTTCGCAGGCTGCGAGTAGCAGACTGCATAGCAGCACCAACAGCCGCCCTACCATAGCGTGTACGGGTGTCTGGCAAGATTCATGGCGAAGTAACGCGAATCTGTTGAAATCTCGTCTCCGAGCCAGTCCGGGCGCTCAAATGTTTCGGCTTCATCGGACAACTCAATTTCCGCGACAACCAGGCCAGCATTATCGGCTTCAAAGACATCAATTTCCCAGACATGGCCGGCATGCGGCAATCGGTAGCGCTGTTTTTGTAGCTGGCCGGACTGGCAGACTTCCCTGAACATCTCCTCGGCATCGTCTCGCGGCAGCGGGTATTCATACTCCAGCCGCCGCAGTGGTGACTGTGCCCGTTTTATGCTCAACCAGCTCTGATCGACGGTCAGGCTGACGCGCACCAGGCCTGTCTCATCACTGGCAAGATAACCCTGCCGGTAAAACATTCCTGCCCCGGCGTGCAAGCGCCAGCTGTCATTCTTCACCAGGAATTTACGCTCGATTTCAATGCCCACGGGTCGATTGTAGCAAGCGGACCCTGAGCCGGCGAAACTTGTCGCCTGCAAGCCGGTCATCGACGACGACCGCGCTGTAACAGCGGAACCGTGAAACCCGGAATCGTGCTGCCACCAGCCGGGGGCTGACAAACACCGGTTTTTGTAATGCGGCCGTTTGCCAACCCTTCACCGGGTTATACACACGCCATCCCCGTCTCCTGTCCCAGGCAATGCCGGAAATTGACGATGCACTGTCCGCCGCTATTTGCAACCGATGAAAGTAACGTGCATGGCCACCAATGAATAACAACGCAGCCAGTTTGTAGGCAACAGGCAGCGTGACCAGAATCCACGCCAACCCGCCAAGCAAGTGCGCCACCAGTGACAGGCGCGCCAGTCGACGTGAAGGCTGCAATTCAATTTGCAGCGGTTGATCGAATTTTGTTAACGAGGTTTGCGACATCCTTGTCGGTCGGACTTATTCGTCCCATTAGCCACTCGAGTAATACGGCATCCGGATAGTCGAGCATCTGATCAAAACAGCGCCGCTGATCGTCATCAAGCTGTGTATACCCGGTATCCAGAAACTCTTTAAACAGCAGATCCAGCTCCAGCATTCCGCGCCGACACTTCCAGCGCATCCGTGCCAGTTCGCTCACAGCGAACGTTTGACCATCAGCTCCTTGATACGGCCGATGGCGCGAGTCGGGTTTAGTCCCTTGGGGCAGACCTCAACACAGTTCATAATGGTGTGGCAGCGGAACAGGCGGAAAGGCCCCTCGAGATTATTCAGGCGTTCTTCTGTCGCCAGGTCTCGCGAATCGGCAAGAAACCGCCATGACTGCAGCAACGCTGCCGGCCCGAGAAACTTGTCCGGGTTCCACCAGAACGAGGGGCATGATGTAGAACAACAGGCGCAAAGAATACACTCGTAAAGACCATCGAGTTGTTCGCGCTCTTCAGGTGACTGCAGACGTTCGACCTCG
>CAVWAK010000021.1:0-34841 GCA_963752745.1 uncultured Gammaproteobacteria bacterium
TAGACTTGGCCAACGCATTTGTAGCAACGGCGCTGCGTAAATCAGGCTTATTTCGCCAGCCTTGTTCGTGGGCCGAATCTTCCCTGTAAGCGATTGTATCTCGTCCGCTGCAGCGGAAATCGTGGAATAGTGTGGCGTCGGGCAGGGTACGCGAACCCCTGTTTTTTCGCTTGTTAAACCCGCAGGTTATGTTATGGGCTTGGCTTTTTTCCAGGTTTTCCATTCCTTACAACACAATATGGCGTCCCCAAGGGGAGTCGACCTTATCTCGCAGATTCAGACAACCTCAGAAATAATTGTAATACGTTGATTATTCGATATCTGAAGTTTCACTGAAATCTATACCGTCATGAGCGCCAAAGTTCAAGCCACCATGCGCAAAAGGAGCGAGACGAAAGCATTTTGTCGGGGATTGCGTGGGCTGGGCCAAAGCCTAAGAAAATCCTTGGACAACGCGGCATTGGCAATCAGTCTTCGCACATCGGAGAAGGCGAAACTGGTTCGACCTTTCACGATATGACGCCGTTGCGGATCGGCCTCGATGCGATCGGCGTAGATCCAGTCTGATACGCATACTGAAGCATCTGCGCAGTAACAATGCGGACCGACATAGGCTTCGCCCCGTCAATTGCCAGGCAAGCATGGGAGTAATCTTTCGCTGGACCAGGACTCCCACAACCTATGAATACTGGTTGGTATTTAGATCTCATAGGCAAATTTTTCGGACGTTCCCAACAGATACCCATATTTGTCACGGGTGTAATAACATCTACAAGCACTTGTTTATATTGGCTTATTTGAAATCAGCAAGTAATTAATTACACCATCTCCCCCAGTTTACGCGAGAAAACCTGCTTTTTCGCTCGACACAATAACCTATAAATGATACAACATAATTACCTAGGATTAGATCAACTTAATAACCTGGAATTAGCACAACACAAGATCCTCTAAAAGAGAGTTAAGAGCATGGCGGCTCCCTCAGAAAAACTGGCACGATCTCTTGAAGCCTTGAAAGACCTCCAGGACCGCGACGTTGTTGCAATTCGTTCAAGCGACCTGGGACGCATCGACCGGGAGCGCCTTGTCGCAAACGGTTTCCTGCAGGCAGTGATCAAAGGATGGTACATCCCGTCCCGTCCGGACGAAATTGCCGGCGAAAGCACCGCGTGGTATGCCTCTTTTTGGGATTTCTGCGCCTCGTATCTGAACGAGCGCTTTGGCACCGATTGGTGCCTTTCGCCGGAGCAGTCGATCTCCCTTCATGCCGGAAACCGGACGGTCCCTCCTCAGCTCCTGGTCCGATCACCGAAGGGCGATAACAAGATCACGGAATTTCCGCATGGCACGTCGCTTTTAAGCGTCCGGTATAACATGCCTGAACTACGGGACATTGAAATCATAAATGGCCTTTGTCTCTATGCACTGGTTCCGGCCTTGATTGACTGTTCGCCAAGATTCTTCCAGCAAAAACCGACTGACATTCGCGCGACTCTTGCCACGATAACAGATGCCTCAGAACTCTTGGCAAAATTGCTGGAGGGCGGCCATACAACTATTGCAGGGCGACTGGCAGGCGCTTTCCGAAATCTTGGCCGGGATCGGATTGCGGACGATATCGTTGCAACTATGCGCGCAGCCAGTTATGACGTGAGGGAATCCGATCCGTTCGAAACGAAGCCACCTATCATCCTAAGTGATAGAGAGCAATCACCTTATGTCACGCGCATGCGCCTTCTCTGGCAGGCGATGCGCGAGCCTGTCATCGAGCGCTTCCCGAAATCACCTGGTTTGACCAAAGACATCGAAGGATATATGCAGCATGTTGACGGTGTTTATGTCACCGATGCTTACCACTCCCTGTCGATCGAAGGTTACCGTGTCAGTGCTGAATTAATTGAGCGCGTACGCAATCAGAACTGGAATCCGGATAATAACGAAGAGGACCGTGAGCATCGCAATGCCCTGGCGGCACGCGGGTACTATCAAGCCTTTCAGGTTGTCCGAGACAGTGTCACAAAAGTACTTAAAGGCAAGAATCCAGGAACCGTCGTCGATGACGATCACCGTACCTGGTATCGGGAGTTGTTTGCACCGAGCATCACGGCTGGTCTACTGCAACCTGCAGACCTCGCAGGCTACCGCAATGGTCCGGTCTATATCCGTCGGTCCATGCATACACCGCCAAACCGGGAAGCAGTGCGTGATTTGATGCCCGCGTTCTTCGACCTTCTTACGAATGAGCCGGACCCCGCCGTTCGTGTCGTACTGGGACATTTCATGTTCGTGTATATCCACCCGTATATGGATGGTAACGGGCGGATAGGACGTTTCCTCATGAATGTAATGCTGGCAGCTGGCGGCTACCCCTGGACGGTTATTCCCGTCGAGGAGCGTAACGACTATATGGCCGCCCTCGAAGCGGCTAGTGTCGGCGAAGATATTATGCCTTTCGCTGACTTTCTGAGCACACTGGTCAAAGCCAATCTTGACGGCAAATCTTCACCGAGTGTGCCCTGACCAGCAAATTGGGGTCAGACCAGATTCTGTCAGTCGCCAGATTCGTATGCTGATTCCGGATGAGGTTGGCATCTGGACAGGGGGTGAAGGCGTGCGCCGTCTGCGTAAGCTGCCTAGCGGCATTACCAAGGTCAATTAGCTGCAAAACTTTTCATTACCTCACAAGAGCTGATCGCGAAGCATTTCGACACGTCTTGCATTGGTGCCCAAATCACTGATCCCCAGACGTGAAGAGGAGCGCACCTGAACCAACATGTCATCGGGAAGAAAAAGTAACTGCACATCATCCCGGAATCTCATTACCGGCGTTTTGACAACGGCCTGCATGAAATTATTCTCATCGATGGTAATTTCCCAGTCTTCCTGTCCGGCGATCCACAATTTTAGCTTTTGCCACTGTTCGGCATCGGCCCTGATCGGTTCACTGTGCTGCGCACCTCGACCAGACTGGGTATTCACACAATTAGGCAGCCAGCCACATTCTGGCAGCTCCTGCATTGTTACCGGCTTGTAAGGACTGCTGGTGCAGCCAGCTAAAACAAAAACCGCGACCAGTGGCCAGACACCTGGAACTTGAGTTTGAAGCCTTCTGCTCACGCTAAAACACTGCAGGGCTGTGTGTGTAGATCGCGTACCGAAGTTGGCAGTTTTCTGAGTAGCTTCATCGTGTTTCCTCATTAGACCTACAACCGCATGCATCAGGAATTCGCCAGGGACAGCCTGTCTCAGCCAGGAGGATCGTCCAGCAACTCCACCCGAACAGCCATACTGCTGAAAATAGCTGGCGGACCAAACTGATGGTATACCGCAACATCGGCTGCATCGCGCCCGTAGGCCACTGCAAGCCGCCCGCCACGAGGAGCATCTTCAGTGGGATCGAACGTATACCAGCGGCCACCAACATACGCCTCGAACCATGCATGCAAGTCCATAGGCTCAAGCCCGTACAGGAATCCGACAACCAGGCGTGCCGGAATGCTAATGCTACGGCATAGTGCGATACCAAGATGGGCAAGATCGCGACACACCCCTTCGCGCTGTACATGCACCTCGACAGCGGATAGTGGAAATGCGCTGGACCCGGGTGTATAGCGTATCGAGCTTCGAATCCAGTCGCTGATTCTATTCACCTGATCGTAGCCAAACTGCACACCATCTACTATGTCTCTCGCGAGGCTACCGAATCTGTCCGATTCGCAATAGCGGCTGGGAAGTAAATACAACAGGACCGCGTCCGGCAAATTCTGGATTTCCACAAAGCAAGCACCCGGGGCTTGATCCACCACATCTGCAGTCATTGCATCGGCTGTGGTATGAACAGAGAAATCCCCGGCTGGTGCTACCAGTCGCTGGCAAAGATTGCCAAAGATGTCCGTATACTCATCCACCGGAACGCTTGGCGATAGCGTATAGGCTTCTCGTGCGACCCACTGCTGCATACCACTGCGGGGGCGAAGCATGAGAATCAATGGCGTCGGGGCGCCCATTTGAAACTCGAGATTACATCTGGCCTGGATCCACATTACGCTCTTTCCTGTGCAGGACGAATGGATGCGTGTCACACGTATACGGTAATCGGGATCGTCTCGTCCCTCAAGGAAACTTTCCCGCTGCATACCATGCTGGTGCAATTCATCTTCGAGGCACCGGATTTGTGCATGCCGACAAGGGTTACCAACAGACCGCAATATACTTTCAACATTAATTACATGGGGTTATCAACCAGTGCCGGCAAGTCATATTCTGGCACGTATGTTGAAGGGTAAACCAGGCGAAACAAACACAAGAGGAGCCTGGACATGCGCGCAGTCAACACGAGCTGGTCGGCCGACGATTCCTGGCGGCACCGGCCTTGAATATCTCGGGTGTTCCCCGCAATCCGGTGATACTGATCATACTCGACGGCTTCGGTACCAGTCCGAGTAAAATCAACAATGCCGTCGCGGAAGCAGACACGCCGCAACTGGACGGGTATTTTAGCCGTTACCCGCATACCCTTCTGGCGGCATCCGGAACAGCTGTCGGCCTGCCCGACGGCCAGATGGGCAACTCGGAAGTTGGCCACCTGACGCTGGGGGCCGGCGCCATCATCCGCCAGGATCTGGTCCATATCGATGCTGCTATAGAACAGGGAGAATTCCTTACCAATACCGCGTTGACCAATGCTGCAAGGCATGCGGCAGCCCGCAACCGTCCCCTGCATCTTTTCGGGCTGGTGTCGGATGGTGGGGTGCACAGCCATACACGGCACTTGTTCTCCCTGTTGAAACTATGCCAGCAGCAGGGTGTGAAACCGCTGTTGCACATGATCACGGATGGCCGTGATACACCACCCCACTCCGCCCTGAAATACCTGCGCGACGTTGAACCCCGTGTGCACGAGGCCGGCGGCGCCATCGCCTCGATCATGGGTCGTTACTTCGGCATGGATCGTGACAAGCGATGGGAGCGCACTGAACTGGCCTGGCGGGCACTGGTACTGGGTAAAGCCCAGCTGGGCATATCGGCGGAAACAGCCATCCGCAGTGCCTATGCCGCCGGTGACAGCGATGAATTTATCCGTCCTATCCTGCTACCCATGGCACAAACCATAGAACAGGATGACGCAGTCATTTTTTTCAACTTCCGCAAGGATCGGCCACGTCAGATGGTGGCTGCGCTTGGCGCGAGCGATTTTACCGGTTTCGACCGCGGCGACGCGCCCCTGGCGCAGATCACCTGCATGATGACTTATGACCGCCGTCTGAATATGCCGGTTGCCTTCGAACCGGAACGCCCGGCAACCACGCTGGGAGAGGTCATAAGTGCACTCGGTTTGGCACAGTTCCATTGTGCCGAAACCGAAAAGTACGCGCATGTCACACATTTCTTTAATGGTGGCCGTACTGATCCGTATTCCGGTGAGACACAGATGCTGGTGCCGTCACCACGGGTGGCGACCTACGATCTCAAGCCACGCATGAGCGCCCGGGAGGTAGCTGACGGGGTCATCGGCGCCATCAGCACAGGACGTTACGCCTTCATTGTGGTCAACTTCGCCAACGGCGACATGGTCGGACATACCGCGGTACGAGATGCCGTGATAAAAGCGGTTGAGGCGCTTGATCTGGAAGTCGGACGCGTGCTGGAAGCCGCCACCACAGCCGGCTACTCGGTACTGCTGACCGCAGACCACGGCAACTGCGAGGAGATGGTCCATCCGCTGACCGGGGAACCGCATACACAGCACACCAGCTACCCGGTGCCCCTTATGCTCATCGATGAAGACAACTGGCAACTGTCAAGCGCCGGCGGCCTGTCCAATATCGCGCCCACGGTACTGCAGTTGATGGGGATCGAAGCACCTGAAAGCATGACCGCCTCTTCCCTTTTGTTAAACCGTTTGAATCGCCCGGACAAGCAGCTTGTCCGCCGCCGCCCCACGCGGCTGCGTGGCGTCGCCTGAGACGACCGCTCTACTTACTGTTCGCGATGTATCCAGTCGGCACCGAGCGTACCCTGCAGGCGGTCCAGATAGGACTGGCTTGATACCACGCCTATCATACGATCCGCTTCGCGGATGCGTTCCGCCATTTCAAGGCGCTTGTCAATCTCGTCGTCATCGAGATTTCTCATCTGGATATCCAGGTACGCCCTGTGCTGACGCCAGAGTTTCACATCACGCGCCTGCTTGATGGCAAGTCGCTCACTGTACCAGTCGCTTTGCAGCAGGTAATCGCGGGTAAACATTTCACGAATCGCCGGATCATCAACGGTTTTGCCGTTGTAATTGCCATTCGCCATGATATGAAGCAGCGCCTGAAGTGGCGGACAGGCATCGTCGATAGAACCGTCCGTGAAATAACCGTGTGCCACGCGTTGCTGCGCTTCGCAAATATTGTCGATACCGTCGATGAAAGCGTCCAGGTCCTGTGTTTCCGGACACAGCATGGCTTCATCAAACACTGCTGTCGGTGTGTCGAACAGCTTGCCGAAATGATCATGCACAAAACGCTCGGTCATCCGATAACCGAGGCGACTGGCGTAGACCGTTCTACCCTCGTATTCCAGATCCTCCATCTTTTCCAGGTATCCGTGTTCGATCATGTATTCGGGATCCCGGTGTTCGACCGGCAGGCGGCACCAGATCTCGGGGATCAGCATACTGATATCGTGGTCGATACGGCGTTGCGGGCCAATATGTCCTGCAGCCGTGGTAAACCCGTCATAGTTGCATAGAATGAATGACACCAATGCAGTATTAAGATCAGCCGTGCCGCACAACGAATTGAACGGCCCCTTGGTCAGCGCACCTTCCGAGCCCGCCCCGGTGGTCGACGGTGATTTTCCGGTCAGGCTGCAGATCAGCTCCATGAACAGTTCCGGCAGTTCCTGATAGTGAATCGGGTTATAGACGGCCAGTGACCTCGCACCCGGCTCCGGCGGATTGTTACGACGACCGGCGAGTACGGCATTGACCGGGAAATAAACTGGTTGATCCGGCTCAAGCCCGCGCGCCAGGCGGGTGCCGATTTCTGCCAGGTAACTCATGCGGGGACTTGCCAGATCAGGCCGGGGTTGCAGGTAACGCACATTTGGGCTGGGTTTACCGTTAACCAGCCGGGGGTGCGATGAAGACACGAAATAAAGTTTTTCATCCATGCTCGCCGCATCCCGGATCACACGCCGCATTGGCTCGCTGAATTCCTCGAAGTGCGCGACGTCCTCAATAATCTCCCGCGCATCCTTACTGCTCATGGGCTCGAAATTCGAGATAAAATTGTTTCCGCTGGAGAGATCAGCCTCTGTCTGGATGTCCGCGCCCCGGTTGATGGCCTCATCCGGGCGTTGAAACAGTCGCTGTTCGCAGTTCTCTACCAGCTTGATACAGGGGTTATCGAACGCAGGATTCAATCCACTGATGTGACTGACGGGAATCACGGTCGATGCGGTGATGTCGTCTTCCATCTGCACCTTATTGGCTGCGACATAATCCTGCCGCAATTTGAACAGGCGCCAGCCACCGTCATCGCCGTAACCGACGCGCAGATAACTTGCCATCAGCTTTCGACCGTTGTATTTCAATTCGTGGCCCGAGGAACCATTGACCGTATCAACGGAAAAGTGTTTCTGCCAGTCACTGCCCCACTCTGTTCTGTAAAAACGCTTGATCATGAAAACCAGAGCGAGAACGTGGTGCGGGACGCTTTTCAGCCACTGGTTGTACGCGTCTGAATACTCGCTGATCGAGGGCGTCAACAGCCTGATGACCGAGCCCAGACTGCGGTCCTCGCCAAGTAGACTGCGCGCGTCCGGCTCCTGCAACCCGGGGTAGCGAAATCGGTCGGAATAATCACGCTCGAAAATTTCCCTGACCTGTTCAAGGTCTTCTTCAAAGTCTCCCACGTATACCGGTCCCGAAATCAGCGCACCGGCGATCGACTTGGAGATTTCTGACTTGCCGCCCCCCGACACCGTGCTGGGTTTGTGACAGAACGTCCCTTCGCCCAGAGTGCCAATCAGGCGCCAGCTCGGCGCATGCGGATGACGTTCCATATGCACGGTGAAACCGTTCGGATAAACATAGGCGTGTTTTGCCAGCAGCTTGATCTGCTGCCTGTCTGTCTTGCCCCGCCAGCTCACACTCAGATGGTTAAGATAGATCTGCGCATCTTCGGGTAGGTAGATGATATCGGCGTAGTGTGTGTCAACAGCATACCCTTCGCTCTGCACATCGATCTTTTCGGCCAGCCGGTGGCACAAATCGGAAAAGGTGCTGTTATCGATCATGTCGCTCGGACGCGGGATGTATGTTTCACCGAGATTGAAACGCGGAAAAGCCAGTGCGCCACCGGCGTGTTCCTCCTCGCAGCCACCGAAAATATTAGCCGAGTAACTGATCTGGGACTTGATTTCCTTTTTACTGTAACCGAAATAGTTGTCGGCAATAATAGTGACGATGACACCACGCCTATCACGGCAAACCAGCTTGAAGGCATTACCGTCGTTATAGCGCTCGTCTTCGTTTTGCCAGCACATGCCGTCGCGACGCTGTTGTTCGCTGGCATCGTCGTAATGCGGCAAGCCTAATTTCTTCTTGCTAAGGCCAACGAGGTGCGGTGCAAGAATGATACAGCCGCTCTGTCCGGTCCAGTGCTCTATATCGAGCGCCGCATCATTCTCGGGCAGAAACGGATCCCCGGCATTTCCGAAAATCGTCTCCACAAAATCGAGATTGGAAACCAGACTGCCGGGCGCGAACAAACGCACCTCGAGACTCTTGGAAGGCAATACACCTGCAACCGCGGGGCGCACCGTCGGCCGCACCAGCAATGAAACCCAAAGCTCCGCTGCCTCCGGCTCCTGGCTTGTCGCCGGCAACCGCAGCAGATCGGGTGGCGGATCAAGCGCCTTCTTCAGCAAGGCACCGAAAACCGTGACCGGAACCTCGAGCTTGTCGGCAGGTACCGGGAGCCCACCGGCAGCGATATGGAATACGCCCTTGGTAGTACGCCGATCGCTTCTTGGGTTGTGCAGGATGCCCTGCAACAATCGGTAGGAATCGACGAGTTCGGAGTGAAAATGGGTGCCCTTCAACGGTAGCGACAATTCACGCGCCATGCCGGGCTCATCGAGTATAAATGTTGTACCGGGAAGCTCGACACGCTGTTCCACACCGTTTTCAGCCAGGTAGGTATTCAGGAAATCCTGAATACGCTGGTCGGCAGGACAGCGGTAGGCCGCCAAAAGGCGTCTTTGCCGCGAATAGTGTTTCAGAAGACTATCGGCAATCGCCAGGTAGGAATGGTCGCTGTCGATACGACAGGTCGGCTGCCCGAGCGCCGCCAGCTTCAGGTTAATGTGCTGGTGTTTTACCTGTGATAAAGCACTTGCTTCGTCGCCTTCAGATAATACTGTGTCATTCATAGTAGTGCACCCAGTGGCCACGGCACGCCTGTGATTCTAGGATGTTGCTGCGTTAAGCTCGGCCGCCTGCTCCTCCAGTAACGTAAAATAGGTGGCCGCCAATTGATTATGCAACTGGGTATGCACCGTCTCCAGATCATCGACGAAGCTGTTCAGACCTTCGCTAAGGATCTCGATAACGTCGACCTCGCTGACCAGACGTTGTGCACGTCCGAGTATACGCAGTGCCGACTCGTTGCCCGGAAGCCCGCGCAGGCACTGCTCAACTTCCGCGAGACAGTGATGCACGGTGCGCGGAAACTGTTCATCCTGCAACAGAAAACGCAGCACCGCCCGCCCGCGTATACGCACATGCACGTGCCGCCGGTACATCTGGTAACCTGCGAGCGAATCCAGGACGCTTTTCCACTGGATATCATCAAAAGGCTTCAATTCCTCACTTAGCGACGGTAGCAGGTTGCTGGCACGCACATCGATCACACGCGCAGTCATATCGGCGCGCTCCATGTTGCGGCCCATGCGCATGAAGTTGTAGGTCTGATCGTGACTCATGGTGCTGGACAGCTTGCCCGCCATCAACTGGCAATAGTCGATGATACGCCGCATGTAGGCATAGCGCCCACGACGTGACATGCCACTGGTCTTGTTGTCACGCGCGTAGGCATACAGGTCGTTGAGCGTCTCCCACGCCGCCCGCGGCACAATAGCGCGCGTTGTGCGCAGATTCTCACGGGCCATCCCCAGGGCACAGGTAATGCAGTTCGGGTTGCGCTGATCCGCTACCAGGAAGCGCAGCACGTTACGCTCGGTCGCTTCTTCGTGGTGCTCGTGAAAAATATCCGCGTTACCGGTAATCGTTATCAGCGCTTCCCAACCGAATTCCATAGTGCGCGGGATATCAAGCAACAGGTTGTGGTTGACGAGGATAATGCGCGCGGTGTTTTCAGCACGTTCTATATAACGCGACATCCAGTACACCCGTTCTGCAACACTGGATAACAACATCTACTTGTCTCCTGTATCCACGATCCAGGTATCCTTGCTGCCTCCGCCCTGGGATGAATTGACTACCAGTGAACCCTTTGTCAGTGCCACCCGGGTCAGGCCGCCGCGGGTGACATGGCTCGTCTCACCGGAAAGTATGAAGGGGCGCAGGTCCAGGTGCCGGGATTCAACCTTCCCGTCACACAGTGTCGGTGCCGTCGACAGTGACAACGTGGGCTGAGCGATATAGTTGCGTGGATCCTTGCGGATCAACTCGGCAAACTTCTGGCGTTCTTTTTTACTCGCGGCAGGCCCTACCATCATGCCGTAGCCACCGGACTCATTGGCTGGCTTGACCACCATATTGTCAAGATTGGCCAGTACATGCTCACGCTGTACCGGGTCCATGCACAAATGCGTCGGCACGTTAGGCAGGATCGGGGCTTCATCAAGGTAGTAGCGGATCATGGCAGGCACAAACGCATACACCACCTTGTCGTCGGCGACACCGGCCCCGGGGGCGTTGGCGATTGCCACGTTGCCCTTTCTCCAGGCGCGCATAAGCCCGGGAACGCCAATCACCGATTCGGGTAGAAATGCTTCCGGATCAATGTACAGGTCGTCTATACGCCGGTAGATCACATCGACTCTTTCCAGCCCGCCAATGGTACGCAGGTAGACACAATCGTCGTCCGTGACGACCAGATCGGTCCCAACTACCAGCTCCACACCCATCTGCTGCGCGAGGTAGGAATGTTCGAAATAAGCGGAGTTATAGATACCAGGTGTCAGTACTACCACGGTCGGGTAGTCCGCAGGCCGTGGTGAAAGCGATGCCAGCATATCGAACAGGCGTGTTGGATAGCCATCGACCGGCAGGATGCTGTAATCCTCGAACAGTTCCGGGAAAATACGCTTCATGACCAGGCGGTTTTCCAGCATATAGGACACACCGGACGGTACGCGCAGATTGTCCTCCAGGACATATACGGTGCCGTCGCTGTCGCGCACCAGATCACTGCCGCATATATGAGCCCAGGTATCGAGTGCCGGCCGGATGCCTTTGCACTGGGTGCGATAGTTAACCGATTTAGCCAGAACCTCACGCGGGAAAACGTGATCTCTGACAATTTTTCTCTCGCCATATATATCGGCGATAAACATATTCAGCGCCTGGACGCGCTGCTTTAGCCCGGCGTCAATATGGCTCCATTCGCGCGCGGAAATAATTCGCGGAATTATGTCGAACGGCCAGGTGCGGTCGATGCCACCCTCCTCGCCTTCGCTGTACACGGTAAAGGTGATTCCCATCACTTGCATGGCAAGCTCGGCGGCATCCCGACGCTCGCTAAGTTCCTGGTCACTAAGCGAGCTGATATAACGCACCGCACCTCGTGCGGCGACGCGTGCATGACCGCTGGCGGTTATCAGCTCATCGTAGCCGCCATCGTTTGAATAGTTTTTCCATTTAATCGGCATGCCGACAAGACCTCGTGTCTTTCAATGCAACCGTGTACGCAGCAAAACAGGCCCGTACAGGGGCTTCTAGCGCAATCTTTATGCCATCCCGAAAAGCTCATTAAATCGTTGCAATACCGGCCTTTCGCCCGCGACACTTGCCTGTGTCGTGCACCATTGTTACACACACTGGTGGTACAGATGTCTGACCCTGCACCTTTATTGTACAAAGCAAGGCTTGCCAGAACTCGCGCTCCGGGTCACCGGGATTGGCTAACCCTTTCGAAAAACGGTGAAATTCAGCGCGTCCCCGGCCTGACCCACCCATGGCGCGATTGTTGCTGATGTTGTTTCTGTATTTTTATAGCCAACCAGGGAACGATTGCGATGAGTGCCTCGCTGAATTTTACACGTCACGGAGACAAGCAGAATTCTGCCTTCTTCGAGGATTACCTGTTGCGCCTGCTCGAAGAACGAGACAGGTCCGGCCTGACCGACCAGATCCACGATATCGACGCCATCATGATTACTGTCGATCCCGGGCATTCCATCCGCTACGTCGGTGAACTTTGCCTGATGACTCCCTACGAATACCTGGTCACGCTGGAAAGCGAGAGTCACTGGACGCATATCCTGCGAATTGACATGAACTCGCCGGATTTCATCGTGCGCGAGGTCAAGGATCCGAAAACACGGGGTATCTTCCGCAGCCTCAACGAGATCTACCCGGTCGGCTCAAGCAAGCCGAACAGCCGTTATATGGGCGAGATCCTGCGCGTGGATGACATGCATGGTGTTGTAGCATGCCAGCAGGAACGCGGGTTCCGTTTCTTTTCCCAGGACCAGATCCGCAAGCTCGAACTGCCCGGCAACATGGCTGTCAGCAAACCCTCCCCCTACACGCATAACATCGTGGCCTACATGGAACATCCCGAGAACGAGCTGCGCGTCTATGCACTGGGCATCAGCGAAATTCGCAGCGATGTGCAGGAGGTCTACCTCGCCGCGAAAGCCTTGCAGAAAAAGCTGGAGATCAATGACCTGATCCTGCCGATCGACCACCTCGCAACGCGCGTCTACTGCCAGAACCGTGAAGTGGCGATTCTGGAGTGGCTGTCACTGTCGAGCTACTATTACTGGGGCTCTTACGACATCAAGGATCAGAACTCCTCGACCAATGTCACCAAGAATGTCCACCAGCCCGACGAAATGCAAAGCCCGGCCAAGGTGTTCACCGCCAACAACACACCCTGGTTCGTCAACCACCTGGTCAAACTGCCGTCACCGACAGAAACCTTTGTGCGTAACTACGGGCCGCGACTGCACCATATCGCGCTCGCAGTGCGCGACGGCCAACACCACGGGAAGGAAAATATCGACCACGTTGTCGAACAGATCGCCGCACAGGGTCGTGATTTCCTGCTGGATGTCATAGGTTCAAAGGAACAGGGCCTGAAACAAATCTTCTCCAGCGCCTCCGAGCACTCGTCCCTGATTGTCGAGTATGTGCAGCGCTTCGGCGATTTCGACGGTTTCTTTGCCAAGGACAATGTCGCCGAACTGACCCACGCGGCCGGCGTCGAGGAAGAGCTTATCGAATTGCAGGCTCGGTCCGAATCAACACAAGTGCAAACTGAATTTTGAGGCCAGGAGCCAGGAACGTAAACGGCGACCCGTGGGTCGCCGCATTAATCTTGCATTCCGGCTAACGTCTGCCAGGTCTATTTGATAAACAGCATCTCACGGTACTTGGGTAACGGCCATTGCTCATCGGCAATTTCCGCTTCCAATGCATCTGCGTGTACACGGACTTCATCCATCAGATCACGGATAACACCGGCACAGTACTGCATATGCTCGTCGGTGGAAGCAAACTCCTCTTTGGCTGATGCCGCAACCAGCTTGCTAACAGATGCCATCATCGCATTAGACTCGGCAGCAATGGTTTTCGCCGTTGCAATATCGAGATCAATACCCATGCCAGCTACACTGGCATTCGTCTCCGCAAGCTCGGAAAGATAACGCATGGCGGCCGGATAGATAATGGTTTTCGCCATATCCGCAACCAGTTTGGCTTCCACACCGATCGACATGATGTAGATTTCCGTGTACACCTCGTAGCGGCTCTCCAGTTCTACAGGAGAAAGTACGCCGGTACTTTCAAACAGCGTCTTGATGGATTCATCATGCAACCAGGGTAGCGCGTCTGCAGTGGTCGGTAGATTCTTCAGACCACGCTCTTCGACGGCCATTTTGTGCCATTCAGCCGAGTAGCCATCACCACCAAAGATGACACTTCCATGTTCAACCATCAGCTCCTTGAGAACCGCAACCACTGCAGCAGGCTTGTCAGTGCCTTTTTCCAGTTCGGCCTCCAGTTTATTCGCAATCCAGTCCAGTGAATCCGCCAGCATGGTGTTCATGGCGATCAACGGACCGGTTACTGATTGTTGTGAACCGACTGCACGGAATTCGAAACGGTTACCGGTAAAGGCAAAGGGTGAGGTGCGATTTCGGTCACCTGCATCTTTTGCAAACGGGATAATCTGCGCCAGGCCCAGATCCATAATGCCGGCTTCACCGGTGCCATCCAGCTGGCCTGTCTTTATCTGCTCAAAAATATCTTCGATCTCGCTGCCCAGATAGACTGACAGAATTGCCGGAGGTGCCTCATTTGCCCCCAGACGATGATCGTTGCCTGCCGAGGCAATGACCGCTCGCAGTAACGGGCCGTACATATGCACACCACGAATAACCGCACCGCAGAACAGCAGGAAGTTAAGATTTTCATAGGGCGTATCGCCGGGATCCAGCAGGTTGCCCTGGGTCGAATTGCCTACTGACCAGTTGACATGTTTACCAGAGCCGTTGATGCCGGCGAAAGGTTTTTCGTGTAGCAGGCACACAAAGCCATGCTTTTTCGCTGTATTTTTCAGCACCGTCATCAGCATCTGCTGATGATCCGCTGCGACGTTGGCAGCCTCGAAATATGGCGCAATCTCAAACTGCCCGGGGGCGACCTCGTTATGGCGCGTCTTTGCGGGAATACCCAGGCGGTAAAGCGTTTCTTCAACAGCTTCCATGTAGACCTGGACACGTTCAGGGATAGCACCGAAATAATGATCATCGAATTCCTGACCTTTGGCAGATGGTGCACCAAACAAGGTGCGGCCGGCGAGCAACAGATCAGGTCGCATGCTGGCGAAGTTGGTATCCACCAGGAAATACTCCTGCTCGGCGCCGCAACTCGAATTCAGCGGGGCGACGTCTTCTTCGCCCATGATCTCGAGAACGCGGCTGCCAGCCCTGGCCATGGCTGCATTGGAACGCATCAGTGGCACTTTTTTGTCGAGCGCCTCACCTGTCCAGGAAACGAAAACCGAAGGAATACACAACGTCGCACCGTTTGCCGTTTCAAGAATGAAAGCCGGACTGGTCGGATCCCAGAAGGTATAACCACGAGCAGCATTGGTTTGTCGGATTCCGCCGTTGGGGAATGAAGACCCGTCCGGCTCACCCTTGGTCAGCAGACTACCGTTGAATTCCGTAATTGCCTTACCACTGGGGTCAGTGACAATAAAACTGTCGTGCTTCTCGGCGGAGGCGCCGGTCAGTGGATAAAACACATGGGCGAAATAATTTGCGCCTTTCGACAAGGCCCAGGACTTCATGGCAGCGGCGACATCGTCCGCCACGCTCGCATCCAGTGGAGCGCCTGTTTCCATGGTTTTTTTCATGGCCTTGAAAGCACTTTTTGACAAGGCTTCTTCCATCTTCACCAGCGTAAAAACATCCGAAGCCCAGATTTCCTCGAGTGATTTAGGTTTTGCGACCGATACGGGTTGGCCCGTGGTGATTTCAAAAACCGCTTGTGCGCGGGATTCACTTCGACTCATGTTCATCTCCTCTATTCGAATATTTAATAAAAACCGGAATCAACGACTTACTGGATGGCTACACCTGTTATACCGCTCTGCAGTAATCATGCCTGTTGGTTTCAGGTGTAATGCGAATATGGGTTGGGCACTTATATGGCCCCCTCGAAGTTACAACCGTCTGGTTTTTACGGAGGTTTTTTCCAGAACTCACTCACTGGCGGGAATAACGGACATCACCGGCGCGCACGAATAATGCACTGGGGGAGTGCAGGGCGTGCGCGAAGATCGCTCACAACCGGACTTTACGGCAACTCGGTCACCCATACACCCACATCAAGGCTCGCTCCCGGAGGCCCCACGAATGAGCCCGCTACAGGCGGCACTGATTCAGGCAACCTTGCCACTCCAACAGCAATGTGATCGATGCCTACGATTTCTCCGATGGTGGGATCAAATCCCTTCCAGCCCGCACCTGGCAGGTACACTTCCGCCCAGGCATGGGTCGCACCGAAATTAACCGTTGATGGTGGCGCATGGAGGTAACCGCTTACAAAACGCGATGCGAGTCCCAGACACCGAACCGCTTCCATAAACAGATTCGCAAAGTCACGGCAGGAACCGGTACCACACGACAGTGTTTCTGGTGCCGATTTGAACGCCGGGCTCTTCACGCAGTTGATACGACAGCGTTTGGTGTATCCGGGTAGCAAGGCGCTGCAACAGGGCGTATGTCTGAATTTGTTCGCCTTTCTGCCATAAATTCGCAACCCATTCGGTCAGCAGCCCGCTGTCCTTATGCTCGGCGATATCCAGATAGGGCGACAGCACCACCCTGTCCTCGGGTGTATAGATAAACGGATAGTCTGTCGCGTAATCGGTCACCAGAAAGTCGAGGGGGGTCTGGTTGTATTGCTGAATGATGGTTTCGCTCTCAATCAACAACTGTTCGGCATGCGTATCGAAGGTCGCTATCGCAACAGAGTTATCTTCCACGTCGCGGTGCCAACGCAGGGTGGCCGGAGGCGTAATCTCCAGGCTTGAGGATTCGATGCGCAGTTCATGGCCCTCTCTCGGACGCAGACGCAAAGCGTGTGGTTCGAGCTGCACAGCGGTGGAGAAATTGTAGTAGGTTCGATGAAGGATTTTATAACGCCGCATATTTAATCCTGGCCGAGCTCAGTATTTCCGGCGTGAGCGCATAGTCGGCCCGCTACGTGGCATCCATATTGACGTACGAAAACCACGTATGTGCATGTCCGCATCAGTTGGTCTACAACCGTTCCACATCCACGGAGACTTCCAGATCGTGCCCTTTTCCACCGCCGAACAGCACGCCCTTTAACGGAGCCACATCGCTGTAGTCCCGGCCCCAGGCTGCTGTGATGTGTTGATCGGCGGGTATCTGATCGTTGGTGGGATCAAAATCCACCCAGCCACGGTTAGGCACGAACACACTGAACCAGGCGTGTGACTCGTCGGCACCAACCAGCCGTGTTTCGCCCTCCGGTGGAAGCGTTTCCAGATAACCGCTGACATACCGCGCCGCCAGTCCCTGTGAACGCAGACAGGCGATTGCAAGGTGCGCGAAATCCTGGCACACGCCCTTGCGGTGTTCGAGGACGTCGCTGAGCGGTGTGGCGATATCACTGAACGCCGGGTCATACGTAAAGTCAGTGTGGATACGGCTCATCAGGTCTTCAACCGCTTCCAGCAATGATCGGCCAGGGGCTAGCGAGATAATACTGTAGTCCGCCACTTCCTGCGTGAATTCCACGAACGGCGATTCCAGTACGAACTGACGTGCCTCGATGGCCTGCTCGTCACCACTGGCAGTTTGCAGGTACTCACGCGCCTGTTCCCAGGACACCGGGTACGCCGTATCAAGCAACGTGCCAGCGGATACGACTTCGACCTCGTTTTGTGCAGTGACGGTAAGCTCAGAATGCGCGGTGTGAATGCTGAAGTAGTCGAGCTGATTGCCGAAAAGATCCTGCCACTGATGCATTACCTTAGGCATCGGTTTGATGGTGAGCGAACTGTTACCGCAGGTCTGCTGGCTGGTGGGCCGCAACCGAAGGTGGCCGACATTGTGGCAGGTTGATACCGGTTTGCTGTAACGGTAGCGTGTCGTATGTGTCACCCGGTACTTCATTGTTATCCCCCGGTCCGCAGCCGCAACAGCTGATGCGGCGTTTCCGCCGCGCGGAAATAGATATCGGTCAGCGCATCGGACAACGCTGGCAGCCGTTGTACAAGGGCCGTCAGGAACTGGTCGAGGACCTCGCGCTGATGCGATTCATCGGCAACCTGAGACAGGCGCCTGACATCGGCGAGACGGACCATGGTCGAGGTTTCCAGGGCCATGCGTTGCAGATCGCTACGGTTTTCACGACTCTGCACACTGGGCAGGCCGTTGACATGTTCCTCGATGCGCGACACCTGGTAGGCGATGGAGCGCGGATTGCTTTCGTCATAAAGCACAAGTTCAAGGAGATCCGAAACCTCCAGGCCACGGCGGAAGCGGCGGCGGTAGGTCATTAGACTGTCGACAATCGACAGCATCGATTCCATCAGCGCTGATTGTTCCTCTTCGCCAGCCGCCGGCACCAGCAACGAACGCAACAGGACCGCGGTTTGTATAGCACGTTCAATGCGACGCCCCATGTCGAGGAACAGCCAGCCCCGGCCGCGCGTCATGTTTTCCATCATCACCCCGGAAAACGCGGTCATCGCCTTGACCAGGTTATCCATTTCGTCCCAGGCCTCGATCAGGTGCTCGGCGTTGATGCGCTGCAGGGAACGTAATTCTTCATCAATATCGTTGATCACCCGCCAGGTATCGCTCGACAGGCGGTCACGCACTGAACGCGCGGATCGCAGCAAGGCGCCCACCGTCTGCGTCAAACTGCCAGTACGTTTGTCATTGGAGATGATCGCCAGCAGTTCATATTCCGGTGCTTGCATACGGGCTTCTGCCTTTTCGCCGGCAAAGCCCGGGTAGGTCGTTGTCTGCCGAGTGACGGCCACCAGCAATCGCTCAAGGGTGACGGGGTCATCACTCTCGCCACTGACCATCCGCTGCAGAGTGAAGCGCATCAGCCGACTGTTGAACTCCGCACGTTCCGTGTAGCGTCCCAGCCAGTACAGGTTGTCGGCGACGCGTGCCGGCACCTCGCCGCCATGGCCATAGGTGGCGCTCGCCTTGCGGGCATCCAGCAAGCAGGCTGGCCTGCTTCTCGGGTTCCGTGGCGAGTACCCAGGTATCCTTGCTGATGCCACCGGCCTGGCTCGATACCACCAGCTTGTCGGCGTCCGAAGACACGCGCGTGAGGCCACCGGGCATGACCATGTAATCCTGTTCATCGGCCACCACGAAACTGCGCAGCACGGTACGCCGCGGTTCCAGCCCGTCGTCCACCAGCACCGGGACTGTCGACATGGCGACCGGTTCCTGGGCCACGAACAGATGAGGCCTGGCGCGTATGCGCGCACCCAGATCCTTCATTTCGCCCTTGCTGAGATCATGCCCAAAGACAAAGCGGAAACCCACCACGGGATGCACCGGCTTGATGACCAGGCGGTGCAGGTTCGCCAATACATATTCGCAATCGCGCCGGTCGCCGCACCACAGGGTTGATACCGACGGCAGGCGCAGATCTTCGCCCAGCAGGTGACGCGACAGCGCCGGCAGGAATTTCATCAGTGCCGGGTTACCCACCAGCCCACTGCCCAACGGGTTGGCGATACCTACCTGGCCAGTGCGTGCCGCATTCACCAGGCCGGGCACGCCCAGGAAGGAGTCTTCACGCAGTTCGACCGGGTCACAGAAGCTGTCGTCCATGCGGCGCAGGATGACATCGACCTGGCGCATACCATCCAGCGTCGTCAGCCACACACGCCCGTCGCGCACTACCATGTCACTGCCTTCCACCAGCGTATAGCCAAGGTAGTTGGCAAGATAGGCATGCTCGAAATAGGATTCGTTGGCAGGTCCCGCGGTGAGCAGGACAATATTGGATTCATCGTCCGGGCGTGGTGACAGGCGATTGAGCGCCTGCCGCACGGTGCGAAAAAAGTTCGCCAGACGATGCACGTGGGAGTCCCGGAACAGGCTCGGCAACACACGCGACACGACAATGCGGTTTTCCAGCGCGTAACCGGCACCGGACGGGGCCTGTGCGCGGTCGGCCATGATCTGTACCTGGCCATCCGGCGAACGCGCCATGTCGGCAGCGTAGAACAGCAGGCCGTGCGGCTCCGGCAGAGGCATCCCGACGCAGGGCCTCAGGAAACCTGGATGCGAGTACACCACTTCCGGCGGCAGCACACCCTTGGCAATCAGGCTGCGGGCGCCGTACAGGTCACGCAACACCAGGTTGAGCAATTCGGCGCGCTGCATCAGCCCTGCTTCGATGACTTGCCATTCATCGCTGCCGATCAGCAGCGGGATCAGGTCAAGCTCCCACGGACGGCCCATGCCGCGGGGATCATCGTAAATGTTGAAGGTAACGTCGTTGTCGCGGATCTGGCGCAGCGCCTCGACACGCCTGCGCTGCAGTTCGCGCACCCCGAGATCACTCAGTGCGCCGCTAAGGTAGTCCCAGTGTGGACGGATTTTACCTGGTTCTGCACACATCTCGTCACGCACACCGGCAGGGAAACCGTACCCTTCGAACAGGGCAGGCGCAGTGAGCGGTACAGACGAAACATCGGACATAGAGCCTTCTTGTGTTATTCCGTTACCCATTCGCCTACTCTAAGACCGCCCACACTTTCACTCAAGCCATTCATGCTCAGCAGCCGTCACGCCAACGCAAATCAAGGGTATAGGGGTGCTCGCTGTTGACCTCCTCGACAGGGATATCGACCATTCCGGGGGTATGTCCGTGTTCCCAGAAACGCACAATACGCCGAGATTCGGCCTCGCTGGCATTCACCGGGAAGGTTTCCTCGTGACG
Source organism: uncultured Gammaproteobacteria bacterium (assembly GCA_963752745.1). Taxonomy (GTDB): domain Bacteria; phylum Pseudomonadota; class Gammaproteobacteria; order DSM-19610; family DSM-19610; genus Thiogranum. The sequence goes on from CAVWAK010000021.1 coordinate 20,705, forward strand.
CCCGCCGGGGTGCGCGACGTGATAGGTGCAGCCTCCAATAGAACGCCGGTTCCAGGTGTCCACGAGGTCGAACACCAGCGGCGCCTGTGAGGGGATGGTGGGGTGCAGGCCCGACGGCGGCTGCCAGGCCTTGTAACGCACACCGGCGACAAATTCACCGCGGCGCCCGGTGGGCCGCAACGGTACCTTACGGCCGTTGCAGGTGACGATGTGACGACTGTCGGTCATGCCGTTGATGCGCACTTGCAGACGTTCCACCGAGGAATCGACGAAGCGCGCCGTGCCCTGTGAGGTGACCTCCTCACCAAGTACGTGCCAGGGCTCGATGGCGGCACGCAGTTCCAGCTCGATATCCTGCTGCACCACGCGGCCGTAATGCGGAAAACGGAACTCCAGGAACGGTGCCAGCCATTCCGGTTTAAAAGGAAAACCGGCCTGCTGCAGGTCACAGACAACATCGTGGCAATCGCGCCAGACAAAATGCGGCAACATGAAACGGTCGTGCAGTTCGGTACCCCAGCGCACCGGCCGGCGTTGGTAGGGCTGTTTCCAGAACCAGGCGATCAGCGAGCGCAGCAACAGCATCTGCACCATGCTCATGCGCGCGTGGGGTGGCATTTCAAAGGCACGGAACTCCACCAGCCCAAGGCGGCCAGTACTGGAGTCCGGTGAATACAGTTTATCGATGCAAAATTCCGAACGGTGGGTGTTACCGGTCACATCGATCAGCAGGTTGCGCATCAGCCGATCGACCAGCCAGGGCGCGGGCACTTCGCCTTCCGGCATTTGCTGAAATGCGATCTCCAGTTCGTAGAGACTGTCGTCCCGAGCCTCGTCGACGCGTGGCGCCTGGCTTGTCGGCCCCAGGAACAGGCCTGAAAACAGGTATGACAGGCCCGGGTGGGTCTGCCAGTAACTGACCAGGCTGCGCAGCAGGTCCGGGCGGCGCAACATCGGGCTGTCGACCGGCGTGGCGCCACCGATGGTGACATGGTTACCGCCGCCGGTGCCGGTGTGCCGACCGTCGAGCATGAACTTCTCGGTGCTCAGGCGCGCAAGGCGCGCCTCCTCGTAGAGGGCCATGGTGTTGCTTTCCAGCTCCTCCCAGTTGTGTGCGGGATGAATGTTGACCTCGATAACACCCGGGTCGGGTGTTACTGCCAGGCGCAGCAAACGGTGATCATGCGGCGGTTCATAGCCTTCCAGTATCACCGGCATCTGCAGTTCTGCCGCCGTCGACTCGATTGCGCTGACAAGATCGAGGTAGTCTTCCAGGTGAGTCAACGGCGGCATGAAAATATACAGTCGCCCTTCTCTCGGTTGCACACAGAGTGCCGAGTGAATGTACTCTGCAAGCGCGTGGCCTTTGTCTAAGCCGTTAACTGATTGCTCCTGAAAACCCGGCGGCGACGTTGGCCCCGGCACCAACTCGCGGAAGCGCCGGCCCACTTCGCCGTAGATGTTCCCCAGCGGCGGGCGCGGTTCAAAGGTGCACCGTTCCGTCTCGGGCTCGCGCTTTTTCTTTTCGATCCAGGGCAGCGAGTCCAGCGGCAGGCGGTAACCCATCGGCGAATCACCCGGTAGCAGAAACATGTGCTCGCGCCGGAATGTCCAGTGGCCTGTGCGCCAGCCATTGTTGTCCTGCAGACGGTCCCACTTGATCGGCAGGGCATAGCCGGCAATCCGGTCAAGCCCGCGTTCAAACAGCTTGCGCAGGCGTACGCGCTCGTTGGGTTCGTCCAGGTGGTTGTCGAGTACATCGACGTTATCGGGCAGCGTGCCTTCCTTCCAAAGGTAGTAGTAGACGTCTTCATAACCCGGCAGGATGGTGTCACTGCCGATGCCCAGGTAGCGGGTCAGGCCATTGAGAAAACCCAGTGCATCCTCTGGTCCGAAGCCGTAATCGGTGGCCTCGTCGGCAATCCAGCGTGTGTCCTGCCACACCGGCACGCCGTCGGCGCGCCAGAAGCAGCCCAGCGCCCAGCGTGGCAGCACCTCACCCGGATACCATTTACCCTGCCCGTATTGCAGTGCGCTGCCGGGCGCAAAGCGGCGTTGCAGGCGTTTCAGGAGATCGCCCGCCAACTCACGCTTTTTCTTGCCCAGTGCGGCGGTGTTCCATTCCGCTCCGTCCATGTCATCGATCGAAACGAAGGTTGGCTCGCCGCCCATGGTCAGGCGCACGTCCCCCGCCTGCATCTCGGCATCGACCTGTCGCCCGAGATCGGTGACCTCCATCCACTGTTCTTCGCTGTATGGGAGCGTGACGCGCGGGTCTTCGTGTATGCGCTGCACTTCGTTGTGGAAGTAGAACTCAACCTCGGCTTCGTCACTGGCGCCGGTGACTGGCGCTGCGCTGACCGGGTCCGGCGTGCACGCCAGCGGGATATGCCCCTCACCGGCAAACAGTCCCGAAGTGGGATCGAGCCCGATCCAGCCTGCACCCGGCACGTAGACCTCGGCCCATGCATGCAGGTCGGTAAAGTCATGCTCCGTTCCCGATGGCCCGTCGAGCGACTTCTCATCGGCCTTGAGCTGTATCAGGTAGCCGGAGACAAAACGCGCCGCCAGTCCCAGGTGCCGCAGAATCTGCACCAGCAGCCAGCCGGTATCGCGGCACGAGCCGCTGCCCTTTTCCAGCGTCTCCTCGCAAGTCTGCACGCCGGGCTCCATGCGGATGTTGTATTTGATGTCCTGCTCGAGCTGCTTGTTAAGGCTGACCAGGAAATCGTTCGTGGTTTGTTTTGAACGGTCGACACCGTCCAGCCACTTGCGCAGGCGCGGCCCGTCCTCCCGGATTTTCCTGAAAGGCACCAGCTCCCTGGCGAGTTGCTTTTCGTAGATAAAGGGGAAATGACGTGCCGATTTCTCAAGGAAATAGTCGAACGGGTTAAGCACCACCATTTCGGCGACCAGGTCCACCTCGATGCACAGGCGATCGGTCTTTTCCGGGAACACCAGGCGCGCCTGGTAATTGCCGAACGGATCCTGCTGCCAGTTGATGAAGTGTTCTGCCGGCTCGATCTTCAGCGAATAACTGTGCACCGGCGTGCGGCTGTGCACCGCCGGGCGCAGGCGGATGATATGCGGCGTAAGGTTCACCAGCCGGTCATACCGGTATTCCGTTTTGTGGTTGATTGCGACCCGTATTGCCATATCGATTCCCGGATTGAATATTGAATGCCTAACAATGCAGCACAAAGCATTCCACAAGCTAACATCATCCTGGTTTCAGGCAAGTGCCTGACCTGGGCCAGTATGAGCTCTAATTCGAGAGCATGAAATCGACAATGAATAGCGGTGATGCCCCAATACAGGGCGACCTGCCCCATCATGGTGAACCGGAACGGAATATAGTCGCCAACCAGATCGTGTTTTGCGCAACAGGTATGCCCTGCTGGCGCTCTGTACCTTACGGCACGCTTCCGTAACAGTAGCACCGGGTTGCAGGCATGGGCCCACCCGTGAGTCGGTTATAAAAAGGGTGGCTCAGTCACTGAGCCACCGAAAGCTCCCGTTACGGGAGATGGGGGGGGGGAGGGGGAGGGTGATCAAGCGGCCTTGGACTTGCTCAAGTATGTCGCGAGATCTTCTGAGCCGCCGAGGTGATCGCCGTTGATGAAAATCTGCGGTACCGTCGATGCGCCCGAAACCGCGCGTATGGTCGCTTCGCTGAAATCACGGTTCAGCACCAGTTCCTCGAACTGGATACCCGCATCGTGCAGCATGCCCTTGGCACGGGCGCAATATTCGCAACCCTCGCGTGTGAACACAGTAACGTCCAGTGGTTTTGCAGCACCCGGCGCGATGAAATCGAGCATGGTGTCGGCATCTGAAACTTCGAAGGGATCTCCCGGCACATCCGGTTCGATAAACATCTTCTCGATGACGCCGTCTTTGACCAGCATGGAATAACGCCAGGAACGCTCACCGAAACCCAGGTCGCTCTTGGGCACCAGCATCCCCATACCACGGCTGAAGTCGCCGTTGCCATCGGGAACGAAAGTCAAATTGAAGGCTTTCTGTTCGTTACGCCACTCGTTCATGACGAAGGCGTCGTTAACCGAAATACAGACAACCTCATCGATACCATGCTGCTTGAACGCCGGCATCAGCTGGTTGTAGCGCGGCACATGGGTGGACGAACAGGTCGGGGTAAAGGCGCCCGGCAGCGAAAACACCACTACGGTCTTGCCTTTGAATATTTCATCGCTGCTTGCATCGACCCACTCGTGATCGCGGCGAGTATGGAATGTTACCTGCGGTACGTTTTGACCTTCACGATTCTCTAACATCTCTGTCTCCTTGGTTACTCAGCTTGAAATGACATTTGTCGCGCCAGGCGTTGGGGTGAGCCACGCTGCGCCTTGCCCAGGTGATTCCAGGCCCTTTCGTGAACGTGGCAGGCAACGGTATTGATGGCCGGCTCGACCAACGCAATGGCTCCACCAACCAGTACGCTACCGGTCAACAGGTACCCCACGGAAAATGCCACCATGAAATGCACCGCGGCGAAACTCATTGTCTTGTTCATCGCCCTCTCCCGCTTTCACCCAGAGTGTTTACTGGCTTCGGAGTAAATTATCGGGCGCGCAAGGTCATCGTTAAAATCGTTTATTACGATTACCAGGATCGGCCCTATCTATGATGAATCCGGCTGCCGCATCAGCAGCACCAGGCGACGCAGCGCTATGATTTCCGGCGGGCCTTTTTCTTCGCCGGCTTACGTTTGCCGACCGGCGTTACGGTATTGGGCAGGTTGTCCAGCACGATGCCGGCAAAGGCCTGCAGGGCGGCACGCCGGGGAAAGCTGTGGCGAAATACCAGCGCCACGCGCCGCGAAGCAGTGGCAATCGCCAGTGGTTGGGCCACGACCCCACTGCCGGTGGTCCAGGAACCGCGCATCGCCAGCGCCGGGACCAGGGTGATGCCATAGCCGGCGCCGACCAGCTGAATCAGGGTTTCCAGACTCGAAGCGCGCAGATCGGCCATCTCGCCGTGCGTCTGGCGTTGCTCCATATGACAGATATCCATGGCCTGATCTGCCAGGCAGTGGCCTTCGGCCAGCAGCAGCAGATTCTCGTTGCTCAGATCGCGCAATCTGATTCTTTCCTTTTCATAGAAGGCATGATTGCGTGAATAGGCGACCCAGAAGGGCTCGTCAAACAACGGCAGCGTCTCGAGCCCCGGCTCCTCCGCCGGTGTGGCCAGCAGAGCGGCATCGATTTCGTGGTTGCGCAGCCGATCGAGCAGCGTATCTGTCAGCTCCTCCGACAGGGTGAGTTTCATCTGGGGGAGTTTTTTCTTCAATGGTGCGAGAATCAGCGGCATGATGTACGGACTTAGGGTCGGGATGGCGCCGATACGCAGCGGCCCCGCCAGTGGGTCCTGATGGGCGCGCGCCAACTGCTCGATGGCATCGGCCTGTTCCATCATCTGCCGCGCATGCGCCACAATCTCCTCGCCGACAGGCGTAATTTCCACAGAGCGATTGGTGCGTTCGAAGATCGCAATCCCCAGCTCGTCCTCCAGCTTCTTGATCTGGCCGCTCAGCGTCGGCTGGCTGACAAAACAGCGCTCCGCTGCCTTGCCGAAATGACGGCTTTCAGCTACCGCAATAATGTACTTCAGATCGCGCAGGTTCATAATTGATAATAGTGGTGGCAATCACAACTTTCTAACAAGAAATTCAGGGGTTTTGTTCACGCTTACTCAAGAAGCTCGTAAATTCAGTGAGTCGCATAAGGATGATCCGGCTAAAATCCTCCGTCAAAAGATCCTGGCCCTGAATGCCCGCATCTCAAAGACAATGGACCCGGCTGCGGAGCTGGATGATCCGCCCCCCGCTACTCGCAAGTTCAACGAGCTGGAAGATTCGCCGTGCTATTAGCGCCGAAGCGCTGAATATGTGAAACGTATCTTCATATTGTCGCCAAAATCAAACGCCTGGTGGCCAGATTGATTCGGCGAAATACTATAGCTCTCTGAGTGTTTGGTAACGACAGGCGCCATCTCCTGACACTCATCCTTTCCCAAAGCTCTAATCTCCCCAATTCTTGCCTGAACTGTCGACAGTTTTACATCCAGTTCAATATCGCCGTTGATTATCCGGTGATCAATTGTCACTCCCGAAAACAGGTCAACCGTAGACAGAATTTTCCCAACTTCACCCGCATTATTCACAGGACAAGCCAGCTCAAGATAACTGCGCCGCTGGCCATTGCACCAGGTCTTCGACTTTTCTGTAATAATGATGTTGCCTGAATCAACTCTCTGTTTGCCTTGATAGAGCTCAAATTGCACCTGATAACGCTCTTTACCTAACGCAGACAGCGATAAACCAGTCAACAATAAAATAGTACCGAAGATTTTTTCCACGTCATTATGTCACCCTGTATTCCATAGCAAGTCAGTCCAAGTGTGTAGACACACTGCCGGGATAAGATCGTCAGACTTCGGGATAGTTTCACGACTAATGTCCGCCGCTAAACGAATGCGGAGTAGCCCGAAAAGTCATATTCTCACCGAAAGGACGAGATTCGTCCATACCATCGTCCAGGTGGAAAATACAGGTCCCGGAAGTCGTCGTAATAACAGGCGACAAATCCTCGCATTCGTTCCTGGCCAAATTGATTGCCGATGTTGGCAGAAAGGAAATGGGATTTTCCGTATTCCGTCATTTACCGACCTCTATCACATAGAATAGATCCGTGCTGCTGCGTAGTGCACTGGATTCTCCAATCAGCTTCCATTTGCTTCCCAATGCATAACGAAACCGCAGTGTGGAAACGGGCTCAAAAATTCCAACACCGTAGCTGACGAACAGCTTGGGTGACAGGTACTTCCCAACCAGCAATGAAGCCTGATTGGCCTCATCGTCCGGGTCAGACTCGATAGCGATTTCATCGATACCGAGTTTTTCCCCGTATTCCTCTGTCAGCGCGAGTCCGCCACCGAGTCCCAGCATGATGGCCGCCTGGTTCATGGAATTCCTGTCTTGTGAGGCGGTATCGCTTTCCAGCGGACGCCCCAACACCAGCCAGGACAGCTGGTCAGACTGTGACATGCCCGGCTCTGAAAACAGGGAAAAATCGGGTTTACGCATACTGCCACGCGCTTTTACGCCGACCAGTATGCCGGGTGACGGACGTCTTACAGCTTCAATGTCCAGCCCCGGTTCCGTGACCGGACCGCCCGCGAATAACAATCGCCCGGTACGAATATCGAGATTCTGACCATAGGCGCGGTACTTACCGTTGTGTATCGCAAGTTCACCACTCGCGGTTGTCGGTTTGCCGGGCTGATCGCTGGCGATAAGATTGCCGGTGATTCGACCCTTCAATCCGAAGCCGTCAAACGTGACCTGCTCCCCGAGGATGAAACGGACTCTTGAGGTAACCTGGTAACCTTTCGCGGTTGCCGTTTCATCGCCTTCCCGGACAATAATCTGGTCCGGTGATACTGATACCGAAGACTCGGGTAACTTTCTGGGTTTAATAGTGGCGCTCGGAACTCCGATTTGCCCTTCTATATCGAGACGGTTTGCGCTCACCGTCAGGTTAAGATCCGGCGATGCATTGATTTTTGCCTCACGTGTATCCATGAGCCGGAAGTCATTCCCCTTTATGGTGAAACGCGCAGTGGGCTGTTTCGCATGCAGGTTACCTATACCCTTGATCGTTACTTGTCCATCCCCGGATTGAGCTGCCAGATCCAGTTCAATAGCACCATCCGGCTGTCCTTCAAGTGTCATGTGGAGCTGCTCCAGCGTAATACCTGGCTGGTCGAGTGTCAGACGGGTATCCCTGGAGCTGATTCGTCCCTGCAACACTGGCGCCTGCAGGCTGCCAGTGAACTGCATATTGCCCTGCAGCGAGCCTCCTGCATTGCTGATTTGAGCAGTAAAACCATCCAGAAAAGCGATGTCCGGTATCTCGACGCTGGCATGTCCGTTGAGTGTGCGGCTGAGAAACGCCTTGTCAGTGCCGCTGACGGTCGCGTTCAGCGACAGCTTTGCCTCATTATCGAGTCTTATGGTTCCGTCGAGGCGTGTATCTTGTTCGCTGCCATGCAGGTTCAACCTTGCACTGCTGGCCTCAATGCGGATATCCGGCCGGTCCCCCTCTGCGGGCAAAAGCAGTGCCAGGGCGTGAGAATCCAGCCGCAAACGTGTGGCAGCAGGTCGACCCCCTTGCTGTTTTATCTCACCGTCGAGTTCCAGCGTACCTTGCGCTTCGACGCCGGCCGGAAGCAGGCTGGCAAAGTAGTTCAGTGGCAACTTACGCAACTCAAACTTACCGTTGCGTGCCCCGCCTGCAAACACTCCGCCAAGGCAAAGTCGTGCCCCACCACTGTGCCAACAGGACTGATTTGCAGCGAACCTGTCCTGGCCAAGCTGGCCCTGGAAAGGTTTATCCAGTACCCAGGGTGCAAAATCGGTATGACCAAGCTCCGCCTTATTCAGGCCGAAGTGCCAGATATTATCCAGCCAGGCACCATTCGCTTTTAACTGCCCAACGACAAGGCTGCTGTCAGCGGTCACTTTTACACCGTGTTTTTCGGGGACGCCCTCAGCGCTCACTTCCACACTGTTTATCGTGATCCCCTGAATCAGCCCGGTACCGATCTGTAATTCAAGATTCGACGTGGTCGCAGCGGTGATATCAACACTGGCATCGAGTTTGAATTTGCTCAATCGATCATCTCGGTAACGCAGACCGGAACCACTGAGCGTGGCCCTGGCCACCGGCGCAGCGAGTGTACCGCTGACATGCCCGCCACCGGCAAGACGTCCGGCGGCGGCAGGAAGCAGGGTATTGAGGTCCGGGCTGTCGATGTCCCAGTCAAGATCCAGCTGCCCGCCAACCGAGCCGCTGAGTTTCAATGAGCTTGGCCCCGACACGAGCGCAAGTTTTTCGATCGAAAGGGTATCGGTTTGATAGCCACCCCGTGTCTCCAGCCGGACAGGAAGGTCGCGCAGTTGCCCGCTGACCCGGAGCCGGGGAACCTGTGCCACGAGTCCGGCGGAAGAGATTTCTGCGCGCCCCGCCAGTTGCACATCGAGTTTTCCGGGCCACTCTGCGAAGACAACCCCGGGATTCAGTGAATTTCCATCAAGCTCGATACTCACCTCAAGCCGGGGATGCCAGGCTGTCATGGCCGTACCCTGAACAATCCCCTGCAGGGTCTTGATGGCAAGTTCAGAAATCTGCAGGGCGTCCTGGTTCCCTTTGCCCTTCATCGACAGATCCGCATCGGTATAGCCGGGAGCGGCCAGGGTGATCCGGCTGTCGACCCGGTAGTCATCCAGCGATCCGTTCAGGTGCAGCTGGCCGGACTGGCTTTCCAATTGCGTATCGCCCACCAGCGGCCAGCGCACCTGGCTCCAGTCGGCATGAAGATCAAACTCAATGGTGTCGGTGTCAAAACGGACCGGCCCGGAAAGATGCACCTCCGCCGGATGAGCGGGACTTGTCAGTTGCAATGACTCGAGCTCAACACTGGCTGCAGACACTGTCGCCGCGACATTTGCGCGCACCGTGGGCAGCGATTCATAGTCAACCTCAAGCTCACCGGAAAGTTCGAGGGCGTCCAGCGGACCGTTGGCCCGGATATCCGCCCTCAGGCTTGTGGCTGGAAGATCATCGTTGATTGCCTGAAGCGCCAGATGATTAACGCTGACGCTCGCTTCAAGGTGAGGCGTGTCCAGCAAACCGGTAACTGCGAATTCGCCGTTAATGGGGTAGGTTTCATTGAAGGTCTGGCTCACCAACAGGCGTTTCAGAGTACCTGAAAGTACTGTTCGACCCTGTACTTCCGCATAGTCCGGTGGACTGAGGCGCCAGTCGAGCACGGCCTCCAGGGGGTAATCAGCCACTGTTTTCAACCCGCCGCTGCCCTCTATCTGAAAAACTTTGGACTGAACAGACACATGGCGAATCTCCAGCGCAGAATCGTGGTACGACAGGCTGATAGCGCCCTGCTCGACCAGGACTGTTTCGCTGCCGCTCGCTGTAGCAACCGCAAGATTTCGCACCTTCAGCTGTTCGATGTTCAAGCCAACAGGCAGTGTTATACGTTCCGGTATGACCGTTGGCCCCGGTGTTTGCGGCGATGCTTTTTCGCCCGGTGCATAATGGATGTCATCCAGCACCAGGCGATCCACCTTAAGCACACCGGACAAAAGTCGTGACGGCGTCCAATCCAGCTCGGCATGATCCAGGTCCAGGTTGAACGCGTCGTCATGAATCTTCAGGCCGGTCACTGTCAGTGGCCCGATCAGGCGGCCCTCCACGTTCTCGATTGACAGACTCGCGGGTAGCATGGGTTCCAGAGCCACCCATAGCTGCTTCAGCCCCCGCTCTGTCGTCGACACATAGACCAGTATCAAGGTGAGGCAGAAAGCCGTAATGAGCAGAGTACGGATCAGAATTCTCATTACAGATCCGGTCCGATGCTGATGTGGATGCGCAAGTCATCATCGCTGTTGCTGAACGGATGTGCGAAATCGAGGCGCAGCATGCCCACCGGGGTCCGCCAGCGCAGCCCGGCACCGGCACCGACTTCCAGATTCGGGGGAAAATCGTCATCCGCATTACCAGCATCGATAAAAACGGCAGCCCCCCATTTCTTCCAGATCAGGTAGTCCGCCTCGACACTGCCGGTCAACAAGTATCTGCCACCGATGTTTTCACCGCTTTCATCCGTTGGGCCCAGTGACTGATACTTGTAGCCGCGCACACTTCGGTCGCCGCCGGCGAAGAAACGCTCGGTTGTCGGTAGTTCGGCGAAATCCCCGACCGCCATGCCACCGGCTTGCAGCCGGAACAAGGCACGAGCCTTTTCACCGAGCGGCCAGGCGGCGCGTCCGGTTGTCTCAGCACGAATAAAAGTCGTGTCCGAGACCAGCAGGGCGGCGGCGCCGCGAACGTCTGCGGACCAGCTGTAACCACGGCGTGGAAACAGAATGTTGTCGGCCTTGAGGCGGGACAAGCTCATGCCGGGAATGAAGTAGTTCACGATCTGATCGTCTTCACCGAGAGTGAAATCCTCGCGCTCGAACCTGATATAAAGCTGGCGCTGGAATGTTCGCCAATTTTCGTTTCGGTTGATGCCCAGCGTCAGGCGCCTCGACTCGCCGTCATCGGCAACGTCTTCCCAGGTGGCTTCACTACTGAACACCAGCCGGTCGGAGACCAGATTGCCGATGGGTATCTTGTACTGGGCACCAACGCTCTGTTCTATACCGGACAACAGCGAATCCGCCACGATACTGTGCCCGCGGCGATTGATGCGGCGGCGCTCGGCGGCGAGCGTGACCCGCGGCCCGGTATCCGTGCCGAAGCCGAGACCTGTACCGAAACGCCACTTTTTCGCCGCTTCGGTCTTGATCAGGATCGGGATATGGAAGTCTTCTGCAGCCTTGCGCCGGATGTCGACTTCGACACGGGAAAAGAAACCGCTGTCGTCGAGCGCCAGCTGGAGCTTCAGCAATTTATCCGTATTGAAGGGCATGCCGCGCTCGATTTTTACGAAGCTGCTGATCATCGACGGATCCAGAATCTGCTGGTCGATACGTATATCACCGAAATAATAACGGTGGCCGGTGTCGAGAATCAGTGCTATTCCGGCCTTGCGACGCCGTGGATCAACACGAACTTCACTGCGTACAAATTTTGCATCCAGGTAACCGGCCGCGAGTGCGGCCTTGATCAGCGCCGCCTTGGTTTCCTCGTAGTGAACATGCTGCAATTGCAGACCGGTGGCAAGCTGTGTTGATTCAAGCACCTTACGCAGATCCGCATTATCACGGCCATCACCCTGGATACCCAGCTCAACATTTTCAACAAGTGTTGGCTCGCCCGGATCGATCCGGTAACTGGCAAGCCAGCGCTCGTCTGTTCGTTCAAGGCTTGACTTTATGGTTGGTGAGTAATAACCGAAAGGCTGCAGGGCCTTACGGATCTCGGCTGGTGCCGCACGATGTAATCTGCGCAGCGAGACCTCTGATACTTCATCCTCCTCTCCAACAACTGAAGGCAGGGGAATGAGTGTGGTTTTCCTGACAAGTTGCGCAATACCCAGCTGGGCGGTGACGTTGTCAAGCAGTTCACCTTCTATTCCTGTGATCTGTACATCAGCACGCTCCGCTGCGTGGGCGAACGCCGCCAGGCCGATGCAAGCGGTTACGAACAGCTGTCTTGAGAGGCGCATGATAGTTAATGTGGCCAGGCGCATCATAGTGAGTGATATTACTCCAACACGATCGACACCTATAATACACCGTGGCTAAAAGCGACGCGGCGATAGTGCTCGAGGTACACGGGCGAGGCCGGGCCAGGTGAGATTTGGCAAAGTGTCCCTGCGGCCAATAGCCGCAGGGATTACCTCATTTACGGATTCTCGATCAGGACTTCAACCCTGCGGTTGGATGCCCTGCCATCCGCTGTCTCGTTACTGGCCACCGGACGCGACTCACCGTAGCCATAGGCGGTGACCCGGCTGACCTCAATGCCGCCCACTTCGGTAAGAAACCTGGCCACCTTGCTGGCACGTGCCTCGGACAGTTTCTGGTTCACCGCATCACTGCCGGTCGAATCGGTATGACCGGATACCCGGATCGTACTATCGGGAAACGTATCAATCGCTTTGGTGATCTTGTTGAGCAAGACAAAGTTGTCCGACTCAAGTTCGCTGTCACCCGAAGGGAACTTTAACCCGTGAGCGGAAATCAGCACGTTTTTCCGTTGCTGGTAGACACTGGCCTCGAACGCAGCGAACATCGATTCCACCTTGTTGACGGCATTCTTCTGTTCCTCGGTGAGCGACAGTTCCTGCTCGGTCTGACTGCGTGCCACCGCGGTTTCGTCGCGCTGCCTGATCAGATCCTTCAGGGAATTCTGCATGCCGATGACGACATCCCGGTTGGATGCGTTGAACGGCAGCTCCCCATCCAGCGGTTCGCCGATTTCACTCAACTGCGCCTGGTACCACAACACCACATCTTCCCGTGTGTAATCACGGCGATCAAAATCCTTGATCAGTTCGGTAATACCGATACTGCGTTCGGCAAGCCACTTGGCACGCGAGGCATTAGCATTGGCCTTGTCAGTCTTGGTACGGTCAGCGTCCAGAACCGAGAGCGCCAGATCAAGCTCCTCTTTTGCCAGTTTATAAGTCTTGGGAGCATGCTTTTCGGCACCATTTTCTTTCGCCTTTTTCAGCGTCACCTTGGCGGTATCCACCATGCCCTCTTTCAGGGATACCAACTCCAGCTGTTCATAACCCGCAATCAGTTTGGGACGACGTTCCTTGACATCCTCGATACGGGCCTTGTTCAACCAGGGTTGCAGCCTTGCGCAAATCTTGCTCCAGATCTTCGGTGTCCTTACTGTACAGTGTGGCTGCGCCGGCGTTCATGGCCCGGGTTCTTGCAACAAGCACTTCGCGCAACAAGTCCTTGCTCTGCTCGACATCCCGGTCAACCTTTTTCAGGGTGTTTAGTCCCTGACGCGCAGACGCATTGGCAAAATCAGTATGTCCACCGGCAGCGGAGTTAATGGCTTGATCGAGTTTCGCAGCCGCCACGCTATAACCCTCCGGTGCCAGGTAATCAGCACCCTGCGCCTGCGAATCCTTCAATGCCTTGTCCAGCTGCGCGATCAGTTCGTTCTGACTCATGACCTGCTCCTGGCTCAGTTTCGGCGTGGCCGCGCAGGCTGAAATCAATACGGTAAAAAACAGAGCCATTAAAAAATGAATGCGTTTTGTTTCCATTTTCCCCATCCTTCAGAGTAGTTGGATTAAATACCTGAACCTGGCCTTTCTTCGCCTTCGCGGATCAGAACCGGATCCTGGTTTCCTGTTCGTTGAGACTTCCCGCCCGCACCCAAAGTCACAATTGGATTTCGGTGCACGGTCACGTCTGCGGTAAATTGCTACAATGGATGGCGCCGGTATGCAAATCAATCCCGTGGGTACACTTGTACACTATCTCGGTGAGGAGAATGTGTATACAGGGGGGGGGGGGACTGCAACTCTACCAAATGCCGACTGCGAACTGGTATCGCCTCGCCACCGATTACGATGTTGTCGTCCACCAATATTCAGCCCTTGCCGCGTGTTTTGGAGCGTGAAC